>NZ_SLWM01000003.1:0-698511 GCF_004342085.1 Kribbella orskensis
ACACGTCCGCCGGTAGCACGGGCGACGCCGGCTGAAGGCGCGGCGCCCCCTCGACGTCATCCGCACGATCACCCGTCCGGGTCCGATCGAGGTCCAGCCCGAACCGTCTGCGGACCGTCGTACCGATCGCTCGCAGAGGCCTCTTCGTCGGCGGGACGGACCACAGGGCTCGGTCGTCGCGGAAGGCGGACCCGAAGTCACCGACCTCTCCTCGACGGGGCTACGCCAGCGCTGACCCGCGCAAGCACCCGTTCGTGTCTAGGTACGGTCGTGGATCCGGCGACTGCGGAGTACGGTTGCAGGAGCGGCCCTTCAGTGGACGTGTGCGGGCAGTGCGCGCGCATCGTTCGCCACTGAGGGGCCGTTTCCTGGGTGGTCTGAGGCTGCGGAAGAACGTTCGCTCTGCCGCCGAGAGTAAGGCGCGGAACTGCCGATGAGCGGTAGTCCCCCGTACGATGCGCACCTGTGAGCGAAGCACAGGAATTTGACATCAATGCGCGCACCGAAGCGCCACTGCACGGCAGCGAAGTCGCAATCTTGCGTGGATCACTGGCGTACCAACGCGACACGCTCCGGTGGAAGTGCTCCGGACTGACCCAGGAGCAGTTGGCGCAGCAATGCCCGCCGACCGACATGACGCTGGGGGGCCTGATGAAGCACCTCTCGCTCGTTGAGTCCCAGTGGTTCGATCACTGGTTCCGCGACGCAGGGTTCGCGCCGCCCTTTGACACCGTCGACTGGGCTCTCATCGAGAACGACTGGGACTTCGAATCGGCTCGTGACGACACTCCGGAGGAGTTGCGGGCGCTGTTCGACGAGGCCGTCAGCCGTTCAGACGCGGTCATCGACGAAGCGCTCACTCGCGGTGGACTCGACGAGGAGTCAGTCTCACGAGACCGCAAACCGGCGAGACCTTCACCTTGCGGTGGATCCTGGTCCACATGATCGAGGAGTGCACGCCACAACGGCCACGCCGACTCGATCAGGGAGTCGATCGACGGTCAGACCGGGTGAACGGCACCGAGTGACGAGTTCGGGGCCACGATTCGAAGACCGAGCAACGCACTCACATGCCGCGGATTGTGATGCGCGGTCTTGCCGATGAACGGATGTTCAGGAGCAACGTCATCGGCCGGGTATCGGACCTACTCAGTCCAGATTGCGATAGCGCCACCAGTTGCCGTCGACGGGGGAGAATGGCTGCGGAGAAGTTGCTCGCAGGATGCGCTCATCCAGCGCCTTCGCCTGGACCGAGATGCGCTCGGCTCGTCTGCCGCCTCGGCGCATCAGTGATTCAAGCTCGTCACGTGCGTCGAGACCCTCGGTGCCGTCACATGCGGGACAGCCGATCGAAGTTTCGTCGAAGCCGGCTTCGGCGAGCTTGACGATGTGATCCCACCTCCGCAGCAGCCATTGCGTATGGAGGCCATTGGCGCTTCTGGCCTCGCGGGGCCGATGAGGCATCCCGCGTGAATCGTTCTTAGTCATCTGCTGCGCCGTGACGTGACGCGACCCGGTGCGGTTTTCGGACAGGGTACGTCGGCAGCGGACGTAGCTTCACGCGACGCACTCATTTGCCGCGATCCGCGCGGTCGTGCCGATGACAACCATCAGCTGGCACACGACTGTCAGGCATCAGCCGTCACAGGACAGAGCCGACCGACCGGGATAGACGACACCCAGAATCGGCTAGGACAGATCCAGCTCGAACAAGGCGCCGCTCATGCGTCCGGGGATGTCGACGGTGCGAACGTACTTGAAGCCGAGGCCGATGTAATACTCGTGCAGCGGGTAGTTGGTGCTCCAGCAGTTGAGCCTGATCCAGCGGTCGCCCCGAGCTCGCGCATGGTCGGCGACAGCAGCTAACATCGCCGACCCATATCCCTTGCCGTGCTGGCCTTTCGCAACCATCACCCGGCTGACGTAGGTCTGCGGTTCGCTGAGCTCCTCTGGCGTCCACAGGTCGGCGTCCGGCTCGATGATGGCCAGGATTGCCACGATCTCGCCATCGACCTGCCAGCCTCGGAACTGCCCGGCGTCGAACTCACGGTCGATGTTCCTGCGGATGACGGTGGGGTCGAGTCCTCGCCGGTACTGGTCGATGTCACGAGCCTCAAGCCAGTCCTCGGCGTCCTTGCGGATCTGGTGGACAAGCGGGCGGTGAGACTCGTCGAGGGGAATCAGCATCAGGCGTCCAAGTCGTAGGAGATCTCGACACGGTCGGCTGCCATCCGCGTCACCATGTACCGCACAACGCGGTCTTCCGCGTCGTAGCCCGTTCGGGTGTGGACCAACATCGGGGTACCCGGTGCCATGCGCAGGCGCTGCCCCTCCTCGGCTGTGGGCATCCGCGCCGTGAGCGTGTCGTGCCAACGGGCCTGCGGGTGACCGGTGGCGGCCAGCAAGCCCCCGTTGACTCCCAGGTCGGTGGGCTTCCAGAACAACTCGTTGCTTCGGTCACGAACGGCGGAAAGTAGGAGTCGCTGAGCTGGTGCGGTTCACCGTCGACACTCCGCAGACGGTGCCTAGCCTGGATGGCGGTCCCTTCCGGAATGCCGAGCACCTCGGCCACATCGGCCGGGGCTGCGATGGCCACGATGTGCAGGTCGTTGCCCTGCTCCCCGACCTGCTCGAACTGGCTCCGCTTCGGCGTACAGCCCCAAGGCGCAGAAGCTGGCATGCGGCCCGGCTGGTGCGGCTCCAAGGCCCACGACAGGCACCACCTGGGGCTCGGTGGCCGCCGTGTCCTGGTGTCGCGTCAGTGGACTGGCAAGACGCTCGCAGAGCACAAGGCAGACCGCGCCGAAGTCGTCCGGCAAACCCTGGCCGCTGCCGGTGTCGAGATGCACGACACCGACCGCTACGCCGCGACGGAATCCCTCGAGGACGGATCACCCCGCTTCATCTGGGAGCCCGTCGACCGAGCCAACGACGACGACCTCCCCACCTGGCACGGACTCATCACCCGAGGCATCAACGAGCGCATCCGCTGGCGAACCGACTACGAGCAAGCCAAACGCGCCGGACCCACCACCCACGACACCAATTCGGCAACTGCCACCGACCATCCCGCCAACTCCGCGGTATGACGGAAAGGAACGATCGTGAACGACGGAAAGCTGCTCTACACCGTCCCTGAGGCCGCCGCTCGTCTGAGTCTCAGCCGGGCGAAGGTCTACGAGCTGATCAGGTCGGGGGCGCTCGACTCGGTGCGCATCGATGGCTCACGCCGGATCAAGGGGCAGGCTCTGCGCTCCTTCGTCGACGGTCTTGGGAGGGCTGCCTAATGGGCACCGTTCGTGACGGAATCACCAAGCGAGGCAGTACGTGGTCGTACGTCATTCGGGTCATCGACCCCGAGACCGGGCTTAGCAAACCGAAGTGGGTCGGTGGGTTCGCTACCGATGACGACGCGAAGGAAGCTCGTGACGAGGCTCGCCGAGCTGCCCGCCGGGGCGAGTACGTCGACCGGAACGCCGTCACGCTGGGGGAGTACCTCAACGAGTGGTTGGAGGTCCACGCTCTAGAGGTCAAGCCCCGGACCCTCGCGGGATACCAGTACCTCGTTCGGCAGTACATCGCCCCGCGGATCGGCAATCTCCGTTTGCAGGCGATCCGGCCGGCGACGCTCAGCGGCCTCTACCGTGATCTGCTCGCCAATGGTGGGCAGAAGGGCGCCCCGCTGTCCCGCCGAACCGTCGACTACGTACACGCCGTTCTACGCAAGGCATTCAACGATGCGGTCCGGTCAGACCAACTGCTGGCCTCGAATCCCGCCGAGCGGGTAAAGCGACCCCGGCGGGAACACCGTGGACCGATCGACATTTGGACAGCCGACGAGCTGCGCCGCTTCCTTGACCTGATGAGCGAGCATCGGCTGTTCGCCTTCTACAGGCTGGCTGCCTACTCAGGGGCCCGACGTGGGGAGCTGCTCAACCTGAGGTGGCCGGATGTGGACTGGAAGGCACCGGCTATTCGGATTCGTGGATCGGTGGGCATGGTCGACGGGGCGAGGGTCGAGGGCACGACCAAGGGCGGCCGGGAGAGGACCGTCAGCCTCGACGCTGAGACGGTCGAGATCCTCAAGGCACACCGCCGCCGCCAACTGGAGGATCTGCGGCTCGCCGGGGATTCATGGATCGACACGGGGCACGTCTTCACGACCGGGTTCGGTCTGCCCATCTACCCCGACACCGTCAGCCAGCTCATCGCGAAATCGATCAAGGCCTACAACGAGCCCGCCGAAGACGCAGACGCCCCAGAGTTCCCGCTGCCGCATGCTCGGCTGCACGATTTGAGACACGTCCACGCAACCTTGCTCCTGGTTGCCGGTGTCCCGGTGCATGTCGTCGCGGACCGGCTCGGGCACGCGGACCCCTCGGTCACGCTGCGGCTGTATGCCCATGTGATCCGTCGCCATGCAGCCGGAATCGCTGATGTGTTCGCCGCTGCGGCTGCCCAGGTCGACGAGGACCAGGCGGACGAGGAAGACGGGCCGGACCCGTCAGCGCTGGCACCGTGTTAGCAAGGGCGTTAGCAAAGTCGCCCCAGAAAAGGCGAAAACCCCAGGTCATCCACCTTGTGACCTGGGGTTTTGCTGGCGCGCTCGGAGGGATTCGAACCCCCAACCTTCTGATCCGTAGTCAGATGCTCTATCCGTTGAGCTACGAGCGCCGGACAACGTTGGGTAACGATACACGGGCTGGGGGGTTGGGTGCCAATCGGGGGTTTGGTGGGGTTTGGGTGGGCTGTACTGCGGTCTGGGGGCGTCGGGATCCGGGGCTGTGAGAGGGCGATGCGCCAGGGTTGGTGGGGGTGGAAAGAGGGGTCGGGGAGGAGGTGTGGGCAATAGCATCCGGGGGATGGATATCGGGGATTTGCTGGGTGGGCGGGATCTCGACGATGTGAAGAAGGCCGTCGGGTTCGTGGTGGAGAACTCGGACGACTTCGAGAAGATCCTCAAGCTGGTGCGGGTACGGACGCCGCCGGCATGCTGGCCGGTCTCGCGGGTGAGCTCGACAAGATCCCCGGCATCGGCGACGCGGCGGCCAAGCGGCTGAACGACCGCAGTGGCACGATCGGCGACGTCGCGTCGGAGATCGAGAGCCTCGCGGGCAACCTGCGGGACTTGTCCGGCATCCTCGCCAACGTCGGCGAGGCGCTCGCCGGCCTCGGTGCCAAGCTGACCGAGTCCGGCGGCTCCGTCAACACTCTGATCAGCTGGCCCGCCCCAGCAACCTAGCCAGTCGCTGCCCAAGCCGCGCGCGCGCTCGGAACTGCTCGGAACCGACCGGCTGCAGGTGACGTCCAAGGCGCCGGTCGCGCGTGGGTGACCGTTGATTGGTAAGGGAGGACCTTTGCGTGGCTAGGGTCGCGGGTATGGCGAGTCGACTGGTCCGGGGTACTGCGATCGCCTGCGGGGTGGCCGCGATCGCGGGCCTCGGGGTCGGATACGCGTTGGGGGAACCGGTCAGTCCGGACGACATCCTCCCCGCGCGCAAACTGCCGGCGGATCTGTGCGCGCGGATCGGCGACGTCTCCACCTTGTTGCCGAAGGCCACCAAACCCACACTCGTCCAGACCGGTACGTCCACCGTCTACTGCAGCGCCAAGGCGGACGAGCAGACGCAACCCACCCACACCGCCGCGGCGGTGAGCATCCACATCACCCCGTACGCCGGCAAGGCCGCGGGCGCGGGTCAACCGCCGTTCACGCCGGCCACCGTGGCCCGGCAGGCCTTCCAGCGCAAGTCCTGGCAGGACGTTAAGGACCGCCCCTTCCCGACCAAGCTGGACAAGCGGGGGGACCTCAGCCGACAGGGCTGGCGGATCTCGGTGCTGGAACTGCGGGCCGACGTCATCGTCCAGGTCGACTACACGGCGCACCCGATCGACGGGGTCGTCGCCGAGCAGGCAGCGCTGGTCCTCGCCGACCGGGCGATCTGGGAGGCGAAGTGAACCCCACCCCGCAGATCAACGGCTTCGAGCTCGACCAGCGACTGCTCGGCCACCCGCTGGCGGAGATCTGGCGCGGCCGCTCGTTCACCGGCATGGAGGTCGTCGCACTCGTCCTGAGCGAGGCCGGCTCGGCTGATCCGCAGGTCCGCGACCGCCTCGACCTGGCCAGCCGCGGCGCCGCGCTCCGACCTGGCCAGCAGCAGACGCCTCTCTGGGCGGCGAACCTCAGCACCGACAGGCCATACGCGATCACCCAGCTGGTCCCCGGCCAGTCCGGCGCTGAACGACTGCTGGATTCACTCGACGGACTCCTGGGGAACGACGAGGAGTCGCTGGCCGCAGTACGAAGTCAGTTGGCCCAGTACGGCGCGGTGCCCCTGCCGCCGGCGGATCAACCGGCAGCGGCGGCTCCGGTGAACAAGATCGAGATGGCGAGGCAGGTCCGGCGCAAGATCGGCCGGTGGACCTACCTGGTCGTCGTTCTCATCGTGCTGCTCGTCTTCACCGTCCTGTACTCCGTAGGCGCCGCGATCGGTAGTGCTGTCAAGGAGCAGCCACCGGTGGAAGGCCCCGCTGCCGCACCCGTGAGCCCGGGTCCGCTCCCCTCGCCGGCGCTCCTGCCGGGCGTTCTGAAGGCCGAGACCGCTGCCTATGCGCCACCAGTCCCGGCGGTGGGTCTGGTCGGCGGGACGTACGAGCGCGGAGCCGATGTGCAGGTGGTCGGAGAGGTCGGTCTGCCGTTCGCGTTCGGCTGGCCGCGGCCGCCGGTCACGGTCGACCTGGGCGAGTCGTCGTCGGTGCTCTACCGGCGGGTGCTGACCGAGAAGACCCCGACCCAGTCCACCTTGGACGCGCGGATCGCGGTTCACCCCTGCAAGGACCTGGCGGCGTGCCTGGCCGAGCGGGCGGCGTTCGACAAGGACTGGACGACCGCATTCAAGACGCCGGTGCCGGCCACCGCGAAGGACGCGCGGACCTGGGTTACCGTGCGCAACGGGTCGCCGTACACGCTGACGATGACGCACGCCTACACCAGCGCCGGCCGATCCTGGCTGGTCGGCGTGACCGTGACGGGCCTGACCGGCGAGGAGCCCGCCGCCCAGCGAGTCCTCAACGACATCTGGCGCCAGACGCAGTAACTCACCGCCAGCACCACCGCCTCACTCCAGCACCGCCCGACAGGCCTGCGTCGGCTCATCAGGAGCCCCACCAGCAACAGAAGTTGCTTCCAGACCAGCTGGAACCGGAAACCGGCCGCGCGATCATCGCGCGGCCGGTCTTTTTTCCTGGGAAAGCCCTTGTCGGCGGAAATCTGTGACGGGCCTCACGTCTGAACGGTTTTCAGCACCCTCCGCAGTCGCGTACGGTTAGTACCACTTGCACACTGGTATACGCCCACTGGGCATACTGGTATGCGACAGATCACACCGCCAGCCAGCTGAATCGAACCGCCGGAGACCCCGGCGGCCGACGTCGTACCCCCTCAGCGTCGAGGGTCCAAGCCGTCGGTCGATCGCGAGAGGGAATGAGCCGCCGATGACGACCACCGCCAGCCCTGCCCATACCGAATCCGTATCCGCAACGGCTGGCCTCAGCGCCGAGGCCGCAGCAACTACCCCCACGACCTTCGACCTGAGTAACGCGCCGACCGACCACGCAGGCCTGCTGGCCTGGGTCGCCGAGGTCGCCGAGCTCACCCAGCCCGACCGGATCCACTGGGTGGACGGCTCGGACGCGGAGTACAAGGTGCTCACCGACGAGCTGATCGCCGGCGGCACGCTGGTCCGGCTGAACGACGAGAAGAAGCCGAACTCCTTCTGGGCCCGCACCGACCCGTCCGACGTCGCCCGGGTCGAGCAGCGCACCTTCATCTGTTCGGTCGACGAGGCCGACGCCGGCCCGACCAACAACTGGATGGCGCCGGCCGAGATGAAGGCCCTGATGACGGAGCTCTACCGGGGCTCCATGAAGGGCCGGACGCTGTACGTCGTGCCGTTCTGCATGGGCCCGCTGACGGCGGAGAAGCCGATGTTCGGGGTCGAGATCACCGACTCGGCGTACGTGGTCGCCTCCATGCGGATCATGGCGCGCACCGGGTCCGAAGTACTGGCGAAGATGGGCACGGCCGCGAAGTACGTGCCGTGTCTGCACTCCGTCGGCGCACCGCTCGAGCCGGGGCAGAAGGACGTGCCGTGGCCGTGCAACGACGAGAAGTACATCGTGCAGTTCCCCGAGGAGCGGACCATCTGGTCGTACGGCTCGGGCTACGGCGGCAACTCGCTGCTGGGCAAGAAGTGCTACTCGCTGCGGATCGCCTCGGCGATGGCCCGCGACGAGGGCTGGCTGGCCGAGCACATGCTGATCCTGAAGCTGATCTCGCCGGAGAAGAAGGTCCACTACATCGCCGCCGCGTTCCCGAGCGCCTGCGGCAAGACCAACCTCGCCATGCTCGACCCGACGCTGGAGGGCTGGGAGGTCGAGACGCTCGGCGACGACATCGCCTGGATGCGCTTCGGCGAGGACGGCCGCCTATACGCCGTCAACCCGGAGTTCGGGCTGTTCGGTGTCGCCCCGGGCACCGGCTGGAAGACCAACCCGAACGCGATGCGCACGATCGAGAAGGGCAACTCGCTCTTCACCAACGTGGCGCTGACCGACGACGGTGACGTCTGGTGGGAGGGCTACTCGCAGACCCCGCCGAACCACCTGACCGACTGGAAGGGCCGCGAGTGGACGCCGGAGTCCGGCGAGGTCTCGTCCCACCCGAACAGCCGGTTCTGCACGCCGATCAAGCAGTGCCCGATCATCGCCGACGAGTACGAGGACCCGAACGGCGTACCGATCTCGGCGATCATCTTCGGCGGCCGGCGCGCGACCACGGTGCCGCTGGTGACCGAGTCGCGGGACTGGGACCACGGCGTCTTCATGGGTGCGACACTGTCGTCCGAGACGACCGCCGCGGCGGTCGGCGAGGTGGGCGTCGTACGGCGCGACCCGATGGCGATGCTGCCGTTCCTCGGCTACAACGCCGGTGACTACCTGAACCACTGGCTGACCGTCGGCAAGGACAACGACGCATCCAAGCTGCCGAAGATCTTCTACGTGAACTGGTTCCGCAAGGACGAGGCCGGCAAGTTCGTCTGGCCGGGCTTCAGCGAGAACGGCCGGGTGCTCAAGTGGGTGATCGAGCGCCTCGAGGGCCAGGCGGCCGCGGTCGAGACCCCGATCGGGTACGTGCCGACCACCGACGCGCTCGATGTCACCGGGCTGGACCTCAGCCTCGAGGCCCTGCAGGTCGCGCTGAACGTGGACGACGAGGAGTGGAAGGCCGAGATCCCGCTGATCGAGGAGTGGTTCGCCAAGCTCGGCGACAAGGTCCCGGCCGCACTCAAGCTCGAGCTCGACGGCCTGAAGGCCCGCCTGGGCTGAACCCTCAGTACTCCGACAGCTGACCCGGAAGCCAGCCCGTCGGACTGCAAACGAAGCGCCCCGGCCCAGCCGGGGCGTTTCGCTGTTCCCGTACTGCGTACGCCTGCCGCCCGCTCCCCTGACCCGCCTGGCGAGGGTCTTGATAGAGCTGCCGCGACTCTTGACAGAGGATCGCGAGGAACCGTCTGCGAACCTTGAACCCGATTCAGGCGACGCCTTGGATCGTGAGGTGTTCACCCGTTCGCGACGAATCGACCAGCGACCCATCGGATGCCGTAGCTCGTACACGGCACGCAAGCCAGCGCTCGATTCGCCTCCATTGTTGCCATCGCTCGTCGACGCGGCCGACAGCGTCGAGCTCAAGATCTGCCTGATCGACGGCCAGGTCGGGCCGGCCGTCGCCGCGCTGGGGATCGATCTGCGCAAGGCACGACCGCAACAGATCTTCTACCGCGACACGCCTGACCTGACCCTCCACCAGGCCGGACTGATCGTCCGCGCCCGCCAGTTCCATCACCGCAAGGACGATTCGGTGATCAAGCTGCGTCCCGCCACCCCTGACCGGCTCGGCGCCGACCTGCGGCACCTGAAGGGCTTCAAGGTCGAGATCGACGTGACGCCCGGCGAATTCGTCTGCTCGGCTTCGTTGAAGCGCCGACCGCACGAAGGCGCGATCGCCGAGGCCGTTGCCGGAACCCGGCGATGGAGCCGGGTCTTCACCACCGAACAACGCCGGTTCTTCGACGCGTACGCACCGGACGGGCTCACGCTCGACGACCTCAGCGTACTGGGCCCTGTCCTGGCGCTCAGAGATCGGCAGCGGATCCCAGGCCTGCCCCATCCGCTCGTCGTGGACCTCTGGAGTTACCCCGGCGGTCGGCGCCTTCTCGAAATCTCCCGGCGAGTGCCGTCTGCCGAGGCATTCGCAGGGATGGCCGAATGGCGGGAGTTCATCACGAAGCACCACCTGCCGACCGACGGCAACGAGGTGACCAAGACCGCGACGACGCTCCAACTGTTCGCCCACGAGTTGACCCAGCTCAGTCCGCGGTGACGGTCGGGCGCTGGCCGGTCCGAATGGCGAGGCCAGGCGCGGCGCGCTTCGCAGTACTGCGGGGGCTGGTGGCGGGTTAGTTTGAGCGGCATGGAGATTCCGGGGAGTGCGCGGGCAGTGCTGGAGTCGGACGCGTTGGGGCATCTGGTCACGATCAACCCGGACGGCAGTCCGCAGGTGTCGGTGATCTGGATCGGACTGGACGGGGACGAGATCGTCGCCGCGCATGTGCCGAACAACCAGAAGGTGAAGAACATCCGGCGTGACGGACGGGTCGTGCTGTCGATCGAGACGCCGAACAAGAACGAGCAAGGGCTGACGGAGTACCTGGTGATCAAGGGCACCGCCCGGATCACGGAGGGCGGCGCGGTCGAGGTGCTGCGCGAGCTGGCGAAGACGTACATCGGCCCGGACGCGGACTTCCTGCCCGGCGACAACCTGCCGGCCGGCTACGTCACCCACATCACCGTCGACCGCATCTCCGGTGTCGGTCCCTGGACCAGCTGAACCCGGCCAGAGCCCACGAGCTGTTGGACAGCCGCGCTCAGCAGTGGGGGCCGAGCTGGTCGAAGGGGACTCGGCGGGTCAGTTCGTGCCCGCCTGCGTCTGTGTACTGGATCAAGGCGATCCAGCCGTTGCCGCAGTGCAGGTGGCCGATCAGCCAGGCGGAGCGACAGCCGTCGTCCACCAGAGCGACCACGTGCGCGGGAAGGTCCAGTCCCAGGATCGATCGGAGGTCCAGCTCCGGCCGGACGGCCGAGTCCGTCATCACCACCACACCCTCTCGTGAGGCCTTCGCAGAGAACCGGCACCCCGTTCTCCGAACCGCGGCCTCACGAACCGATGCCGGTCGCGCGGCCTTCTGCGTATCGCGAAGTTGCCACGGAAGCGTTACGAAGAACCTCCCCTCAGGCGTCACTCGGCACTAGGTTGGCCTGATGAAGGTTGGCGTGATGCTTCCAGTGGGTGGTTCGGACGGACCTGACGGGCGGATGCCTGAATGGGCTGACGTTCGCCGGATAGCGGAGTCGGCGGAGGAGGCCGGGCTCGACTCGGTCTGGCTCGCCGACCACTTCTTCTACCTGGCCCCCGACGGTACGACGTACGGCATGCACGAGGCGTGGACGCTGCTCAGCGCGGTGGCCGCGGTGACGGACCGAGTGGAGCTCGGCACGATGGTGATGTGCGCGTCGTTCCGCGACCCCGGGCTGGTCGCGAAGATGGCGGCGACGATCGACGAGGTCTCCGACGGCCGGCTGATCCTCGGGGTCGGCGCCGGCTGGCACGACCCGGAGTACGAGGCCAACGGGTTGCCGACCGATCACCGGGTCGGCCGGTTCGCGGAGTGGCTGGAGATCGTCGCACGACTGGTCCGCGGCGAGACCGTCACCTTCGACGGGAAGTATCACCAGGTCCACGAGGCAGCGCTCGAGCCGCCCGCACCCCGGCGGATCCCGATCCTGGTCGCGGCCCGGCAGCCGCGGATGCTCGACCTGGCCGCGCGCTGGGCGGATTCCTGGAACACGGCGTGGTTCGGCGCGGTCGACGATCGGGTCAAGAGTCGGCTGCGCGAATTCCAGTTGGCGCTCGCCACGGCAGGGCGGCCGGAGGACGAGGTGACGAAAACGGTCGGCCTCAGCGTCCGCGATCCCGAGCAGCGCGCAGTCCCGGAACCAGACGACCACGCCTTCGCCGGCACCGTCGAAGACCTCGCCACCCTCTTCAAGGACTATGAATCCCTCGGCGTCGAACACCTGATCGTCGGCATGGAGCCAATGAGCCCCCGCTCAGTAGAACGCCTCGCCGACGCCAAGCGGCTCGCCAACGACTAGCCCTGTACGCCGGTCCGCCGAGCGGAATACCAGCGGCTTGCCGGCCGAGGTGGCGGCGGGCCTGAGTGGGTGGGAGCTGCGGTCGAGTGTCAATGACTGCGCCAAGCCATCGGGTGGCTTGCCGCTGGATGCCTGGAGCAACTGTTTGAAGGCGGAGGCGTGGTGCAACCGCTGGGGTCGCGCGGACGGTGTGCGCAACGACAGGAAGTCCTGCGTTCCGTCTGCGCCTCGACCGCCTCGGTGAGCGTGGAGGTTGACGTCGTTAGCGACCTCTACCTGTCACTCGGTACATCCCAACTGCTCGGGTATGTGGGTCCCGGAAGGCGAGCCGCGCCGCCCCACCTCGCCGCGGCGCCTGGTACCACCCGAGCACGGCGGCGACCACCACGTCACTCCACCGCGGGCAGCCAAGGGGCCAGGCGTTCGAGGCGACCAGCTCGTACCCACCAAGCCACGAGCCGCCGAGGGGCCGCAGTACCCGCGGAAACGGCGAGAGCCGCCTGCGCGTTGGCGCTGGCGGCTCTCTGTACTGCGGAGGCGGGGGGATTTGAACCCCCGAGAGGGGATTACCCTCAACCCGCTTAGCAGGCGGGCGCCATCGACCGGACTAGGCGACGCCTCCTCCGACGGTCCCCGAGGGGACGCGACGACGGCCAAGACTATCCGGAGAGGTGGGTCGTGGGCAAAGCGGGTGCCAGTCGCCTTGGGTGTGTCGACCACCACCCCTGTAATCTGGCCGAATCGACGGGTCGGTAGCGTCAGGAATCGAATGAACGTCAACCAAGGAGGCCGTGCCGGCGTCTGAACAATCGAGGGCCGTGATCACGGCCCGGCACGCCGTCACGTCGTCGATCAGGGAACGGAGCCATGTCGCGGAGCACTCGCGCAGCAGGACGCAGGTCCGCGCCTAGAGCCAGCCGAGCCCGTCACCGGTCGCATCGAGCCAGAACCACCTCGAAGGCGATGGGCCTCACGCTGCTCAGCGCGCTGATCCCGGGCCTGGGCTTCGTGATGGGCGGCCGGGCGAAGCTGGGCGCGTTCATCATGACGCTGAGCGTCGGGTTGCTCGCGATCGGTGCCTACATCGGCCTGACCAAGCGCGACTCGATCCTCGCCCTGGCGGTGGACCCGAGCCAGCTGCTCATCGCCAGCTCCGGGGTGGTGCTGCTCGGCCTGATCTGGATTTGCATCGTGGTCTCATCGCACAAGCTGCTCCGTCCGGTCAGCCTGACCGCGACCGGCCGGCTGGCGGGCTCCATGTTCGTCGGGCTGTTGTGCTTCGGCATCGCCGTCCCGACCACCGTCGCCGCGCAGACCGTGATGGCGCAGCGCGACCTGGTCGGCAGCGTGTTCCAGTCCGAGGGCAACTCCAAGAGCGCCACCCGGCCCAACGTCGAGGACAAGAAGGACCCCTGGGCGAACACCCCCCGGCTGAATCTGCTGCTCCTCGGCGCGGACGACGGCGTCGGCCGCGAGGGGACCCGCACCGACACGGTGATCGTGGCCAGCATCGACACCAAGACCGGTGACACCTCGCTGATCTCGCTGAGCCGGAACTTCATGCGGATGCCGTTCCCCGAGGACTCCCCGCTGCACAAGAAGTTCCCCGACGGCTACTGGGATCCGAGCCTCGGCAACGTCGAGCAGCCGGAGTTCTACCTGGACTCGATGTACGACAACATCCCGAAGAGGTACCCGCACATCCTCGGACCGTCCGACAACGAGGGCGCAGACGTGATGAAGGTGTCGGTGGGAGCGGCGATGGGCCTCGACATCGACTACTACATGCAGGTCAACCTCAAGGGCTTCGAGCAGATCGTCGACGCGCTCGGCGGGATCACCGTCAACATCAACTACAAGGTCCCGATCGGCGGCGACTACGGCGAGGGCCCGGGGTCGAACAGCGAGCGCAAGCCGTCCGGTTACCTGGAGCCCGGCCCGAACCAGAAGCTGAACGGGCACGACGCGCTCTGGTTCGCCCGCGGCCGCTACGGCCTGAGCGACCCGTCCCGGCAGGAGCGGCAGCGCTGCACGATCCACGCGATCGTGAACAGCGCGAACCCCAAGACCCTGGCGACGAAGTACCAGGCGATCGCCTCGGCCAGCAAGCAACTGCTGCGCACCGACATCCCGCAGGAGATCCTGCCGGCGTTCATCGAGCTCGGCCTGAAGGTGAAGAACGCCAGCGTCTCCAACGTCGACCTGGACAAGAGCAAGAACTTCCCGACCGGCAAGAACCCCGACTACGAGGCGATGCGCGAGATCGTGCAGAAGGCGATCGAGCCGAAGACGAAGCCGGTCGCCTCGACGCCGTCCAGCACGACGACCAAGAAGCCGGGCAAGCAGACCTCCACCCCACCCAAGCCCCAGGCCGGCACCCCGCAGAACCTGAACGACGCCTGCGCCTACGACCCCTCCCAGACCGGCAACTGACCCGTACTGCGAACCGCCCGCGGCCGGGGCGGTTCGTAGTACACGGCAGGAAGTTGTCGCTGCGGTGTGAGGGATCCCACGCCACGGGAGACTGCCGGCGTGAGCGGATACAGGCGACAACTGGAAGATCAGCCTGGCCAAGACCGAGAGCGGCAACGCACTCACCAGCGAGGTCTCCGCCTTCTGAGCCGGACCGGGGTCAGCCGGTCCACCGCCGCGATGAGATCCTTGCCCGATGCGTACGACGTACCGGATGCGGCCCGGGCGGTTCCTGGGGATCCCGGCCGCCGGGTTGATCATCCTTGGCGTGGCGGCGGTGCTCTGGGCGTTCGGGGCGCCGGCTGCCGCGGTGGCCGTGTTCGTCACCCTGGGCGGGTTGATCGTGCTCGCCGGGTTGTGGATCCTGCTCCGGCCGCCGGTGCTGCTGAAGTTGAGCGACGACGAGGTCGAGGTACGCGGACTGCGCACCTCCTGGACGGACATCACCGAGGTGGGCCGGGTCGACACCACCCAGGGCGTGGCGGTCGCGCTCCGCACGAAGCAGCCCGAGCACTCGGTCCTGGTCCCGCTGCGCTGGCTTGCTCCGGCGCAGATCGGGAAGCTCGAGACGGAGCTGCGCGAGAGGCTCAACAAGGCCCACGGCTACACCATCTGGGACGGGACTGCCGGTGAGCCGGACGACCGCGCAGAATGAGCTCATTCGTTTGAGCTGACAGTTGCGCTGACAAGGGAGCACCGAAGCCGTGTTGTCGTTCGAGATGTCGTCCGAGGAACTGCTCGCCTACCAGGGGACGAACCCCAGGCCCGCGGATTTCGACCAGTTCTGGGAGAAGGCGCTGGCGGAACTGGCCGCGACCGACCCGGAGACCGAGTTCACCGAGGCGACGGACTTCCCGTTGCCGTTCGCGCGGACCGAGCACCTCTACTTCACCGGCACCGGCGGCTACCGGGTGCACGCGAAGGTGATTCGCCCGCACCAGGCCGAAGGGCCCGCGGTCCTGATCTTCCACGGGTACGGCGGCGAGCAGCCGAAGTGGGTCGACCTGCTCCCGTACGCCGCCCGCGGGTTCACCGTGGCCGCGCTGGACGTCCGCGAGCAGGTCGCGTTCCGGACGGAGTCACAGCAGGCCAACAGCTTCTCGCTGCGCAACCACCTCGTCGAAGGCCTCGACGGCGGTCCGGAGAGCCTGCTGTACCGGCACGTGTTCCTGGACACGCGGCGGCTCGCGGACATCATCGGCGGCCTGCCCGAGGTGGACGCCACCCGGATCGGCACCACCGGCTGGAGCCAGGGTGGCGGGCTCAGCCTGGTCTGCGCCGCGCTCACGCCGGGGATCAAGTACACGGCGAGCGTTTACCCGTTCCTGACCGACTACCAGCGCGCGTGGGAGCTCAACCTGGAGACGGCGCCGTACGACGAGATCACCACCTGGTTCAAGAAGCGCGATCCCCGGCACCTGCGCGAGCAGGAGGTGTTCACGACCCTCGGCTACATCGACCTGCAGCACCTCGCGCCGCGGATCCAGGCCGAGGTGACCCTGTACGTCGGCCTCGAGGACCAGGTCTGCCCGCCGTCGACGCAGTACGCGGCCTACAACAAGCTGACGACGGCCAAGCAGCTCCGCGTCTACCCGGACTTCGGCCACGACGATCTGCCCGGCGCCTTCGACGAGATCTTCCAGACCCTCAGCCAGAAGCTCTGAAGGAGTGTCGGTAGCCCCGCAGTACCCGCCACCACCTGATGATTGGTGCGTACTGCGCGGCCGCCTCGGGATTCCTCAGTTCGCTTCCTTGCCGACCCAGTAGTGCCATGGTGGTGACGCCACTGGTGACCGAGTCAGACCGTCCGGCCAGGTGGCCGGCAGGTCGTGACTCCGGGCCGCGTACAGAGCCACCTCCGATGCTGTCCGGTCCCCGCGGACGGCGACCCTGGCGGCTGTCTCGGCCCGCATGTCCGCCAGGTAATGGATCGCCGGCAGGAACTCGGCACTGAGGCGAGGGCTCAGCCGGCCGACAGGATCGTCGTCCAGCCTGACCTCCACCACCATCCGAGGTCTTTCGGAGAACCCGTCCTCCTCCTCGACCGCGTGCATGGTCCCGTAGGCCCAGCACTCGCCTTCCGGCCGGAAGAACGGCGCCAGCACGTCCGGATGCACCTCGCCGCCGGGCACCACGATCCCGCTGCCGGGCGGGAGCAGGTGATAGCTGCCCGGCGGTGGCAGGTTGACCGGGACCAGCATGTGCGGCTGGCCCAGCGCTACTGCCACGCTGGCGTGGAACTCGGTGCCCTGGTCGCCTTTGCCTTCCCAGTCCGCCGGTTCCCATTCACTGACCCACAAGTGGCACGGCACCTGCGGTTGCAGGCCCTGTACCACCAGTTCTGACAACACCGGGTGGTACCGGTGCGCATCGTCCCTCGGCAGGTAGCCGACCACCTTGCCCTGCACCCGAACGGCGATCGAGCGCGGGTCGAAGCGGTTCTGCGGTTCCGGGACGAGCTCCGCAGTGGTGTCCAGGTCTGCACCTCGAGCCGGGATGGGATCAGGAAAGAGACGACGGATCGCCTGCTCGTGCGGAGCCTCCCGCACGACCTCCTGACCACACCACAAGGCATCTCCCCACAGACTGAACGGAATCGATTCCATCTGTGCCCTCCAGTCCCCGTTGACCGGTTTACTCGGCTCATCCCGTCCAGGACCCTGGTCGTTACACCGAGTGAGCGTATGAGAACTAGACTGCCCAAACCATAGCCGTTTCACGCATGGAAACCATGACCGTGTTGTGGAACGGTGTCCGTCGGTCCGGACTCTGGACGTAGCGTGTCTTGTGCCGCGAGCAAATCGTTGGAGATCGTGCAGATGCACGGGAAGGAACGCCATGCAGGGCAGTGATTCAGTCGCTCCTTACACCGTCGACGCGGAGCGGATCGAGGACGCGGTCAAGCGTTTGGACGGGGTCGCGGTGCGCACCCCGTTGCAACGCAACCTGCGACTCTCCGCACGCACCGGCGCCGATGTCTGGCTGAAGCGGGAAGACCTGCAGATCGGCCGTTCCTACAAGCTTCGCGGCGCCTACAACCTGATCGCACAACTGGACGACGAGGCCAAGAAGGCCGGCGTCATCTGTGCCAGCGCAGGCAATCACGGCCAGGGCCTGGCGTATTCGTGCCACATCCTCGACGTGCACGGCCGCGTCTACGTGCCCAGGACGACACCGCGACAGAAGCGGGACCGGATCGCCGCACTCGGCGGCAGCCAGGT
Organism: Kribbella orskensis; assembly: GCF_004342085.1. Lineage (NCBI taxonomy): Bacteria > Bacillati > Actinomycetota > Actinomycetes > Propionibacteriales > Kribbellaceae > Kribbella > Kribbella orskensis. Next base: position 17,967 of record NZ_SLWM01000003.1, read on the forward strand.
CGACGTGATCGTCACCGGCGACACGTACGACGACGCCGCCGCGGCCGCTCTCGCCGAGGCGACCGAGACCGGCGCGACGCTGGTTCCCGCCTTCGACGATCCCCGAACCGTCGCGGGACAAGGGACTCTCGCGGTCGAACTGGTGGATCAGCTCGGCCAGGCGCCCGACGTACTGGTGGTTCCCGTTGGTGGTGGCGGGTTGATGGCGGGCGTTGCGACCTGGCTGGCGGAGCGCCACCCCGGAGTACGGGTTGTCGGAGTCGAGCCTGGTGGGGCGGCGAGCATGGCCGCGGCTTTGGCAGCAGGGGAACCGGTGACCTTGCCCCACCTGGACAGCTTCGTCGATGGCGCGGCGGTTCGGCGGGTAGGCGAGGTGACATTGCCGTTGGTCTCGGCGGCGGGTGTTGAGATGACCTCGGTGCCCGAGGGCCTGGTGTGCTCCGAGATGGTGGAGCTCTACCAGACCGACGGGTTGATCGCCGAGCCCGCTGGAGCCTTGTCCGCCGCGGCTCTTGGCCACGGCGTGGAGGTGAAGCCGGGTGAGACAGTGGTCTGCCTGCTGTCGGGTGGCAACAACGACGTCAGCCGGTACGGCGAGATCCTCGAACGCTCACTGGTGCACGAGGGCCTGAAGCACTACTTCCTGGTGACGTTCCCCCAGGAGCCGGGCGCGCTGCGGCAATTTCTCGACGGCGTGCTCGGCCCGGACGACGACATCACCCTGTTCGAGTACGTGAAGCGCAACAACCGCGAGACTGGTGTTGCGCTGGTAGGCATCGAGATCGGCCGGCCCGGCGACCTCTCCGTCCTGCTGGACCGGATGGACGCCGCACCGCTGGACATCGAGCGGATCAAGCCCGACTCCGCCGAGTTCCGCTACCTGATCTGACGCCGACCAGCAGCGTCCTGGACGGTCAGGGCATCGGCAACGACCAGACGTCAGCGAGGGAAGGGTCGGAGCCGGAAGCAGTCGCGTTGTGCTGAACCCGGATCCGCAGTTCCATACGTCGGGTTTGGTGGTCTTTGCCGGGGTCGACGCGACATGGATCTCGTAGCGGGTCTGGGTGGTGCCCCGGCGGCTGCCGTCGAGCTGCCAGCTCAGGCGGGGCGCGCCGGGGGCGATACCGAGGGGGTTGGTGAGGTTGTTCGTCTTCAGGTTCTGGGGCACGGGGGAGCTTGGGTGAGCAGGCGGTGCCGCGGTGGCAGGCAGCAACGGGGTCAGGAGCAGGACGGCTGCCAGCAGGCAAGTCAGGCGGGAGCGAAGCGACATCGGGGCGGACTCCTCACAGAGACGGGCGGATCTGCAGGGGGAGAACAGGGGATGTGTCGTCGTACTTCGAGTCGGGAGGGAGGGGTCAGAGGAGGCCGCGGCGGGCGGCCCAGACGATGGCTTCCATCGCGGTGCCGAAGCCGAGGCGGTCGCAGGCGGCGCGGGTCCGGCGGCGGACGGTCCGCTCGGACAGGTCGAGCCGGCGCGCGACCGACTCCACCGGCAGCCCGGTCGCGAGCAGTCGGAGGAGCTGGAGGTCGTCATGGCTGATCTCGCGGTGGCGGGTCTCACGGTGGAGGGCCCGTCGCGTGCTGGGCAGGGTCTCGCTGTGAAGGACGGTCATCCGGAACCTCCGAACACCCGGGACTCGGCGGCGTCCCAGTCGGCCGGTTTGCCCTGCGGCTCGTAGCGCCGCAGTTCGTGGGTCGCGCGCACAAGCGCGCGCATCGCGGTCAGGTCGGGCAGCGGAGCGCCGAGGGCGCGTGCTTGGACGAGCACGTTACCCAGGGCGGACGCCTCCACCGGTCCCGCGAGAACCGGCAGGCCGCAAGCGTCAGCGGTCAGTTGGCAAAGCAGTTCATTGCGGGAACCCCCGCCGATCACGCGCACCACGTCGATCTCGCGGTCGGCCACCGTCTGCGCCAGCCGAAGCGTGCGGCGGTAGGCGAGCGCCAGGCTCTCGAGGATGCACCGGACGGCGGCCGCCTTCGATCGCGGCGGCTCCTGCCCGGACTTCGCACAGAACTCCGCGATCCGGGCCGGCATGTTGCCCGGGGCAAGGAAACTCGGATCGTCCGGATCGATCAGTACTGCGTACGCCGGCGCGGCGGCGGCCTCGCTCAACAGCCCGGGCAGATCGTCGGTCCCCCAGACCCGCAGGCACTCCTGCAGGATCCACAGGCCCATCACGTTCTTGAGGAACCTGATCCGGCCGTCGACGCCGCCTTCGTTCGTGAAGTTTGCCCGCTGCGCTTCGTCGCTGAGGATCGGTACGTCCAGCTCAAGCCCGGCCAGCGACCAGGTCCCCGAGGAGATGTAGGCGAACCGCTCTCCCTCCGCCGCGGGCACGGCGACCACCGATGACGCGGTGTCGTGAGACCCCACCGCGATCACGGGAGTCGCCGGGTCCAGCCCGGCCTCCTCGGCCACCGCAGGCAGCAGCGGCCCGATCACGTCCCCGGCCTCCCGCAGTTCCGGCAACAACCTCACCGGTACTCCGGCCCGCGCGGCGAGCGTCTCGCTCCACCCGTGCGCGCGGACGTCGTACAGCTGAGTGGTCGAGGCGTTCGTCGCCTCCCCGCCGAGCTTGCCGGTCAGCCAGTAGGCCAGCAGGTCCGGGATCATCAGCAGCGTCTCCGCGCGATCCAGATTCCCTTCCGCGACCAACTGGTAGATCGTGTTGAACGGAAGCTGCTGAAGCCCGGTCACGGCGTACAACTCGTCGGCGGGAACGGTCTGCAGGACCCGCTCCATCACACCGTTGGTCCGCGCGTCCCGGTAGTGCACCGGGTTGCCCAGCAGAGTCCCACTGCCATCCAGCAACCCGTAATCCACAGCCCAGGAGTCGATCCCCACACCCTCCACCGAACCCCCGTTGCGAAGGCCGACGAGCATCTCGCGGTACAGGTGGAGGACATCCCAGTGCAGGGTCTCTCCCAGGCGGACTGGGCCGTTCCAGAAGCGGTGGACCTCTGTCAGCTCCAGCTCGTCCGGGCCGACGCGGCCGAGCATCACCCGGCCGCTCGAAGCGCCCAGGTCCACCGCAGCCAGTCTCAGAGTCACCTGTGTCTCCTCCTGCTCACCGCGGGTCGACGACGGTGAGGTCGAGGTGGAGCAGGTCAGCGACCGCCTTCAACTCGGCCACGCGATGGCCGGTGCCGAGCGCCCAGTGGTGCGCCACCCCGGAGGCCGACCACACGTCGGTCCACTCACCGGGGTCGCACCCGAAGTCGACGCGGGAGGTGGTGTTCCCGATCTGCAGCAACGGCCCGGGAACGACCGTGCCCTCGGACGCGATCAGCTTGAACGAGCCGTCCCGGAGCTGTCCGAGGCCGAGCGCGGTCACCGGTCCGTGCTTCACGTCGAACTCGACGGAGACACCCCAGCCACGCTTGCCGTGGTACACGCCGAGTCCGCGTAGCAAGGGCTTCTTCGCGCTGATGGCGAGGTGGGCCGGGCCGTCGTGACCCATCTCGACCACGTTGTCGTTGAAGTTGAGCGCCTGCAGTTCGGTGAACGAACCACCGCCGCCGAGCTTGTCCATCACCAGCATCGCCAGCGAGGTGCGCAGCTCGTACTCACCCGCGGCGGGGACTCCGCGGGCCGTCAGCAACGAGGCGCCGAGGATCATCCCGGCGGCGACCCGTTCGTGCGCCTCGCCGTCGAGGCCGCGGTGGTAGTAGGCGAGGGTGTCGAGCTCGAAGTCCTCGACCAGCCGGTCCAGTGCGACCGAGACGGTGGCGCCCCAGCGGAAGTCGTCCTCGACCACGGAATCGTCCAGCGTGAAGACGTCCTGCGCGACCTTCATCCGGGCCTCGGTCTCGGCCTCGGTCACCTTCTCCACCCGGACCCGCAGGTCGTCGATCTCCAGGATCTCGACGTGCCCGCCGAGCTGCGCGGAAACCAGGGTCGGGTCGGTGATCACGTCCATCATGCCGGGGTAGAGATGCCCGAGCAGGCCGTGCCGCCCGTGCCGCAGCGCCGCCCGGACTCCCGCCGCCTTGAGCCACCGCTCGATCCGGGCCCACGCACGCTCGTCCTCGACGTACCCGGAGACCGAGCGAAAGTCGATGCCACAACGCTCGAAGGCGTTCGCCATCTCCGGCAGCGGGCAGGCGCCGCAGTACGCGAGCCAGGCGCCGGTGTCGAACGACGGGTGGTCCATCGCCTCGGTCGGCTGCAGGTTGAGCAGCAGGACCGGAGCACCGCTTCGCTGGGCAACCGGGACCAGCATGGAGGCGGTCATGTAAGTGGTCAGGAACCCGACGATCAGGTCGCAGTCGGCCAGCCTCAGCTTCTCGGCTGCGGCGGCTCCCTCGGAAGCGTCGGAGATGAAGCCGACGTCCACCACCTCGCATTCGAGCTCGGAGAACCGCTCCGACACCCGTCGCGCCGAGGCCTGCAACTGCGGCAGCAAGTCGGGGAACTGCGGCCAGTACGCGCCCAGCCCACCGGCGACCAGGCCGATCCGGGTCTTGCGCGGTTCGACCCACGGCAGTACGCCGTTCCCGTCGACCGAGCGACTCGGGTCACTGCTCCACATGGTGATTCCTCCTCAGCGCAGGAAGGCGGCGGCAACGCCGGCGTCGACGGGTACGTGCAGGCCGGTGGTGTGGGAAAGGTCCCCGGCGGCGAGAGCGAAGACAGCCGCGGCCACGTGCTCCGGCAGCACCTCGCGCTTGAGCAGCGTGCGCTGTGCGTAGAACGCGCCCAGCTCCGACTCCGGTACGCCGTACACCGCGGCACGCTGGGCGCCCCAGCCCTTGGCGAAGATGCCCGAACCGCGGACGACGCCGTCGGGGTTCACCCCGTTGACGCGGATCCCGTACTCCCCGAGCTCGGCCGCGAGCAGCCGGACCTGGTGCGCCTGGTCCGCCTTGGCGGCGCCGTACGCGACGTTGTTCGGGCCTGCGAACACCGCGTTCTTGCTGGAGATGTAGACGATGTCGCCGCCGATGCCCTGGTCGATCAGGACCTTCGCGGCCGCGCGGGAGACGAGGAACGACCCCTTCGCCATCACGTCGTGCTGCAGGTCCCAGTCCTTCTCGGTCGTCTCCAGCAGCGGCTTGGAGATCGAGAGACCGGCGTTGTTGACGACCAGATCGACGCCGCCGAAGGCCAGCACGGCCTCCTGCATCGCTCGGTCGACAGCGTCGCCGTTCGACACGTCGACGCTCACGGCAACGGCCAGGTCGGTGCTGCCGATCTCCTTGGCGACCGCTTCGGCCGCGGCCGCGTCAAGGTCGGCGACGACCACGCATGCACCCTCCGCGGCGAGCCGGTGGGCGATGGCCTTGCCGATACCGGATCCACCGCCGGTCACGAAAGCGACCCGGGTCGCCAGTGGCTTCGGCTCGGGCATCCGCTGCAGCTTGGCCTCCTCGAGCGCCCAGTACTCGATCCGGAACTTCTCGCTCTCGTCGATCGGCGCGTACGTCGAGACGGCCTCGGCGCCGCGCATCACGTTGATGGCGTTGACGTAGAACTCACCAGCGACCCGGGCGGTCTGCTTGTCCTTGCCGAAGCTGAACATGCCGAGCCCGGGCACGAGCACGATCGCCGGGTCGGCGCCGCGCATCGGTGGGCTGTCCGGCGTCGCGTGCCGGTCGTAGTAGGCGGCGTAGTCCTCGCGGTACAGCAGGTGCAGCTCCCGCAGTCTGGTGGACGCCTCCTCGATCGACGCCGACGGCGGCAGGTCGAGGACGAGCGGCCGCACCTTGGTTCGGAGGAAGTGGTCCGGGCAGGACGTGCCGAGCGCGGCCAACTCCGCCAGCCGCTCCCGCGCCGTGAACTCCAGCACCACGTCGGAGTCGGTGAAATGCCCGACCTGCGGGTTGTCCGTCGACGCCAGCCCACGGATCAGCGGCGCCAACGCAGCAGCCCGCTGCCTCCGCTCGGCCGGTGCCAAGGCCTCGAACCCCGGTACTACGGGTCCGAACGGCTCGGGCTTTCCGTTCTGCGCGAGGAAGAGCTCGGCGGTGCGGATGATCTCCAGCGAGTTCGCCTCGCACTCCGCGGAGGTGTCACCCCAGGCGGTGATGCCGTGACCGCCGAGGATGACGCCGATCGCCTGCGGGTTGTCCCCCTTCACCTGGGCGATGTCCAGGCCGAGCTGGAAACCGGGCCGCCGCCACGGCACCCAGGCCACTCGATCGCCGAAGCACTCGGCCGTCAGCTTCTCGCCGTCGGCCGCGGTGGCCAGCGCGATCCCGGAGTCCGGGTGCAGGTGGTCCACATGCCGCGCATCAACCAGACCGTGCATGGCGGTGTCGATCGAGGGCGCCGCTCCGCCCTTGCCGTGCAGGCAGTAGTCGAACGCCGCGACCATCTCGTCCTCACGGTCCACCCCGGGGTAGAGCTCGACGAGTGCGTTCAGCCGGTCCTGACGCAGTACGGCCAAGCCTGCGGTGGTGAGGGTTCCGAGGTCGCCGCCGGAGCCTTTGACCCAGACAAGGTCCACCGGCTGCTGGGTGACCGGATCGGTCGCGGTGCCCTTGGCGGACGTGTTGCCGCCCGCGTAGTTGGTGTTGCGCGGGTCGGCGCCCAGTCTGTTGCTCCTAGCAACAAGCTCGGCTGCGGTCTCGCTCACTCTCATGCTCCCCATCCGGCCTGCCGGCCGTCGGCTCGGTCCTTGCTGATCTGCTCGAAGTAGCCGGTGCGGTGGTAGGCGGCGACCGGGTCCGGGTCCAGCCCCTGCGCGGTTCGCAGGTCGGCCAGCAACGGCCGGACGTCGGTGTTGAAGGCGTCCATCAGCGCCGCGTTCGCGGCCAGCACGTCACCTTCCTGCTGGGCCTTGCGAAGAGCGTCGCGGTCGACCAGCAGCGCCTTCGCGGTGGCCTCCTGGACGTTCATCACCGAGCGGATGATCGCCGGGATCTTCGCCTCGATGTTGTGGCACTGGTCGAGCATGAAGGCGATCCCGCGGTCCGGATCGAGCGCGTCACCGCGGACGATCTCGTTCATGATCCGGAACAGCTGGAACGGATCCGCCGCGCCCACCATCAGGTCGTCGTCGGCGTAGAACCGGCTGTTGAAGTCGAACGCGCCGAGCTTCCCGGCCCGGAGCAGGAACGCGACGATGAACTCGATGTTCGTGCCCGGCGCGTGGTGCCCGGTGTCGATGCACACGGTCGCCTTCGGCCCGAGCTCCAGGCAGTGCGCGTACGACGTGCCCCAGTCCGGCACGTCCGTCGCGTAGAAGGCCGGCTCGAAGAACTTGTACTCGAGCAGCATCCGCTGGTCGTCGCCGAGCCGCTCGTACACCTCGTGCAGCGCTTCCGAGAGCCGGTCCTGCCGGTCCCACAGGTCGTCCTGCCCGGGATAGTTCGTGCCGTCGGAGAACCACAGCTTCAGGTCGCGCGACCCGGTGGCGTCCATGATGTCGATGCACTCGAGCAGGTGGTCGGTCGCCTTCCGCCGGATCCGCGGGTCCGAGTTGGTGACGCTGCCGAGCTTGTAGTCGTCGTCCTGGAAGACGTTGCTGTTGATCGCCCCCAGCCGGACGCCCTGCTCCTTGGCATAGGCCGCCAGCTCGGCGTAGTCGTCGACCTTGTCCCACGGGATGTGCAGCGCGACGCTCGGCGCCACCCTGGTGTGCTTGTGCACGACCGCGGCGTCGGCGATCTTCTCCTGCGGGGAGCGGGGCACGCCGGGCTGGCTGAACACCTTGAACCGGGTCCCCGAGTTGCCGAACGCCCACGAGGGCAGCTCGATCTCCTGACGGCTGAGGGCTTCAGTCACGCTGGTCATGTCAATCCTCGGTATTCGGGGTCAGATGGAAGATTTCGGGCAGCAGCACGAACGACTCGTCCGGCGGCCGGCCTTCGGCGCCTTCTTCTCGGCCGGTGAAGAACTCGGTCATCTCGGCCTGCCAGCGGGTGTTCACCTCGGTGGCGGCCATCGCCTTCTGCGCCGCCTCCAGGTCGTCGGCCTCGACGTACCCGATCAGCAGTCCGTCGTCGCGAAGGAAGAGCGAGTAGTTGTGCCACCCCGAGTCGCGGAGCGCGGCCTGCATGTCGGGCCACACGTCGCGGTGCCGTTCGACGTACTCGTCCAGCCGGTCCGGCTTGACCTGGAGGCAGAAGCAGTAGCGGTTCACGAGATCCCCGGGGTGGCTCAGAAGTCGAACTGGTCGATGTTGGCGGCGGTGAACTCGGTCGGCGGGCCGAGCACGATCTCGCCTGCCTCGCCGACGGTGTACTCGTCGAGCTTGCCGGCCTTGAACTTCTCGCCCTGCGCGCCGGTGATCTGCCCGGACTTCAGCGACGCTCCGGCGTACGCGGCCAGGTAGCCGATGTCGGCCGGGTTCCAGAGAGCGAACTTCTTCACCGTGCGGTCGATGGTTTTGAAACGACCCAGTGGCTGGCGGCCCATCGCGATGTTCTCCGCGACGGTCAGGTCGGGGAACAGCGTCGGCTCCTGGTAGATCACCGCGATCCCGGCCGCCTTGGCGTCGGCCGGGGTGTGCAGTTCGACCGGGAAACCGTCCAGTTCGATCGTGCCGACGTCCGGGCGATGCACCCCGGCGAGCATTTTCACGATGGTGGACTTGCCTGCGCCGTTCTCGCCGACCAGGGCGTGGGCCTCGCCGCCGTACAGGTCGAACGAGACGTTCTGCACCGCGGCGACGGCGCCGAATGACTTCGACACCTCACGCACACGCAGCAACGGCGCCTGGTCCGGCATGTCCGCCTCCGGTCGCTCGGGGGTCACCCCTGGGTGATCACTGGCTGCTGGGTGAGTCGATTGCTGAAAGGTTTCAACGAGATTGCAAGAAAGTATGCGTGGCCGTATCCGGTCGTCAAGGGTTCGGCCCGAATCGGGTGGGAAACCACAGGATGAGACTGAGGAAAACCACAGGGCGGGGGTACGCTTCGTCCCCTATCACGTTTCAAACCGGGGAGGCCGCGTGACACCGAGTGGCGCAGCGGACCGTGCCCGCAAAACTCCTGATCCCGGCACCACTGGGCGGGCGGAGCGTGCTGAGCGGGCGGTCAGTCCGAGTGTGCGGCGGCAGGCTCGGCGACTGCGGCCCGGGCGGGTGACCCGCGCGGCGGCTGGCGTGAAGGATGTCGCGGCGGCGGCCGGGGTGTCGCTGGGCACGGTGTCGAACGTGCTGAACCGGCCGGAGATGGTCAGCCCGACGACCCGCGCGAAGGTCGAGGCGGCGATGGCGTCACTCGGCTTCGTCCGGAACGAGTCGGCCCGGCAGCTGCGCGCCGGCAGCAGCCGGATCCTCGCCTACCTGATGCTCGACGCGGGCAACCCGTTCTTCACCGACGTCGCCCGCGGCGTGGAGGAGGCTGCTCAGGCAGCCGGCCTGTCGGTGTTCCTCTGCAACAGCAACGAGGATGCGGCGCGCGAGGCCGACTACCTCGACCTGCTCGAGCAGCAGCGGGTCCAGGGCGTGCTGATCACGCCGATCGACCCCGACTCCTCGCGGCTGCGCAAACTACCGTCTCGCGGTACGCCGGTGGTCCTGGTGGACCGGGCGATCGACGACGACGAGCACTGCTCGGTCGCGGTGGACGACGTGCTCGGCGGCGAGATCGCCCTGTCCCACCTGATCGAGCTCGGCCATCAGCGGGTCGCGTTCGTCGGCGGACCGAACACGATCGGCCAGGTGACGGACCGCCGCGAGGGTGCCAGGCGAGCGGTCGAGGACGCGGGCCTGCCGGCCGACAGCCTGGTCGACGTACTCACCGGCGCTCTGACGGTCGCCGAGGGTAGGGGCGCTGGGCAACGACTTGCCGGGCTGCGGGCGGATCGTCGCCCGACCGCCGCATTCTGCGCGAATGACCTGCTGGCGTTGGGTTTGCTGCAGCAGTGCGTGAGCCTGGGGCTGCGGGTGCCGGAGGATCTGGCGATCGTGGGCTACGACGACATCGAGTTCGCCGCGGCTGCCGCGGTGCCGCTCACCTCGGTCCGCCAGCCCCGCCAGCTCCTCGGCCGCCGGGCCGCCGAACTGCTCCTCGACGAGTCGAGCAACCCGGACCACGAGCACCAACGAGTCACCTTCACCCCCGAACTCATCGTCCGCACCTCCACCCGCGGCACCACCTGACGACCCAGGCACCCCGCGCCCGCCGGACAGGCGAGCGCTCCGGTTTGGTTTCCCTTGGGCTCGGGCCGGCCTGCTGACCGGCGTACCCCTGCGGACGGCGGTATGGGAAGCCGGCCCGAGGCCGAGGGAAACCAAACCGCTACGCGAGGTGCGCCGGGAGGCCGTCGTTGCGGACCAGGTCGACGACGTTGTCGGCGCCGCGGAGGGCTGCGACGACGCCTGGATCCGGTGAGGTGAGGATCTCGTCGAGATCGGCTTCGTCGAGCGCCGGGTCCGGCTGGTACGCGAGGCGCTCCTCGTCGAGGGAGAACTCGCTGGTCACGCCGGGCTTGTCGCCGCGCGGGTCCTGCCGGTACCAGGTGCCGTCGAGGTTGACCGCGACCATGCCGTGCAGGAAGTGGCCGCCATTGCCGTTGGACAGCCGCTGGTAGCAGAGGCCCGCGGGAACTCCCCCGGCTCTCAGCACAGCCGTCAGCAGGTGGGACTTGGCGAAGCACAACCCGGTGCGGTGCTCGAGGACCTCCGACGCCTTGACCGTGACGCGCGGATCATCGACGTCCATCGAGTGGTTCACCTCGTCGCGGGTGAAGTCGAACGCGGCGCGCGCGAAGTCCGTGGTACCGGGGTTGTCGCGGCGGAGGCGGGCGGCGAGCGCGGTGATGGCGGGATGCGAAACGTCGATCACGTCGTCTTCGGCCAGGTACTCCTCCATGCGCTCAGTCTGGCACGAGCGTCCATGATTCGAAACTGATCGTCTCATTTATCGGATATACCCATTGACCTTGAGTGGACTCCAGCTCAGAGGGTGCAGCACATGACAGAGATGAAGATCGCTCTCGGAGCGATGGAGTTCGGCAGCCGGATCGACGAGAAGACCTCGTTCGCCCTGCTGGATGCGTACGTCGACGCCGGCGGCGTCTGGATCGACACGGCCAACTGCTACTCGTTCTGGCAGGTCCCGAGCGGCCGCGGCGGTCAGAGCGAGGAACTGCTCGGCCGCTGGTTCGCGGCCCGGCCCGGCGTTCGCGATCGGGTCAAGCTCGCCACGAAGGTCGGCTGCGAGCCGCTGTGGCCGGGCAGCTTCCCCGAGCACACGGAGGGATTGAGCGAGAAGGTGATCGACGCGGCGCTGGAGGCCTCGCTGCGACGGCTCGGCATCGACCACATCGACCTGTACTGGGCCCACCGCGACGACCTCACCACACCGCTGGAGGAGACCGTCGCCGCCTTCGGCAAGCACGCGAAGGCCGGCACGATCGGCCGGATCGGGCTGTCGAACTACGCGCTGTGGCGGGTCGAGCGGATGCGCGGACTGGCCCTCGCGCAGGGCGTCGAAGGCCCGACTGCCCTGCAACTGCGGTACTCGTACCTGCAGCCGAGGCCGTTCGTCAGGAACAACGCGCACGACCACCGGTTCGGCTGGATCACCGACGAGGTGCTCGACTACGCCGACCGCAACCCGGAGCAGGAGTTGTTCGCCTACAGCCCGTTGATGTCGGGCGGCTACGAACGCGAGGACCGCCCGATCCAGGAGGCGTTCGACCACCCCGGTACGACGCGGCGCCTGGAGGTCCTGTCCAAGGTCGCCGCCGAACTGGGCGTCACCCGCAGCGAGGTGGTCATCGCCTGGCTCGCCGGCGGCTCCCCCACCGTCACCCCCATCGTCGGCATGAGCACCCCCACCTACCTCCGAACCGCCCTCGCCGGCGCCCACCTCACCCTCCCCACCAACCTCAGAACCCTCCTCGACGAAGCCTGGTGAACCCGCGCGCACGAAACCGGATCCACCACCGGTGTCCGAAACTGGAGACCGTGGGCTGCTGGTGGACCGGGTTTCGTGTCACGATTTCGGGGTGGACAGAGATGGGTTCTGGGAGCTTGTCGAGTCGGCTCGGGCTGAGGTGGATGACACGGTCGCGGATCCTGACGGGGTCGCCGACACGTTGACGAAGGCGCTCGGTCAGCTGGCGGCTGAGGAGATCGCCGGGTTCGGGGTCGAGCTCGAGCGTCTGCAGGCCGATTCGTACCGCCAGGAGCTCTGGGGCGCCGCGTACCTGATCAACGGCGGGGCGTCGGACGACGGGTTCGACTACTTCCGCGGCTGGCTGATCGCCCAGGGGCAGGAGGTCTGGGACGCCGCGCTGGCTGACGCGGACTCGCTCGCCGATGTGGTCGACGAGGACCTGGGTGAGGAGTTCGAGGGCTTCGACGGCGTGGGCATGCTCACTGTCGCGGTGAACGCCTACGAATCCTCGACCGGCTCGGACCAGGGCTACTGGGACGCGGTCGAGGAGGCCGGCATCGATACCCCGGACGTGCCGATGGGTGAGAACTTCGACTTCGACGACCACAGCGAGATGAGAACCCGCTACCCGCTCCTCGCCGGCCTCTTCCTGACCGACTGACAGGACTCCTGGCCAGGAAAAGTCAGGCGGGTTCGCCGCTGATACGTTCGATGAAGTTCCGGAGCCGCAGACGCCAGCGGGATTGGAGGACGTCCTCGTCGGCAACGGCGAGGCTGACCAGGTGCTGGGTCATCTCGAAGCCGGCGACCGCGTCGCGCAAAGCGGTCAGCGTCTCCTCCGGTACTCCGTGCCGCCCGTGGTCCGGCTCGTCGTGGTCCTGGCCGACCGGGTGGCTCACCCAGCCGGCGCCGAAGCTGTTCGGCACCAGCAGCTCCGGCACGAGTGACTCGTGCGAGAGCGAGGCCAGGTCCTTGCTGCCGTTGTCGATGCTGAAGATGGTCGTACCGCGGCGGCGTACGTCGTCGATCCGCTCGAGCAGGGTGTCCGCCGGGGCGTTCTCGGCGACGACCAGGAGCGACTCGCCCCGGCCTGCCTCGCGGAGCCGGTCGAGGCCGATCGACAGGTGCGGCGGCGCGTCCGGCGGTGGTGCCCAGCGGACCAGGGCCGGGCGGATGTCCTCGATGCCCGCGCCGTGGAGCTCGTCGTCGAGGTGCGCGGTCAGGTGCCACGGCTCGTCCTCAGGTGGGCCGAACAGCATCAGCCCGCCGGTGCGGGTGGTGAACCTGCGCAGCGAGTGGGCGAACTCGGTGGTCCGGCTGCCGAGCTCGGTGCCGGTCAGCAGCTCGCGGAGCAGCGACGCCTTGGTGAGGTCCACCCCTCAAAACTGACACAACTCCCCGGACATCGCGACTCGGGGTACGAGGGCTCAGGAAGTGCTGAGCCGGTCCGCCTTGGACTGCAGGTAGTGGCGCTCGGGGATGGACGTCGTACGACGGGCCGCCAGCAGGTAGCCCGCCCGGGCGCCGTCGAGGTCCCCCGACATCTCCAGCAGGTGCGCGCGGACGGCCTCGAGGCGGTGGTGGTCTGTCATCCGGTGGTCGGACTCGAGCGGTTCGAGCAGCGCCAGGCCCTCCTTCGGACCGGTCGCCATCGACACCGCGACGGCGTGGTTGAGCCGCACCATCGGGTTGTCGGAGATCTGTTCCAGCACCTGGTAGAGCGCGACGATCTGCGGCCAGTCGGTGTCCTCGGCCCGCTCCGCGGTCCCGTGCACGGCGGCGATCGCGGCCTGCACCTGGTACGGCCCCAGTTGGGTCCGAGAGAGCGCGTCGGTGACGAGCGCGTCGCCCTCCTCGATGGCGGTCTTGTTCCAGCGTGAGCGGTCCTGCTCGGCGAGCGGGATCAGCCCGCCGTCGGGATCGGTACGAGCCGGACGGCGCGCGTCGGTCAGCAGCATCAACGCCAGCAGCCCGGCGACCTCGCCGTCATCGGGCAGCAGCCGGCGGACACCGCGCACCAGCCGGATCGCCTCGGTGGTGAGCTCGGCACTGTGCAGATCGGTGCCGGACGAGGCGGTGTAGCCCTCGTTGAAGATCAGGTAGAGGACGTGCAGCACAGCACCCATCCGGGCGTCGCGCTCAGCCTCGGGTGGCATCTCGAAGGAGCTGCCCGCCTGCTTGATACTGCGCTTCGCACGACTGATCCGCTGCGCCATCGTCGTCTCGGGCACCAGAAAAGCGGCAGCGATCTGCGCCGTGCTCAAACCGCCGACAGCCCTTAGTGTCAAGGCGATCTGAGAGGCCGCGGAAAGCGCCGGATGGCAACACAGGAACAACAACGTGAGGGTGTCGTCCTGACCACCCGGATCGTCGATTTCAGGGCCTGCGGCAACGAACTCTTCCGGCGCGGCCAGATTGGCGGCGTTCTCCTCACGCTTGCGGCGAGCGGAGTCGCTGCGCAGCAGGTCGGTCAACCGCCGTGAGCCGACGCGGATCAACCAGCCGCGCGGGTTGTCCGGGACCCCCTCCTCCGGCCACTGCTGAGCAGCCGCGAGCAGCGCCTCCTGGACGGCCTCCTCGGCCAGATCGAAGTGGCCGTAGTGCCGCACCAGCGCACTGAGCACCTGCGGGGTCTCTTCCCGCAGCAGCAGCTCGAACCCGCTCACATCTCCAGCCCGGAACTGTCCATCACCGGCCGCACCTCCACGGCGACGTACTTCGCGTCCGGCATTCGCGCGGCGTAGTCGATCGCCTGGTCGATGTTCTCGCACTCCACCAGGTAGAAGCCGGCCAGATGTTCCTTGGCCTCGGCGTACGGACCGTCGGTGGTGGTGGGGATGTCGTCGCGCACCGAGACTGTCCGGGTGGTGATCGGGTCGGCCAGACCGGCCGAGCTGACCAGCAGACCCTGCTCGGTGAGTTCCCGGCTCAGCTCCTCGTGCGAGCGGCCCAGGGCTTCGCGCTGCTCGGCGGACAGGCCCGCCCAGCTCTCCGGGTTGCTGTAGATCAGCAGCATGTACTTCACGGGCACCATCCTGACGGTCGCGGAGGCCCTTGTGACCCCCTCTCGCCTGGTACGTCGGAACCGGACCCCCTGATCTCGACAGAAAACGGTCCCTGATCGAAATGTCGAGGTGGTCCGGACGGAGCCGACGTCCCCGGTGTGAGACGCCCAGCCCGGGCGTCCGGAGTACCGGAGGACGACCACCATGCAGACCGAACCTGACCCGAAGCGCTGGTTCGCGCTGGCCCTGCTGTGCCTGGCGGGGTTCATGATCATCCTGGACGCGTCGATCGTCCTCGTCGCGGTGCCGTCGATCGAGCGCGAACTGACCTTCTCCACCGGCGGTGTGCAGTGGGTGCCGAGCGGCTACGCCCTGATGTTCGGCGGGTTGCTGCTGCTCGGCGGACGCATCGCCGACCTGCTCGGACGCCGCCGGGTGTTCATCGCCGGGCTGCTTCTCTTCGCCGCTTCCTCGCTGCTCTGCGGGTTCGCCTGGACCGGCGACGCGCTGGTGTTCGCCCGAGGGCTGCAGGGCATCGCGGCCGCAGTACTGGCTCCCAGTGCGTTGTCGATCGTGATGACGACGTTCCCGGACGGGGCAGAGCGCAACAAGGCGCTGGGCATCTGGGGAGCCACCAGCGGCGTCGGCGGTACTGCGGGGTCGCTGATCGGCGGGCCGGTCACGGACGGGCTCGGCTGGGAGTGGATCTTCTTCATCAACGTGCCGGTCTGCCTGCTGGTGGCGGTGCTGGCGCCCACCCTGCTGAAGGACAGCCGCGGCCCGGGCCGGCGCGGGTTCGACGTCACCGGCGCGGTGACCGTGACCGCCGCCCTGATCGTTCTCGTGTACGCCGTGATCGAGGCGCCGACCTCCTCCGCGGGACGCACCACGCTGCTGGCGCTCCTCTCGGCCACCCTGTTCGCGTTGTTCGTCCTGGTCGAGCAGAGGTCGTCCGCTCCGCTCGTACCGCTGCGGCTCTTCCGCTCGCGTGCAGTAGTCGGCGGCAACCTGATCGGGATGACCTGGGGTCTGGCCGCGTTCGGGCTGAACTTCGTCTACACGCAGTACGCCCAGTTGGCGCTCGGTACTTCGGCGATCCGGTACGGCCTGATGTCATCGGTGCTCGCGGCTGCCGCGGTCGGCGGCTCCATCCTGGGGCAGAACCTGGTGACCCGGATCGGCCCCCGCCCGGTCGCGGCCGCGGCACTCGTGGTCGCAGGTATCGGCAGCACGGTGATGAGCCTGATGACTGCCGACTCGGGGTACTTCGAGACGGCGTTCTGGGGGCTGACGATCTTCGGGGCAGGACTTGGTGCCGGTTCGGTGGCCGGAGCCATCGCCGCGCTGAGCGATGTCGCCGGCGAGGACTCCGGAGTCGCCTCGGGTCTGCAGAACGCGACGTTCCAGATCGGCGGCGCTGTCGGGATCGCGGCGCTCTCCGCGGTGGCCGTTGCTCACACGCCCGGCTCGTCGCCTGCCGAACTGGTCCACGGGTACCGGGTCGCGTTCACCGCTTGCTGGGCCTTCATCGCGGTCGGCCTGCTGGGAACTGCCTTGCTGGGCAAGCGTTCCGCCGATCGCCCGCAGTTGGCCACGGAGGTCGCCAGGCACTCGTAGTGCGCCCTGACAGCCTCCGCTAACTCCATCGGCTGCCGTACTGCGAAGTGCCACGGCAGGCCCGACAGCATCCTCGCCATGGCGGCAAGGTCCTCCGCACCGCTCATCAGGACGACACCACCACCCGGGTCCTCGTGCAGGTCTCCCGCAGTCAGCGGGAGACTTGCGCGGGCCGTCTCCAGGTCGGTTGCGAGCCAGACCTCGGTGCGGTGCGACCAGGCTCCGAAGGTGAGCCCGCGCATCACATGGGCCACGACGTCGAAGCCGTCAGGCGGGGTGAACCGGGTGGCGAGTTCCGTGGCTCGGCCGATCCGGTCCACGCGGAACGTGCGGACTTCCTGGCGCAGGTGGTCGTGCCCGACGAGGTACCAGCGCTTGCCGTGGACCACGAGCCCGTACGGGTTCACCTCGCGCACGACCGGCTCCCCGGAGTACGGGCGGTGTTCTATGCGCATCCTGTGCTTGGCGCGGACGGCTGCGGCGAGGGTGAGGGCCACCTCGGGCTCTGGTTGGGCGGATGGCCTGCGGTCGGCGACCACCGACGTACCGGAGATCAAGGCGTTCACGCGCTCGCGTAGTGCGGTCGGGAGGACGCGGTTGAGCTTCACGAGGGCTCGTGCTGTCGGGGACGGCTCAGTAACGTCCTCGGCATCACCTACGGCTGCCAGGGCTACAGCGACGGCTACGGCCTCGTCGTCGCCCAGCATGAGTGGTGGCAGGCGGTAGCCGCGCGCCAGGCGGTAGCCGCCGTACCGGCCTCGTTCCGCTTCGACGGGGATGTCCATCTCGCGGAGGGCGGTGACGTAGCGGCGCACTGTGCGGGCGTCCGTGCGGAGCCGGTCGGCCAGTTCTTGGGCGGAGACCAGGCCGCGGTCCTGCAGCAGCTCGAGGAGCGCTAGAACGCGGGTTGCGGGTCTGGACACAAACTCGAGGATAAACAGGGCAGAACCTGTCCACAATCCTCAGTAGCTTGCTTGGTGTAGGGCACCGAACGACACAAGGAGCAAGCAGATGATCGTCCTCATAGGTGGTTCGTTCCTCGGCGGCTGGGCGTGGGAGAAGGTGACGCCGCTGCTCGAGGCGGCCGGGCAGCGGGTGCTGCCGCTGACCTTGACCGGGACCGGCGACAGGTATCACCTCGCTTCCGCTGAGACCACGCTCAACCTGAACGCGGACGACATCGTGCACGCGATCGAGTACGCCGATCTGCGGGACGTCGTGCTGGTGGCGCATTCGTACGCGGGTGCTCCGGCGACGATCGCGGCTAGCCGCATCCCGGAGCGGATCGCGCGAATGGTCTACATCGGCGGGGTGCTGCCGGTGGCGGGGAAGACGCTGTTCGAGGTGGCGGGGCCGGAGACGGAGGGCGCGATCCGGCAGACTGTCGTGGACGAGCAGATCCCGGTGATGACGGACTTCTTGCTGGATTTGGTGTTCGGCGACCACGGGCTGACTCCGGAGGATCGCAAGTACCTGCGGGCGCGCGGGACCGCGCAGCCGATCGGCCCGTACACCGATCCGGCGCCGGCCGATCTCAGCGGGGTGGAGAAGGTGGCGCGCACGTACGTCGTGTGCGCAACGATCCTGGCGAGCCGGCGGTGACGGCGGAGACGCCCGGCTTCGACGTCGACACGATCGCCAGCGGACACTGGCCGATGATCACCCGACCGGACGCGCTAGCCGAGGTGATCCTCCGCTGGTGCTGAATCCCTGCGGGTGTTGAGGTCTCCGCTTGTACTGAGCTCTGCGGTGCGGTCGCTAGGGCGCGGTGAGGACGGTGCCGCGGAGTTCGACGCGGTCGCCGACCAGGGCGGAGACCTTGGCGGCGATCTGCTGGGCCTGTTCGTCGTCGGGGGTGTCGATCATGAAGAAGCCGGCGATCTGTTCCTTGGCCTCGCCGAACGGTCCGTCGGTGACGACCCGCACGTCGTCGCGGATCTGCACGATCCTGCCGTCGCTGGGAAAGGTGAGGCCTTCCGCGCTGACCAGTTCGCCGGTCGCGGCGAGCTCGTCCTTCAACGTCATCAGGTCACGCAACCCCTGCCGGTCCTGCTCGGAACCCGTCCAGGAGTCGTCGGCATTGCCGAAGATCATCACGAGGTACTTCATACCGGCGCATCGTAACCAGCCCCTCCGACAGAACAGGGCCCCGCGAGCCGGAGCTCGCGGGGCCCGTCTCCTCAGACGATCAGAACCAGTGTCGGCGTCCCCCGACAGCACGACCGGTCGATCCCAACAGGAACAGCACAGCACCGATGATGAGCAGGACGATGCCGATGGTCCACAGGACCGGGACACCCAACAGGAACCCCAGCAACAGCAGGATCAGTCCGAGAATGAGCATGAAGCCCTCCTTCTGAGTACGCCGCCGGGCGGGATTGGCGGCCGTCGACTCCAGTGCCCAGCCGTATTCGTCAGTAATCGCAGCGGATTTCCGAGCACCTACAGCAACCACCGCCCACCCGGCGTACAGGTCAGTCAGGCGCTTCTCAGTTGCCCCAGGGGAAGGCCGGAGGGCGTTTCTCAGTGAAGGCACTGGTGCCCTCGTGGAGTTCGCCGGTGGTGATCGTTTCCTGGTAGCGCTTGAGGGCTGCCGGGTTGGCGTCTTCGCCCGCTAGAAGGGCGTTGACGGTCTCCTTGGCCGAGCGGATCGTCAACTGGGACCGGGAGACCAGGGTGCTGGCGACGGCGGTTACCTCGGTGTCGAGGTCGGCGGCCGGAAAGACCCGGTCGACCAGACCCTTGGACAACGCCTGGGCGGCGGTGAGCAGGTCGCCGCTGAAGAGCAGGTACTTCGTGGTCGCCGGGCCGACGAGGTCGAGCAGGACCTTGATCGCGGCCGGCGGGTAGACCACTCCGATGCGGGCGGGCGTCACGCCGAAGGTGGAATCCTCGGCGGCGAAGCGGAAGTCGCAGTTCACCGCGATCTCGAGGCCGCCGCCGATGCAGTGGCCGCGGACCACCGCGATCGTCGGCTTCGGGAACTCGCGCAAC
The DNA here is from genome assembly GCF_004342085.1 of Kribbella orskensis. NCBI lineage: Bacteria > Bacillati > Actinomycetota > Actinomycetes > Propionibacteriales > Kribbellaceae > Kribbella > Kribbella orskensis. The sequence continues at coordinate 37,379 of NZ_SLWM01000003.1, forward strand.
GCCGCCTGGGCGCGGAGGTTGTGCGCGCGGATCTCGGCCATCGGATCGGCCGGATCGGCGCCGGAGACGAGATCTCCGATGTCCGCGCCGGCGGAGAACGTCGGCCCGGCTCCGACGACCAGCAGCACCTTGACCTGCGGGTCGGCGGCGAGGTCGGCAAGCAGGCCCGGCAGCGCCTCCCACATCGCCCGGGTGAGCGCGTTGCGCTTGTCCACCCGGTCGATCACCAGCGTCGCCACGGGACCTGCGTCGACGCTGAATCCGAGGTCGCTCATGAGCCGCAGTCAAGCAGAGCGCGGCCGTCCGCGCCGCTGCCGAGATCACACCATGCCCAGCATGCGGACTCATCATGCTCAGCGCGCGGACCGACCCAGCTGAGCGTCCGGCCTCACCCGGCTGAGCGTGCAGGGACATCCCGCTGAGCGTGCGGAGCACACCTTCTGAGCGTGCGGATCTCCGCACGCTCAGTGGGCGGAGCACGTGCCGCTGAGCGTGCGCCATGTTCGCAATACGTTAAAAGTGGGCGCCAGTTGTGAGACCCGCCGGGATGTGTGCTTGACTCCTCCGCGTCGATAACGTTTTGATCTCGGCAGATTGGGTGGTTCTCCAAGTGGCTGAAGGACGGCATAGACAGGCGCGGCACCGTCAACCGCGCCCGAAGGTGATCCGCCCCGGCATCGTGAAGGTTGCGATACCCGGTGCGGCGGTGGCTCTCCTGGCCACCGGGTCGGCAGTAGCGTTCTCCGCCGATCAGGCCCCCGCGACGGATGCGCCTACCGCCAGCTCGCCCCTGCAGCTGCAGCGTGAGACGCAAGCCAGCCGGGACGCCCTCCGCCCCTCGCTCGACCTCTCCCCGACCCCGGCTCCGAAGCCCAAGGCGCCGCCGATCGCGAAGCACCTCAGGAAACAAGCACCGATCCCCAAGCCGACTGCCGCGAAGACCCGGGCCGCGGCCGTGGTCAAGCCGCTGAAGATCATCGGCAGCAAATACACCACCACCGACGTGAACGTCTGGTCGACGGCCGGCGGTACCGGAACCCTGCTGACCGTGCTGGACAAGGGCAGCAAGGTCTCCGTCACCGGCGAGATCGACGGCATCTGGGCGCAGATCGTCCGCGACGGCGTCTCCCGCTGGGTCAAGGCGCAGTACCTGTCGGCGACCAAGCCGGCCGCGACGAGCACCGCCGGCACTCCCTCACAGGCGGCCTGCGCGTCCGGCTCCAGCGTCGAGTCCGGCCTCACGGCCGACGCGATCCGGGTGCACCGCGCGATCTGCCACCTGTTCCCGTCCGTCACCTCGTACGGCGGACTCCGCAGCGGCGACAGCGGCAGCGAGCACTCCAGCGGCCACGCGCTCGACATCATGGTCAGCGGCCAGACCGGCCAGGAGATCGCCGACTGGCTCAGGGCCAACCGCAAGGCCATGGGCGTCAGCGAACTGATCTGGCAGCAGCACATCTGGACGGTCCAGCGCAGCAGCGAAGGCTGGCGCGCGATGGAGGACCGTGGCAGCACGACGGCCAACCACTACGACCACGTGCACGTCACGGTCTACGGCAACTCCGGCACTGCCTGAGCAACACCACTTCACCACCTGAGCATCGCGCACGGAACGGCCCGGCCTCGATCTTCGAGTCCGGGCCGTTCCGCGTCGTCAGCAGGTCTCCTCAGGCTGGGCGGATGTTGTGATTCAGGTGGAAGAAGTTGTCGGGGTCGTAGGCCCGCTTGACTGAGCGGAGCCGGTCGAGATCGGCCGGCGCGTACGCCGTCGCGGCGCGCGCCGGGTCGGCCAGGAAGTTCACGAAGGTCCTGCCGGTCGTCCGGAGTACCGGAGCCAGGTCGGGGACCTCCTGGTCGATGATCACGGAGTACGTCGCGTCGCGGTGCCCGACCGGTCCCGCGCCCGGGCCCGGGTGCGCCATCGCGCCGGCCCAGTGGCGGATCTCCACCGTCGGCGCCGAGTCACCAGTCAGCTGGGCGAGTTCGTCGATCAGGTCGTCCGGGAGCGCGTCGACCAGATCCAGGTACCGCGCCGGGGTGCCGCCCATCGCGGACTCCCCGAACGGCATCGACCGGAGCTCGCCGGCCAGCACAGGCCCGGCCACCTCGAACAACGGCTTGAGAAGGTGCTCAGCCAGGTCGGCCTCACCGGAGTACAGGGCCTTGATCGCCAAGGCGCGAGTGCCGCGGACGGCCTCGGGGAATGCCGGCGCGTCGGGGATCCGGGTCAGGACGATCGCGGTGCTCAGCTCGTTCGGGATGGTGGCGGACCAGTCGCGGTAGAACTTCAGCGTCTCGGCCACGCGGTCGATCCCGAAGTACACGATGCCGGCGTGCACCACCGGGACGGGGTACAGGCGGAACTCGAGCGAGGTGACGATGCCGAAGTTGCCGCTGCCGCCGCGGACCGCCCAGAACAGGTCCGAGTGCTCGTCGGCGCTGGCGGTGACGACCCGGCCGTCGGCGGTGACGACCTCGGCGCGGATCACGCTGTCGGCGGCGAACCCGTACTTTCGGGCCAGCCAGCCGAGCCCGCCGCCAAGGGTGTAGCCGGTGACGCCGACGTCCCGCGACGAGCCGGCGAGCGGTGCCAGACCGAACTCGCCAGCCGCGTCGATCACGGCGCCCCAGCGGGTGCCCGGGCCGACCTTCGCGACCATGCGCTGCGGATCGACCAGCACGGACGTCATCGCCGAGGTCTTGAGCAGGATGCCGCCGTCCGCCGGTGTCCGGGTACCGTGCCCGGTCGCCTGCACCGCGAGCGGCAACCCGTACTCCCGGGCCGTCCGCACCGCCGCCTGTACGTCGGTCCGGTGGTGCGCCTCGGCAACCACCAGCGGCCGCGAGTCGACCGTCGGAATCACCGCCCGCCGCTGCACGTCGTACTCCGGGTCGCCAGGCCGGTGGATCGCCCCGTTGAACCCGGCCCCGAGCAGCCCGGCGACGACATCGCAACCGGTGACGTCGGGGGTGAAAATCGCCTGCGTGGTCATCTCGAACTCCCTAGCCGTGTCTGGTCTCTACCAACACGTCGAAGGAGACCGCCCCAGATGGACACACCCGCCAAACTTTTCTCGTGACCCACACCCACCACCTGTCCACCAACGATCAGGTGGTCACCAAGACCTACGCCTCCTGGTCCCGCAACGAGCCGGCCAGGGAATGGGCCGCCCTCCAGACGATCGCCGCAGCCGCCCCGACCCTGGTCCCGACCCCACTGAGCCTGTCGCCTGACGAGCCGTCGCTGACGATGTCCCGCCTCCCAGGCCGCCCGCTGAGCGGCGCCCTCACTCCCGAGGAACTAGCTGGCCTCGAGGCCGCCCTACGAACCCTCTGGTCGATCCCACCGGAGGATCTGTCCCCGTTCGACCTGTCCGCCTTCATCGCACGGACCCGCGCGGGCGTCTCGGCGTACCAGGGCTCAGGCATCGTCGCCGAAGCGCACGCGGCGGCGACCGACTGGCTGAGCGGGCCCCCGGTAGACCTGCTGTTCGAGGCTGCACGTCCGGTGATCGGCCATGGGGACCCGAATCTCGCCAACTATCTGTGGGATGGAGAGCGGGTGCGCATCGTCGACTTCGAGGACGCCGGCCGCAGCGACCTGGCCGTGGAACTAGCCAACCTGGTCGAGCACATCTCCACCCGCGCCACCGACTGGACCACCTTCGTCAACCGCTTTCCCATCGACCGTCATCGCCACCTGACCGCCCGCCGCCTCTGGTCGATCTTCTGGCTCACCCTCCTCCGCCCCGGCGCCCCATCAGCCGCCCGCAATCCACCCGACATCCCCACCCAGCAAGCACTCCGAGTCCTGCAGCTACTGAGCACGACCTGAGCCCAGCCCGCCTGCGCCACGCCGAAACCATCACGCGATCGGAGGGCCGGAGTACCTGGTTCAGGCGCGGATGGGGAGGGATTGTAGGCGGGGGATGTCGGCGAGGATGTCGATTTCGGTGATTTTGCCGTTGCGGGTGGTGACGGCCATGACGCCCAGGAGTTGGCCGTTGACGACGGTGATGACGCCGGGGGTTCCGTTGACCAGGGCTGGGCGGGAGTAGGGGGCGAGCCTGGTGAACATGAGGGCCTGCTCGACGACCGCGAGGGCTCCGCGTACCAGCTTGGAGACGGCCGGTCCGGTGGGGTCGGCAGGTGTCGTACCGGCGTCGGCGCGGAGTACGACGTCGGGGTCGAGGAGGGACAGCAGGGCCTCGAAGTCGCCGCTGCGGGAGGCGGCGAGGAAGGCGTCGACGACCTCACGCTGCCGGCCGACATCGCCGTCGCTGACCGGGACGCCCTGGACGCGGCGGCGTGCGCGGGAGGCGAGCTGGCGGGTCGCGGCCGGGGACTTGTCGACGATCTCGGCGATCTCGTCGAAGCTGAGCGCGAACATGTCGTGCAGCACGAACGCGAGCCGCTCGGCCGGTGCCAGCGTCTCCAGCACGACCAGCATCGCCAGCCCGACCGAGTCGGCGCGGACTGCCTCTTCCTCGGGATCCAGCGGGCTCACGATCGGGTCGGGTACGAAGATGTCCAGCGGGTCCTCACGCCGGGACTTGCGGGTGCGCAGCATGTCGAGGCAGACCCGGGACACCACCGTGGTCAGCCAGGCGCTCAGGTTCGCGACCTCGCTCACATCGGACCGACTCAGCCGCAACCAGGCCTCCTGCACCGCGTCCTCGGCCTCGTTGACAGAGCCGAGCATCCGGTACGCCACCGAGCGCAACTGGGTGCGGTTCTCCTCGAACTTCTCCGCGAGTTGGTCGTGCTGGTCCACTGGTCACAATCTCCCGTCGCGATCCGTCACTAGCTTGACGGTTCAGAGCCCCATCATGTGACAGCCAGGGAGCGCGCGCCGATGATGGGTCCATGGCCGAACGCCGACTGGTCTTCGAGGACGACTTCGACGGTCCGGAGCTGGACCCGGCGGTCTGGCTGCCCCACTACCTGCCGCAGTGGAGTTCGCGGGCTGCCACGGCAGCGCAGTACGAGCTGCGCGACTCGTGCCTGCACCTGACGGTCCCGCCTGGCCACGGGCTGTGGTGCGAGAACGACCACTCTCCGGCGATGCGGGTGTCGGGGATCCAGTCGGGCAACTTCTCCGGGCCGGTCGGCAGCACTATCGGTCAGCAGCCGTACCGCGAAGGGCTGGTCGTCCGCGAGGAGCAGGAGCCCTTCTGGGGCTGGACCCCGGACGGCGGTTACCTCGAGCTCCGCGCCCGGGGCGTCGTCTCACCCCGCTCGATGGTCGCGCTGTGGATGGTCGGGCTGGAGGACCGCCCGGAGCGCTGCGCGGAGATCTGCGTGACTGAGATGTTCGGCAACGCGATCGTCCCCGGCAAGTCGACCGCCGTCGGGATGGGCCTGCACGCGTTTCGCGACCCCGCGGTCAAGGAGAACTTCGAGGCCGTCCCGCTGCCCATCGAGATCACCGATTTCCACCTGTACGCCGTGGAGTGGTCCGCCGAGCGCGCCGACTTCTTCGTCGACGGCCGCCTGATCCGCAGTTGTCCACAGCCGCCGGCGTATCCGCTGCAGCTGATGGTGGCGGCCTTCGACTTCCCGGACGGGTCCATCGGCGAACCGCCGACCCCGGAGTTCGTCATCGACTACATCCGCGGCTACCGCTGAAATCCAAGATGCCGAATTACCGGAACCCGGCACCACTCACTCTGCTGCGGCTCTGAGCTCCGGCCTGGCGTGATCGGAGCGAGGAATCGCCAAGTGGGAAAGGAGCTCCAGCTTCTCGTGCGAGGGCGAGCCGAGCTCGGCGTGGTAGGTGATCAGCATCTGGCCGGGCGCTCCCGGCAGGGCGAGCTTCTCGTAGTGGAGGTCGAGCTCTCCCACCTGCGGGTGGTTCAGGCGGGTGAGGCCGCTCGTCTTCTGGCGGACGTCCTGCCGGGCCCACAACGTCCGGAAGCGGTCGCTGTGCAGGCTGAGCTCGCCGATCAACTCGACCACCCGCGGGTCGTCCATCGCCGGCACGATCACCGACCGCAGGTACGCGACGGCCTTCGCGGTCATCTCGTCCCAGTCCCGGTAGAGCTCCCGCAGCTCCGGCTCGAGAAAGGCCGCCCGCAAGGTGTTCACGCCCGGTGCGAAAAAGGGGCTGAGGGCAACGGCCATGGAGTTCGCCGCCAGCGTCGTCAGGTACCGCCCATGCACCAGCGCGGGTGTCGTCGGCCAGCTGTCGATCAGCCCGCGAACGCCGGCGCTCACGTGCTCGGGGCGTGACGGTCGGCGTCGGGCGGGCTTCGCCGGATTCGCCAGCTTCTTCAGGTAGATCTCGGCGTCGTTGTCGAGCTGGAGTGCGCGGGCCAGGCTCTCGAGTACCTGCTCCGACGGATGCTGGTCGCGCCCCTGCTCCAGTCGCAGGTAGTACTCGACGCTGATCCCGGCGAGCAGCGCGACCTCCTCGCGCCGCAACCCCGGTACGCGCCGACGGCTGCCGCTCGGAAGACCGACGTCCTCCGGGCGCAACCGTTCGCGACGTACCTTCAGGTACTCGCCGAGGTTGCTCACGCTTCCAGAGTAGAGGCGTCGCGCGAGCTCATCCTGTCCCTGCCGATACCAGTGTCGGCAGAGCCTTCTTACGGATCCACTCGGCACGCACCCTCGAAGCATGACCCCCTTTGGATTCACCTCAACCGCGAGCGACGTACTGGCCGGCGTCGATCTGTCCGGCCGGCGCGCGCTTGTCACCGGAGCCACGTCCGGCGTCGGCGTCGAGACCGCTCGCGCCCTGGCCGCGGCGGGTGCCGAGGTCGTGCTCGCAGTACGGAACGTTGACGCGGGCAAGCAAACCGCCACGGCGATCGGAAACGAGAACGTCTCCGTGGCACGGCTCGACCTGGCCGACCTGGCCTCCGTCCGATCCTTCGTCACCGACTGGGACGGCCCTCTCCACATGCTCGTCAACAACGCCGGGATCATGGCCGTGCCGGAGCTCGCCCGCACGCCGGAAGGCCACGAACTCCAGTTCGCGGTCAACTTCCTCGGCCACTTCGCGCTCACCGTCGGCCTGCACGACGCTCTCACCGAGGCCGGAGGCGCCCGGATCGTCTCGCTCAGCTCGAACGCGCACCAGTTCGGGCCGCCGGTCTTCGACGACCTCGACTGGATCTACCGGCCGTACCACCCGATCGGCGCGTACGCCGAGTCGAAGACGGCCACCGCGCTCCTTGCGGTCGAGGCGACCCGGCGCTGGTCCGACGAAGGCATCTACGCCAACGCCGTGCACCCAGGCGCCATCGCCACCAACCTGCAGCAGCACACTGGCGGCCTCCGTACTCCGGTCGAGCGCCGCAAGACCGTTGAGCAGGGTGCGGCGACCTCGGTCCTGGTCGCGGCCTCCCCACTGCTCGACGGGATCGGCGGCCGCTACTTCGAGGACTGCGACGAGGCGGAGGTGCTGACCGGGGCCCCCGTGATGTTCGGCGGTGGCGTCGCACCCTTCGCCCTCGACCCGGCCAACGCCGTACGGCTCTGGGATCTCGCCACCGGGTTCATCAGCTGACGGACTTGCTATGGTTCCGCTGTGAGCACGCGTCTGAGCAGCTGGTGGCCCGCCGACTAGGCGGCCCCTGCTCCTGCGCTCACGCGAATCAACCGGCCGCCTCGACGAGGCGGCCGTTGCTTTCGCACCACCCTCGTCGGGGCCCAGCACCCCGAGGATCGCCCATGGCAACAACAGTCCGTACTGCGGATCGCACCTGGTCCGGGATCATCTCCGCCCTGCTCAGCGGGCGTGACCTCTCGATGGGCGACGCCTGGTGGGCGATGGACGAGGTCGTCGGCGGTACGGCGACCTCCGCGCAGGTGTCGGGATTCCTGATCGCCCTACGGGCCAAGGGCGAGACCCCGGCGGAGATCGCGGGACTCGCCGAGGCCCTTCGCCGCCACGCGACACCCATCGCCGTCCCGGGTCCCTTCGTCGACATCGTGGGGACAGGCGGCGACGGGACCGGCGCGGTGAACATCTCCACCATTGCCGCGATCGTGGCGGCTTCCACGGGTGTCACGGTGGTCAAGCACGGAGGCCGGGCCGCCTCGTCGACGACCGGTGGCTCGGCCGACCTGGTGGAACACCTCGGCATCCCGCTCGACCTCACCCCCTCGGCCGTACTGCGAACCGTCGCCGCGGCGGGGATCACCTATCTGTTCGCGCCGAGGTTCAACCCGGGCCTGCGGCACGTGGCCGCAGTGCGGCGTGAGCTGGCCGTGCCGACGGCGTTCAACGTGCTCGGCCCGTTGATCAACCCGGCGGATCCACGACACCAGTTGGTAGGAGTCGCGGACGCGCGGATGCAACCGGTGATCGCGTCCGTCCTTGCCGCGCGGGGTGGTTCCGCCTTGGTAGTCCGGGGTGAGGACGGCCTCGACAAGCTGACCACTACTACTCCTTCACGTGTGTGGGTGGTTCGCGGCAGCACTACGTCCGAGGTGCTGCTCGATCCGCGTGAGCTGGGAATTCCGCTGTGCCCGGCTTCCGACCTGCGGGGTGGTGATGCCGCCACCAACGCGCGGATCGCCCGGTCGGTGCTGGGCGGAGAGCCCGGGCCGGTGCGGGACGTAGTACTGCTCAATGCTGCTGCGGCTGTGGCAACGGTCGCGCTGACTGGTGAGCCTCTGGTTGAGCAGTTGGCCGGCTGTATGGAGCGGTGTGCCCAAGCGGTCGACAGTGGCCTGGCAGCCGCCACACTGGAGCGGTGGATCAACGCGTAGAGCTCTTGGAGGCCGCACGCGCCGGGGACGAGGCCGCCTTCGGTCAGCTGATCGGGCCGCTGCAGGGCGAGTTGCACGCGCACTGCTACCGGATGCTCGGGTCCGACCACGACGCCGAGGACTGCGTGCAGGAGACCTTGGTGCGCGTGTGGAGCAACCTGGGAAGGTTCGAGGGGACTTCGCTGCGGCCGTGGCTCTACAAGATCGCCACGAACCGCTGCCTGACGCTGATCGAGCGCAAGGGTCGCCGGGAGCTCCCGACCGACCTGAGTACTCCCCAGGCAGAGACCGTCTGGCTGGAGCCGTACCCCGAGCAGCGCTTGGCCTGGACTGCGCAGTTGAGTCCGGAGGCTCGGGTGGTTGCGCTTGAGAGTGTGGAGCTCGCGTTCGTCGCCTGCCTGCAGCACTTGTCGGCGCTGCAGCGCGCAGTACTGCTCTTACGCGACGTACTGGCGTTCGCGGCGGCTGAGGTGGCTGACCTGCTCGACACCAGCGTGGCTGCGGTGAACAGTGCGCTGCAGCGTGCCCGCAAGGTGGTGGCTGGCGCACTGCCCGATCCCACCCAGCAGGTGACGTTGGAGAAGCTCGGGGAGGCGGAGCAGCGCGAACTGGCTCGGCGGTACATGACTGCCTGGGAGGCGGGGGACGTCGAGGCGATCGTGGAGATGCTGACGGACGACGCGAAGTACTCGATGCCGCCGCTGCCGCTGTGGTTCGAGGGGCACGACGGGATCCGCGGGTTCCTGGTCGATGGGCCGCTGCGAGATCGGTGGCGGTTCCTGCCGGCGCGGGCGAACGGGCAGCTCGCGTTCGGCACCTATCTGTGGAAGGACGGGCGGTACGTGCCGGCCGGGCTCGACCTGATCCGGCTGCGCGGGTCGTCGATCGCCGAGGTGGTCTCGTTCCTGGAGGCGGACTTCCCTTCCTTCGGGTTGCCGGCGTCGCTGGCGTCGCTGGCGGAATGAGTTTCGTGGGCGGCGATGAGTTTCGGCGCCGGCCCGGGTTGTAGTGGTGACAGAGCAATTCACCGGTGGAAGGAACTGGCTGATGAGCAACGACGAGCAGCAGATCCGGGCACTGATCGAGCGCTGGGCGGCGGCGGTCCACGAAGGCGATCTGGACACCGTGCTGCAGGACCACTCCGGCGACATCGTGATGTTCGACGTACCGCCGCCGTACGACGGGGTTCGGGGACTCGACGCGTACCGCGAGACCTGGCCCGGGTTCTTCGAGTGGCAGGCGTCGGGGGCGATCTTCGAGCTCGTCTCGCTGGACGTGACCGCGGGTGCGGACGTCGCGTTCGCCCATGCGTTGCTGAAGTGCGGCCTGCGGGAGGAGTTCGAGGAGGGTTCGCCGAACCGGCTGCGGTTGACGCTCGGTCTGCGCAAGGAGGACGGCCGCTGGGTGGTGACCCACGAGCACCACTCGTTCCCGTTGACCGACACACCGCCCGCGGTCGCGGAGTCCGCAGTACGGGAAATTCATGACCAGTGGTCGGAACTGACAGCTGCCAAGGATCTCGACGGGCTGATGGACGCGATCGGGGACGACGTCGTGTCCTACGAGTACGGCGGTCCGCTGCAGTACGTGGGGAAGGACGCGGTCCGGGCGGTCTGCGCGACCGGGCTCGAGTCGGGCGGCAAGGTGGAGATGAGCGTTCCCGAGCTGACGGTGAAGGCGCGGGATGACCTCGCGGTGGCGTGGGGGCTGACGCGGATCGTGGTCGACGGCTCGGAGGAGAACTGGTCGCGGGCGACGCGGGTGTTCCAGCGGCAGGCCGACGGCTGGAAGATGATCCACCAGCATCTGTCGCTACCTGACTCCTGAGCCAACGCTGCCTCGTTTTGTCGGGGGTCTGGTGTTTGATGGGCCGCCAAGGAGGTCCTGATGGCACCCATACCCTCAGAGCGCTTGCTGGCCGCGGTCGGTGAACAGCTCGGCCCCGGTACTGCGCCCGGAGCGGTGCTTGCCGTGAGCGACAACGGCCAGGTGCTGCTGGAGGCCGTCGGGAACGCTTCGCTCGAGGGTCAGCCGATGACCACCGACGCGGTGTTCCGGATCAGCTCGATGACCAAGCCGCTGGTGGCTGTGCTGACGCTGATGCTCGTGGACGAAGGCGTTCTTACCTTGAACGATCCGGTCGACCGGTGGCTGCCCGAACTCGCCGACCGCCGGGTACTGCGCCGGCTCGATGGGCCGGTGAACGAGACGGTTCCGGCCGAACGCGCGATCACTGTCGAGGACTTGCTGACAATGCGGATGGGCTTCGGATTCGCGTTCGAGGTCGCGTCATGCCCGGTCGCCGAAGCCGCCGACGCCCGCGGTCTCGGGATGGGGCCGCCGCTGCCGTCTGCTGTCGCCGTCGGACCCGACGAGTGGATCGCGCGATTCGGTGAACTCCCGTTGATGGAACACCCCGGGTCGGCTTGGCGCTACGACCTCGCGTACGCCGTACTCGGGGTGCTGCTGGCTCGGGCCGGGGAGCAGCCGCTGGGCGAACTCCTGGCTGACCGGGTGCTTTCGCCGTTGGGGATGGGTGACACCGGGTTCGCAGTACCGGATCAGGCGCGGTTGGTGCCTTGTTATACGGCGGATGGGTCGGGCGGGCTGGCAGTGTTCGACCCTGCGAAGGGCAGCGACTGGTCCACGGACCCGCTCTTCCCGCACGCCGGCGGCGGCCTGGCGTCGACGGCCTCGAACTACCTACGCTTCGCCGAGTTCATGCTGGCCGGTGGGGCGCATGAGGGGAAACGGCTGCTTTCCGTTGACGCGTTCCGGGCGATGACCACGGATCAGCTGACACCTGCCCAGCACAGTGGAAGTTCAGCCGAAATCTTCCTTGATGGCGCCGGCTGGGGCTACGGAGTACAGGTGTCCCCCACTCGCTACGGCTGGGGCGGCGGCCTAGGCACCACCTGGTTCAACTACCCCGACCGCCATACAGCCGCCATCCTCCTGACCCAGTGCCTCCCACCACCCGAGCCCTTGCTCAACGCCTTCTGGTCCTCACTCGACAGCTGAAATCTGCGCGGATCACCAGCGGGCCTGGAATTCGCTGGTGGCGAGGAAGATCTGGTGAAGGGGCGAGGACTGTCCGGGCCGAGGTGTTGTCTCAGCTCCCAGGTGTAGGAGCCGACATAGGTCATGGGGCGAGTTCACCACAGGTTTCAGAGCAGCAGCGCGATGCCGGCGGCAATGAGCCACAAGGACCAGGCGATGTACACGATGGGCGTGAGGATGCCTGCGAGCTTCCAGCCGGCCTGCTCGAACGGGCCGACGAACTCGAGCGAGCAAAGAGCGAGGAGGACGCCGATGACGATGCCGGGGATCCCAAGCCAGCCCGGCGCGACCGTCGACTGGGTCAGCGCGACACCAACCAGGACGGTCCAGGCGCCGGTCAACAGGTAGCCCAGGTGTTCCCCGACTGCGACGCCGAGGTAGCGGTTGAAGGACTGGAACACGATGTCGACCGCTTCGCGCCGAGCCGGATCGGCATCTGGCTCGGCAGAAACGCGTGCCAGGTAAGGAACAAGGAACGGCCAGCGAATCAGGCCGAGGAACTGCACGACCGCTGCCAGTACACCGATGGTGACGCCGACGGAGCGGAGGTCGTCGTTGGCTCCGTCGAGTGTGCGGCCAAGGAGAACAGCAAGGGGTGCGAGGGCCACGGCCGTCATGGCGAAGGCCCACCACAGCAAGACCAGGGACGATCCGCCGCAGCGAAAGCGGTCAAGAACCTCATGGGTCGGGCGGCGCAGGATGTCGGGGTAGTCGAACTTCGCAGCCAGTGCGGCGAAGGCTGCGTTGAAGGCCAGCGGCAGGGCCACCAGCGTCACGCCCGTCACCGTGGCGCTGCTCATCGGTGGGCTTCAGCGACAGGCGGCGTAGCGGAAACGACCTTCGCGGGAGTTTCGACAGCCAGGAGCCACCGCATGCCCAGCCCTGTCAGTACGGTCACCACGAGAGCGCCGCTGGAGCCGAAGATGATGAAGCCACTCTCGGCGTCGACGATGACGTTGGCCGTGGTCAGCCAGCCAAGCCCCCAGGCGATGCTCACCAGTGCGCTCCACGCAATTCCGGCCCGAAGACTAGGTGCGAGCAGGGTGGCTTGCGCGGCACCGACTGCGGCTCCGGCGACGAGGCCGGTGAGTACGAGCGACTTCACGTCGGTGTTTGCGCCGGTCAGAACGGCGGCGGCCGCACCGCCGACGGTCATGCCGAGTGCCGTGTAGACCACCCAGCGGAGATCAGCCCCGCGCGAGCGCAGTACGAGCCACTGCGCGACGCCGATGGCCAGGCCGGCGATCAAGCCGGCAAGCGCCGCGGTACCGGGACCGCGGACGGATCCGACGGCCTGGGCGGCGAGCCAGCCGCCGACGGGGAAGCCAAGGAAGGTGGGAAGCCAGCGAACGATCATCAGATGCTCCAAAAGTTTGTGTACTTTGTACGCTTGAGAGATAACGTACGCTGTACACATGAAGCCGTCAACCCCTCCGACCACGTCGCCCGCGCCGCGGCAACGCCAACGCCGGCCGCGCGGGTCGCTGACCCCCGACCGCATCGTCGAGGCCGCCGAACGCGTGGCGACGACCGAAGGCTTCGAGGCGCTCACCGTCCGCGCCGTGGCCGCCGACCTGGAGTCGTCCGCGATGGCGCTCTACCGGCACTTCACCACCAAGGAACTGCTGGTCGACGCGCTCCTGGACACAGTCCTCGGCCGCTTCGAATGCGCGCCGCCCACCGACGACTGGCTCGAGGACCTGCGAACCTTCGCCCGCTCCCACCGGCGGCTCCTGACGATGCATCCGTGGGCCGTCGCACCCCTGTTCAGCCACCCCAGCCCGGGGCTGAACGCAGTACGGATCGGCGAGGAGGCGCTGCGCATCCTCGCCCGCGGAGGCATCACGGACGACGCCGCCGTCGCCACCTTCAGCGGCATCATCGCCCTCAACTACGGCTGGTCCGCCTTCACCGTCGCTCGCGACGACTCCGCCGAACCAACCCTCCCTGCCGCCTTGGCGGCCCTTCCCGCCGACCAGTTTCCCCTGACGATCAGCGTCGCCAGCTCAATGGGCAACTACGGCAGCGACGCTCACTACAACCTCGTCCTCAACCAACTACTGACCGGCGAAAAGTCCACCGCTCCCCAGCTATAGGGCTGTATCAGCTTGCCGTGGTGGCTTCTCCGCCAGGTGAAGGGTCAGTGAGTTGGTGGAGAGCAGGTAGATCGAGATGGTGGGGGATGGCTCGCGCCGGGCGACCGAGCCCCAAACCCTGTACTGGGGCATGGGAGCGGGGACGATCGCCGTCGGCCTGATCACGATCGTGCGGGGCGTTCGCCGCGTCCTCGACACCATGGAACTGCCGGATCAGTACGCCGGCAGCGGTCCGGCGGCCAGCGCCGACGCCACGAGCACTGTCGTCTGGGGCGCGGTCCTCGTCACGGTGGGTGCCTACCTGTGGCGCGCGGGGAGGCGGCACGGCTTCCACGATCGCGCTGGACGGATTCTGATCATCGTCGGCTATGTGCTGATCGGCATCGCGCTGAACGAGTCGGCTCACCTCATGGCCGGGATCTGGACGGTCACCACCGAAGCACAGAACCAGGCGCTGACCGCGAGCATCACCGCGACCTTCCTGGCCTGGGGCGTGCCAGGCACGGCCCTCGTCTTCATCGGATGCTCTCCCCGCCTCGCCAACGAGGAGATCCAGCTGAACCGCCAGCCAGGCAGTGGGTGTGCCCTGCCGCCGGCATCTCACGCGATCCGAAGCCGGCCCAACGCGTCAGGTGCGTTCGAGTGGCTCTGCCAGGACGCCGACGACCGTGACCTGCTCCGGAGAGGGTTCCTGCCAGGCGGCGACGGGGCGTAGTACCTGCCCTCGTAGGGTCACGCACAGGTAAAGGACCGAGCCGGCTACGACGATCGCCATGACCATGAAGATCACGTGGTAGCTGACCAGCGAGACGAGCACCGAGCCGAAGGCGAGACTCGCGGCCTGCGGAGTGCCCATGACGACCTCGACGGCCGTTGAGGCGCGTCCCATCAACCGCAGTGGCGTGCGGCGCTGGATCAGGGTCATGAAGGCGACGATGACCAGCGGGATGCTGTAACCGAAGAGCGGTACGTCGAACAGCAACACCGGCAGGCTCTCCGTCGCTGCGATCACCCCGAGCGCGGCGGCAAGCACCAGCGCACCGACTGCGAACGCGCCCACCTCGCCGATCCGCCGTACCCACCAAGTCGCAGTCAGCCCACCCAGCAAAGCCCCGATGCCCTGGACCGTCACGATGACGCTGACGAACTCGACCGGCTTCTCGAAAACGTCGATGATCGCGTAGATCGAAGCCTCACTGAAGCCGAGCACGAGCAGCATCAGGCCGAGACCGACCAAGGTGTGGCGCAGGATCCGGTCGGACCACAAGTGCCGGACCCCACCACTCATCTCGGTCAGCCAGTTCCCCTCGGAGCGGGCAGGACGCTTGTCCTGCAACGCCATCGAGCCGATGACCACCGCGGCGGCGACGAAGGTAGCGGCATCCAGTACGGCGACCGCCCACCCGCCGAGCCAGGCGAACAACCCGGCTCCGATGATCGGTCCGACAAGCCGGAAACCCTCCTTGACTGTCTGCAGCGACGAGTTCGCCTGCACCAGTTGCTCATCACTGACGATCTCCTTGAGCAGCCCGTTCAGCGCAGCCGGCAACACGATCATCGAGATGCCGTACAGGAAGGCGACTCCCCACACGATCCACACATCGCCCGCGTCGCGTACCAAGGTCAGCGGCAGTACGGCGATCGCCGACGCCAGGCTTCCCCACGCCAGCACGAGTTTCGACCGCAGCCGGTCGACGAACAGCCCGAACAGCGGCGCGATGAAGGTCGGCACCACCATCCAGAAGAATGTCAACCCGGCCTGCGCGTTGGATCCGGTCAGGCTCTTGACCCACATGCTCAGCACCAGCAGCATCACCGAGTCGCCGAACATCGACGTCGCCATCCCGGCGAAAAGCCGCCGGAACCCGGGCGACGAGAACATCGCGCGCATCAGCCCTCCTCCCCAGCAGGAATGGCCTCGTCGGCCGGGGTCTCGTCGGCGAGCCCGTACGTCGGGACGCCCCAGCCCACCAACGCGCACAGCCGCGACCCGGCCGGCCGCAGCGCCGGATCCTGATGCCGGTCGAAGTGCTTCATCAGCACTTCCCGTACTGCGAGGTTGGCAGCCTCGAGTTCCTCGGCGGTCAGCCACACCATCGACTGCGACGCCGTCGCCGCCTTCCGCCACTCGGCCGGCTCCTCGGGCGCCCGGACCTGGCTCTCGAGCAGCCGGTCGAGCTCGCGGCCGACGACCACTTCGGTCATCGCGCGCCCGGCAAGCTGCACATCCAGCGCGATCGGGCCGTCCTCCTCGTCACCCCAGGACATCCCGAGATGGGTGATCTGCCAGGGGCGCTGCCGCCCGGTACCACCGGCGGCCTCCTCGACGAAGCCGTACTCCGCGAGCTTCCGCAGATGCCAGGAACAGTTGGCCGGCGACTCGTCCAGCCGGTCGCCCAGCTCCGTCGCGGTCATCGGCCCATGCACCGTCAACTGCTCCACGATCGAGATCCGCAACGGATGCGCGACTGCCCGAAGGGTCCGCGCATCCGTGATCCGACGCTGGGAAAGCTTGTCCATGCATCGAAAGTACTCTTTCGAAAGACCTGTTGCAATACCTTCACGAGGTGGCCTGAGTGTCGGCCTGGAGCCCTGGGACGATCTCGTTCGCGGGCACGTAGAGGGCAAGGATGACCGCCCACAACCATGGTTGGCCGAACGCCGCCGGACACTAGGTCAGCGCCAGGGTTCTCAGTGGGACCCGGCGGAGGGTGTGGGATTCGAACCCACGATGACGGTCACCCGCCATACCGGTTTTCAAGACCGAGTTATGCCAGGAGGTCTAACTCGCCTGTGACCTGCGGAAACATGGACACAACGACGCCGCAACCGTCCCTCGCGGGCCCGCATAGGGCCCCCACACCCCTGAGGCACCCCTGCTGCATGCGGCGGCCCGACGAGGCATCGATTCGAAAAGACCCTCGTGGCTCAACCTGAGGGGCGCAGGCCCCGAGCACAAAGAAGGCGCGCCCTCTGCGACCTTGGCGCAGTCGTCCGGCGCGTCGTCGATCGCCGCGAGGATCCGCGGCCCGCAGCTGTAGTCCGTAGTGCACCGGGTCATCATGTAGCCCGGGGACCGCCCCACCGGCACCTGGTAGCGGTTCCGCCGACGTCTCGGCTGCGACCAGCCGCCCGGCGCTGAACCTTTCCAGCTCTGGACAGGTGACGGTCGGTAATCAAAAGCCGGCCATGCAGGGACGCGCTCCGGTCGAGGCCCCCGCTGCGCGCGTCTGTGCCGGGCGCAACGCGTGCCCACGTGTGCTGACACTCGGAGCGTCTGAACCGGCAGATGACAGGGAAGAGTTGACGATGCACGACAGCGACGAGGCGCTCATCCGCGAGATGAGGGTCGAGGGCGTCCTATGTACGGGACCGAGAGCATGCCGAGCCAGCCATCGTGTATGAAGTCGGGGCAGCACCCGAGGCGGCCCCGAAGGTCCGGTCACTGGTCTTCTGGCGTCGTTAGCCGCACGACCGAACCCCTCGGACGTGCCATATTTTCCGCCCGATGGTTGTTGACGAACTCTCGGAGGTCCGCGTCCTCGCGGAAGCCTTCGGGAGGATCAACCTCCGAGAATTGCAGGCCCGGAGCAGTCTGCAGTGCAGGCGCTGGCGCGTCCGAAGGACACCTGACCGCCTGATAGATCGTGCCCGCATCGTCATGAACCACGAAAAGCCTCATTCTTAACTCCCAATGATTAGGGAAGAACCATGACCACGTACCACTTGTAGCCGAAGCAATTGGAGAAAGCGTGGGTATTGGTGACGGTGAAGTTGACGGTGAGCTGTCCGCTGGGTTCAGCGACGATGGTGGTCGCGGTGACCCCCAGCGCCTGCGCACTCGCGGTCGGTGTCGGGACCGCCGTGACAGTGAGGGCTCGAAGTGGCTGCTGGCCTTCTGGCAGTGCCGTAAGTACGGCTAGCGCCCAAACGTGGGACTCGCCCGGGGGGAGCGTTCCAAGGCTGCCCGACTCGTATGGCCCGAGGATCACCGTCAGTGCCATTGTTATGTCCTTCCCTTCTAATGGAGAGCGCTCCACGCTCAGATCAGCGTGCACCCGTTTCCCAGGCACTACAAGCTTTCCCTGCGATAGGCGTCATCTGCTTTATAGCCCCAGCCCGTGCGCCGCCCCCGTGCGTCGGTGCGCACCGGTCCGGCGCACGGAGCATTACGACCGCAGGAACGCCTCGATACGCTCCAGGGCTTGCTCTTCCTGACCGTCGATCACCTTCGCGTAGATCCGCAGCAACACCTCCAGAGAGTGCCCAGCCCACTCAGCGATGCGGGCCGCATCGACCCCGCTCGCAAGCCACGACGAGACGGCCGCGTGACGTAGGTCGTAGGGCCGCTGCGCTAGCGGCGACGACTTGGCCGCCTCGATTCCGAGCACGTCTTCGCGAACCTGTTGCCACATCACCTGGTAGTACTTCGCGGACAGCACACCGCGGCCCCGACCCCAGAACAGGCGCCCGTCCGGGGCCGTACCGAACTTGGTGATGTGATGGTGGAACATCGCGGTCAGGTCGGGAGGACAGGGCACCGAACGCTCTTCGCCACCTCTCGGTGCTTCAGTTGACGATGGTCATAGTCCGATCCACTGTCGGTCCATGCCGACCCCGCGTAGGGGTTGGAGTCGTTCAGGATCAACTTGCCCCAGCCTTCCCTCGGCAGGCGCAGGTTCGACAGCCCCAGCTCGATCGCTTCGGCCGGCCGCAGGGCGGCGTAGTACATGCTGCCGAAATACGCCGCCATCCGCGGTCCAGCGCCCGGCCGTGCGGCGACAGCGGCGAGCAATGCACGAGCCTGAGTCGGGTTCGGCACCGTCGCCGGATCGACGCGCTTGATGGTCCGCTTCGGCCGCGACCACTTGACCGTTGGGATCGGGTTCGCGTCGAGCTGCCCGAGTTCGACGGCGTACTCACACAGGTTCCAGAGCACGGCTCGCCGCCGGGCGGTGTACGTCACTGCGGCCGGCTTGCCGTCCAGCTTGCTCCCGACAGCGTCGAGCACGGCGCGGATGGTCTCAGCCCTACCGAGCGCCGACACTGGCAGGCTGTTTCGCTGGACCCACGCGAGGACATCCTCGATATCTACCGGCGCATCCGGCCGACGCGCGGTGTTGAACCCCCACTTGTGCAATGCGTTCCGCATCAGCTTGCCATCCGGGGTTGACCGGGTGTTGGCGAGCATCACCGGCGCCACCGCGATCAGGGCATCTGCGATGCTCCGGCGCGTGTTCGCGGCAGCCCGCGACCACTTCATGTCGACGTACTTGCACGCGAAGTCGTAGAAGCTCATCGCGTCCCTGGCGCGCGCCTCGGACTCTGGTAGCCCGGATTCGATGTCGAACGCCTCCCCCCGCCGAACGGCGCTGACCAGTTCGGAGCGACGCCCGTCCGCCAACGCGCGACTCGCATAGGTCTTTTTGCAACGCTCACCGGCAACCCGCCAGCGGACGGTGTAGCTGAACCGGTCCTTGCCTGCCAAGCGGTTCTTCTGGATCTTGGGCTCAATGCGAACCTCGAAGGTCGTGCCCATCAGGCGGCGTCCTCCAGGCTGTCGAGCCAACGCTCCAGCTCATCGCGTCGTACACGGAGTTCGTTGTTCGGCAGCTTGATGCACTTCGGGCCCGTGCCCTTGGTTCGCCAGTCATAGAAGGTCGAACGGGCAATGCCCAGCTCCTCGCAGAACTCAGCGACGGTCAGGTGATTGCGGCGGCGACTGGGAGTTGTTGTCACTTGGAGGTCTCCTCGGGTCGAAGCTGATTCGTCGTGCAGGTCGGGACAGCCGGGACAGGCAGTTGTCGGGGCTGTCCCGGCTGATCGGGGGCAAATGCGCAGGTCAGAGCGTTGCCGGGACAGCCGGGACACCTCATGGCAGGTCTCCTGTCTCGGGTTCGGGCGGCGCGGCATAGCGCCCGTCGCCGACGCGGATGAGGTGGTCGCGCTTCTCCATCCGGGCGCAGGTCTTGCGGGTGAGGTCGATCGCCAGGCCGGTGGCGTCAGCGATCTCTCTCGGGCTGGCGCCTTGGTGGCCGCGGACGTAGCGCAGGATGGTTGCGCTTGTGTCGTGCACGGTGTGATCGAGCGCGGGGCCGTCGAGAAGAGACCAGGCATGGGTTCTGGGGTCTTGGTGGAGCGCGCGCTTGGTTTCTTCTACGTCGCGGCCGGTGGTAGCCAAGGTGCCGTCTGCGTCGTACCGTTCACGCCCGAGTACATGAACGGTGTCCGCGGCCCCGGCGATGCCGTTGGTACCGGACAGTTCTTCAAGGAAGTCTTCGGAACCCATCTTGCGTACGTGGTGCACGAGGACCACTGCGACCTGGTAGCGGTCGGCGATTGTCTTGGCGAGGCCGGTCGCGCAGTAGTCGTCGGCGTACGCATTGGACCCGGCGACCTGGCCGCGCACCTTGGCAAACACGTCGATCACGACCATGCGAGCGCCGGTGAAGTAGTCCAGCCATCCTGCGATGTCGTCGCTACCACCCGCTCCCAGCGCCGCGCAGTCCGTAGCCAGGTGTAGTCCGCTGGGAGCCGGTGCGCCGTCGAGGACAGTGCGGATGCGCCGCTGGATTCGGCGGGGATTGTCTTCCAGGGCGAGGTAGAGCACGGGGCCGGCGTCGCACTGGAGAGATCCGAGCGCCAGACCACCAGCGGCGACGGACAACGCCCAGCACAAGGCGAGCCAGGACTTGCCGACTTTCGGCGCCCCCGCGAGCACCGAGAGTCCTTCGGGCACAATGCCGGGAATCGCCCACGCCGGTTCGGGAAACTCGGTGTCGAGTAGCCGATCAGCGGTCCAGGCGTCGGCGAACGGATGCAGCATCCGCACGTTGTCCTCGCCGGGATGGATCGGGTTGGCAGTCATCAGGCGGCCTCTCGGTCGAATAGCGACAAAGGCTCGTGAGGTGGGATGGATGCGATCACGTCGTCGCGCCAGGCCAACGCGAACCGGGCACAGTTCGAGCAGGTGACATGCGTGCACTCGGGCAACGGTGGTCGGTAGCGAGCGGTGATGGACCAGGCCATCGAGTCAGCGGAGGCGAGGCGCTGGCCGCAGCGGCGCAATCCAAGGATCTTGACGCCGAACCCGTGCAGGCGTCCGACACCAACCGAGTGAAGGGTGTCCACGATTTCGGCCGCCTCGTCGGTTGCTTGGCGGCGGCATACCGACCCAAGACCCACCACCGGCGCCGCCGCGAGGTCAACGCCGGCGGCGGCGTACAAGTCGACACAGGCTAGGTAGTCATCGACCTGCCAGCCCTGCACGACAGGGTCGAAGGGCAGGTCAGGTGCCAGGGGCGAGCCGAGACACCCCCACCCCAAGGCTGTCCCGGCTGTCCCGGCGACCACCCTCGACCCGTACCTGTCCCGGCTGTCCCGGCAACGCTCTGACCTGCACGTTTACCTCGATCAGCCGGGACACCCCCAGGACAGCCTGTCCCGGCTGTCCTGGGAAGGAGCCCAGCAACCAGCCACCCCCCGTATGTTCCAGCCGCTCCGTGCCCAGATACCTGCTGGAACATACGGGGGGATTTGAGGTGCGGGGAGTCGGCCAGCGCAGGCCCGTATAGGGCCCGAATGGCCATTGTCAGTCGGTTTCAGCCGGATCGCACCGGACATGGTCGGACAGTCGGTAGATACGGCCAAGAGGAGCGTTTCCGCTGGTCAGAGCATGTTCTTGAGAGCTTCTAGGCGGAGGGTGTGGGATTCGAACCCACGATGACGGTCACCCGCCATACCGGTTTTCAAGGCCAAGGCGTCCGAACACCCCAAGTGCGGCCCTGACCTGCGCAAACGCGAGGTCGCGCAGCTGCCGCAACTCGCACGTCTGCACGTATTTTGCACAGTCGCCTGAAACACGCTCGCGAACGTGGCTCAGCGCGGGCGGTGATCCCGTCCCCTGGCCGCTCGATTGTCCGGCCGCCAACGGGCCGGCCCGGACTCGGAGGTCGGGGACTCACGGAACTTACGCACGACCGGCCGACCCGCAGCCAACCGCAGACCTCAACTCGCCGGGCACGCATCGTCGTCGCGCCGACGATCGTCTACCCCCTTCCGCGCCAGATCTCGGACTAGTCGAGATCAACGATCTCCGGGAGCGGTTCGCCGACCCGCACGGCGGCGTGCTCGATCATCTCTCGCAGCACGTCAATGAGCTTGCCAACCTCACCGCTGGCGGGCTGGCGCTTCTCCTCGCCGTAGCGAGCCGAAGGGCGCAACTCGCCCAGTCGGACGAGCGTTTCGTGGAAACGAACCGGCGCGTTGCCTAGATGGGTGTGAACGTTCAGCCAGTGCTTCCGCTTGCCGTGAGGCGAACGCCCGCCGTTGACTGGTGCCTCGTCGGTCAGATACATCATCGCGGTGACGATCAACTCGGCGCAGGCGTGCGCAGCTTCGACTGCTGGCCGCTCGTGACCGGCGGCGCAAGCGCCTTGGGCAACCTCAAGGTACTCCCGGGCGAGTCCCAAGAGCCTCCGACCTCGACCGCGATTTCGACGGAAGTCGAACGCGAGCATGCCTTGACCGTTCGGGAGCACAGCAAAGGCCACCCAGCCCGCTTCTTCGTCAATCCGGAGCGGCCTGAGATCCGACACATCGCCGATGTCGTCCGGGTAGATCGGATCACCGCGCTCGATCGGTCCGGTGGCTTCGGCACTGAGGACTAGATCGGCCTCCTCGTTCAGCAGGATTTCTACGGGTTGGTCGGTTCTCATGATCGCGAGCGCCTTGCGCAGCGGCCCAGTTACCTCATGACCGCCACGGCGCTCGATCTCTGGATTCCAGAAGAGGTCGAACATGCTCTGGAAGGTGTTCTGGGCGAACTCGGACTCTGCCGCGATCTCCCCGGACTGATCCACCGCCGGATTCGGGTCGCTCACTTTGGTCATCTCCTCTACGTGCTCACCATTCCACACGGCGGGCGCGGTGTGATCCGCCAGCAGATCTGCGACACATGTCCGCCAACTGATGCACGACAGGCTAGAAGCCTGGGCGACCACCTGGCACGCCGGCCAACGCACGCAGCCGATGTGCGGGACGTCGGAGAACGCCAATGTGCCAGGCACTACAGCGGGTCAGCCGCTTTCCTCGGCCTCAGCATCTGCGTTATCGACGTCGGCGCGGTGGAAGCGAGCGTATTGGTCGGCGATCCGCAACTCCTCGTCAACGCTCCGCTGTGAGTGCTCTTCGCCCTCGCCGATTCCGTCGCCAAAGCTCTGCTGAAGGCGGGAGAAGAGCCAATCTGGGTCGACGTACTCGCGGAGGGCCTCATAACCCTCTCGGCTCATCTCAGGAACGAGCGGAACGCCCGTTTCCAGTGACCATGATTGGCCGAGGAACGAGCGCATCAGGACAAAGGCGAAAGCGATGTCGGCGTCGATGCGGCGGCGCAGGCACTCGCGCAACGCGTCACCGTCGCCGTAGATGGCAGACACGTGCAGCGATGCCGACGCCTTCCTCGCAAGTCGCGTAAACGGGTCACCAGCGCACCAGACTTCAAGGAGCCGGTCGGCCAGGACTCGCCCGGCGGCATCGCAAGCCTCCATGGTAAGGACCGCACGGTCTTGACGATCATCCTGCGGCCGCAGCCAGCGAATCAGTTCAACCGCGAACGGTAGGTGTTGCGCGTCGCGCATTAGCGACGCCGCGAGGTCACCGCGCTCGTCAACGACCACCTGGCCGAGCAGGTCGCGGACCAGGACCGCCGCCCGCTCAAGGGGCGACAGGGCAAGGAAACCGGACGCATCGGAAAACCGATCGCTGAGGCCCGTGACGACCATCGCAAGGCGCGCTGCTGCATTCGACCCTAGGCTGGGAACGCGGGCCGCAAGCTTCGGGATCACCGTGTCTGCCCCGCCCGTGTCGAGGATCGCCAAGGCAATCGACACAACCCGGTCCATGTCTGGCTCTCCGCTATCGAGTTCTGCGAGCAGCGTGTCCAGGTCGGCGTCGGGCACGTCACCTGGCGGGACCGCGTACGTGAAGTACCGCCGGAAGTACAACTTGGACGCAATCCGCTTCTCTCGCGCCCACGAATCTTCCCAGTCACTACCCCACTGCTTGTTGTCCCACGCGCTCTCCGTGCGCGGCAGCAGTGTCGTCAGCAGCGTACGGGCGCGGGCCGTGTCATCCGCGGACAACCCCTCCGTCGCGGCGTCAACGGCGTTGCGGAGGGCAGCGAGCGCCGGCTGGTCGTGACCGCCGCTGCCGGAGTAGGGGCCGAGGACCTCTTGGGGGTGCGACCGGACCCACTCGTACAGCGGTGGATAGCAGACACGCATCGCCTCGACCAGCATCAGGTCAACGGGATGCACCTCACCGCCGATCATCGGCAAACTAAAGAGCAGCGCGTTCCCGTACCGCTTGGCCGCCCGCGGAGTCGTGAGTCGGGGGCCAATGGTGCGATCGAAAGCCGAGACAAATGCGGCGGCGGCCTCCTTCGGGAGGTCGATCTCAGCCTGAGCGAGCGCCCTGTCGACCGTCTCTAGAGCAAGGCGGCGCAGCACATCCGGCGGTGCCGGCGGCAGGTGCAGCGGCAACTGAATGATCTTATCCATGAAGCTCGCGCCGTGCGTCGGCTCGGCGGCGTACCGCTCCGCGAGCGCGCTCGCAACAACGCGGTGGTCGAACGCGAGCACGTACGCCGTGTGCTTGAAGTCTGCTGCAATCTTCACCAGCCGGAACATTGCCTGAATCTCGCTCTTGTCGAGCCGGTCGATGTCGTCGATGAGGATGACGACGCGCTGCCCGTGCTTCGCGAGCAGATCCTCTATCTTCTTTCGCTGCTTGGCCAGGCTTGTCTCTGACAGTTTCGCGGCAGCCGCGCCAGCCCCCTCCTTCAGCACGTCTCCGACAACGGGTACCGCGACGAGCAGCCCGCCGTAGTCACGAAGCGTCTGCCCCAGGCGCTCCGCGGTTGACGCCATCTGCTCGTCAAGCGCGTCCGCGAGTGTCGCGAAGAATCCCTGGAACATCTCGGTCTCGTCGCCGAGCCGCCATGGGTTGAACCTGACGGGTATGACTCCCGCTGTCTTCTTGAGCGTGTCGTGGATGAGGTTCAGTACGCTCGTCTTTCCGTCACCCCATGGCCCGTAGATCCCCACGACCAGGCTCGACGCATCCCGCTGCGCCGCAATCGTCTCCGCCACACGTCCCGCCCAAGCGCGCCGCCCAAACCGGTCCTGTTCGGCATCCTCGATAGGACTGTCGGCCAAATAGTCTCCGACCTCCCCCTCGACGGGCGAAGGCTCAATCGTCGCAGCCAGCTTCATAGGTTCCTGCTCGTCGCGACGCCTCCCACGGCCAAACCACCTCATCGCGGCCGACTAACTGCCGGCAGAGTCTCTTGTACTTCACGGCTCCTACGCCTGCGACCCAGCGACACCGATTCGGACACAGACGAATCCTGCCATGCAGAACGTCATTTCGGCATAGCTGCGTGTCCTGCTCTCTCCCGCCGTGCCTCGTGCATGAACTCAGGCGGCACCATGTATAGGCTGACCGGCCCCACGGCGGGCGCGGAGTCGGCCGAATTTGCCTCTTATGGATCAAGGCGCGCCTTCGGCGCGGGCGTGCGCATGCGGCCTCCTGCCGTTCACCGACCCGGGCCTGGCTTTGGCGATCACTCCCAGATCGCGAACGGCTGCGAAGGGAGCGTCAGCGGAACGGCCACCGTCCAATGCCGCCCATCGCGGTCGGAGCATAGGACCTGAAGTAGTGCCTTGCGTGACCATTGCTCGTCCAGCGCAATCCGCCAGGTCAGTTCGCGGCCCGCGGTCAATGGCCCGCCGTCGGCCGACAGGATCGGCGGCGAAGCGTCGGGCTCAACGCCCTTCTGGCTCGACGTAAACGAGATCCCGTGATTTTCCGGCAGTTTCACATGTACCTTCGTCAGTGCCCACGGGGTGTCAAGAGTTAGCGTGAGTCGGTACCACTGGGTCTCACCGCCGTCGTGGCTGACAACCGCGGCCGTGAATGACGGTGTGCGCTCGTCGGTCAGGCGGTCGCTCTCGACCTTCAGGGTTGCCCTTGCGGCTTCCTTCTGTTCGTAGGCGAACCAGGCGGCAGCTAGCGAAACGACGAGGGCTAGAAACGACACGGCCAAGGCCCATCCACTCACGCCGACCATGCTAGCGGGACAAGCCGGTCTGCTAATCGGATTTCCTAACAAACGGTGTGGATCGGGGTGGACGACCAGGAGTGAGCTGAGTCGGGTTCACGCTCAGGGTTGGCGACAGGTGTCGGGTGGACCGGTACGGACCGTTCCGCGGCAACTTTGAATTTCGTGGACAGGGCGTGCCCTTCCCGTGCCCTAACGAGAACAAACGAGCGGGCGCGACCGGTCACTCAGGGCGTGGAACCGGTCGAGCCCACGCTCAGCGATCTACCGCTCGGCCAGGCGGGAGCGCCACAGCCGCCTTTGCAGGTCAGGGACTAGGGAACTACTCGCCCCGAAGCTTCGCCTCGATCCGGTCCATCGCCTGGTCCTCCTCACCGTCTAGGCACTTCGCGTAGACCCGCATCAGGACTTCGAGCGAGTGCCCCGCCCAGTCGGCGACGCGCTGCGGATCAACCCCGCTGGCCAACCAGGTGGACACCGCGGCGTGTCGAAGGTCGTACGGGCGTTCTGCGAGTCGTGAGGTTCGGGCCACTTCCTCACCGAAGGCTGCGGCCCGTGCGGCCTTCCACATCGCCTGGTACGTCTTGCCCGGCAGGGTTCCGCCTCGCTGACCCCAGAACATCAACCCTTCCTTGGTCGTGCCGAATCGGTTGAGGTGGTCGTGAAGGATCTCGGTCAGCTCTGGTGGGCATGGAGCCCACCGGCCGGCGCCCTCCTCGCGGTGCTTCAGTCCTCGCTGGTCGCGGTTCTCTCCACTGTCGGTCCAGGCGCTGCCCGCGAACGGATTCGACCCCGTGAGGTACAGCTTCCCGCGTCCCTCGTCCGGGATGTGCAGGTTGGACTTGGTCAGGTCAACCGCCTCCCCGGGACGCAGTGCCGAGTAGTACATAGAGGCGAAGAACGCCACCATCCGTGGCCCACTGCCTGGTAGCTCACCCACAGCCGTCAGCAGCGCTTTGGCCTGCTGTGGATTCGGCACCGTCGCCGGGTCCACAACGTCGGCGTTGTGGACCTTCGGTCGTGCCCACTTGATGGTCGTGATCGGGTTCACCGCGAGGTGCTTCTTCTCAACGGCGAACTCGCACAGATTCCACAGCACAGCTCTCCGGCGGGCCGTGTAGGTGACCGATGCGGCCTTGCCGTCCAGCTTGCTTCCGACCGCGTCCAGAACGGCGCGGATGGTGTCGGGCTTGGCAAGATCTGCGAGCGGTTTGCTACTTGCAGCGGCCCACTTCAGGAGTGCCCGTACGTCGTCGGGAGCCGATTCGCGCTGAGCACTGTTGAACGCCCACCTGTGTAGCGCCTTCCGTAGTGCCTTGGCGTCTGCACCTGTCTTGCGCCCCTTCAGCATCACGGGGGTGACAGCTACCAGGGCGTCGGCGATGCTGCGACGGCTGTTCGCCGCCGCTCGCGGCCACTTCATGTCCACGTACTCACAGGCGAAGTCGTAGAACGTCACCTTGTTCAGCGCACGGGCTTCGGAGATCGGCCGCCCGGTGTCGGTGTAGAACGCCTCGCCGCGGCCGACCGCGCTGACCAGCTTGGACCGCTCGTTCTTGGCGAGAGTCTTGTTCGAGCGCGTCAGGCTGAACGGCTCCTTCGCAACCCTCCAACGAACGGTGTAACTCTTCTTGCCCTTGGCAAGCTTGTTGACCTGTAGCTCTTCGGAGATCCGCACATCAAACGTCGTTTCCATCAGGCGGCCTCCTCCAGGCTGTCGAGCCAGCGCTCCAGTTCGTGGCGTCGGACGCGGATCTGCCCGTTCGGGAGCTTGATGCACGGCGGCGCGATGCCCTTGGTGCGCCACTCGTAAAAGGTCGATTTCGAGATGCGCAGTTCGGCACACAGTTCGGGGATCGTCAGGCGGTCCTGGGGACGGATCGGCGTGGTCATCGGTGCATCTCCTTCACAGGCAATGGATCAGAGGCGGCGGGGACAGCGGGGACAGGCGCGATTCGGGCTGTCCCGCTGATTCGTGGGTGTTCTGCGCAGGTCGGTGCATTGCGGGGACAGCGGGGACAGCGGGGACAGGTCATGGAGCGACCCCTGTCCCCGGTTCGGGTGGCGCGGCGTACCGGCCGTCGCCGACGCTGACGAGCTGGCCGCGCTGGGCCATCCGGGAACAGGTGCGCTTGGTGTTGTCGTAGCCGAGTCGGGTGGCGTCCGCGATCTCGCGCGGAGTCGCACCTTGGTGTCCCCGGACGTACCGCAGGATGGTCGCGCTGGTGCTATGCACGGTGTGCTCGACCGCCGGTCCTTCGAGCAGGGACCAGGTGCCGGTGGGCTGGTCGAACTTCAGGGCGCGTTCGGCTTCTTCCACGTCACGGCCAGTGGTCTTCAGTACGGCGTCGGCCTCGTGCCGCGAGCGGGACAGGACGTGGATGGTGTCGGCGGCACCGGCGATGCCGTTGGTTCCGGACAGTTCCTCCAGGAAGTCGTCGGCGGCCATCTTGCGGGTGTGGTGAACCAGCACGACGGCGATGCCGTATTCGTCGGCGATGGCCTTGGCGAGTCCGGCGGCGCGGTAGTCATCGCTGTAGGCGTTCGATCCGGCGGCCTGGCCACGGACCTTGGCGAACACGTCGATGACGACCATCCGGGCGTCGGGGTGGGCGTCGAGCCAGGCGCGAATCATGTCCGCTCCCCCGGCGGGCAGGTTGGGGCATGCGGTGGGCAGGTACAGCGCGGCCGGCGCGGGGGCGCCGTTGAGCACCTTGAGGATGCGGCCTTGCAGGCGGCGCGGGTTGTCTTCCAGTGCCAGGTAGAGCACCGGGCCGGCTGCGCAGTCAATCGCGTGCAGTGCCCGGTACCCGCCCGCCACGGCGACCGCCCAGCCGAGCGCGAGCCATGACTTGCCGACCTTCGGCGCCCCCGCGAGCACCGAGAGTCCTTCGGGGACCAGGCCGGTGATGGCCCAGTTCGGTTCGGGGAAGTCGTGATGTACGAGCCGGTCGGCGGTCCAGGCGTCGGCGAACGGGTGCAGCACGCGCACGTTGTCGCCGTACTGGCCGGGGTCGAGTGGGTTGGCGGTCATCAGGCAGCGGCCTCTCGGTCGAACAGCGACAAGGGCTCGTGAGTGGGGATGGAAGCGATCACGGTGGCGCGCCAAGCGAGCGCGTACCGCGCACAGTTCGAGCAGGTGACGTGGGTGCAGCCGGGCAGTGGCGGTTCGTAGCGAGCGGCGATCGACCAGGCCATGGAGTCGGCCGACGCGAGACGCTGGCCGTAGCGGCGCAGGCCGAGAATCTTGATGCCGAACCCGTGCAGGCGAGCGACGCCAACCGAGCGGAGCGCGTCCACGATGTCGGCGGCTTCACCCGTGGCCTGGCGGCGGCAGACCGATCCAAGGCCGACCACCGGTGCTGCCGTGAGGTCAACACCGGCGGCGGCGTACATCTCGACGCAGGCTAGGTAGTCGCCGACCTGCCAGCCCTGGATGACAGGAACGAATGGCAGGTCAGGCGCCAATGCGCGCAGGGTCAGGTAGTTGTCGACGGTGCGGCGCTGGTGTTCGGCGATCGTCAGCCTGGTTTTGGTGGTTATCCACGGTTCGCACATCCAGTCCTGAGGTGCGGCCCAGGCCAACTGGCCGATCTCGTCGCGGTAGCGGCGGACCGCTGCCACGTACGCGGCCGGTGTGGGTCCGTGGTCCCAACTGCCGTGGGTGTCCAGTTCGGTGAACCCACCGGAGTCCAGTGCCCAGCGGGAGGCTGCGCGGGGCAGACTTCGGTACCTGCGCAATCGCCGGTCGGACACGAACAGCGGCACCGGCGACCATGCCAGCCACCCCGGCTCGTGCGTGCCCAGGAAGAACTCCACGGTGGTCATCAGGCGGCCACCGCCTGCCCAGCGGCGAGGTCGTCGGTGTCGCCGACGTCATGGCCGAGTGCTTCGGCGGTGGCGGCGATCAGGTCGCGAGCGGCGGGTGGGGTGACGGCGTTGCCGAGTTGGCGGACGCGTTCACGTTTGTTGCCGAGCACGACGTAGCCGGGGGTGAATGCCATCCCGGCGGCGATCTCGTGCGGCTCCAGCATCCGGAACAGGCAGTCCTCGACGGCCGGGGTCTCGTACTCGAGCAGCGACTGATGCCCCGCGGTCGTCAACGTGCGCAGCGGTTCACCGACCGGCGTGGACATCTCAGCGCCATCACCGTTGCTGGTGTTGTTGCGCATCACCAGGGCGTAGCGGTCGCGGGTGGTGAAGGTGCCGTGCGGGTCGTCGGTGCTGCGGGCGGTCGCGTTGCCGTAGTAGGGCATCAGCAGACCGTGGTGGTTGCCTGCGGCGGCGAACGTGTCGAACACCTGCCCGGTGGTCTTGGCGGTGTTGTTGGCGCACAGCGGAATCACCAGCGCTTCGGACTCGGTCGCGGTCCGGGTCCGCATCACCTCGGTGACCGGAGTGCCGGTGTCGTTCCAGGTGCCTCCGGCAGGGACCAGGAGGGCGTTCTCGTTGCGGGTCGTCTGGGTGCGCAGTACGGCGGTGACGGGTATGGCCTGCTTGCCGTCGCGGCCTTCCATCGGCACCACCAACGGCGCGGCGATCCGGGCCTGCCGATCGAGCGCGGCGACGATCCGGGCCATGGTCTTGGGCGCGAGCGGGCGCGCCTTGTCGCCGATCCGCTCACCAGTCAGGGACCAGTCGATCGCGGACGCAGCAGGCAGCCAGCCCGGCTCCACCACTTGGTTGCGGCAGGCCACGTTCGGGCAGCGCCACACGTACTGCGCGCGGTAGCGGCCCCACGCCTTGTCGGGCTTCTTCCACGCCTGCATCGCCCGCACGAACTCGTCACAGCCGGGGCAGTACGCCATGGGCCGGGTCCACCGGTTCAGGTCCGGGCACCGGGTCTTCTTCGCGTGCGCGACGACGTACATGCGGTCCCTGGACTGCGGGGCGGGCATGCCGCCGGCCTGGGCGTGCATCGAGTTCAGGTAGACGATGTGCAGGCAGTAGCCGAGCGCGTCGAACCCGGCCCGCCACGACGGCCACAGCACCCACTTGGCCGCGTCTACGACGTTCTCCACGATCACCACGGGGTAGCGGTGGTGCTCGGTGAACCGCAGCACGTCCCACATCGTCGCCCGCGACCGTTCGGCGGCCTCGTCGGGCAGGGTCTCGCCGAACAGGTCCGGGGTGTTGTCGATGTTGCGTTTGCGGCCCTTGGCCTGGGAGTGGTTCGTGCACTCCGGGGAGAACCAGGCGCCATCGGTGCGCGGGTAGCGGCGCGGATCGACCTGCGACAGGTCGGCACAGTCGTGATCGGTCGCCGGGTGGTTGGTGTTGTGCGTCTGGACGGCCAGCCGCCAATGGTTGGCGGCCATCCGCACGGTGACGCCGGGGACCTGGATCGCGCCGGTGCTCGATCCCCCGGCCCCGCAGAACAGGTCGGTCCAACTCATCGCGAAACTCATCAGGCGGCTACCTTCCGGGGTCGCTTCGCACCGGCGTGCAGGCCGGACGTGATCGTCTTGTGGGCTTGGGTTTCGCTGTGCGGCTCGGGGCACGTCGCGGCCAGCCGCCGTTCGGCGTCCAGCAGCGCGCCGAGCACCTCGGCTTCGGTGAGCGCGCCTCCGGCGACGAGGCGGCCCAAGTTCTGCGCGGCCATGAACAGCGCGCTGTTGTGCTCACCCGCAGCGGCGGTGACAACGTGGCGGCACTCGTCCGTGATGGCCTTGTCCAGGTAGGCCGATCGGCGGCCGGTGTGCAGCTGCACGGGCCGCGCCCGCGCGGGTGTCACGGCCGGGGCGGTGAGGCGTTCGGTGAGCCACCCGGGAAGCGGCGCTGGGGGTACGTCGTGGACCAAGGTGTAACGGTTGCCTGCGACAACCGACCCGGCGGCCACGACGTACCCGCCGGCCGCACGGGTATCGACCAGCCACCCCAGCCCGCGGCCCCGGGTACCGCCGGTGTTGCGCACCTCCACACCGGCCGGGGCGGCGAAGTACAGGTGGAAACCGCCGCGCCCGGTCTGGACCGTGAACGTGTCGGACGGGAACGGCTGCCCGGCGTCGGCGCACAGCTCGGCGAACACGTCGCAGCCATCGGTGATCCCGGGCCGCTGCCACGCGGTGGGCGCGGTCTGGCCGGGTTTGGGCTGGTCCAGGTCGATCACGACCAGGCGGGCCGGTCCGCACGCGATCGCGACACCGTGGCGGGCGTGCCCGGGCCAGTTCCACCATCGGGTCAGCCGGACTTCGTCGGTGGTCGCGGAGGACTCCCAAGCCTCGATCGCGGGCACCTTCGAGCCGGGGCACAGCGGGAACACCGGCCAGCCGCGCCTTGCGGTCTGCAAGGCCTCGTTCAGCCTCATCGTGAGCCGTCCAGCGTGTTCGACGGACACCCCGCCAGAGCCCTCTGACATCTGCTATCGCATCGGTCTAAGGACCGGTAATGTCCAGTCAGGGGGTACCAATGACTGATCCCGATCCGGCGGCTAAAGCCAACACCGATCCACCCAAGCCGACGCCTGACAGAACTGCGGTCTGGGTTGAACTGATAAAGGGCGGGGTCGCTATCGTTGTAGCAGCCCTCAGCTTCTTTGGTGGCCTGGTGGTAGGTAAGGGGCAGACCGACAACGGCCAGGCGAGTGCAGTGACCGCCACCGTGACTGTGACCCCTTCGCCTACTGCGAACTCGTCGCCGACTGCGAAGCCTTCGCCTACTGCAAGGCCGCCCGTCGAACGAACCATGAACCGACCCAAGGCAGACGAACTCGTCCCGGTCTGCAACACGGTGTACGGCGCCATCCCCGATCTGCCGTCGGACAAGACCGTGGTGATAGCAAACGAGGAGAACGGAGACGGCGAGATCTTCTTCGAAGGTGCGGTCGACCTCGCCACCACACCGAAGACGTGGCGCGCCCTCGTCCATCTCGGCAACGACAAGGATCCAGGACGCTCGAAGACCCTTTACTACGACCTGTGGGTTGTCGTCATGGACAGATCTGCTGTCGAATCCATCCTCGCAAAGACCGGGCGCAGGCAATGGAAGAGCACGGTGTTCCCGCCGAACGCCGACCCTGGCGATCCAGTTCGCGTGAAGGGGAATGGAAAGCTCGGCATCTGCAAGCTTGGTGGCTGACCGCCTACCGCATCGCGCGCCGATCCATGGCTCGGACCTAGATGCGCAAGGAAGCACAAAGAACTGATGACGGTTGATGACGTAAGAGGCCAACGCAATCACAATTCCTCCAAAGGAGATCGGGCACACGCACGAGTCGGGTGGTGTCCGGTGGCCGGGCCGTTAGGTGTGCGCAGCCCGGCCACCGGGGTTGAAGGGGGTTAGAAGGGCGGTTCCTCCATGCCCTGCCTGGTCCACGGATCACCGCCGCCGGCCGTGCTGTTCGCGGCCGTGCCCGCGGTGACGGGCTCGCGGTTGGCGCTGGCCCACGGGTCGTCGGGGTTGCCGCTGGTCTTGGCAGCGCGGGTGGCCTTGGTGACCTTGGCGGTGGCGAACGTCAGCGACGGGCCGATCTCGTCAACCTCCAGGTCGATCGAGGACCGCTTGTCGCCTTCGGGCGTCTCCCAGTTCGACTGCCGCAACCGCCCGGTCGCGATCACCCGCTGGCCACGCTGGAGGGATTCGGCGACGTTCTCGGCGACCTGCCGCCACGCGGTCGCCCGCAGGAACAGCGTGTCTCCGTCCACGTACTCGCCCGCGGCCTTGTCGAAGCGGCGCGGCGTCGAGGCGATCGAGAACCGGGCCAGCGCGGCACCGGACGGGGTGAACCGCAGTTCAGGGTCGTCGGTCAGGTTGCCGACAATGGTGATGATCGTTTCGTTGCTCATGGCTCCTACTTGCCTTCCGTGTTGTCGGTGGTGGTGTGGTTGCGCAGTTCGAGGTAGACGCGGACACCGAACGAGCCGCGGTTGGGGTAGGACCGGTCGGCCCCGGCCACGTCGAACTCGGCGCGCAGGTGATCGACCAGGCGGGCGATGTCGTCGGGCTCGCCGGACAGCCGGACCTTGATGGCCATCAGCGGTGCCACCAGCGCACCCGCCGGGCGGCCTTCTCGAACCGGCGACGGGCCTTGACCGCGTCGCGGGTTTCGTTGTTGTCGGAGTAGCGGTTCAGGTCGGCCAGCGCCTCGTTGTATTCCTCGCGCGGGCTGAGCTTGTTCTTGCTGGTCTTGGTTTTCGCCACAGTCATGGCTCCTTTCGGGTGGTGGGTCAGATGGCGTTGCGTTTGGTGCGTTCGGCGTGGTTCCACAGGCGCCTGCCGATCCGCAGGCGGCGGCCGGTGCCTTTGCAGCGGGGGCAGTCGCGCCAGGCTTTGCCGTTGGGGGCGTGCAGCCGACCGAGTCCCTTGCAGCGCCCGCAGGCCCGGAACGGCCAGATCCGGCAGGTGAGCAGGTAGCCACCGCCGAACACCACCGCCGCGGTGATCAGCAGCAGCGCACCTCCGGCGGTGACCAGGGCCACCAGCACACTCATCGCCGTCATCGGCGGCCTCCACGCGTGTTGGCGGCGTCGCCAGTCAGCCAGCCGTTCCGGGCGCGGGTCCGGGTGAGCCGGATGCAGTCGGCGCGGAACGCATGCGGGTTGGCGTCGTACACCTGGATCCGCAGGTAGCGGGGTTCGGTGTCGGCGCCGAGCTCGGCGAGCCAGCCCTGCCCCGGGCGGTGGCGCCGGTCCGGGTGCGGGTCAACCCCGGACTGGCGCGCCAGGGCGCCGAGTACCTGGTCGGCGTGATCGGGGTTGTCCAGTCCGAGCGCGACCCGGTGCCGGAAGGCAGGCAGCAGATCGGCCGGGAGGTAGGGCAGGTAGGCGGAGTCGGCGCCGAGCAGGACGGTCACGCCCAGGCCGTGACCGCGGCGGGCGACCCGGGTCAGCATCGTGGTGAACGCCGTCCCATCGTCCTCGCTGAGCGCCCAGCGGATCGCATGCCCGATCACCACGACGTGCGGGTGCAGGTCGGCAGTGTCGGAATCGACCCGGTCGGAGTGGATGCCCGCGGCGGCCCACACCCGTTGCGGTACGGCGTGGATGTCGCGCAGGTCGGTCAGCACCGGAGCGGGCTGTCCGGTGGCGCGGCGGATCGCGGGTTCGGCGGCGGCCAGTTCACGGTTCAGGTCGTCCAGTCGGCGCCGCCGGCGGCGGATCAGGTCGGCCAGGTCGCGCAGGTCGTTGGTGGCGGTGTGGATGGTGGCGCCGCCGTGGGAGGTGTCGATGTAGCGGTGGGCCAGGCCGCGCAGCGCGACCAGATCACCGAGCACGTTCGGGTCGTAGACGTGCAGCCGGGTGCCCGGGAACCGGGCGTGGCCGAGCGCAAGGGTCCGCAGCGCGGTCAGCACATGGGTGCGGGGGTCTCCGGCGATCAGCACCGACGCGCCGCGCGGCATCGACACCGGCTGCCCGGCCGCGTCGATCCCGAGCGGCACCCCAATCTCGCCGGGCAGCGGCGCCGCGGTCGGCAGCGCAGGCAGGCGCAGGGCGAACCCCTTCGGCGACTGCGGAGAGTCGCCGTTGAGGCGTTGGAGGAGGGCCTTGAGGGTGGTGGTGAGAGTGCGCACGAGCGGGCTCCTGTGGCCGTGTGTGGGGCGTTGTGGGGTTGGGTTAGCACTAGCGGCCGTGAAGGGGGTCAAGGGGGCTCCTGGGGCCTGTTTTGGCCGTTTTTGGCATGAGTCGGCTGACCCGTTAGACCTGATGTCTTCGCAGGTCACGGGCTAGATGCGGTTGCTAGCGGTGGTGCTAGGTCTAGCGGGGCCAGGTGCTAGGAAGTCTGGAGATTGCCTGGCCCCGCTAGGCCCGTGCGGCGGCTAGCCGCGGGATGGAGTTGTCAGGGTCTTGGCGGGGTCAGGCGCTCTCCTCCTCCCCCATCTCTCCGTCACTGTCGGTGACAGGCTTGGTGGTCTTCTTGGCCTGGCCGGCGGCGCGGCGGGCCTTGTCGAGGTCGGCGCGGGTGAAGCCGCGCCGGTTCGCGCCCTTGCCGGTCGCGTCGGTGAGCCAGACCTGTCCGGTGGTGATGCCGTGCGGCTTGAGCGCGTTGGACAGGCCGGTGGCGTCCCAGCCGCGGTACACGTCCGGGCGCAGGTCGGCCAGGCGGTCGCAGATGGTCTCGGACCAGACCTTGTCCGCTCCCGGGGCGAGGACGGCGGCGATGTCGTCCAGCAGCGAGTACCGCGGCCCGGTCGCGGTCTGCGGGGTCTCGCCGGTGGCCTGCCCGGACAGGGTCCCGGCCTTCTCGCGCAGCTGGTGGGCGCGCTTGCCGATCGCCTCGGCGGCGGGACCGTCGATGTAGTAGGAGCGGACGGTCTGGTGGGAGTCGCCGTGACCGAGCAGGATGCCGATGCCCTTGTCCTTGGCCTTGAACTCGGTGGCCCGGATGCCGGCCTTGTAAGTGGAGGTCCCGAGCACCATGTCGTTGGCGGTCTGGTCCATCACCCGCAGGCAGAACCGGATGCCCATGTTCGAGGAGATCGCGGTCGGCAGGGACTTGCTGTCGGGCTTCTGGGTGGCCAGGACCAAGATGATGCCCAGGGCGGGACCGCGCTTGATGATCTTCTCGCACAGTTCGGCCGCCTCGGCCCCGAACTCGTCGGACTTGAACAGCTCCTGGCACTCATCGATCATCAGCAGGATCGGGAACAGTCCCAGTGACTTGTTGGCCGCCAGTTCCGGGGTGACCTTGTTCTCCGGGCACTTGTCCTTGGGGAGGGACTTGATCACCTTCGCGCGGCGGGACAGCTCGACGTTGGCGATCTCGCGCAGTCCCGCCATGGTGGCTTCCAGGTCCTCGGTCTCGGCGGGACCGGAGTGGTACCGGTGGCAGCTGTCTTCGATCGAGGCCAGGTCGCCGGTGCCCTTGAGCTCGTACACGTACAGGCGCACCAGCGGGTCCAGCGCGGCGGCCAGGGCGATCACCCGCAGCGCGAACGTCTTGCCGTAGCGCGGCATCGCGCCGATCAGCATGTTGGCGAACATCAGCAGCAGCGACACCGTGCGGCCCCGCTGGTCAGTCGCGAACGCGAACGGCTCGAACAGGTCGGCCTTGCCCTTGCGGGCCAGCGGCCAGGCAGCGGCCCGGGACTGGGCCATGTCCTTGTCGCCCACCCACAGCACCAGGCGGCCCTCGTGCTGGTTCGGGTCCGGCTCGGGCCACACGCAGCCCAGCGGCCGGCGCAGCGCTGAGGCGAGCGCGGAACGCTTCTCCATGATGTCGTTCGCGGTCACGCCGTGCGGCAGATCGATGTCGGCGCGCCAGCCGGGACCCTCGCGGGTGATCGGCGCCGGGAACGTGATCCCGCGACCGGACTTCACGGCGTTGTTCAGCAGCGAGTTGTTCAGGCTGCCCAGTGCCCGGATGATCATGTCGCTGGTGAGTTCCGGGACCTTGCCGGAGACCACGGCGCGACCGAACAGCGGCGTGTCCTCGGTCCCACCCCGGACCCCGAGCCAGGACGCGGCACCGACCGCGAGCAGGACCGCGACCGGGACCGGAGCGGCGAACACCACCACCGCCAGTCCCGCCAGGACCGGGACCGCGAGCACACCCGAGATCGCCAGCCGGGCCTTCTGCCGCTCGGCGGTCTTCTGGGCCAGCTTCATGTGCTCGACCGCGTCGGCCTTGCGGACCGCCTCGGCGCGCAGCGGCCGGGTCTCGGCGTCGGTCACCCAGCGGGTGTAATCGCGCAGCACCCGGGCGCCGCCGCGCGGGACCCGCACCGCGACCCGGCCCGCGTACAGCGGCGTGCGCACGGCGTGGAACTTCGCCTTGTGCTTGGCCATGTCGCCCACCCACCGCACCGCGGCCTTGCGGGTCGCGGCGTCGCTGACCCACAACGGGATCGGTGCCCGACGCTCATCCGTGCGGTCCCACGGGAACAGGCCCGGGACCGACCCCGGCACCGGGTCCACCGGCACCGGCCGAACCTCGGCGCCCTCCTCGTCGTCCTCGTCGGGGTCGACGTCGTAGTCGGCCGGCGCGACCGACTCCGCAGCCGGAGCCGGCCGGGCAATCACGTCCTGCACCCGCGGGCGGCTGTCGTCGGCGTCGGTCGCGTCCGCGTCGGTCCGGACGGGCTCGCGGTGCAGCGGGACCACCTCACCCATGCCGATGGGGTCGTTGTCGTCGTCGGGCCGCTGGTCGCGGTCGGAGTCCTGGTCGTCGTTCTTGCGGCCGATGAAGCGCATCAGGCGGCCTCTCCTTCGATCTCGTTCGTGCCGGTCGTGCCGGGGGTGTCGGTGGTCGCGGCCGGTGTGATGTCGGCCGCCACCGCATGGCTGCCAGGAATGTCGGGGGTTTCGGTCTTCCAGTCGCGCGCCCACCGGCGGCCCAGTGACGGGTCAACCTCGGCGACTCGGGCCAGCTCGCCGCCGGTCGGCTCACGGCCCGCTGCGATCTCGGCATCCCAGTGCGCCCGGGCCTTCTCCTTGCCGGTGGTCTTGCCGCCGCGCTTGCCCGCCGGGCGGGCCGGGGCCTTGCGTGCGGGCCGCTTCCGGGCCGGTGCGGCCGGGGTCGTGCCGGTGGCCGGTTCGGTCGCCGGTTCGGCGGTCGGCTGGTGCGACTCGAGTACGGACGTCGGCTCCGGCGCGGTCGGCTCGGTCAGCGGCAGCGCGGTCGGGTTGGCCTCGGCGGCGGCGCGCTCGGCGCGCATGACCGCTTCGGTGAGCCGGTCACGCAGCACCGGGGCGGTTTCGGCCGCGCAGAACACCAGCAGCGGCGGCACCGAGTGCAGCACGATCCCGGCCAGATCCCGGTGGCCGAACGACGCCCACGTGTTCATCACGTACGTCGCGGCGAACGCGAACCGCTTCGTACGGCTCAGCCACTTCGTCGAGTCCTCGACCTGGTACCGGGCGGTGATCTGCTCGGCGCGCAGCACCGCGATCAACACCAGCGACACCATCGGGTCCAGCAGCCAGGCCGCGAACCACGCGAGCGACCACAGCGCGGCGTCCTGAGCGGCGAACGCCTGGACGTTGACCATCGTGAAGGCCAGCCCGAGCACGATCCCGGCCCACATGCACCGGTCCACCTGCGTACGGATCGACTCGACCCGCAGTGCGATCACGTCTGGGTGCGTGGACAGCGTCCGCACCTGCGACGCCTGCGCTGCGGACTCGCGCAGCTTGTCCACACCGGACGACTTCACGTTGCCGGGGGCAACCAGTGCCCTGCTCATCGCTGGCCCTCCTCGTCGTCGTCGTTGTCGGTCCGGTAGCCCTGCCAGGCGATCGCCTCCTGCGCGCGGCCGAACAGCCACGCCATGTCGTTGGCGTGGTCAGCGGCCTTGTTCAGCGCCTCGTCGGCCAGCTCGACACTGGCCGCCGGGTCGCGGTTGTCGTCGTACACGTCGTGCGTGGTCAGCGACGACCTCAGACCGGCGTCGATCTGGTCGGCCAGCTGCGACAGCGCGACACCCAGGGAGCGCAGGTTGCCGAGCAGGCTGTAGGCCAGCGGCGCCGGGATGGTGCGGTAGGTGCCGTGGTTCAGGGCACGGATCGCCTCGTAGGCGTCGGCGGCGTGCTTGATCAGGCTCTGGTCGTTCATCAGGCAGCGTCCTCGAAGTCGGTGCGGTCACAGGTCTGGTTGGCGCCGTCGCGGGCCGGGAGGATCGCCATCACCGGCACCGGGGCGCAGGACTCGCAGATCGCGAACACCACGCCGGCCACGTCCATCCGCCGCCGGGTCCGCCGCAGCGCGCACGCCTCGCACAGGCGGTCGGTGCCCTCGGCAACCCGCAGCACTAGATCGCGCGGTGCGGTGGTGTTGTAGCGCTTGCGGTTCATCAGCGGTCTCCAGTCAGGGGAGTCGTCAGGCCGCGTCGGCGGTCGTTGCGCCGGTTGCCCAGTCGTCTTTGAGGTTGGCGGCGGGCCGCTCGGGGCGGATCTCACTGGGGTGCTTGATGAACCGGCCCGCGACGATGCCGACCACGGGCGGCTCGGTCGCCAGGAACGCCTTGCAGCGCTCGAACACCGGGCACGCGGTGCGGCATAGCTGCGCGGCGCGGAACACGTCTTCTCGCGTCACCGCGCCCACGGTCGGGTCGGCGTCCCAGGTCGCCGGGTCGGTCAGGCACGGCACGGTCACGCCGTCGTCGTAGGCGGCCCGGATCCCCGCATGCAGGTTCCGCTCAGCCTGCGCCTGGTCGCGGGTGTAGGCCGGTCCGGGCAGCCCGGCGTCGTCCAGCGACCCGAACTCGTGCCGCATCGCGGCCTTGGTCGTCTCGTCGTCGGCCAACGGAACCGACGTGATCGGCGCGACGACGACGGCCCTCTGGGTCGAGGTGGTCATGCGGCTTCGCCTCCGATCAGGTCGAACAGGTCCAGCTGGTCGGCGCGGGCGGCGGCGGCCTGCTCGGCGGCGTTGGTCGCGGCCCGCTTGATCGCGGACTGGCACCCCGCGCACAGGGCCACGAGCTCGGCACCGGTGACCGCAGCGCGCAGGGAAACGGTCGGGTCGGCAGCCACCACCGCAAGCGTGTGAGCCGAACCGTGCGCGACACCGCAGCGCCCGGCGGTCTTCGCGTGGGTCTTGCCGCACTGCCCGGTGCACTCGCACACCCACCCGGCGGCGGCCATCGCCGTCTGCCACATCTCGGCACCGACCATCGGCGGCCGGAACGGCTCGAACGCGCCACTCATGCCGCCCCACCTCCCGGCCGCACGAACGCCAGCACCCGTGCGCCGGCGGCAACCTTCGTTGTGCGGTACGCGGCCAGGTCGATCACCGGCGCCAGCAGCACAGTCGGGTCGGGGTGGTTGATGGTCATGTGGTGGGCGGCGGCGTTCTGCGCGGCCTCCCACGTGGACTCACGACTCGTGCACGGCCACACCGCGGGCGAGCACAGACACGTCCACTCCCAGCAGCCCTCAGCGGCCTTGCGGACCCGGCACGGCCGGTCGATACGCAGCCCGGCCATCACGCCGCCTCCCGCCGGTAGCCGTTGCTCTCGCGGCCCTGCTCGATCGCCTCGCGCAGCACCGGCGTCATATCGGCCTGCTTCCAGCGCATCGAATCCCACACGTCAACGGCCTCGTCACGGACCACCGCCGACGGGCCCGGCATCGAGCCGAACCGCTCCAGACGGCGTTGCGACTCCAGCCACGCGGCCACGTCCAAGCGGTAACGACGCGAACCGAAGGCGCCCTTGCGGACCTCCCAGCCCCGCGCACGGTGGGAGGCATCCGACGCGGCATACAGCGCGTCCATCACGCGGCCCCAGACCACCCGGGCGGTCACCGGCCACCACCGCTGAACAGCGCGGCGCCGAGCTTGCCGATCGTGGTCCGCGTGCCGTTCGTGAAGTCCTGCGACGGCTCCGACAACAGACCACCACTGTTCGCGATCGTGATGCCCAGCATCAGGGCGATCACTGCGACCAGGCCAGCAACGAAGTTCTTCCAACACATCAGGATCAGCGCCGCCAGAAGCACCAACCCGAAGATCGCCAGTTCCATGCGTCCTCCTTCGGCCAATACCCCTTGACAGGAATCCCAAGGGGGCTTGAGTGAAGACCATAGACCCCTTGAGAGATCGACGCAAGAGGGGTTGATGATCGACAGGGCGTAAGGGGGCTAGACTTCGCCGGGAGAGAGAAGGGGACTACATGACTGACGGGACGAAGACGGATGCAGGACCCGCCGACCTTGCAGAGCTCGTCAAAGCGACCGTTCAGCAGGTGCGGGATATCAGGGACCCCAGCGAACGAGCGCGGGCTGCACAAGTTTCCGTCAACGCAGCCCAGAGCGCCGTCACCGAGTTGGGCGCGCTACGGCGCGACGCGATGACAGCGATGCTGGACGCCGGCCTTACGCAAGCAGACATCGCGCGAGCGCTCGACCTGACGCCCGAACGGGTCCGCCAGCTTATGGCCGGCGGGCCGCGACCTGCCCGGGCCGTACTTGGAACCGCTGGCAAACTTACGGTCGCTATCGGCGGAAAGCACGAGGCTGAAAAGCCTAATCCAGTCGCGTCAGTTGAGGCATTCGCGGCCTATGAACGGCTGGCAGAGGTGGCACGAGCACTCGGACTGGACTGCGGACACGAGGTTGTTCCGCCGCCAGGCCTAGTCGATCTCAACCGCGGCAATCTTGTCGTGCTTGGGTCGCCCGCGCGCGTTCCATTTCTGACTCAAATCCTGCCATCGGACCCGACATACGGCATAGAGCTTGACGACGAGGGGTGGTTCGTGCACGACAAGTCGAACGACCAGAAGATTTACTCGCCTTCAGATGCTGGTAAGCCGACGGATTACGGCTATGTCGGACGTCTACCGCGGCCGGATGGCGCTGGGACTTTCCTTTATATCGCGGGCCTCCATGCTCCCGGAACCCTCGGAGCCGCTTACTGGTTGGCAGACAACATTGATTTGGTCTATCGCGAAACCCGAGGCAAACGGTGGTCGGCATTAATCAGCGTCGACTACGACAAGAATCGTCGCCCGATCGCTACCAGTCAACTCGCACCGATCGTGCGGCACGAAGGCACAAAATGATTACCGCAGCACACTCTGAGCCGGGGTCGTCTGTCAAGCCTGATGAAGACTGGTTTGGCGTGGCCAACTGGGACGAGCCTGCGCCAATCGTGGTGCTAGATGGCGGAACTGCCCGTACCGAGACCGGCTGCATTCACGGCGTCTCGTGGTACTCCAAGCACCTAGGTACTGAACTGCTAGCGCTGCTGCAGACAAGACCAAATGAATCATTGAGGAGCATCCTCGCTCGCGGAATCGCCGCCGTAGCGGAACTACATCGCGACACCTGCGACCTAAATCATCCAGGCACACCTTCCGCCGCAGTAGCCATAGTCCGTCCAGCGGGCCAGCAACTGTGGGAATACGCGATTCTGGGCGATGTCACGGTAGTACTAGACACCCTCGACGGACTGATAGCCACTGCGGACAACCGCATTTCAGAGTCGGCAAAACGAGAGCGCATTGAGGCTGACCGCTGGCCCATTGGCTCTGCAGAAAAAGAGTCCGCAATGATCGCGATGAAGCACGTCGAACTAGCCGCGCGGAATCGCGATTATTGGATCGCGGCGGCCGATGCACGCGCCGCAGACCATGCATTGATTGGCAAAGCAACAGGTGTGACCCGGATCGCAATTCTTACCGATGGCGCGGCCCGTGCCAACTCATTCGGACTCATGACCTGGTCAGAGATACTAGAGACAATGGAGCGGGCCGGACCGACTCATGTCGTTGAGCAGGTCCGCGCCGCCGAGGATTCCGATCCGACCGGCCAGAGATGGGCGCGCAACAAGAAAAGCGACGATGCTACCGTTGTCTACCTGAGCCAAATCGGAGGCTGATTCTAGTGAACCAACAGAGCGGTCTTGATTCCCGCCGCGTTGATCTACACCGTATGCTCGCCAATTCATTCGAGGAACATGGTGCACGATGTGACCACCGCGAAGAAGCTGCCTGCGCCATATGCTTGGCCGACATTGCTCTTGATGCAATCCGGCACTATTTTGAGGACTTTGTAGAGCAACCTGCTATCGACGCCACCGCCTCGAACGCACGTGCAGTACTGAAGGCGCACATCTTGGGCTGAATCCCTGTGGGCACCGATCGCATCCGCACATTCGGGAGCCGATCGCGGCCTGTGGATAACTCCAGCGCGCGATGCTCGGTTGCCTGCATCCTGGTGTGGCGACCCCGGACAAGGTCACGATGCTCAGCACCCGTCACGCGCCGCTCGATAGCCGGCTACGGGGGTTCCGCGAGTCTCGCAGACC
Organism: Kribbella orskensis; assembly: GCF_004342085.1. Lineage (NCBI taxonomy): Bacteria > Bacillati > Actinomycetota > Actinomycetes > Propionibacteriales > Kribbellaceae > Kribbella > Kribbella orskensis. The sequence continues at coordinate 81,059 of NZ_SLWM01000003.1, forward strand.
ATCCGGGGTCGCATTGCAACTAGAGAGCATGAACGCCAAATCCGCCCTCCCACTCTGCCCCTCAAGTGCCCTGACAGCCATCCGGCGGGGGGCCTACGAGGGGAGGCACCTCCTACCGCCCCGCCGTCCCTGTCGCTCGCTGAAGGCGAGCTACGACCATTCCTCGCGCCAGTCTGGGTGATTGCGCCATGCGATCGAGAGGGCCTGAATGATCCAGCGGACCGCGGCCAGATCGGGAGAGTCGGCGTCCCTCATCTCGCCGTACCGGGCGAGGACCGAGCGAATCGCAGCGCACTGCTGGCGGATGTCCCGCGCGTAGCGCACCATCGCCGCCCCCAGTGGCTGGCTGCGGTACTCGGCAGCCTCAGTCGCCACCTGCGTCTCCCATTGACTCACGCGTGCGCAGACGAAGCCGAGCTGCGCATCCCCCCTGGCCGGGGGCAACGGCGGCCAGGGCTTCGGAAAGGTCTGCTCTATCCACGACTTCGGCTGGCCCAGCGCCCGCCGCACGTCGCCGATCCCCTTGCTCGTCATGATCACATTGGAACACATGTTCGATCAGCGACCCAGCCCGCGCACCCCACGAGCCGGACACCATACGCCAGTGCAACCCCGGTCTGACGACTGTGGCTAGACCGGGTCGCCCCGATCGGCGTCGCCCATCCCGTGGAGGTACTGCAAGAACTCTTCGCCGAAGGTGGTCAAGCCGTGGACGTAGTCAACCGACCGGTCCCACGACGTTTCAGCGTCCAGCAGACTGAGGTTTGCCAAGGTCTTCAGTAGCGGGGACGGGTATTTGCGACCAGTGTCAAGGATTCGTTGGTTGATCTCCCGCTCTGCACCTGCGGCGGCCGGCGGCCTCTCTCCCGAGGTCTCGACTTCCTTCTGCACTCGGTGGACATCCTCTAGGCAGCGGACATGCGGCGCTTCGATCTGCGACAACACGTCGGTCAGCAGGATGGCCTCATCGATCATGGCGTCGTCCAGCACAGCCTGAGCGACAACGGCACCAAGCATGCGGCGCTTGGCCTCAAGCCCCGAGCTAGCGGCGGCGGCCAATGCGGTCCCGAACACCGCGTCCAGACTCTCGGATTCACTTAGCCGCGCCTCGAGTTGCTCCACTGTGACCCGCTCGGTGATCTCTGCGAGCGCCTGGCCCATGCGATGCGCGCGGCGCTTGTGGAACCCGTCATAGATGGTCATCAATGAAGCCGAAGCGCTGGGGATGGGGACGGCTTCGATCGCCGCCCTCGTGAGAATGTCCGGGATGCTCGGCGGCAGCTTGTCTTCTGGCGTCACATCATCAGGGTGCCAGGTTTCCGTAAGGCCCAGCATGAGGCGGGGCGCATGCGTCGGGAAGCTGTCCCGGCTGTCCCGGCAACTTCGTGACCTGCGGATTCACCCGGCGAGCCGGGACCCCCGCCATCCCGGGCTGTCCCGCGAGGCTGGGGCTGTGCAGCGCTTCAGTCACGCCTGGTTCGATCAGCCATCCACCTTGCGTCCCAGATGCAGTATCGCCCGGAACTCTATCCCCGGACGCCGCCCCTCGATCTGCCGGATCGTCGCCGTCCAAGCTGCACCCCACCGCTTCGGCTCGCTCATGACCTCGTACACCGCGTCGCCGTACCGGAATTGGAGACCGACCTCGACGTGCTCAGCCGCAAGGAAGTACTCACCCGGCTTCACGCGAACGGCAGGGATTGGTTCGTTGCTCACGGCTACAGTTTGCGCCCCCGCCCCCTGCCACCCACATCGCAACACTGCTCGATCTGCTCACGGAACCAGCCCGGCGCGAGCGCGGCGAGCCACATCTTCGCCCCCGAAGGCCGTGGGAGCTGTCCCGGCAACTCTGTGATGCGATGAAGGAGCGGGGCCTCCGCTCCTCGTGGGTCCCGGCGGATGCTGGGGTTGCTCGCGTTTCACGACGAAGGAGGCCCCTGATGGAAGGCTACGCGGGACGGCAGTTTGTGGGTATGGATCTGCATCGGCGCAGGTCTGTGCTGGTGCGGATGACGGCCGGTGGTGAGGTGTTGGAGCGGGTTCGGATCGTCAACGACGTCGACCGGTTGGCGGCCGTGATGGCCCGGGCTGGTGAGTGCCCGGAGGTGGTGTTGGAGGCCACCTACGGCTGGTACTGGGCGGTGGATGTGTTGCGGGAACAGGGCGCGGTGGTGCACATGGCGCACCCGTTGGGGGTGAAAGCGTTTGAGTACCGGCGGGTGAAGAACGACGAGCGGGATGCCGCCGACCTGGCCGACCTGCTGCGGATGGGCCGGCTGCCGGAGGCGTGGATCGCGCCGCCGGCGACGCGGGAGCTGCGGGAGTTGGTCCGGCACCGCGCCAAGCTGGTCGGGCTGCGTTCGCATTGCAAGGCCGAGATCCATGCGGTGCTGGCCAAGTGCGGGGTGCCGGTGCGGATGAGCGACCTGCTCGGGCTCGACGGCACCGCCCTGCTGGACCAGTTGCGTGACTCGTCGCAGCTCGCGGCGCCGTATGCGGCCCGGATCGGGTCGCTGCGCCGGATCATCGACCTACTCGAGTTCGAGATCGACCACACAGCCGGCATGGTCCGCGGTCGGCTGGCGCGGCATCCGGGCTATGTCGCGGCGCAGACGATCCCGGGGATCGGCCCGACCCTGGCCGCGGTGCTGGTCGCCGAGATCGGCGACATCGACCGGTTCACCCGCCCGGAGCAGCTGACCTGCTGGGCCGGGCTGACGCCGAAGCATCACGAGTCCGACACCCACGTGCACCGCGGCCGGATCACCAAGCAGGGCTCCCGGCTGGTCCGCTGGGCCGTGGTGGAGTCGGTCCAGGTCCTGCCCGACACCACCATGGTCGGCCAGTTCCGCGACCGGGTCGCGGCCCGCCGGGGCCGCAACATCGGCGTGGTCGCGGCCGCCCGCCGCCAGCTCGAGTACGTGTTCTACGCGCTGCGCGACCACCACGTCCGGGCCCTGAACCACACGAGTCAGCACGCGAGGCCCGCGGCATGAGCCGCCGCCTCGCCCGAACCGGTCGGCGCGGGTCGTGCAGGTCAAGACCCCCAGCCCCGGCGTGGTCGCCGCTGTGAATGACCCCGACCGACCCCAGCCACTGCGAACCCCATCATGCCGCCAGCCGCGGCGAAGGAATGACAGCAGCCCCAACCAGGCCCTGCCACACCCCCGGCAACCCGGGCAATGACGAGCGCAACATCCACACAAACCCCCAAACCAGCAGGAGCCCCCAGCTTCCTTCTCCGCTTCCCCATAGCCTGCGCCGAACGGCGCCGGCGTCAAGGCCCTCCGGCCGCTCCGCGGTCGGACTACGTCCGAGCCCTGACCCCGACGCCTTACCTCGGCGCGCCCAAACCACAGCGAAGAAGCACAAAGAACGGTCGTAACACCCTCTTGACCGTCCCCGCTCCTAGGAATGACCTGCGGTTTATCCCTCGGGCGAGCCGGGATACCGGTGACTTGGCTTCGCGCAATTGACATCAGGCGGACGGCATATCTCCGAGCGCAGCGTAGTCGGCATCGCCGGGTCTCAAGATATCCTCAATATCGCCACTGGGAACGTTGGCAAAATAATGGAATTCTGGAGCAACACATCCAAGTTTGAGCACCCGCCCCACGAAAGCCTTGAGCAACCGATCGACTTGGTAATCGTGGATGCCACCGACTGACAGGTCGAGATGCGCCACCACAACTGCCGGTTGACCGATACGGCGCAGACGCAGCGCTCTCGGATCTTTTTCGTGGTAGGCAAAGTAGATAGCCTCGCCTCCCCAATGCCCAAGCAGCGGCGACAATCCGTCGACATCGTCAACAAATACGGATTTTCCAGAGACAAAGCAGACCTGCCCGACCCGATACGCCCCGCGCCCGTCAAGGTCATTCAAGAGATGCTCAGAGGCGATCACCTCAGCCGCTTCCGGTGACAGCGCTCCAGCGGCGACGGCATACCCAAGACGGGTGGTAATCAGATCCTCTGACAGAGCGACCAAGCCGGTCTCCCTGATTGCCGACACCTCAACATCGAGAAGGCGCGTCGAATGAAAGGCACGCAGCTTGTGCCCGCTGAGATCGGCGAGCAGGTCGTGATCCTGCACTACCCGCAGATCGGTGTAGTGCTCGGTCGTCCCTGCCAGCCGTCGCGCCTCGCCGTGTGCGAGATCGGCAACCCCCGCCGGCCACGACTCTTGGTCGTCCAGGTCAACGATCGCCACAGATCACCGCCGAGTGATCAGGCCGTCGCGAGCCCACTGCACGATCGTCGTTGCGAGGTTGGCCATCACCCTGCCCTCTTCGGGCGTGGCTGGGGGCTCCGGATTTGGAGAGCCATGTCGATTAGGGTCTGGCCAGAGCAAGGTGAGCATGCTCACGAGAGGCTGGATGCTGTTGTCCCGACTCTGCCCCCGAACGCCGAGCGTCCACAGTTCCGTCTGTCCCCGGAGCTGGCGGAGTTGGCCCAGCACGTGACCGAGATTTGGCTTGATCTGGGTTGGGGGCAGGACGATGGGGATCAGCACGGCCTCGACCGCCTTGATGGCGTGGTCCCAGGCGTCCCCCGGCTTGCTCTGGCGAGCGTGAGCCTTCTCCCACGCCTCCGTCAGTTCTGTGCTGACCGAGCCGGGGATGGAGGTAGCGAGTTCGAAGGCGGCCTGTGCTGTCGGGTCAGCGCGGTGCACCAACCCTTCCTCGGTGGCGCTCCAGGCCGACCGGCCGACAGCGAGCAGGCGGGCGACCTCTAGATGCGGTGGTGCGCGGAGGGTCGTCGGCCCGGAGGCGAGGACGCCGAGGGTGACATGGACCGCATCGAGGAGTTCGTCGTCCCCCTGGTCCGCGTGGGACAGGATTTCCCCGAAAGCCCAGTCGGTGCGGCCTTCAAAGTCGAGGTCCAGGCCAATGGCCACCAGCACGGCGCGGCCCTGGGCGTCTGCGTTGCCTACCAGCCAGTCCCCCAGCCACCTCTGAAGTCCTGCTCGGAGGGCTGGTGACACGGAGGACCGCATCTCCTCCGGAGCGGGCCGCCCCGCGCGCGGCGGGATTGGCTGCGAGGCCATGTTTACTCCCCTTCGCTCACTCGCCCAGTGTGGACGACCACTTGCTTGCAGACGCCATTCTGTCCGACGGGCGCTCCGGCGGCACGAACGTGGCGAGATGCGCCTGCCGCCATATCTGCCAACACGTTAGGAACTGTCTCGGCTGTCTCGGCTTTCCCGGCAACGCTCTGACCTGCGGTTTTACCCGCCGCGAGCCGGGACACCCCAAGACCTGGGCTGTCCCGGCGATGCCTCACAGCAGCACATCTCCAGCCAAGCTCCAGTCGGACTACACAGGCGCCGAGGGCAGTCAGGGAGTGTACAGGCGTTGCCTGGCGGACCTAGCGTGCTGGCCATGAGTGACAGAGAACCGCACTACGTGCCGTTCGGAGGCCGGGATGCCTGAGTGGTACCTGATGTGCGCCATCTGCATCCAACTGCCCGACGACGAGCAGGTGGGGCACTTCGCCGAGACGATCATCCGCGGCTATGCGGTCTGTGATGGACACATGCACGTAGTTGCCCAGGGCGCCGAGTGGGCCGCGATAATGCGTGCCGCGAGGGGTGAGGTGTGATGCGCAAGCCCTTCCAGATTCGCTGGGCGAAGGACGAGCACCCATGCACCGTCCCCGATCTCGGTACTGTCGGCGAGACCTGGGACTGCTCCGACTGCGGTTCCCGCTGGATGGTCGGTGAGAGCCCAATCCCAGGCAGGGGCATGGCTAGCTATTGGAGGCGTTTGACCTGATGACCGTCTGTCGTTTCCCGGTCCCGGCAACCCATCCGCAGCGGTCCTAGCGGAGACCCCGTGTATGTTCCAGCCCTCACAACCCGGCGGGAGGGGGCTGGAACATACGGGAGGGTGGGCTGTCGGGTGTAGCTGTTGCTGTAGCAACATCGGCGCCTTCCGACCTACGCTCGGCGCTCAGCGGCGACCTCGGGCACGGTCGCGATTGCGTGGACTGCTGCGGTCTCGCGACCTGAAAAAGCGGAAGGTCGGCGGTTCGAGACCGCCCCTGACCACCCTTGTGACCTGCGGTTTCTTGCCTTCGGCCGCCTTTCCTGGCGTCCCGGCTGTAGCAACGGACCTCCATTTCAGAAGCGGACGGTCTCCTGGGCGATCCCTGCAGCAGCTCCTCGTGGCGCCCTGGATGGAGATCTCACTGCTCGTCGTTGGCACGCAGCCGGCATTGAGGGCATCGCCTACCACCATCTGCACCCACACCGCCAGTGACTCTGCTGTGTCCGCCGCTGCGAAGGCAGCCTCGTCGTACCAAGCCGCGTTTGCTACTCACTGGGCCCCGGCTGGCCGAACACGCACTCCTCGGCGACCGTTCAGTCCTCACCGCACCTCGGATCTATCCGGCTAGCGCTCATCCCATCCGTCGCCGAAGGGGAGCGCAGCCAATCCAGCGGTCGTCTGGGCGTCGCCGCAGCAAGAGCGAAGAAGACTCGGGGTGTTGTCACGGCACATCCTGCGAGGTACGGCTCCTACACAGAGCGCCGCGATAGTCGCCTATGGCCAATCGTGCCTTTGTGGAGGCGGTTCTGGCCGAGGTGGTCAATAGAGCACGCTCAGCCGGCCCACCTCGCTGCAGGTCGGCTGGCCTCCCGAAAGCGAGCGCAGCTCGTTCGCGTGCCACAGTGCTTGGTCATGAAACATCTTGGGCAGCTCGACACCATGGCGGAGTGGTCAACCTGGGTTCCGTTGAAGGAGGCCATCGCGACCGCTCCCCTGCTTCCGGGGGTGTACATGGCACGTGAAGGCGCGCGTGGGGCCATCGTCTACGTGGGGATGGCCGGGGAGCGCGCCGGCAAGGGCATCCGCGGACGACTCCACGTCTACAGCCGCGGCAAGGGCCTCGTAAGCGGACTAGGCGAGGCTGCGATGGACAGGGCGCTCGCCGACCCTGCCTGGCTGCGCGCACGACTAGCCGAGGTCGAGGCAGGTGAGCCAATGCGCGCCAAACAATGGGGACAGGCCGCGATTGAGCGCGCTGATCTGCAACTGCGGTGGGCCGTCACCGCCGACCGCCATGCAGCGCGCGCACTCGAGAGGGCTGTGTTGTCCTCGCTCGTATCCCACGAACTGTGGAACCGGCTCCGGTGACCCGCAGCATCGGGGACCTCCGCAATTGCGCAGACGTGCATCTCGCGCGCTATCTGGACCCAGACCATCGCACGCCGCGTGCATTCCACGCATACGACGGCCCCGGCGAGGACCCGGATCCGCTCACTGCGCTCGACATGCTCGCTCCCGTCCTGCTGTCGGTCAGACTCACCTACGCCGACATCCTTCCCATGTTCGCCAAGACCGGGCACCACCGCGACCTACGCACCGCCATGGAAGCGGTACTCACCGACCCCGCCTGCCGCAACGCGGACTTCCTCACCATCGACCTCGACAACCCCCGCGGGCCCTGGGCCCGAGTCCGCCATGCCTTCGAGGCGTCATATCCAGTACACAACATCAAGGTCGTCAAGGTGTCGAAGATCCTTCACCGCAAACGGCCCAAGCTGGTGCCGATCTACGACAGAGAGCTCTACCGCTACTACGTCGGACCCCCCACCGACAGGTGGACAGCGCATCAAGACCTTTGGCCGCTGTTGCAGGCGGACCTACGCGTCCATCAGGAGTGGCTCACACAGGTCACTGCCCGACACCAACCTGAGAATGCCGCCGAGCTCACCCTGCTCCGGGCCGCCGACATCGTCGTCTGGGAGCACCAGGTCGCCCCAACCTCCGCGTGCACCGATTCCGCGTAACCAAGCGGCATCGGCTCCATCTGCCGTTCGTCGCCAGCCGAGGCGATCCAGTTTGCTCGACAAGGCCCCGCGGGCAGGCTTGTTCGTGGAGCCGATCTCGGCTGAGAATGCTGCTCACGCGCGATGACCGGACGACTTCATTCGGGCTTCCGAAAAAGACCTGGCTTGACCGACCGTCTCGGGCGCAGCGGGTCTAGCAGTCGCAACCAGAACAGTTCATCGAGAAGGATCCAGAGCAATCACTCTGGCGTCTGGGCGGGGCCCGGTCCAGATGTGTCGTCGGGCGGGCAGAGCTGGACGCCGGGAGAAAGTGTGGCCAGCGTTCCGGTAGAGGCAGTCGATCCCGTATCTGTGCAGGAGTTGGACGTCGGCGGGCGCCGGCTCGGACGGGAAGAGGGCGCTAAGCACATCGATCCGTTCGGAAAGGCTTGCCGCGTAGTCCAGAAGTTGGCCGAGCGCCTCTCGCACGTAGTGGTGACTGGGCTGGCTCTTGGCTTCGATCAGTTCGCCGATGTCTCCTGTCTGGACGTACAGGTCCGTGACACCTGCAGAGCAGCGGTTCCGGCTGGCTGTGCTCTCGGCTGGCAGCGTCTGCTGGTAGGCCTGCACCAGGAGCGCCTCGGTCCGGCGGATTTCGATGTCGCGCGCGGTGCGGGTGTAGGCCGTCGCTTCCACGTTGACCCTCTCGAGAGCAACTAGCCCGTTGCCTGTCCGCATGGTTAGATCGAGGGCTATACGGTGTGCCTGCTCTAGTTCGCGGTGGTCGTTCTCGAGCGTGGAGATGCCGAGGCCGTCGAGGATGACGTCGACTCGTTCATCTCGAATGATGCGAAGGCCCATGAAGACGTCCTTGGGGTCGCTATCGATGAGCGGCCGCAGTTCCGTGTATGGGATCTGGGTGTGCTGGAATGCGCGCAAACTGTAGACGTTCAACCAAGACCCCTTCTCCGGATCTGGCGTCCACAGCAGGTCGGCAAAGGCTGCGTTCCGAAACGATGCCGCCACTTCGCCGATGCCCTGCACGTGGTTTTGGCCAGTGAAGAGGACAACGTCGCCGCGTTCGATCGTCTCCATCTTGGCGTTGTGCTGTTTCTGGGCTCCCCAAAACCGGGCAGCTCCGTTTGGGTGGAACTCCTGGAGTGACCGAAACTGCCCGGCCCTGAGCGCGCTGACGTATGGCTCGCTGGCGAACGGGACGTCCTTGGCCAGCGTGTCCTTCCAGTGCCTTCGCGCTGTCGGATTGCCGAAGGACGGCTGGATGATCACCCGCACGGTCTACTCCTCATCCGCTAGTTCGTCGTACTTGCGCGCATTGCCTCGCGCCTTCTCCACGGGATACCTGACGCGGTTCTCGACCACCTTGGCGTGCGCAGCCGACAACAGCTCAATCCCGCATACGTCCGCCAACCGCAACAGGTAGATGAACACGTCTGCCACCTCACCAGCAACCCGTTGACGGAGAACGCCCGTGGCGAGCCCCTGCCGGATCTCTTCGTCGGTAAGCCATTGCAGCTCGGCTGCCAACTCTCCGACCTCACCAGCTAGAGCCATCGCCAAGTTCTTGGGCGTGTGGAACTGCTCCCAGTCACGCTCGGCCGCAAACTCAGCCAATTCCTGCCGAAGTGTCTCCAGACCTTCTTGCATCCTCAAAGGATATGGCACATACAACGCGCACCGCGCCCACGGATAAGGCTGATAGGGACTACTCAGCCTTACCTCGAATCGAAGAATCGGCTGCCGGCCCCCTTCCCAAGCCGGGCGCCGCCACTCTTTTGCTCGACCTGCCTCCCGCGCCGGCACCCTTCTTCGCGGGAGCCTTCTTCGCTGCCGCCTTCGCAGGCCCAGCCTTCTTCGCGGGAGCCTTCTTCGCTGCCGCCTTCGCAGGCCCAGCCTTCTTCGCGGGAGCCTTCTTCGCTGCCGCCTTCGCAGCCCCAGCCTTCTTCGCGGGAGCCTTCTTCGCTGCCGCCTTCGCAGCCCCAGCCTTCTTCGCGGGAGCCTTCTTCGCTGCCGCACCCCAGTTAGCAGTGGCATCCGGCTCTCCGTGCGCTAACGACAGATCGATGACCCTGAGATGCGTGGTTAGACCACGCTCGGCCAGCGAAGCAGCCCTGGCTTTCAGTTGCGTAGTGAGATCCTCGTGGCCGATTCTTCCTGCATCCGACCGGCGCCTTTGGTCGCTATCGCTCCAGTCGCTGCCTGCGAAGAAGCCCACGATGTAGATGCCGATCGTGCCATTGGGTCCCTGCAGGTAGCGATCAGCGAGTTGGTCCTCGATCGCCGTGGTCACCTCCGCGTGCCAGTTGCCCTTGACCTCGATGGGCAGGGTCAGCACGCCGCGTTTAGTCGTGAGCACGACCAGCAGGTCTGGGATGTCCCCTATGGCTCCGCTGAGTCTTGGTTGCACCTCAACTTCGCGCAGTATCGCGACTCGGCTAGACAGTCTGGTTTGAAGCTGCCGAGAAAGCCAGGTCGATAGGGCGTTCTCGTCTACTGGCACGCGGCCAACCCACTTGTTGTGCACACGTTGGCGCGGCCAGAGGTCCGTAAGGAGTCCGCGATCACGTTGCAGTTCTTGAGCGATCTCGTCGAGCACATCGAGCACGAGTTCTGCCAACTGCTCTCGCGTGGCGATGATGCGTTTGTCTGGGTGGGTAGTCAACTCGAGTACCTCGGATGGCGAGGGTGGTGACCAGTCGTCGGCTCTTCTGGCGTCTCGAATCTTGTTTGCTTCGGAGCGCAACCACACGTTGTCGGTGCGCTTTGACAGGTCTTCGAGAGCGCTGGCTGCCTCTTCATCGCCGGCGGCGATTAGTCGCCGAATGAGGTTGGAACGGAACTCGCCGACGGGATCGGCCTGGGTGATTCCGCCGGGAGGTGCGATCTGTTCGTGCGGCAGGTCCTTCTCTGCCCACATGTAGAGTTCGGTGATCTGAGCGTTGGTTAACCCGGTCCAAGATCTCCAGTCTGCGATACGGTCGGCCTCGCGTATGACCTCTTGTGCGAATGCTGTGTCAGATGCGAAAGCGTGCAGTAGAAGTTCGAATGCCGGCGCAGATAGCCCGATACTTGTTAGTGCTGTGGCTGCCATGACGGCCGTCCGCCGTGCCTGGTTGTCGCGCTCGGCAGCATCCGCATCTGTCGGCGAGGAGCCCGTCGGCGCCGGTAGTTGTCCGATCAGCCGGATCGCTAGTTCGGTTGCTTGTTCTGGATGTGTGGTCGCCGCCAAGACCAGGAGGCTGGTTGTGCCGCGCCGATCCAGGTTCGGGTCCTCCACCCACTTCAGCGCTTCTTCGCTCAGCCGTTCGATCCGCATTAGCTGTTGAGCCTCAATCAAAAGCACGGAGCCGCGGGCGGCGTCGCTCTTCAACTGCTCGACGAGGTAGCGAGTTGTTGCCTCGGGGTCGAGTTGATGTGCGTGTGGAAGGGCTTCCAAGGTGACGTCCCGGCAACCTGGTGCACTCAGCAGGCTGGGGAGCATGGTGAGCCAGGCCTGAGGAGTCACCTGGCCAACCAGCGCTCGGTCTACGGCCCCGGCTACTGCGTGTGCGACGGCCGCCCGGCCCAGTGTGTTTGGCTTGCCAGCCGGGTCTCCGATACTCGCTAGGAAATCTATTGCAAGGTTGGCGGCTTGGCGCCGCTGGTCCGCATCGAGAGCTCCCCAGGCCCGTCCCGGCCAGTTGGTCGTTTCCGAGCCTTCGACTTCGCGGTCGAGTTCCGTTGCCAGGAGTCCAAAGTCTGCTGCCGCTATTGCGTCTGCGAACCGGCTGGCCGAGAACTGCTCTGCGTGTTTGTCGGCTTCGGCCTCGGCTGCGCGTCGCGCCTCATCCTCACGTGCCAGCGCCCGCTCTGCCCTGGCCTGCTCGCCGAACACAGCGTCGAGTACGACCCTCGCGGCCGACGGCACGTTGTCCCGTTGGTATGCGACGTTCAATTCATCGTCCGTGGCATCCCAGGCGAGTCGTTTCAACACTGCGATGGCGACACTCGGTTCATCGCCTTCTTCATAGGTTTCGACGAGATGATCGACCCACCACCCAAGATCGGACGACACGATGAACAAACGGCGGTGCAGTCGCTCGATCGTGATCTCGACTGCTCGGGTGGCTCGCGCCGCCATCAACAGGTCGCGAACGAAGAGGCGGCGCCGCTCATCGGGCAACTCCGTGACGTCGGCCTCTCGAAGTCCGGGCAACGGGCGGGTAGCGCCCAGTTGCCCAGTTACGCCGGCTACGGCCGTTTGCCAGGCCTGATCGCCTGGCTCCCCAGATTGGATGACCTCGATTGCGAGTGCACTGATCACGCGGCCCACTGCTGGTTCGTGGTGATCGCTGGACGAGAGGTGGGCGACCCAGTCTACGAATTCGCTTGGCTTTGCACTGCCCTCTTGTATGGCTCGGTAGAAGATCTGGGTGAGTCGCCGCCCGAAGCGGGAGCGAGTGCCGCGATCGTATTCAGAGATTGTCGCGAATAGTTGCGCCGTGTCGAGATGCTGCGGCCATAGGTTCCCGATCAGGGCCGCTCGGAGCGGCCAAGGACACGTCGGATCCGTCGCGATCGTCACGAGACGCTCGACCAAATCCGTTTCGCTGACCGTGCCCAAGGCAGATACTGCCAACTCGGCGGTGATGACCTTCATGGTGTACTCGTGCGAGCCATGCTCCGCAGCCGCCAGTTCGATTATCGCGACCAACTGTTCGTCGAGTTCGCGGATCCCTGTCCGCGAGATGATGACTACCGCTTCGCGCTGTCGCCAGTCCGGTTCTGTTGGAGCTAATAGCGGCGCAAGGTCGGAGGCCAGTCCTGTATAGGCAAGGCCGTCATAGGCGACTCGATCCGCGATCGGTTCACCGTCGACCATGCCGTCGATCAAGGCCTTAGCGACGCGAGCACGCTGGTAGTCAGGGCGGCTGCGGAGGTCCGGGGTCAGCAATGCGGTTGGCTGATGATCAACCAGCCAGTCGAACGCGTCGTCGCGTAGGGCAGCGAGCCATCCGGCTGCCTCCACCATTTGTGGCAGGAGTTGGCTGGGCTTGCCCGGGTCGGCGAGCAGGCTGAGAGCCGTACGCAGCGGGAGTTCGTGCAGGTGAATAGCACACAGATACTCCTCGACAGTTCGGTGGGTCCATCTCCGAGCCTCCCCGTCACCAACGAGAAGGGCGCTGTCGTAGACAGCCTCGAGTTCAACCAGGGTGACGTCGTCGCTCATCACTTGGTCAAGGGCAAGGATGTTGCTGTCGGCGCCAGGTTCTGTCCGTCGGACGATCGCGCTGCGTCCGGTGAGGAGGCCGATCGCAGCGAGCTTCTGGGCTGCTGCAAGGCGACGAGGTAGCGGTGGGCCGTCTTGACGACGGTCGCGTCGCCGCCCTGTTTCCGCGGCGAGCCCTTCGATGCCGGCCCTGTAGACATCTACTCGGCGCTCAGGGAACCTGCCCTGTCGGGCTGCGGCAAGGAGCAAACGTAGCGTTATGGGCCAAGCCGACAGAGGCTCGCCAGACGCAGCGTGTGTTGCCTCGATAAAACCATCCACGTCCTCGAGCTCGGTGGACGCCGCGGCGCGGATGTCGCTTTCTGTGAGCGGCGCGAGTACCAGTGTCACGACGGCGGTTGGCCACCACCCCTCGAAGGTATCGGTCAGGACTGTTTGCCACTGCGCACCACGGCTAGCGATCATCACGCGCAGCCTCGCGAGGTCGAGCTTTTCGAGTTCGCGTTTCAGGACGTCCGAGAGGTTGGAGATTGAAAGCAGTGGCTCGTCGAATCCGTCGAACGCCAGCGTCAACTCAGCGGTTGCCCTCGCTTTCCAGGCTGTCACTGCCTGCTGGATTGCTGACTCGACCTCGCCGACGGTCGTGTACTCGCCGAGATCGACGAGAATGACATCGTCACCAGTTACGGCGCGACGGGCGAGCTCCTTCTTGAGTTCTGCAGATTTGCCGACGCCTGGCTCACCAAGTAGAACCAGAGCCCGCATGCCTTGAAACTCGCTGAGTTCGCGGACCTCCCGGTTGAAGTATTGGCTGATCTCCCCACGTGGATCTGGCAATACGCCATTCGAGGTGCTCAACTCCACCCCTGCCGGCGCCCACCAACGTGTCCACCGAACCTGCTCACCGTTGACAAAGCCCACCAGCGCTCTTCCCCTACTTCCGTGCCACCTCAAGCCTTGGGGGCTTCTGGGGCAGCAATTCTGCATCGGCTTCTTACCACAGTCAGGCGAAACTGATAAGGACTTGCAAGTCGGCCACCAACTCTCGGATCTCCCCAGCCAGAACCATCACCAAATTTTTGGCCGTGTGGAACTGCTCCTATCACGTTCAGCAGCGGACTCAGCCAGGGCCTGCCGCAGTGCCTCCAGACCTTCTTCCATCCTCGAAGGCTAGGGCACCAACAGCATCGACCGGCCGGCTCACTCGCATCCGCAGAGCCCTCCACGCGCCGCCTCACCACGATCCGTGAAGCAGGCCGCCGTGACTAGCATCCCGTATAGCCGTATCAAGTCAGTTTCCTATGTGTCGGACAAGAACTTCTTCGGAAAGTTCGCCTCCTCGAGCACGGTCGCAATCGATACCGGCGGCAAGACCTACGAGGTCATGTTCCGGGGTGAAGAGAAGGCCGTGCACTCCGGTTGCGACCTGCTTCGATCAGCCATCCACCTTGCGACCCACGTGCAGCATCGCCCGGAACTCGATCCCCGGCCGCAACCCCTCGATCTGGCGGACTGTCGCCATCCAAGCCGCACCCCACCGCCTCGGCACGCTGATGACCTCGTACACCGCGTCGCCGTACCAGAACTGGAGATCGACTTCGACGCGCTCAGCCGCAACGAAGTACTCACCCGGCTTCGAGCGAACCGCCGGCACAGGCTCGGACATCGGCACCCCCGGCAGTGGTCCCAGTCGATGACTGGGCCTAGATTGTGGCTCGCAGCATCTCGTACGCGGTGGTCGCGCGATCGAGTGCCTCGACTGCCCGCCGTGTCGCACCAACTGCCACAAGGGCGCTTCCTTCGATGCGCGCCACGGTTCGGCCTAAATGGTCAAGCGGTGCTTGCGGCTGGGCGCCTCGCGATAGCGCCCACTGCTTGGCATGTGCGTACCCCGAATAGAACCGGTAGAGAGACTGTGCCTTAGCGCCCCGCTCGACCGACTCATAGAGATCAAACAACTCAACCGTCGCGGGCAGGCCGACCGCCAGCACCTGCTGCCCCTTCTTGTTGAGGCATACGAGCCCCAGACCGTCGGCAGCTTTCATCAGATCGCTCAGACGGTCGACTGCAAGCTTGGCTGGTGGAGCGACCACGGTGAGGCCGATCGCGTCTTCCAACTTGCGGCGTTCGTCGTAGTCAGCGGCTTGCGCTGCCACACCTCGTCCAAGGCGGCTCCTTGCGTCGATGGCTGGCTCCGCGAGCCAGTAAGCCATAAGCGCAGCCTCGTGGGCCGTGCGGAGGAGCGACAGGTGGGCGTATATCGGTATCTCACCTGCGCGCAGCAAGGTTCGCCAGGCCATAAGGTGGTCGACCGACGCCCGCAGCGACATCGCGGCGTGATCATGGGCGTAGGCATGCAACTTATCCGTCAGATCGGCACTCGCGACACTTCCCGCCGCCGGAGGTGTCAGCATCGCAACATCGAGGCGTGACCAGATTGAATCGACCGCCGACAGATCGCGGGTCAGCGCGGCCAGAGCCCGCCGATCAAGAGGCGTCAGATCGGGCTCTCCGGGGAGGTGCAGCTTCGACACCTGCATGATTCTCCTCCATCGCGCTCGGCATGGCAGCCAGGTTTGAGCCGGAGGCTCAGAGAAGCTGCCGAGCGCCTAGCTAGCGATGCACGAGGCGCAACTGAGAGTTCTTGCAATAGGTTTCGGTGCATGGCTCTCAACTGGCTCTTCGGGCCCCGCGTGGTGGACCTCGGGCCCGGCATCCTGCAGATCAGATCGCTTCGGCTGGATCAGGACACCATTCGGGACGCAGTTGCACTGATGAAGGAACGAACCGGCGATGCCGGCCTCTACTACATCGGCAATGACGGGAATCCAACCGAGTTCGACATCTCCAGGCTCGGCACTGCCGCCGACTGGGAGACACGACGCCTTATGCTGCGCGGCGGACCGGGTCACAGCTGGTTTGGGGTGGACTTCCGCCATGGAGAACAACCCTCCATCACCTTCACCGATCCCGCGCAGAAGCACATCGCAAGTGAAGTTGCAGACGTCCTGCTGGCGGAAGGAACGCCGCGCCCGCGCTGGAAGCCGCTCACGACACGACTTCCGATCCTGGCGGCTGGCGGGGCTCTCGTCTCTTGGGCGTGGTTCCTGGTCGATCAACGTCCACCAATCAGCATAGGGATATCGGGGACCCTAATCGCAGTCCTGTCCACCGTCACGGGCTGGGATCTCCAGGAGCGGTTGCAAAGGCGAGTTGGCTACGGATTTCCAGGCCACAGGATCAGAGCGATGTCACGACAGGAGATCCGCAATCGACGAGCCGATCGTCATGCTGATTTGAAAGTTGCAGCAATCACTCTGCCAATCGGTGCAGTCCTCGCGGCGGCCGCGATCTGGGTGTTCGGCGTGTACTGACCACGAAGACTGCGAGGTTGAGCTCTGCGATGGCTGTATCGCCTCGCCGGTATCGCTTCTATCGCAAAGGTTGTATTGCTACGACCTGCGCAGCGCGCTTCGCATGCCGCCCCAGCAGCACCACATTCACCCACCACCTGTCCCGGCTGTCCCGGCAGCGCGGTGACCTGCGGTTTTTACCCCCGGCGAGCCGGGACACCCCCCGCAAAGGCTGTCCCGGCTGTCCCGGCGCCACCACCGCAGCACTCACCCCACCAAGCCAGATCCCCGTATGTTCCAGCCTCACGACCCCGGTGGATGGGGGCTGGAACATACGGGAGATGGCTGCGCGGTGTAGCCATCGCTGTAGCAACATCGGCGTCTTGCAGCCGATGCTCGACGCTTAGCGGCGACCTCAGCCACGGTCGCGATTGCGGTGGAGTGCGGTGGTCTCGCGACCTGAAAAGCGGAAGGTCGCGGCTCGAGACCGCCCCTGACCGCCTTCCTCGTCTGAGCGCGCCGGCCATGTGGTTTGCACGGCGTTCCGCGTCGCCTTCGCAGCACGGCCAGCGCGGGGGACTCCAACCGCTGTCCCCGCTGTCCCCGCTGTCCCCGCTAGGCTCTAACCTGCGGTTTTGCACCGAAACATCGGGGACCGCGCGAATCACCTGTCCCCGCTGTCCCCGACAGGGCCAGCGGGCGGGAAGGTTTGCAACCGTCTGGTCGGTGAGCACCACCCTGTTCAGCCCGGGGACCAGCCAAGCGCCGCGAATGCGGGATCAGGGTCCAGATACCCCCAGTCGAGCGCCGTGCGCCGGAAAGCTTCGAGAGCGAGCGCGCGTTCGGCGCCGCCGGTAGCCCACGAAGGTGGCCACGCTGTAGCTCCGTCGGTCAGCCCTCGCGTTCGTCCCTCTCCGAGCGGCGCCAAATCAACGAATTCAGACAGCGTTCGAGATGAGCCGGCCGGCGTCTTGCCTCGTGCCTCAATATGGAGTTCCACCACGCGAGGGCGTCCGCCTGAGGCAATCCCGTGGACTGGAGCGCGTAGGTCAGATGCGCAGCGACGAATCAAATCGGCTAACTGGTCGATCACGAAGGCCATGCTCGCCATCTGTCCGTGAGCCGCGGCGACATGATCGGCGATCACAATGATGGCGTTCACTCCCGTCTCACGGGTGATCGTTAACCGCTCAAACCCGTTGTCGACCTCGCGGGCGAAGACCGCGTGAGATGTGGACTGCCATGCGCCGGACGGCTGCATCCAGGCGTTCCCGCCGCACGCGTCCAAGGCCGCGAGGAGCCGCTTCCGGTGGCGTGGCTCAATTAGGAATTCAGGTCCAATGGGAACTTCCAAACTCATCACTGCGCGCAAATTCAGGCCTGGCATGTCAGGTTGAAACTGAAGGGGGTCCGCGAAACGGCTCGGATGAAACCTAGGCGTCAGGGGTACTTCGGGATAACTCATCGGCAGACCTGCATCCTGAACTGTGTCCGCATATTCGGCTGGATCCTGGGCCAGACCACCAGCCAACAAGGCGTGGATCTGGGCCGCCGTAATGGACAGGCTCTCGTCGTCGCGGCGCGTCACGATGGAAATGAATGCGCCTTCCACCCGGCCAGCCGCGACGGCGCCGTGTACGAGGAAGGGCCTCAACCTCGGCAGCTGTCGTGGCACAAAGACGGCCAGCAACCCGGTGGAGGACCGTGCCACTGGGACATAGGAGATCCGCAGTCCTGGGATAGGTGGATAGATCGTGCGGTCGAGGGCACGACGGAGACGTGCGACCTGCGCGCGGTCATCAGGAATCGGAGAGAGAGCTGTGATCAGCTCACCTCCACCTTGGAGCCGCTTCGTCTTATACCCGCAGACGAGCAGTCCGGCTGTGCCGCCATTCGCCAGCCTTGCGACATCTTGGGAAGCTTCGATGACCTGCGCTGGCTCCTCCAACCTGTACGCAGCCGACTTCACCTCCAACCAGTCGCTCTCGTGTTGCCCGATCAGCAGGTCACCCCGTCCACTCTGCACGAGTGCCCACGCCCTGGCAGCATCCAACTCAGCTACCTGAAGCAGGGCCGAGATGCCCTCCCCTGCGTGGATCACTTGCCCGAGAGTGAGCCTTGAACGTGGGCTGAGAGTTGCCTCAACGATTACAAGATCGTGAGTGCTGTTGATTACCACCACCTCGACGCCAGTGACGGTCATGCCTTTCGGCAGATGCTGAGCCGCGATCTTGAAGATCGTGGCCTCATCCAGGTCAGCCGACCTCGGCACTTCACCGTGCGCACGCACCCTCACCGTGTTGCCGACTACCAGACGCGCATCGCCAGTCGGTGCGTGCTCAAGGGCCCCAGCTGCTGTCAAAGCGGCAAAGTCTTCGCCGCTGATACTGGTGACCCAAGCTTCGACCGTCACGTCATCGAGGAGAGCCCGACGCGGCAACCTCGCCGCGTGTCGGTACGCATCGCCTATCACCTTTGCGATCGAGATTGCCGACTCGTCGGCCAACCACGCGAGCGGAAGTACGACGTCGTCGTCCCCCACCCACACAAGCTGTCCGGCGCCGGTACGGAGGTACTCCCCCGTCCGTGCGGCTCGAGGAGGTGGCGATGATGGATCTGACCGCCAGGCCTCGATCCGAGCACGAAGGTCGTCCGCATCTGCGATGCCATAGGCGGGGCCGACGTACAGGCGAACAGTCATGCGGCACATTCTGGCCCACGGGCCGCCCCCTATGTTCCAGCCCTCAGGGGTCAAGTTGCGTGGGCTGGAACATAGGGGACGATTGCACGCATATTGCATGGAGAGCCGAAGTCAGCCGGTTTCAACTGGATAGAGCCGGACTCAGCCGGACAGACGCGGTGGCGATCTCAGCCGGGTGTTTTCGCAGGTCACGAGGCTATTCGCGCCCCTCAAAGCGGAGGGTGTGGGATTCGAACCCACGATGACGGTCACCCGCCATACCGGTTTTCAAGACCAGCGCACTCGGCCACTATGCGAACCCTCCAGGCGGACCGTCGGGGAACCGAGCGGGCTGCCGATCGTCGAGGATAGCGCTCCTGGTCGGCGGGGGTGGACTGGACCTTGCTGCTGAGGGCAGAAATGGGTGCCGGTGGGGTGGTGGACGGCGGTAAGGTCTGGGCCGAGATGGCGCGGAGCGACCGCCCGTCCCGCATCGAAGGCAGGAGGTGGGAGCGATGTCCAGATCATCGGAGGACGTGGCCCGCACCGTCCGGTCGGCGTACTGATCAGCTTCCGCTGACGCAGGGGCCCCTGACCGGGCGACCCGGCGACGTCGAGTGGCGTCGCCTGTCCAGCCTGCCGTCAGTCCTCTGGAGCGTCGATGCGTCCTTCTCTTCTCCCACCCGAACTCGGGCGGGACTTCCGCAAGATCTGGCCCGCCGCGGCCATCTCGAATCTCGGCGACGGCGCCATGCTCGCCGCCGGCCCGCTGCTGGTCGCCTCCATCACCGATGAACCCGCCGCCGTCGGTGCGGCCGCCTTCATCCAGCAACTCCCCTGGCTGCTGTTCGCGTTGTTCAGCGGCGCCCTCGCCGATCGGCTCGACCGCCGCTTGATGGTCGTTGCCGCCGACACCTTTCGCGCCGTGGTACTGGCCGCGCTCGGGTCCGCAGTACTGCTTGATGCTTCTCCGTTGTGGGCTGTGTATGCGGCCTTGTTCCTGATGGGCACCGCCGAGACGTTGGCCGACAATGCGTCCGGCGCGTTGCTCGTCACCGCTGTTCCCAAGGAGCACCTGGGGATGGCGAACGCCCGGCTCTATCTGACCGGCACCATCGGCAATCAGTTGGTCGGACCGTCGATCGGCGCCCTGCTGTTCGCCGTGGCCGCCGGCGTCCCGTTGCTCCTCAACGCGGTCACCTTCGCGGCCGCCGCGGCCTTGATGTCCCGAGTCAGCGTCCGCCCGCCTGTTTCCGACGGAACAGCCCGTACTGCGCTGTGGCTCGACGTACGCGAGGGGGTTCACTGGCTGTGGAACCACGCGGGGGTCCGGACGCTCGCGCTGGCCATCCTCGTCATGAACATCACCTTCATGGCGGCCTTCGCGACGTGGGTGTTGTTCGCCAAGCAACGGCTCGGGCTCAGCGATACGCAGTACGGATTGCTGATCTCGGGGACCTCGCTCGGCGCGCTCGCCGGGATGCCGGTGTACCACTACCTCGAGCCGCGGGTCGGCAGCCTGACCCTGCTGCGCGCCGGGCTCGTCATCGAGACCACTGTTCACCTGATCCTGGCGCTGACCCGGAATCCATGGGTGGCCGGCGCGACGATGACCGTGTTCGGAGTACACGCCGTGGTGTGGGGGATCGTGTCGACCACTGCCCGGCAACTCGCCACTCCGGAGGCGCTGATGGGCCGGGTGAACAGCGTGTACGCGCTGGCGTCTGTGGGTGGTTCCGCGCTCGGGGCGCTGCTGGGCGGAGCACTGGCTCAGAACTACGGGCTGGTTGCGCCGTTCCAGTTCGCGTTCGTGGGGATGGTGGTGACGACCGCGATCGCCTGGCGGCCGTTGCGGCACGTGTCGGTACGGGAGGCGGCGCCGCAGGGGTGAAATAGAGTGGAGGCTTCCGGGCGGCCGTTGTTACTGTCGTCGGCCGGAAGCCCCCAACTGTGAGCAGGTTGTCCCTTCCATGCCTACAGCCACGTCTTTCGGACTGCCGAACGTCCGCGGTCGATCGCCACTGCTGTTCGGTCTGGCGATCGACTCCTTCGGCGGTGGTTGCGCCGGGCCGCTGCTCCTGCTCTTCTTCGTCCGGGTCGCGGACATCCCGCTCGGTACAGCTGGGCTGATGCTGACGGTCGCCACGCTCTTCTCGATCGCCGCACCAGCCGCCGTAGGGGTGGTGATCGACCGGGTCGGGCCGCGGAACCTGGTGATCGGGGCGCAGTTCGCACAGGGTCTGGCCTTCGTCGGGTTCTTCTTCGGGCGATCGTTGTGGCTGCTCTTCCTCTGTGCACTGGTGACGACGACCGGGCAGCGGGTGTTCTGGTCGGCGATCTTCAGCCTGCTGTCGGACATCTCGGATCCGGGCGACCGGGATCGCTGGTTCGGCCTCGCCGGGATGATGCAGGCCGGTGGGTTCGGGCTCGGCGCGCTGACGGCCGGAATACTGCTCAGCATCGGCGGCGATGGGCCGTTCCTGGTCGCGATGGCGGTGAACGCGGTCACCTTCTTCATTGCGGGCTTCCTACTGATGCGGCTGCACGCCTCGCATGAGGCCCGGGCGGCTGCGGCGGCCGACAGCGGGCCTGCGCCGTTGCTGCGGAAGGACAAGCCGTTCCTGCTACTGATCGGCGCGAACACCGTGCTCGCGTTGTGCACGATGCTGATGGGCGTCGCGCTGCCGGTCTACGTCTCCGAGGCACTGCCTGCGCCCAAGTGGATCGTGGGAGTGCTGCTGGCGGCGGTGTCTGTGGTGCTAGCTACTGGGCAGACGTTGGTAGTGCGGCATACGGAGCGGCGGCGGCGTACGAAGGTGCTTGTACTCGCCGGGGTGCTGTGGGCGGTCTGGGGCTTGCTGATGGCCGGGTTGCTGCATGTTCCGACTGAGCTGGTGGTGCCTGGGTTGATTCTGGCGACGGTGGTCTTCGCTGCGGCGGATGTGTTGCATGCGGCGACGGGCAACGCGCTCGCTGCGGCGGTAGCTCCTGACGTCGGGCATGGGAAGTATCTGTCGTACTGGCAGTACTCGTTCGCGTTCGCGAGCGTGCTGGTGCCGGCGTTCTTCGCGCAGTTGTTCGAGGTGCGGCACGAGTTTCCGTGGCTGGCGATCTCTCTCCTTGCCTTGCTGGCTGCTGGGACGATCGTCGGGTTGGAGCGGGTGCTTCCCAACGCTGCTGTGCGCCGACCGGACTGACGCCTGACA
Source organism: Kribbella orskensis (assembly GCF_004342085.1). Taxonomy (NCBI): domain Bacteria; kingdom Bacillati; phylum Actinomycetota; class Actinomycetes; order Propionibacteriales; family Kribbellaceae; genus Kribbella; species Kribbella orskensis. The sequence goes on from NZ_SLWM01000003.1 coordinate 103,296, forward strand.
GTGGCCGTAAGGCCTTATTTGTAAGGACTTTGGCAAGGGTCGCGACGGCGGCTCGCTGACTCGTCAGGCATGCTTGCGTCGTTCGAACGGATGTTCTACTGTCCTCCTTGTAGCTCGCGGTTCTCCATCTGCCACCCCACACCCTCGTTCGAACGGCCGAACCTCCCACCTGCGATGTGGACGGCCGGGATCGGACGATGGCCGCCCGGGCAGTGAGGGCCCGGGCTGTGGAGAATCCGCCCGACGAAAAGTACAACTGCGACAGGATGGCCGAGGTGATGTCCGACGAGAGGATTTCCTGATGCTGCTCGAACACCGCGGCCGGCAACCGGTCGTCCCTGAGTCCGCATATGTCGCGCCCTCGGCTGTGCTCTGCGGAGCCGTCGTGCTGGGCGAAGGCAGCCGGGTGCTGCACGGCGCAGTACTGACGGCGGAGAACGGCGAGGTCCGCCTCGGGTTCAACAGCGTCGTGATGGAGAACGCCCTGGTCCGCGGCCGGGCGGATCATCCGGCGCTGATCGGCGACTCGGTCCTGGTCGGTCCGCACGCCCACGTGAACGGAGCCACGGTCGAAGATGAAGTCTTCATCGCCACGGGCGCCTCACTCTTCCCGGGCGCAGTCGCGGGCACAGGCGCCGAGCTCCGGATCAACAGCGTCCTCCACGTCAACTCCCACCTGGCCCCCGGCACGGTCCTGCCGATCGGCTGGATCGCCGCCGGCAATCCAGCCCAACTCTTCTCCCCCGACCGCCACGACGACCTCTGGCAGGTCCAACGCGACCTGGACTTCCCCGGCACCGTCTACGGCGTCCCCCGAGGCACGCCCATGTCCGAAATCATGTCCCGCCAGTCCGCGTACTACGGCGCCCACAGCTCCGACCGCCAACTCCCCACCCCGGACTAGTGGACCTGCCCCGTTTTGACGGACATCCGAGATCAGGAGCTTGTGCTCCGGAAGGATGTTCATCATGGAGTCCATGGGCAAGAAGAAGCCGCGGCCTCGTCGTTCGTTCACGCCTGAGTTCAAGGCCGAGATCGTGGAGCTGTGCCAGCGCGGCGACCGGTCGGTGGGTCAGGTCGCGAAGGACTTCGATCTGACTGAGACCTCGGTGCGGGAATGGCTGAAACAGGCCGAACGTGACGCCGGCACCGGTGATGGCGGGTTGACCACGAGCGAGAAGGACGAGCTTGCGCAGTTGCGGCGGGACAACCGCCGGCTGCGCGAGGACGTCGAGATCCTCAAGCGGGCCACGGCTTTCTTCGCGAAGGAGACCCGGTGAACTGCTACCCGTTCATCGAGGCGGAAAAGCAAGGCGACCACAACGTGAAGCGAGCGTGTGAGTTGCTGCAGGTCTCCCGCTCCGCCTACTACACCGACCGCGCCGGCGGCCCGTCGCGCCACGAGCAGCGCGACGCCGAACTGACGGCGAAGATCATCGAGATCCACGACGAATCCACCCAGACCTACGGCTCACCGCGGGTGCACCCGAACTGCTCGACCAGGGCCACAGATGCTCTCGGAAGCGGATCGCCCGGCTGATGCAGGCCGCCGACCGGCACGGCCGCATCCCGCGGCGATGGAAGAAGACCACGATCCCCGACCCCGACGCCGCACACCGCCCGGACCTGATCGGCCGCGACTTCGGCATCGACCCGAACCACCCCGGTCAGCTGGACCGCCGCTGGTGCGGCGACATCACCTACATCCACACCTGGCAAGGCTGGCTCTACCTGGCCACCGTGATCGACCTCGCATCCCGCCGCGTGGTCGGCTGGGCGACAGCCGACCACCTGCGCACCGACCTGGTCGCCGAGGCGCTCACCGACGCCGTCAACCGGCGCCGCCCCGCGCCCGGGGTGGTGTTCCACTCCGATAGGGGCTGCCAGTACACCTCGGCCCAGTACGCCAACCTGGCAACCGATCTGGGCGTGACCTTGTCGGTCGGCCGCAAGGGCCAGTGCTGGGACAACGCCGTGGCCGAGTCCTTCTTCGCCACCGTGAAGACCGAACTCATCCACCGCCGCGCCTGGCCTACCCGCAAGGCCGCCACCAGCGCGCTCTTCGACTACATCGAGGGCTGGTACAACACCCGCCGACGCCACTCCACCCTCGGCTACCTCAGCCCCACACAGTACGAATCCACCATCACAGCCACCGCCGAACAGGTAGCCTGACCACCCCACATCAACCCTGTCCGTCGAAACGGGTCAATCCCACTAGGCGTGCCTCGACCCGGACGTCGGTGACGCTTCGGGCCGCGCCAGTGCGCCTGTGGTGGGTCCGCATACCCTGCCAGGACCTCGGACAAGAAGAGGGGACCTCGGACAGGAAATAACGTGTCCGCGGTCCCGCTCAGGTGTCCGAAGTACCGGTGAGGTGTCCGCGGTTCCGGCGGGTGTTCGCAGTGGGAGCCTGGTGCGGGTCATGCTCCGCATTGCGGTGACAGCCTCATTCCTCGGTCAGCCATGAGCCGCACTCTCCAGTCATCGGCCGCCTCCCAGGGGTGGGTCGCTAGGGGAGTTTATGGGGGTGGTGAGGGTGAAGGTGCGGGCTTGGCCGGGGGCCGTCGCGGCGCAGGTCAGGGCGGCGTTGATGGTGGTGAGGTGGGCGGAGACTTTTACCTCGAGCGGATGGCCATCGTTGTCCAGGAGGACTTGCCACTGAGCGGGGGCTAGTTGGTGGACGGCTATGGGGTGGAGGGCGTCTACGGAGAGGGAGAGGCCGGCTTCTCGGGCGAAGTGTTGGGCTGCTTGGACGGGCGCGGACACCGCGGCCGAGCCTCGGAAGTACGCGGGGACGATCGAGCCCTTGTTGTATTGGGCTGCCAGGGTGGCGGCATGGGTTGCAGGGACGTGGCCGTAGAAGAGGCTGTGGGGGAGGAAGACGAGGTTGGCGGCGAAGCGGTCGCCGCCTACGTGACTGCATTCCCAGGTTTGGTTCGGATAGGCGGCTGCGAGGACTGCTGCCGCAGGACGACCTCGGATGGCACAGCAGGCGTCGTGGCGACCGTGGGTGCAGACGAGGTAGATGGGTTCGGTGCTGGGGGTTCCTGGGTCGGCGCCGGAGAGGACGTTCAGCAGGTGGTCGTCGTTGGGGAGGTCGCCCCAGCGGACCGACTCGTGACCGGGGCGGCTGTCGACCATCGCCCACCGACGGGGAGCTTTGCGGTCGATGCGGCCGTAGCGCCTGATCAGAGCAGGTCGGCATCGCTGAGCAACACACAAACGAGCGACCGCGGCGGCGAGGTCGAGGCCGGTAGTCGGATCGGCGGGGCGGAGGGCGTTGAGGGCTTCGCGGGGCCAGGGGGTGCGGGATTCGATCAGCAACCAGCGTTCTGCAGGCGGGGCAGAGGCGACCAGGGAGTCGCCGCGGAGTTCGGCAGAGGCCGCGCACCTCAGCACCTCGGACGGCGACACCGACTCGGGCGACCGCGATCCAGCTGGCGAACGCTCGAGCCACGAGTCCGAGCCTGGCGACCGCCGTCCGGGTGGAGACGGCTCGGGCCGCGAGTCCGGGTTGGGGGGTCGCGGGGTGGGTGGGGAGGGGTGGGTCACGGAGTGCTCGCGATGAGCACTGCTTCGGTCATCAGGCGACGGACGACCACCACTTGGTCGGCCTCGTCCAGGCCGGGTAGCTCGCCGACCTTGAGCTCGTCGCCCGAGAGAAGCCGCGCCAGGGCATCGTAGGTTGCTGCAGGCAACGAGATTGTCCGGTCCGGGAGTTGGAGGCGGACTGGATCGCCCTCGACCAGGCGATACCGAAGGCCCGCGCGCAGGCGTACCGCAGTACCGGGGGCGAGGGCCGCGATTGCTGCGGCGTGGGCGAGTGGTGGCAGCGGGGCGGGTCGGTTGCCGGACCAGGTACGGCGGCGGAGGCGTGCGGCGAGTTCGTCGGCCGACGCGGTCTGGATCTTCTCGGCGAAGAGCGACGACACCTTCCCCAGCACCTTGGCGACCTGTGCTGGGTCGCCTGGGTCGAACCCGAGCGGCAAGGCAGTCCGCAGCTCGGCCTCGTCTGCGGCGAGGTTGGCCAGTTCCTGGACGAGGAGGTATCGCGTCATCGTGTGCAGGCCGACCGTCAGGTGCGCACTGACTCCACCAAGCGCCTTGGCCGAGTGCAGGAAGCCCCGCGGCAGGTACAGCGCATCACCCGGGCGCAGTACGGCGTCAATCACTGGCGCCTTGTCCCGAGCAGCTGCGGCAACAGCAGACGAGTGGTCCGTCCACGGCTGGTTGCGGAGCGGATCCACGTGCACGGGCTCGTGCACTGTCCAGTGCTTCTCGCCTGCCACCTGCAGCACGAAGACGTCGTGTACGTCGTAGTGCGCGGAGAACCCCTGCGACTCCGCCGGCGTGATGTACGCGTTGATCTGCACCGGATGCCCGGCCTCGGACGACAACTGCGTGGCGAAGTCGACCAGTGGCGGCCAGGTGCGGTGGAGCGCCTGCAGTACGACGGTGTGCCCGCTGGCGAACAGTGCGGCCACCTTGTCGTCCCGAACCTGGTCCGCGATCTCGGCACCCACTCCGCCAGCCCCAGTGAACTGCCCGTCCCCGACGACCTCCCCGTTCTTCGCGATCCGCAGGAACGGCGTACGGAGTCCGCGCTGGGAGAGCAACTCGTCAGCGGCCTGCAGGGTGAACAGGTCGTCGAAGGGACCCTCTAGCTCCTCAGCAGGTGAGAGCAGAGCCTGCGAGCCCCAGTACGAACTACTGAACTCGTCGAGGTCAGCCGCGACGCAGCGCCGGAGCGCCGGGCGGTCAGAAGCCGGACGACCGGAAGCCGGGTGCCTGTCCGGCGGCGGCCCGGCTTCCGGCATGGGAATCACCTACTCCCGGAGTTTCCGCCGGCGCCACCGTCCGCCCCACCGTCAGTGGCACCCGGAGAAGCTCCACCGTCGGCAGGTCCTTCGGCACCGCTGTCGGCTCCTCCGTCGGCGCCGCCATCGCTGACACCTGGCAAGGCACCGCCGTCCGCGGGTCCCTCCGCACCACTGTCGGCGCCACCGTCCGCGCCACCGTCAGTCGCACCGGGTGAGGCGCCACCGTCCGCGGGACCCTCCGCACCACTGTCGGCGCCACCGTCCGCGCCGCCGTCGCTGGCTTCGACCGCTGCCCCGCCGTCGGCACCACCGTCGGTCGCACCGCTCACAGCGCCACCGTCCGCGGGTCCTTCACCACCGCCGGTACCGCTGTCCGCACCTCCGTCGGCGCCCCCGTCGTGCGCACCGGGTGTCGCGCCACCGTCGGCAAGGCCCTCGCCTCCGCCGGACGAGGTCGTCATGTCGTCGTCGTTGATGCCCATGATGCTGCTCCCTTCGGGAATGCCTGGAGTACCTGAGTGGACTCCCTGTGTGCAAAGTAGATCGGGGTTAAACCTCTGCGCGGGGTACAGCGAGCACTCGGTTCAGCAGCGATCGCCGGTGTCAACCAAGCAGGTCGCGCCAGACCTTGAGGAAGCCGTCCGTGACACTGTCCGGCCGCACAGCGATCCGCAGCCAGTCTGGCCCCAGCCCGGGGAACGTGTCACCCCTCCGCACGGCAATTCCCCGCTCCCGCAACCGTTCCCGCAGCATCGCCGCCCCCTGCACCCGCACCAGCACGAACGGCCCCCGCGCCACCCCGAACGTCTCCACCCCCTTGTACTCCGAACCCCCGACGCCGTACTCCGAAGCCGCGCCGCCAGGTAGTCCCGCCGAGCAGCCGAGGCCGTCGAGCAGATGGGCCCGGTGCCGGTCGATCTCCAGGGCCGCCTGGGCGGATTCCTCCAGTGCTCGTTTGTTGCTGCAAGCAATTGCCGCCGCGAGTGCAGGAGTGGACACCGGCCACTGCGGCTGGACCGCCGCCAGTTGCTCGATCAGCCCGGCGGCGGCCACGACGTACCCCACCCGCAACCCGGCCAGACCCCAGGTCTTCGTCAGGCTGCGGATCACAATCAGCCCCGGGATCGAGGCACCGACCAGTGACTCCGGCTCGCCCGGCACCGCGTCCATGAACGCCTCGTCGACGACCAGGATCCGGCCGGGCCGGGCCAGTTCCCGCAGGTCGTCGGCGCGGTGCAGCACCGAGGTCGGGTTGGTCGGATTGCCGATCACGACGAGATCCGCATCGGCCGGCACCGCCCGCGGGTCGAGCACGAACCCGTCCTCGGGCCGCAGGATCACCCGATCGACCAGATGCCCAGCCGACCGCAGGGCCGCCTCGGGCTCGGTGAACTGGGGATGAACGACGACCGGGTGCTTGGTCTTGAAGGCCCGCGCGATCAGCACGAACGCCTCGGCCGCGCCCGCGGTGAGGAGCACCTGATCGGGCTCACAGTTGTGCCGAGCGGCGACTGCGGCCAGGGCCGGCTCCTGCCGCGGGTACGACGCGAGGTCCGCCAGGCTTCCGGCGATCTCCTCGACCAGCCAGGCCGGCGGCGTACCGGTTCGGACGTTGACTGCGAGATCGACAAGTCCATGACCGACCTCCAGATCACCGTGGTGGTCGAGGTCGAACCCGTCCGGCCGCTGCATCACACCCAGGAGGCTAACCCGGACGCCGCCTCCATGGCTCCGGAATCTCACTACCTAGCGTGGCGCGACGGTGAAGCGGCGGTTCTTGAGGGACGGGTTGCGGGTGCGGGTGTCGGCCAGCCGGTCCGGGGAGATCTCGGCCTGGACGAACCCGTCCGCCTCGCCGACCGCGGCGACCGCGACTCCCTGCGGGTCGATCACTTGGCTCAGCCCGCAGTACTTCTTCCCGTTCTGCGCGGCCGCCGCGACATAGCAGGTGTTCTCGATGGCGCGAGCCGTCAGCAGCGTGGTCCAGTGGTGCTCCTTGAGCGGCCCCCGCACCCAGGCAGCCGGTACGACGAGCACCTCCGCCCCGGCGTCCACCAGCGCCCGCGACAGTTCGGGGAATCGCAGGTCGTAGCAGGTCATCAACCCGAGCTTCCGCCCGGCGATCCCCACCACCACCGGGGCGACATCACCCGGGGTGAGCTGGTCGGACTCCCGGTACCCGAAGGCGTCGTACAGGTGAATCTTCCGGTAAGCCCCGAGCAGGTCTCCGTCGGCGCCGACCGCGAGCAGCGTGTTGTACGGCCGGGCCTCGTCGCAGCTCCGCTCGAACATGCCGGCCACGATCGCTGTGCCGTGCTCGAGCGCGACCTTGCGCAACGCGCTGACGAACTCTCCGTCGAGCGACTCGGCGAGATCGCCGACGGATCCACCCTCGGTGGCGAAGTCGGCCATCATCGCCTCGGGCAGCACGACCAGGTCGGGCTTGTCCCGCACGGCCTCGGCGACGAGGGCGGCCACCTTCTCCCGGTTGGCTGCCTTGTCGTGCGAACTGGCGGTCTGGACCACGGCGATCTTCACGCCTCCATGGTGCCGCAAATCAGCCACACTTGAACCTCACCCCACGTGAGGACCTAGCTTCGAAGCATGAACACCGGGGAGAAGACCTGGCGGGTCGGCGAGCTCGCCACGGCGACCGGGGTGGGCGTCCGGGCCCTGCATCACTACGACGAGATCGGCGTGCTGCCGCAGCAATGAGCCCCAGTGATCCGCAGCGCCGAGTGTGTCGAGTGCAGGGGGCTGCGGACTACGGGAGACTTCAGGGGTGGAGTTCGATGCGGTGGTACTGGCGGGCGGCGGGTCTACCCGATTCGGCGGAGTGGACAAGGCGCTGCTGGTACTGGACGGGATCTCGCTCCTCGATCGGGTGCTGACGGCAACGATCGGGGCGACGTCCACGGTGGTGGTCGGTCCGGCGCGGCAGACGTACCGGACCGTGGACTGGACGCTCGAGGATCCACCGTCGGGTGGCCCCGTGGCGGGCATCGCCGCAGGTGTCGCGAAAGGCGCAGCACCCGTGATCGTGGTGGTCTCGTGCGACCTACCGTGGATCACGAAGGACGATGTGACCCGCCTGGTCGAGGGACTCGACGAGCACGACGGGTTCGGACTGCTCGACACCGATGGCCGGGAGCAACGCCTGGCCGCGGCGTACCGGCGTACGGCGTTGGCCGACGCGTTGCGTATGATCGGGAATCCGCGGGACCAGTCGGTGCGGCGGCTCTTCGCGGGGCTCGACCTGGCCTGGTCCGAGCCGACCCGCGCGGGCGACGACGTCGACACCTGGTCCGACTTCGACGACTGACCCCCCGGTAATTCGGTCGCTAGCCAAGCACCCCCGGCCCTACGGCGACGCGGGTGATCGAAAATGTCGCGGAGATCGTGCCACGGTCCGCCGGCCGGCTGAGCACTTCGAGGTACGGCGAAGCGCCGCCGCTCGGCTGATCGTCAAGATCTACGCGCCAGAGTGGGCGTGGAAACAAGCCAAGGAGGACTGGCGCGAACGGACCACGCTCTACCGGCTTTACCATTCACTCGAACTATGGGATTGGATCAAGTCGACAGGCACTGTCGATCCCCTCGACAGCATCGCCGGCGACCTGGCCACGATCGTCCGGAGCTGACCACCCGGACCGACACGGGCGAGCAATGGGGAAGCGCGGGCAACGCAGTACCGTGGCCACCATGCGAGCTGTCGTTTGTGAGGGTGCCGGTGGCGTCGAGGTCCTGAAGGTCGCCGAGATCGAGGATCCCACCCCGGCGCGGGACGAGGTCGTCATCGATGTGGTCGCCGCGGGCGTGAACCGCGCGGACCTGCTGCAGCGGCAGGGGCACTACCCGCCGCCGCCCGGTGCGCCCGGCACGATCGGCCTCGAGGTGTCCGGGACGATCTCCGAGGTCGGCGCCGAGGTCGAGGGCTGGTCCGTCGGCGACGAGGTGTGCGCGCTGCTCGCGGGCGGCGGGTACGCCGAGAAGGTGGTCGTCCCTGCACCGCAGGTGATGCCGAAGCCAGACGGCCTGGACCTGGTCAGCGCCGCCGCGCTGCCCGAGGCGGTCGCGACGGTCTGGTCGAACGTCTTCATGGCCGCCCACCTCAAGGACGGCGAGACGCTGCTGGTGCACGGCGGCTCCTCCGGGATCGGTACGACGGCGATCCAGCTCGCGGTCGCGCACGGCGCTCGGGTGCTCTGCACGGTCGGCAACGCGGAGAAGATGGAGTTCTGCACGCGGCTCGGCGCCGACGTGGCAATCAACTACAAGGAAGCCCTGTGGGCCTCGGTGGTCAGCGAGGCGACCGGTAAGGCCGGCGCCGACGTGATCCTCGACATCATGGGCGCGAAGTACCTGCAGGACAACGTGAAGTCACTGGCCTTCGACGGCCGGCTGGTCGTGATCGGCATGCAGGGCGGCACCAAGGGCGAGCTGGATCTCGGCCGGCTGATGAGCCGTCGCGGCCTGGTCACCGGGACGGGGCTGCGGTCCCGGTCGGTGCTGGACAAGGGCGAGATTCTCGCCGAGGTGGTCGCGCACGTCTGGCCGCTGGTCGAGGCGAAGAAGGTGCGGCCGATCATCCACCGCACCTTCCCGCTCGAAGCCGTCGCCCAGGCCCACGAGACCCTCGAACAGTCGAATCACATCGGCAAGGTCCTGCTCACCGTCTGACCTCCTCACCGCCGGCATCGTCACCACGCCGCACCTGCTACTGCGCCGTGGGGATGTTGGCGGCGAGCCACTCGGGGTCCGGCGCGACCAGTTGGATCACGTCGAGCCAGGTGCCCTCGGGGTCGCGGACGTAGAAGTGCCGCTGTCCCCACGGCTCGGTGATCACCTCGCCCTCCAGTTCCACGCCGGCCTCGGTGAGCGCCTGCGCGACCTTGTCGGCGTCCTCGACGACGAAGCCGAAGATGTTGGTGCTGTCCTTCGTGGCCGAGACCGCGGCCGGCACCGAGGCGTGGCCGCGCTCGGAGATCGCCAGTTCCCAGTCCGCCTCGCCGCGGCGAAGACAGATGAACCAGCCGAGGTCGATGGTGATCTGCAGGTCGAAGTGCTGCTGGTAGAAGGCGGCGACCTCCGCCGGGCGCGAGGTGACGACCGTCGCGCCGAATGCTGCGGGTAACATCCTGACTCCTGACTACTACATCTGTTGTGGTTGAGTACGACAGTTGTAGTGGATAGCTGCTAGGCTTGTCAACATGCCGAGAAACCCCGAACGCCGCACCCAACTGGCCGACGCGGGCCTGGCCGTCCTGGCCGAGTCAGGCGCCCGCGGGCTGACCCATCGCGCGGTCGACGCCACGGCCGGGCTCCCGGCCGGCACCGCCTCGAACTACTTCCGCACTCGCGACGCTCTGCTCGGTGCGCTCGGCGAGCGCATCTTCGAGCGGCTCGCGCCGGACGACGCAGTACTGGCTCCGCTGGCCGAGCGAGAGCCGACCGTGGACCTCGTCGTCGACTACGTCCACTACATCGTTGAGCGGTTGTTGAAGCGACCCGAGTTGTCCCTTGCGCTCTTCGAGCTGCGACTGGAGGCGGCTCGCCGCCCCGGGCTGAACGAGATCCTGTCCCGCACCCTGCAGCAGGGGTTCGATACCGACGTCTCGTTCCACGTCCAGGCCGGACTGCCGGGCGGCGCCGAGGAGGTCCGCCTGCTGCACTTCGCCATCGAAGGCCTCATCCTCGACCAGCTAACGCCGGGCGCCGGCCGCCGCTACGACGTAGACGCCGTCACCGCCCGCCTCGTCCGCCGCCTGGTCCGTGACGACTAGGCCGTGTTGCTAAAGGTCTGGACCCAGTGGAGTGTGGCTGCGAGGCACTGACCGGAGTGGTGGTTCCGGGCAGTCTTGTCTGATCGCATTGCGAGCCCACGCCACTGCTTGAGCTTGTTGAAGCACCGCTCTACGACGTTGCGGCCCCGGTACCGCTGCCGCTGCTCGTCACCGAAGTCGATCGGCCCCCCGGGCCGCTTGCGGCGGTGGGCGATCTGGTTGTCACGTTCCGGGATCGTCGCGGCGACGCCGCGCTCGCGCAGCCATGCCCGGCCCAGTTCCCGAACCGCTCGGGCAGGTCCCGCCACGGCGCCCCGGTCCGGAACCGCCACGCCGTGGCCTCGACAACCGTGCGCCGGTCCACAGGAGGGCGGCCTGTTGCCTTCGGCGCCGGGAACAGCGGCCCGATCACCGCCCACGCCTTATCCGAGACCACGTCACGCGACACGAGCACAAGGCTGCGCCCGACGACATCAAAGACCCTCTGGCAACACGCTAGGTGACTGACCGAGACTCGTTGCCCGCGCGCACCACGAAGCGTCGACTGGTCAGACGGGATCGGTGAACGAGATCGGCTTGCCGGTGGCGCGGGCGTATGCGATCTCCCTGCTCGTGGACTCGCCGATATACCCGCCGGGGTTGACGACCAGAACGCGGTCAGCCAGGTCGATCTTGCGCAGGTGGAGGGCGCCCAACGCGGTCTTCTGCTCGTTGGTGATGAACTCGTCTGCTTCGTGATCCTCGGCGCGCAGGAAGACGCCTGGCGCGACGACGATGACGCCTGCAAAGGTCAAGTCGCGGTTCGCCGCGCGCATCTCGTCCACGAACCGGGTAGAGCCGCAGATGCACACAATCTCAGGCCGGTCAGGCACAGCTCAGTCCTTCGGATCGAACGGGTAACCGTCAGTGCGCGCGTTGACGTCACGGACAGGAACACGAGCCAACAGTTTACGCAGCGAGATGGACACGGCCGCACTGTCGCAGGCGGGAGGCGTGGTCCATGCTGTGAGACGGCGCTCGACGCCGAAATCTGGGGTGCGCCCGGCTCACCAACTCCCTTTAGCAACACGGCCTAGCGCCAGGCACTAGTTGTACAGGGCTCTCTAGTTGCGCAAGGCATCAGCCTGTACTGCGCCTCGCCGCCCGCGTCGCCTTCGCAGTACCGGAGCGCACTGGGCGCTACCGTCAGCAACGTGGCTGGCGCAGAGCGGGGTCGGCGCGGCGTGCGCGTGCTAGAAGCTGTGGTCGACGGGTCTCTTCTTGCCTAGGGCATCCAGTTTGTTGCCCTAGGCATCAAAAGGCGCCCGGACCCTGGCCAGCTCAGGGTGCGCGACGGGGTGCAGCGGAGTACTGGTCACTCGCCACTCGCCGCAGGCGCACTGCTGGTAGCTGATCAGTCCCTCGCTGACAGAGTGAGAGGACGCCACCCTCCAACTGTGCCGGTGAACTTCTTCTCTGGTGGTCATGCGCCCATCATGATGTAATGGCATTGTGCATCTCAACCCTTACGGCGCGGACGCGGTCCTGCTGGCCGTCAACCTGGTCACCAACCCCGCGACCACCGCCGGCGAACTGGCCGATCGTTGCGAGGAGAGCGGCGTCGAGAGTCGCCTGGTCCGGGACCGGCGAGTCACCGCCGCGGACCTCGCCGCAGTACGGGTGGCCCTCGACGAATGGCTGGGGGTGGTGGACGCCCCGGACGAGCAGACCCGAGTGCGGCTGGCGAACGAGATGCTCGCCAAATACACCGAACACCCGCGGCTCACGAACCACGCAGGCGACGGCTGGCACATGCATTACCGGCCTGACGAAGTCCCGGTCGGCCGTCTGGTCGCCACCCTGATCAGCACAGGTACCGCGCTGCACCTGGCCGGCCGCGGCATCAGCCGCCTGGGCCGCTGCGCCACCGACGGTTGCGGCAACGTGTACGCCGACCTGTCCCGGGGCGGGCGCCAGCGCTACTGCAGTCCCGCCTGCGCCAACCGCGACGCCGTCCGCAGGCACAGATCGAAGGCAATCTGAGGGCGCTGGGACAGACGCCTACGATGGGGGGATGAGCGAGAGCAGCAGCGAGAACCAGGGCAGCCAGGGGATCCCGATGACCGGCGCCCAGACCGAGGACGGCAAGGTTCTGATCGTCGGTCCCGACGGCATGGCCGTCGAGGGTCCGCCGCGTGCCGCCGACGATGACGACCAGCCGCGGTCGGTGACCGAACTCGTCGAGCAGCCGGCCAAGGTGATGCGGATCGGCAACATGATCCGCCAGCTGCTCGAAGAGGTGAAGGCCGCACCGCTGGACGAGGCGTCCCGGCAGCGCCTGAAGTCGATCCACGAGGCCTCGATCAAGGAGCTCGAGACCGGCCTGGCTCCCGAGCTGGTGGATGAGCTGGAGCGGCTCAGCCTCGACTTCACCGACGACAGCACGCCGACCGAGGCGGAGCTGCGGATCGCGCAGGCCCAGCTCGTCGGCTGGCTGGAGGGCTTGTTCCACGGCATCCAGACCGCCCTCTTCGCCCAGCAGATGGCGGCCCGCCAGCAGCTGGAGCAGATGCGGCGCGCACTGCCCGGCAGCCAGCAGATGTCACCGGAGGAAGCCGCCGCTTTCCCGGGTGGACCGCAGGCCCGCAGTACCGACGGTCCCGGCAGCGGTGGGATGTACCTGTAGTTCCTGGTTTTGTGTGACGGGTGGTGCGCTCCGAGTAGCCGATCCGCCTGCAACAGCTAAAGATTGAAGAGTTCTTCGAGGACGGTGGCGACACCGTCCTCGTCGTTCGTGGGGCAGACGACATCCACCATCGCGAGCACGTCCGCATGCGCGTTCGCCACCCCGTACGACGTACCGGCCCAGGCCAGCATCGGGAGATCGTTCAGCGAGTCACCGAACGCGATCGTCTGATCGGCCGAGATCCCTTGGCTGGCAGCGAAATCGGCGAGCATCGCGGCCTTGGACACCCCGCTGGCGGAGATCTCCACCAGGCTGTGGCCGCCGCTGTGGCTCGCTGCGACGCGTTGCCCGACCAGCGGCATGACCCGTGCCAGCAGTTCGTCGGAGTGCCAGCTCGGATGCCGGACGAGCAGCTTGGCCGCCGGTTCGGCCAGCAGTTCCTCGATCTCCGCGATCAAAGTGTCGTCCGGCGTCGGCCACCGGTTGAGGTACCGCGGCTCCTGTCCGTAACGGTTCGATCGCTCAATGGCGAACTCCACTTCGGGAATCTCCGCGCGGATCGCCTTCGCCACTTCGAGCGCGACCACCGGATCGATCATCGCGGTCCGGATCGCCTGCCGCTGAACGACGTCGTACAGAATGGCGCCGTTGGCAACAATCGCGACGCCGTGCGCGCCGACCAGGTCGGCGAGGGCGTGCAACCAGCGTGGTGGCCGCGCGGTGACCATCACGAAGACGGCGCCGGCTTCCTGCACGCCGAGCACGGCGGCCTTCGTCCGGGGCGTGACCGAGCCGTCGCTGTGTACCAAGGTTCCGTCAAGATCGGTGGCGACCAGACGGGGTGGGCGGACTGCATCTCGGGCTGACACCGCACTACCGTATCTTTCTGCGACAGAGTCGCCGCCTTACCCTGTCGAAGCCCTTCGGCGCAAGCGATTGGACATCGCTTTCCCCGCAATCTGGTTGACCATTGAACAACGTCACCAGACCGTTACGGCAGGATGCTGCAAAGGCAGCTAGTTCCCATGCACAGCAGGGTTTGTGCATGATTTTATGCGGTGGCTAGCGGGGAACCGGGGGCGATTCAACCGCGTCGTACGTCCGTTCTGGATCACCTGATCTGGAGCGGCCCCAACCTCGACCAGCGCCGTCGGAGTAGCGATGCGGAATTGGGTGCAACCAAATCCACATCCATGGCGTCAACAGTTATGCATCGGTGCGTCTCGCGCCGGGACGACAAGGGTGGGTCGGCAACAGATCGGTCCGTCAGCTAGTGGGTCCGGGTGTTCGAACGTGATTCATCGTTCGTTCACACGGGTCCGGGAACTTGGGGAGCCACGATGATCGTCAACAGCGCCAAGATAGCGGGGCAAGGGAGCACCAGCTCTCGTGCGGCTGTCGACACATCTTCCATCATGGAAGGGGCCATGACCGGCTGTACTGCACGTACGGACATTTTCCAGCACCGCTTGATGGAAGAACCGCCGCCCGCATCCGCGACCCGGCGAACCCGGGAACGCTACGACCAGCTGGTCCGTGAGGCCAAGACGCTCTGCGCGTCCTGTCCGCTGTTCACCGACTGCCTGTTCAGCGCCGTCGCCGAGCACGATGTCAGCGGCTTCGTCGCCGGCACGACCGCCGCCCAGCGGCGCTCGATACGCAACCTGCTGGACGTCGAGGTCCAGGCAGACGACTTCGACCAGTTGGCCGGAGCCCGCGGCACGCGTCGGCCAGTCAGCCACGAAGAAGTACTCCGGCTGCGGACGCAGTACCCGAACGACAGCCTGGAATCGCTGGCCATGCGGCTGGGTTGCTCGCTGTCGACGGTGAAGCGTCACCTGCGCAGGGCCCGGCGAGGCCAGAGCCCCGCCACCAAGGCCCCGCGTCCCCGCCCGGAGGTGAGCGCCGTCCTGGACGCGTTCGACGCCGTGGTGGACCAGCCGCGCCAGTCGCCACGACCCGGCAGCACCCGCGTCGCCTGACGCTGATACTCGGCCCGCCAGCGGACTATCAGCACCGGACGGATACGAAGGCCCGGAACCCCTGTCTCCACAGGGGTTCCGGGCCTTTTGGTTGCCCATTAAACCTATTTGATTGCCCTTTGAACCGGTTCGGGCTTGAACCTGTTCTACTTCGTGTCGAGGTCCGCGGTTCAGAACCAGCGGTTGAGCACGGCCGCGACGCCGTCGTCCTGGACCGACTTGGTCACCTCGTCCGCGGCGGCCTTGACCTCGTCGGGTGCTGCGCCCATCGAGATCCCCAGGCCGGCGTAGACGAGCATTTCGATGTCGTTGCGCCCGTCGCCCATCGCCAGCAGATCCGCCGGCTCCAGGTCGCACTGCGCCAGCGCGACCTTCAGGCCGGTGCTCTTGTCCACACCCTCGGGGGCGATGTCGAGCCACGCGGTCCAGCCGACGAAGTAGCTGACGCCGTGCAGACCGAGCCGTTCCGCCAGTTGGACGAAGTCGGCCTCGGACTGCTCCGGGTCGCGGATGATCAACCGGGTCACCGGCTCCGGCGCGAGCTCCTCGTCCGCCACGACCCGGATCCCCGCGCCCGTGCCGAGATCGCCGTCCGGGAAGGGCGCGGTGACCAGGTAGCCACCGTCGTGCTCCTCGACGGCCATCCGGGCGTTCGGCGCGTGCTTGCGGACCGACCTGATCACCGTCGACGGGTCGAAGGTGCGCTCGTCGACCACCTCGCCGTCGGGGTACCGGAGCGTCCGTGCACCGTTGCTGCAGACAACCAATCCGCCGTCCGGCAGGCCGAGCAGTTCCGCGACCGGCCGGGTGGTCTGCCAGGACCTGCCGGTGGCCAGGATCACCGGCACCTGCGCCGCAGTACGGCGGACCGCGTCGACGACCGCCGGCGAGAGCGACTCGTCGTGGTCGATCAGGGTTCCGTCGATGTCAAGGGCAACGGCTTTCGGCCGCCAGCCCTTCGTCATCTGCCGACCGGTTCGAGGACCTCACGACCACCGACGTACGGCCGGAGTGCCGCGGGCACCCGGACCGAACCGTCCGGCAGCTGGTGCGTCTCGAGGATCGCGACCAGCCAGCGCGTGGTGGCCAGCGTGCCGTTCAGCGTCGCGACCGGGCGGGTCTTGCCGTCCGCGTCGCGGTAGCGGATGTTCAGCCGGCGGGCCTGGAAGTCGGTGCAGTTCGAGGTGGAAGTGAGCTCGCGGTACGCGCCCTGCGTCGGCACCCAGGCCTCGCAGTCGAACTTCCGGTACGCCGACGTGCCCAGGTCACCGGTCGCCGTGTCGATCACGCGATAGGCCAGTTCCATCTTGTCCAGCATCTCCTTCTCCCAGCCGAGCAGCCGCTGGTGCTCCGCTTCGGCATCCTCGGGGCTGGTGTAGGAGAACATCTCGACCTTGTCGAACTGGTGGACACGAATGATCCCGCGGGTGTCCTTCCCGTAGGAACCGGCCTCGCGCCGGTAGCAGGACGACCAGCCGGCGTACCGGGCCGGGCCGGCGGACAGGTCGAGGATCTCGTCCATGTGGTAGCCGGCCAGCGGGACCTCCGACGTACCGACGAGGTAGAGGTCGTCCTCCTCCAGGTGGTAGACCTCGGACGAGTGGGCGCCCAGGTATCCCGTTCCGCCCATCACCTCGGGCTTGACCAGGGTCGGCGTGATCATCGGGGTGAAGCCGTTCTCGACCGCCTGCGCGATCGCGAGCTGGAGCATGCCGAGCTGGAGCTGCGCGGCGACGCCCTTGAGGAAGTAGAACCGGGCACCGGACACCTTCGCGCCGCGTTCCATGTCGATCGCGCCGAGCAGCTCGCCCAGCTCCAGGTGGTCGCGCGGCTCGAAGCCCTCCGCGGCGAAGTCCCGCGGCTTGCCGACCTCCTCGATCACGACGAAGTCCTTCTCGCCGCCGACCGGCGCCTGCTCGGACACCAGGTTCGGCAGGGCGCGGGACAGCTCGGTGAACCGGGTCTCCGCCTCGTTCGCGGCGGCCTCCTTGGCCTTCACCTCGGCGGACAGCGCCTTGGTCCGCTCCAGCAGCGCGGTGCGCTCGTCGCCCTTGGCCTGCGCGACCTCCTTGCCGAGGCCCTTCTGCTCCGCCCGCAACGACTCGAACGCCGCGATGGACGATCGACGATCACCGTCGGCCGCCAGGATCTGGTCGACCAGATCAGTACTCTCGCCGCGCTTGGTCAGGGACTCGCGGACGGCATCGGGGTTCTCTCGGAGCAATTTGGCGTCGATCACACCCCCGAGGGTATCTGGGGCGTGTCAGGGGTGGCGAAGCGTATTCGGGATGATGGGCTGGGCACCAGCCGTGCCGGCGATGCCATCGAGGGGGAATCAGCGGGCCATGAACCACCATCCACCCAGTCACGTCGGCCGTGCGCTCACGGTCGTCCTGGGTGTGTTGCCGTTCGTCGCGGTCACGCTGCTCGTCTTCAAGGACTGGCCGCCGTTGCGCCGCTGGGACGAGTCCGTGGCGGACCGCGTCGCGGAGCACGGGCTGTCGCACGAGGGCTGGGTGGACCTCTGGCAGCTGCTGGGCACCGTCATCCTGCCGTGGACCGTGCGCGCGGTCGTCCTGGTGGTAGCGATCTACCTGTGGCACCGCCGGGCCCGCCTGCTGACGATCTGGCTGCTGGTCACCGTCGGGGCCGAGCTTGCCCTGGTCCAGGCCGTCATCCACACCTTCGACCGCCCCGCGCCGGAGCAGGCGCTGGTCGAGGTCGACAGCTGGTCCTACGTGTCCGGACACTCGACCGCCGCCTTCGTGATGGCGGGAGCCCTCGGCGTGGTGCTGCCGTCCGTCCGCGGCTGGCGGCGCCGGTTCCGCCTGCTGGTGACGCTGCCGGCCATCGCGGTGGTTCTGCTGGTCTCGTTCGACCGGGTCGCGCTGAACCTCCAGTACGTCTCCGACGTGATCGGCGGCTGGGCCCTCGGACTGGCGATTCTGACCGCCACCACGATCGGGTTCGGGCTTCGCCCGGGCCTGCGCCGACGCCGCCGGCGACCGAAGACGGAGGATGACGGTACGACGGTGCCGCCCCGGGCTGCGGTGATCGTCAACCCGATCAAGGTCGGTGACGGCGTGGCCTTCCGCCGCAAGGTCGCCCGCGCGCTCGCAGTACGGGGGTATGACGACCCGTTGTGGCTGGAGACGCGGGAGGACGACGCGGGCAACGCGATGGCCAAGCAGGCGATCGAGAACGATTCCGACCTGGTCCTGGTCGCGGGCGGCGACGGCACGGTCCGGGTGGTCTGCGCCGCGCTCGCCTCCACCGGAATCCCGGTCGGTGTGATCCCGGCGGGCACGGGCAACCTGCTCGCCCGGAACCTGCACATCCCCCTCGACCTGGACGACGCGCTGGAGCGGATCCTGGAAGGCCGGGACCGGCGGATCGACCTGGTCAGGGTGCACGGCGACGGCCTGGACACCGACCACTTCGCGGTGATGGCCGGGCTCGGGCTGGACGCGGCCATCATCACCGGCGCGCCACCGATCCTGAAGGCGCAGATCGGCTGGACGGCGTACCTGGTGTCCGCGGCCAGGAACATCAACCACCCGTCGGTGAAGGTGCGGATCTCGCTGGACGACGAGGAACCGGTCGAGCGGCGGGTGCGCACGGTGGTGATCGGGAACGTCGGCATGCTGCAGGCGAACATCCCGCTGCTGCCGGACGCGCGGCCGGACGACGGCCTGATCGACGTGGTGGTGATCGCGCCACGGAGGGTGACGCAGTGGCCGCTGGTGTTCTGGCGGGTGATGACGCGGACCAAGCGGACCGAGATGTACCTCGAGCGGTTCACCGGGCGGAAGGTGGAGGTCACCGCCGCGGTGGACGTCCAGCGTCAGCTCGACGGGGACGGGATCGGCCCTGGCCGCAGCCTCACCGCGGAGGTCGAGCCGGGGTCACTGGTGGTCCGGGTTCCCAAGCGTCGGTGACGCCTCCTTGCGGAGCGTGTCGATCGCCTCTTCCTCCTCCGGCGACAGCTTGGCGTCGCTCTCGAAGGCCTTGACCTCCTTGGCGTAGGAGCGGGCGTCGTTCCGGCTGTTGATCGAGGTCAGCACGACTCCGTCGCCGTTGTCGTCCAGCAACGCCATCGACCAGGACAACCGGCCGCTCATCTCGCCGTACGCGTCGTAGCGGACGACCGCCAGGTGCTGCAGCGTCTCTCGCAGCTCGGTGCGGGCCTCCTCGAGCTCCCTGCTCAGCCTGCGGAGCTCAGACTTCACCGTGCCGGGTTTGGCCTCCGGCTGGGCTTGTGCCTGGGCCTGCTGCTGGGGTTCTGGGGTGGCGGCAAGCTCCGTGACGGCCTTGGCCGTGCCGGACTGCGCCCTGAGCGCCTGGACGGCGAACACGAGGGCGAGCACCGCCACGAACAGAGCGGCGATCCCGAAAGCACCGGCTAACGTCGAAGACACGCACCGCAGCCTAATGGCTGCGTGCTCAGCTGGGCGCGCTGCGTGTCAGCTACTGGGTCCGCGGCGCCACTTCCGAGCAAGCCACGTAGATTCACGGCGTGACCCATTTGTCTGACCAAACTCCCGCTAGCGGCCCGCTGCCCGGGGTCCATGACCTCGGCTACGCGCGGCTCGACACCGACAGGCTGGAGCGCACCGGCGACGCCGAGGTGGTCTACGGCGCCGGCAAGACGCCCTCACAGGTCGTCGAACTGCTCCGCACGCTGCACGCTACCCACCCCGGCCATGCCGTTCTGGCGACCCGGCTGGCGGTAGAGGCTCAAGAAGCCGTCTCCGCCGCTCTGCCTGAGGCTGTCGTGGACCCCGTCGGCCGTACTGCGGTGCTAGGCGAGGCGCCTGTACTGCGTGGCACAGTCGCCGTGGTCTCGGCTGGTACGTCGGATGCGCCGGTGGCTGCGGAAGCCGCGACTACTGCGCGGGTGTTCGGCGCTGGGGTCGACCTGATCACCGATGTCGGAGTGGCGGGGCTGCACCGGGTGATGGGTGTGCGGGAGCGGCTCGACGCTGCGGACTGCCTGATCGTGGTGGCCGGGATGGAGGGCGCGCTGCCGAGTGTGGTCGGGGGGCTCGTCGGCGTTCCGCTCGTGGCTGTGCCGACTTCCGTGGGCTACGGGGCCTCGTTCGGTGGGGTTGCGGCCCTACTGGCGATGCTGAACTCGTGTGCGCCGGGGGTGACCGTGGTGAACATCGACAACGGGTTCGGCGCCGGGGTCTTCGCGGCACGGGTCGCCCGGCGTGCGGCGCCGGCAGAGGTGAAGGCGCAGTGAGGGTCGCCTGGATCGACTGCGCGGCCGGTGCGTCCGGGGACATGCTCCTCGGAGCGTTCCTGGCGGCCGGGGCCGACTTGGAGGTGGTCAACGCGGCGATGGCCGCGGTGGACCCGTCGTTGTCGGTGACGGTCGAGCAGACCAGCCGCCACCAGATCGCCGCCACCAAGGCCTCGGTCCGAGTCTCGGGCGAGCTACACCCGGAGAACTTCCCGGAGGGCGTCGGTCCTTCCGCTGAGCCCGAAGCCGGGTCCACCGCCGGGCACGGGCACGACGACGGTGCCGGGCATGGTCATGGGCACGACGACGGCGCCGGGCACGGGCATGAGGACGGCGCTGGGCATGGGCACGGGGCTTCTGCTGGGGCTGGGCATACGCGGAGCTGGGCTGAGGTACGGCGGCTGGTCGAGGCCGCCGGGCTTGCCGACGCTGTGCGGGATCTGGCGCTCGACACCTTCGCGCGGCTGGCTCGGGCCGAGGGGGCCGCGCACGGGGTCGCCCCGGACGACGTGCACTTCCACGAGGTCGGCGCGCTCGACGCGATCGCGGACATCGTCGGGGTCGCCGCCGCGTCGGTGTCCCTCGAACTCGACCGCGTGATCGTCTCCACCATCGCGCTCGGTGGCGGACGCCAGGTCCGCGGCCAACACGGCGGTATTCCCGTACCCGGCCCCGCAGTACTGGCACTGCTCTCCGAGGCAGAAGCACCTGTTACCGGCGGCAGCGCGCCGTACGAGATGACGACGCCGACCGGGGCCGCGCTGCTCGCCGCACTGGCCGACGAATTCGGGCTGCTGCCACCGATGCGGATCCAGCAGACCGGTGTCGGCGCGGGTGGCCGTGACCCGGTCGAGGTGCCGAACATCGTGCGCGTGGTGATCGGCGACGCCGTCGACCGGCCGTCCACCGAACTCCTCTACGAGACCAACGTCGACGACCTGGACCCGCGGATCTGGCCGCAGGTGCTCGCCCGGCTGATGGAGGCCGGCGCCGCCGACGCGTGGCTGACCCCGATCCTGATGAAGAAGGGCCGCCCGGCGCACACGCTGTCGGTTCTGGTCGGCAGCGCGAGCGCCGAGGTGGTCCGCTCGGTGATCCTGGCCGAGACGTCGGCGATCGGCCTTCGCGAGTTCAGCGTTCGCAAGCACGCTGCGGACCGCGAGTTCGCCAGCGTCGAGGTCGAGGGCCAGCTCATCCACGTCAAGATCGCCCGGTACGGCGGTCAGGTGGTCAATGTGCAACCCGAGTACGACGACGTCGCGGCGGCCGCCGCCCAGCTCAAGAAGCCGGTGAAGACCATCCTCGCCAAGGCGATCGCCGCCGGCCACGACCTCTGGAGCTGATGGGGCTCCGGAGCTGACGGGGCTACGTCACCGGCCGGAGTACGGCGGAGCGAAGAAGACGAGCAGGGCCAGGTCCTCGGTGATGTCGGTGAAGCGGTGTTCCTCCTCGGCGGGGACGAACAGGACATCACCGGGGCCGACCGGCTCGGTGCCGCTCGGGGTGACGATGGTCGCCCGCCCGGTCGTCACGACGTAGATCTCGTCCTCGTGGTGCGGCGCCTGGTCGTCAACACCGCCCGCCGGGATCGAGTAGGTCCCCACCGACAACGAGTCGGTCCTCAACTGCTCGGCAAAGTGATTCGGCTCGACCCGCTCGAACACACCCGCCCCAGACAACTTCCGCATCCGCCAGACCCTAACGGCCAACCGGTCCGCACTCAGCTTCCGGCGTGGGCTTTCTCGGTCACGGGTTTGGACTTCCGCTTCGGCCAGTCGTATGGCCACCACTGGGCCCCGCCCCGCCGGGCCCAGACGATCAGCGCGATCAGCACGCCCAGCTCGACCGCCGGGCAGATCGTGTCGCGCAGCCGGGTGCTGAACCACTCCAGCGAGTCGGACAGGCTCGCCGCGACCTGCCGGGCGTTCGGGTCCCGTCCGGGCACATAGGCGATCGCGAGCATGGTGGTCCGGATGACCATCAGCTTGTCCACCTTCGACGCCGCCATCGCGGCCAGCGCGACCCAGGCGATGATGTCGTACCAGGGGAGCGAGTACATCGCCGTGACCAGCCAGGCGATCGCGTAGATCGCGGTGTAGCGGATCGCGTCGGGCGTTCTGTCCTCGGGGTGTGCCTGCGGCACGAGCGACTTCGGGAACACCTGCGAGAGCAGGATCGCGACGACGATCAGACCGACCCAGGCGGCGATCGCGAGCACGGTCCTGACCAGCGCCCCCGGCAGGAACAGGTCGAAGAAGCTGAGCAGGACCTTGTGCGGCGTCCCCGTCGAGATGAACGAACTGTTCGACCGGGCCTGCTGGAGCGCCTCGAGCCCGACCACGGCGTACAGGCCGATCATCGAGATGCCGGCCCCGAGGCAGAGCATGATCATCCGGCGGCGGTCCGCGCGCAGCGACCAGAGCATCGCGATACCGACCAGACCGATCGAGAGCTTCGTACAGCCGGCGACGCCGAGCATGATGCCGGCCCAGAAGATGTGCCGCCGGAACAGCACGAGCGCGATCACCGCGAACATCACCGCGATTGCGTCGTTGTGCGCGCCGGCCAACACCGTCCACAGGATCAGCGGGTTCGCCAGGCCGAGCATCACCACGCGCCGCCGGGCCACCGGGTTCGGGCCGACCAGCTTCATCAGCAGCAGACCGGAGACGACCAGGCTGATCGCGACGGACAACTGCAGCATCCACACGGTGAGCTGCATCGAGTCGCCGCCGACCCACGAGGAGAACCACTGGATCCAGGTGGCGATCGGGCCGTACACGCTCTTCGCGCCCTGCCACGGGCGCTCGGTCGCCGCGATCACCGGGTCGTAGCCGAGCCGGATGGTGTCGGCCGGGGCTGTCGTGTACGGGTTGCCGCCGAGCGACATGATCCGCCCGTACGCCGCGTAGATCAGCACGTCGCCCGAGGCCATCGGCGGGACCAGCGTGATCGCGGCCGTAGTACCGATGCCCAGGGCAACCAATCGCTGGACGCGGGGCGCCCAGCCGTTCTTGAGCGCCCGGGTGGCGAGGTAGACGCCGTATCCACCGAGCAGGATCGCGACGTACACCATCAGCGTGACGAGCCAGTCGTTCGGCTTCGCGTTGAACCAGTACGACGGGAGCCAGGTGTGGCGGTTCGTCAGGGTCAGCACGACCACGGACGGCCCGAGCAGTCCGGCGGCAACGATCAGCACCGTCGAGATCAGGTACAGCCCGACTGCTCTGCGGCCGTCCCTGTCCCCGGCTTTCCGGTCGACGTCCCCGGACTTCTGATCGACGGCGTCAGCCACGCTCTCGTCGTTGCTCGCCTGGCCTGTCTCGCCGGCGCTCATCGGTCCTTCGGCACTCATCGGCCGGGCTTTCGGGACGGAAGCGCACTCCGGGCGGCGAGGGCGCGGCGTACGTGCAGGAACTGACGACCGCGGTGCAACTGGCCGCGCAGGTCCGTGCCGGTCGCACGGTGCCGGACGTCGATCGGCACCTCGAGGATCCGGAAACCCTTCCGGCCGAGGTCGATGCTCAGGGCGGTCTCGACACCGAATCCGCTCGCCAGCGGAACAGCTGCGTCGAACGCGTCCCGGGTGAGGCAACGCTGGCCGGACAGCGGCTGCTCGGGCGCCCAACCGGTCGCCTGCTCGATCCCCTCCCGGGCCAGCCTCACCACGAATCCGTGGCCGCCGGCCTTGCTACCGTCCGCACGCACCTGGGCCGGGAGAGTGCCGATGGTCATGTCGGCCCGGCCGGACATCACCGGCTCGATCAGCGGCTCGGCACCGGTCGCCGAGTCGGTCAGGTCGGCATCGACGAACAACAGATGACGCGCGCGGGCGCCGTCGCGCTCGGCAACAGCCGCCGCCCCGGTCTCCATCGCCGCTGCCTTCCCCTTGTTCCGCTCGTGCCGCACGACGACTGCCCCGGCCCGCTCGGCCGCTGCCGACGTCCCGTCCGTGGAGCCGTCGTCCACGACGACGACCAGGTCGACCCCGGCGATCTTGTGCACCGCGTCCACTGTCGCGGCGATCCGCTCGACCTCGTCCTTCGCCGGGATCACGCACGCAACGGATCTCTCGAAGGGCTCGACGGGGGGCAGATCTGAACCGGACACAGCACCGCAGCCTAGTTGTTCCCCAGCCGAATCCACCCCTCCGCACCCGTCACCTGGGGATATCTCGTTCTTTCGAACGATCGGGTGCGCGGCCTGTGGACAACTCCGGTCCTGCCGGAGCCGATCGCGGCATCTTCTCTGGCAGGACCGAAAGGAGAAGTCATGAGCGCATCAGGAGCGGACGCGGTCGTAGAGCAGGCACAACGCGCCGGACTCGGTGGGAGCCGAGGAGACGAGCTTCCAGGACGTGGCCGGGATGCCGTCCTCGAAGAGGCGTTCGCCGCCACCGACCAGTTCAGGGGCCAAGGTGATGCTGAGCCGGTCGAGCTCGTCGGCCGCGAGCAATGCCTTGATCACGCTGCCGCTGGCGAGGACGACCATGTCGCCACCTTCCTCGGCCCGCAACTGCTTCACCGCGGCCGCCGGGTCGCCGTCGACGATCCGGGAGTTCTGCCACGGCGTGTCCTTCAGGGTCGAGGAGAAGACCACCTTCTCCGTGGAGTTCAGCCACCGCGAGAAGGCCCGGTCCTGCGGCGCCGCGTTCTCGTCGTCCGCGACCGCCGGCCAGAAGCCGCCGAACCCCTCGTAGTTCTTGCGTCCGAGCAACGCCGTGGTGGCGGGGCTCGTCACCCGGGTCATGTGGTCCCGGGCGCCCTCGGTGATCGCGTGCGGCACGATCCAGCTCATGTCGTAGTCACCACCAGGGCCATTCACGCGACCGTCGAGCGAAAGCATGATGTTGCCGGTCACCGTGCGGGCGTTTCCGTTGGTCATTTCTGTTCCTCCTGGTCGAAACGCCCTTTCCGGCGTCCTCTTGACCACAATCCTGTCGGAGACCTCGCCGTGGAACATCGGCCACGTGGCCGATCTGCGCCCACCCCCGGCCGATCCCGTACCGCGACCTGGGCAGGCGCCGGGCGGTCGAGTTGGAGCTTCGGCAAAATTGTCGGACAATCAGACAGAATCAGGGCAGTTCCCCGCGTCGGCGGCGGTGCTGCCGTAGCTTGGGTGGGACGACCGGATCGGGACGAGAGGGCAGGCGCATGACTGAGGCGTATGGCGTCGACAGCGAGGTCGGGCCGCTGCGGACGGTGATGCTGCACCGTCCCGGCAACGAACTGCGGCGACTGACTCCGCGGAACAACGACAAACTGCTGTTCGACGGCATCCCCTGGGTCGGGCGGGCTCAGGACGAGCACGATGCGTTCGCGCAGGCTCTCCGCGACCGGAATGTCGAGGTGCTCTACCTCGGACAACTCCTCAGCGAGGCTCTGGGCGATCCCGCCGCGCGCGCTTCGGCCGTCTCCGGCACCACCGAGGACCTGCGCCTCGGCGACAGCCTCCGCGACTATCTGCGCACCGCGTTGGCGGCGCTCGACCCGGAGCAGCTCGCGGAGGCGTTGATGGCCGGCGTGCGGAACGACGAAGTACGGGCCGGTGGTCTGGTGACGTCGCTGCTCGCCCACGAGGACTTCCTGATCGACCCGCTGCCGAACCTGCTCTTCACGCGGGACTCGAGCGTGTGGATCCGTGACTCGGTCGCGGTCACGTCGCTGGCGATGCCGGCGCGGGCCCGGGAGACGCAGTTGACCGAGCTGATCTACAAGTTCCACCCGCGCTTCTCCGGGGCGGACAAGGTTTACGACCACACGCTGGAGCACGTCGAGGGCGGCGATGTGCTGGCGCTCGGCCCCGGAGTACTGGCTGTCGGCGTGGGTGAGCGGACCACTCCTGCTGGTGTCGAGCGGTTGGCGCGGCGCGTGTTCGCCAAGGACCTGGCGCACACCGTTCTCGCAGTACCGATCGCCCAGCAGCGGGCGACCATGCACCTCGACACCGTGTGCACGATGGTCGACGTCGACGCCGTGCTGATGTACCCGAACATGGCCGAGGAGATGCGAGCGCTCGCGGTCACCACGGATGGCGAAGAACTGCACGTGGCGGAGTCCGAGCCGTTCCTGGTCGCGGCCGCGAAGGCACTCGGCATCGACACCCTGCGCAGGATCGACACGGGCCTCGACCCGGTCACCGCCGAACGCGAACAATGGGACGACGGCAACAACACGTTGGCGCTGGCGCCACGGGTCTGCATCGCGTACGAGCGGACCGTCGAGACCAACGCGCGCCTGGAGGAGTCCGGCATCGAGGTCATCCGCATCTCCGGTTCGGAGCTGGGCTCGGGCCGCGGTGGACCCCGCTGCATGTCCTGCCCGGTACTACGCGAACCAATCACGATCGGGTAGCTGACAAGGCACGTAAACCCGGCGACACGCGGAGTGAAATCGGGGGTTGTTGTCAGGGCCGGTTGTGAGTACTCTTCATGCCTAGGCCCAGGCCCTGTTGCTCCCCCGTCAGCAGGACTTGGGCCGTCCACGTGGAAGGGCCCGCGCTCATCGAGCGCGGGCCCTTCGTCATGTCAGGTCCTAGCGGATCGTCAACTGCCGGCTGGCCAGCCCCGCGCGAGCAGCCCGCTCCTCGGTGGTCAGCGCGTCCTCGGTCGCGAGCGCCTTGTCGAGCGCCGCGGCGAAATCGGCAGCCGGCTTCTCCAGGTCGGCGGCCTCCGCATCGGCCGGCAACTCCCAGACCGGAGCCAGCACACCCAGCGCACGGAACGACCCGATCAGGCGGCTCCCGTCGGTGAGTGCGGACGAACCGGCAGCGTGGAGGCGCGCCAGTGCGTCGAGCAGAGTGTCCTCCGAGTGGGGCATCACCCAGCGCAGGTACCGGCGGTCACCGATCTGCGTCCAGTACGCCGCCTCGACCGACTCCAGGCGGATCGTCGGCGCAGCGGCGGCGTTCGCCCGCTCGAGCCCGGCGGCGACCTCACCGGTCGGATCCTCGACGTTCTCGCCGACCCAGTAGTCGAAGCCCTCATGCACCTTCACGGTGATCGGCTTGGAGGTGTCGATCAGATCCTGCAGGCGCGGACCGTCCTTGAGCAGGTCGCCCAGTTGGATCGGGTTGCCCGGCTCGGTGTTCAGCGCGGCGGTGATGGCATGGGCGACGTCGCGGCTCGGGTCACCCGAAGACGCGTGAGTCTGCAGGCCGATCCAGATCGTCTCGTCGTCGCGAACCAGACCCGGCATCGCCATCGGCAGCAGCGTCACCAGGTTGACCGTCTTGCCCTTGTGCTCACCGGTCAGCGTCACCTCGGCGGTACCGGCCGGGACGATCTCACGGAAGGCGATCAGGTCGCACTCGGCCGGCAGTCCCTCGAACGGCCGGACCACGAAAGCGTCGGCGGCCTGCGCCTGCTCACGGCCGTGGCACTGCTTGAACCGCTTCCCGGAGCCGCACGGGCAGGGCTCGCGCGGGCTGACGTCGACCAGGTCGGCCGGGTCCAGTGTGACGGTCGTGGTGTTCTTGGCGCGGTTGCGCGACTTCTTTCCCATGCCCGCAGTCTTGCAGCACCGCGCCACCACACCCAACCCACGGACATCCCGGGCCGGGCCACGGCGCGGGAGCGCCGCGCGGTACGACGACGGTTGAGGTCAACACGTGGTCCGGGAGAGGCGATGGCGTTGGGGAGGTCAGCGGGGGACGATGGCGTGGACGGTGCGGCGCTTGTCGGCGGTGCGTACGGTCCACTCGACGGTGAGCATTTCCACGATCGCCAGCCCACGGCCGCCGATCGACTCGGGGTGCGGGTCGTTGATCCGCTGCGGCTCGGTGTCCCCGCAGCCGTCGGTCACCTCGATGTGGATGCCGGCCTTGTCGATCCACCAGGCCGCGTGTACCTCACCGTCGGGCAGCGGCGGCGCGTACCGGATCGCATTGGAGAGCAGTTCCGAGAGCACCAATTGCGCGTCATCGCACGCATTTTCGGCGACCCGATGCCGCTTCAGATAGCCGGCCAGACGGCGGCGGGCATCCGCTACCGCGGACACTTCGTGCGGCAGTACGACGTCCATCACGCTCACGTCGGCAGGCAAGGTCGCAGAGGACAAGCAGGGTCTCCTCAGTCATCGGAACAGCACTAGCAGTTCTGCCCAGCATCAACCCGTTGAAAACACTCTCAGCAATTCCGTTACATCACACCGGGGAAGATCACACGTTTAGCAAAGAAACCGAGACAAAAGCGACGGAATTGAACGTGCAAATAACCCCCCGCATTCACCCAACTACACAGAACAACCACCCCGGCCCCCTCCCCAAAACCCTCTGCAACCACCCTCCCCACCCCCAAACACCCTCCCAGCCTTCCCCCTCACCACGCCCGTGAACCACCCACCTCGCCCACCCCCAAACCGCCCCCACCTAGCCCACCGTGTCCCGTCAGCCGCGACGTGCCGCCACGCCCAACCCGCCCCACGCCGCCGCACGTCAGCCCCCACCACCCGGGAAACGCCAGCGACGCTGGTCAACCCCTCAGTCAGCCCCCGCCCTCTCGTCCATCAGCCCTGCTCCACGCCATGGCCACTTGAGCCCGAGTCCACGACCTCGCCAGTGACCGCCTCGCTGCAACCATCCCAACCTGCGGGCCTACCAGGCATGCCGATGAGCCCGCTCAGCACCCGCTTGGCTGACCCCCGGTCGGCGCGCTCATCCGGCTTACGCTCCGCGGGTCGGGTCAGCCTGCTGTCGGCGGAGATCCCGGGCATGCCTGGTTGCTTGCCTTGGCGCGGAGGGTTGCGGAGGCCTGCCGAGCTCGACCCGGGCCCGGCGTACCGGAGTACAGAGGGTTGGTAGCAATCGTTTTCCCGGGAGCGGCGTGGCCGGTTTAGGGGTTCGGTGGGGGGCGTGCCAGAGTTGGGTTCATGGGGAAACGCCCGAGCGTGGTGGCCCACCGTGGCGCTAGTGAGGTCAGTCCGGAGCACACGCTGGCGGCGTACCGCCGGGCGGTCGAGGCCGGAGCGGACGGGCTCGAGTGCGACGTCCGGCTGACGGCTGACGGTCACCTGGTCTGCGTGCACGACCGGCGGATCGACCGGACCTCGAACGGCCGCGGGGTGTTGTCGACCATGCGGTTGGAGGAGCTCGACAGCTTCGATTGGGGTTCGTGGAAGACGCCGTGGGCCGACCTCGACGACGAGGCCGAACTGCCGGATCCGGACCTGCTGAAGGTGCTCACGCTGGAAAGGCTGCTGGAGACGGTTCGCGATGCGGGCCGGCCGCTGGAGCTCGCGATCGAGACGAAGCACCCGACGCGGTACGCCGGGCTGGTCGAGCGGCGGTTGATCGAGATGCTGGACAGGTTCGGGTGGGCGCATCCGAAGATCGGGTCGGAGTCGCCGGTCCGGGTGATGAGCTTCTCCTGGTTGTCCCTGCGGCGGATGCGGGTGATGGCACCTGGTCTGCGCACGGTGCTCCTGATGGACCGGGTACCGCTGCGGTTCCGTGACGGGTCGTTGCCGACGGGTGTCTCGTACGCGGGGCCGAGCCTGGAGATCGTCACGGCCCACCCGGAGTTCGTGGATCGCGCTCACAAGCATGGCCACCAGGTACACGTCTGGACCGTGAACACCGAGCAGGACGTACTCCACTGCGCGGACATCGGCGTCGACGCGATCATCAGCGACCGCCCCGAACTAGCCCTCAACACCCTCGCCGCCCCCCGCCCAGCCAGGCTCCCCACGCCACCCCCCAAACCCTCCCGCTCCCCCCTCCGCCGCCCGCGGCGCCCAGCCTGACCACGCGCTCACCAGCCGAGGTACTGCGGGGGCGGGTGTCGCGGGGACGGTGGGAGCAAGGCGCGGGTTGCCGGCGGGTGGGTGAGGGTTGTGGGCGGTGTCGTGGGTGGGTGGTTGGGGTTGGGGGGCGGAGACTTGGGGGGTGGAAGCGACTATGCGGGCTGTGGTGTTGGACGGGCCGGGTGGGCCGGAGGTGCTTCGGATCCGGGAGGTGGGGGTGCCTGGGGTTGAGGCTGGGTGGGTTCGGATTCGGGTTGAGGCGTTCGGGCTGAATCGGTCGGAGTATCACTTGCGGGCCGGGTTGGCGACCAACGCCCGGTTTCCGATCGTGCCGGGGATCGAGGCGGTGGGGACGGTGGATCTGGCGCCGGGTGGGGAGTTCGCCGTCGGGCAGCAGGTGGTCGCGATGATGGGTGGGATGGGGCGGGAGTTCGACGGCGGGTACGCGGAGTACACGGTGGTGCCGGTGAGTTCGGTGTTGCCGGTGCAGACGGACCTGGACTGGGCGACACTCGGGGCGTTGCCGGAGATGCTGCAGACGGCGCACGGGTCGCTGCACACCGGGCTGGGGATCCAGCCGGGGCAAACGTTGCTTGTGCGAGGCGGTACGTCGTCCGTCGGGGTGGCGGCGGCTGTGCTGGCCAAGGAGTTCGGGCTGACGGTGTTCTCGACCACGCGGAATCCGGGGCGGGTGGAGATGCTGCAGAGGCTCGGGGTGGATCATCCGTTGGTTGATGATGGCAACGTTGCGGAGAAGGTGCGGGAGATCGTGCCGGAAGGGGTGGATGCGGCGCTCGAACTGGTGGGGACGAACGTGCTGCCGGACACCCTTCGGAGTACGAAGGTGCATGGGACCGTTTGTTTTACAGGGATGTTGAGTGATCAGTGGACGATCCCGGACTTCTATCCGATCGGGTATCTGCCGAACGGGGTGCGGTTGACGGGGTACGGCGGGGAGAGCAGCGATCTGCCGGCGGCGGACTTCCAGCGGTATGTGGATCTGGTTGCTGAGGGCAAGCTTCCGATCCGGGTGGATCGGGTGTTCGCGTTCGAGGAGATCGTGGAGGCGCATCGGGTGATGGAGGCTGGTGGTGCGGTTGGGAAGCTGGTGGTGCGGGTTCGGTAGGCCAGCGTCCGCTAGCGGTGGTACAGGTTTCCGTTCATTCGGTCCTTTTCACCATCGTGCGGGCCTGCGGTCCAGGCGACCGTGGTCTGACGGGTGAAAAGAACCGAATGAACGGGGTTTGTGGTGGTCTGCCGGCTATCCGATGTCTAGGTTCAGACCGTGGCCAGCCGCTGCAGCTGTTCGTACTGCGACGGTGGGCGGGCTAGGCCGTAGTGGTCTCGCAACGTCGTACCTGTGTAGTCCGTGCGGAACAGGCCGCGTTGCTGGAGGATCGGGACAACCTGGTCCGCGAAGGCCTCCAGGCCCGAAGGTAGTACCGCGGGCATGATGTTGAAGCCGTCGGCGGCGTCTGCGTTGAACCATTCGACGATTGCGTCGGCCACCTGTTCCGGCGTACCGCTGAAGGTTCGGTGTCCGCGGCCACCACCGAGCCGGCCGATCAACTGGCGCACGGTCAGCTTCTCCCGCCGGGCCAGGGTGACGACCAGCGTGTAGCGGCTCTTCGCGCTCTCGATCTCGTCCTCGTCGGGCAGGTCCGCCGGCAACTGCTGGTCGAACGGCAGGTCCTCCGGCCGTACCCGCAGCGTCTTGGCCAGTTGTTGCCGCGCGTACTCGGGCCTGATCAGCTCATCCAGCTCCCGCTCCAGCCGCAACGCCTCCTCCTCGGTCCCACCGATCACCGGCACGATGCCCGGAAGGATCTTCAAAGACGACGGATCCCGACCAAGCGCGGCCGTCCGCGCCTTCAGGTCGGAATAGAACGCCTGCGCATCCTCCAACGTCTGTTGCGCCGTGAACACGGCCTCGGCATAGCGAGCGGCCAAACCCTTGCCGTCCTCCGAGGAGCCCGCCTGGACGATCAGCGGATGACCCTGCGGAGACCGCGGCAGGTTCAGCGGCCCGCGGACCTGGAAGTGCCGCCCGAGGTGATCGATCGGGTGGACCTTGGCGTTGTCGCCCCAGACCCCGGACTCCTTGTCGGCCAGCGTCGCGTCGTCCTCCCATGAGTCCCACAGCCGGTAGGCGACCTCGAGGAACTCCGCCGCCCGGTCGTACCGCTCCGCGTGGGCGGGCTGGTCGGCCAGGTTGAAGTTCAACGCCGCCTCCGGCCCGGCCGTGGTGACGACGTTCCAGCCGGCCCGTCCACCGCTCACGTGATCCACGCTCGCGAACCTGCGAGCCAGATTGAACGGATCGTTGTACGTCGTGGAGGCGGTCGCGATCAGCCCGATCTTCTCCGTGGCGGCCGCGATCGCCGTCAGTAGCACGGTCGGCTCGAGTGATCCGGCCGGGCGTCGGCCGACGTCGCCGATGAGCACCGGCGAGTCCGCGAAGAAGACCGAGTCGAACTTACCGCGCTCCGCGATCCGCGCCAGGTTCTGGTAGTGCGCGACGTCCGTGTTCGCCACCGGGTTGCTCTCCGGCAGCCGCCAGGATGCCTCATGGTGCCCGGTGCTCATCAGGAACGCGTTCAGATGCAGGTGACGGCTCACAGCGACACTCCCAAAGCGTCTAGAAGTCTGGAACGGACGGCGGTGAACCCGGGGTCGGCAGGGCTGCGCGGCTCGGCGAGGTCGATCGACTCCTCGGCCACGATCCGCCCCTCGTCGAGGACGATCACCCGGTCGGCCAGCACGATCGACTCGTCGACGTCGTGCGTGACCAGCAGTACCGCGGGTTGGTGCGCGGCGCAGAGTTTGCGCAGCAGGACGTGCATCTTGAGCCGGGTCAACGCGTCGAGCGCCCCGAACGGCTCGTCCGCCAGCAGCAACGCCGGCTCCCGCACGAGCGACCGCGCCAACGCGACCCGCTGCTGCTCACCGCCGGACAACTCGTTCGGCCAAGCCCTCTCCCGCCCGGCCAGTCCCACCTCGGCCAGACTCTCCCGTCCACGCTCGTCAGCTGCCCGCAGCCCAAGTACGACGTTGTCGAGCACCCGGGCCCACGGCAACAACCGCGAGTCCTGGAAGACCACCGACACATTCGCTGGTACTGCGAGCTCGCCGCTGCCGTCCACGTCGTAGTCGAGCCCGGCCAACGCCCGCAGCAGCGTGCTCTTGCCGGAGCCGCTCTTTCCCAGCAGGGCAACGAACTCCCCGGGCTGGATGGTCAGGTCAACTCCATCGAGCACCGCGCGTTCGCCGTACTTCCGGACCAGGCCGCGAACCTCGACGGCGGTTTTCTCGAGAGTCAGTCCGCCAGCGTGCGTCGCCATGACAAAGCCTTCCTCTGGATCAGTCGGACGGCTCCGTCGGACAGCAGGCCGAGGACGCCGTAGAGGACCAGGCCGACGATGATGATGTCGGTCTGTCCGTAGGTGCGGGCCAGCTCCATCATGTAGCCGATCCCACTGGTGGAGTTGATCTGCTCGACCACCACGAGCGCCAGCCACGCGCCGGTGACCGCGAACCGCAGACCGAGCAGGAACCCGGGCAGCGCGCCCGGCAGAACCACCCGGCGGATGAACTCCCAGCGCGACAACCCGACGGTCTCGGCGAGTTCGACGTACCGGCTGTCGATGGTGCGCAGACCGTTGTGGGTGTGGATGTAGATCGGTACGAAGACGCCCAGCGTGATGGTGGTGATCTTCATCGATTCGCCGATGCCGAGCCAGAGGATCAGCAGCGGCAGCAGCGCGAGCGACGGGATCGCCCGCTTGATCTGGATCGGGCCGTCCAGGACCGCCTCGCCTAACCGGCTGAGGCCGGACAGCAGGGCCAGGACGGTGCCGAGCGCGATACCGAGGCCGAGGCCGACGAAGGCTCGCTGGGCCGACGTCAGCAGGTTCGACTGGAGCCGGCCGTCGGCGATCAGGTCGCCGGTCGTGGTGACCACGGTCCAGGGCGCCGAGAGCACTCGCGGATCGAGCCAGCCGGTGGCGGAGCCGATGCTCCACACGACCAGCAGCAGGACCGGGCCGATCGCGGCGCCGAATTTGATCGGCTTGCCCGGCCCGAGCCGGCGCCGGCGGCGTACGGGAGCTGCGACGGCGGTCTGGTCCCGCTCGGCGCGAACCCCTGGGAGGGTTGCCAGTTGAGTCATTTCGCTGCCGCCTTGATCGCGTCGGAGGCCACGCTCTGGAAGCGCAGGTCGTAGAGGTCCGCGGCCTGGATCACCTTGTTGCCGGTCTCCTTGGCGAGCAGCTCGATCGTCTCCTGCTGCCGCTTGATCGCTTCGCTCCAGTCAGCGCTGATGTCCGGGTGCCCGGCGTTCTCGACGAGCCACTCGCCGTCGGCGGTGGTGAGGCCCTGGTCCTTGACGTAGTAGCCCTCGATCCATTCCTTCGGGTGCTTGTCGATCCACTCCTGGGCGACACCCCAGGCGGCGACGTACGCCCTGATCGCGGCGGCCTTGCCGGCGTCCTCGAGCGACTCGGTCGGACCGTAGAGGTGGCCGGCGTCGTCCCTGATCCCGTGCTGGATGGTGCTGGCGCCGTCCTTGCCGTACTTCGTCAGGTACCGCTTGATCTGGACACCGCCGATCGGCGCGACTTCGACCTGCTTCGCGGCCAGCGCATTCGAGTAGACGTCGCCGGTGCTCGGAAGCTCGACGAACTTGACGTCGTCCTTGGTCAATCCGGCCTTCTTCAGCACCTTGAGCACGAGCGCGCCCTGCGCCTGGCCCGGGCTGTAGGCGATCTTCTTGCCCCGCAGGTCTGCCAGCGACTTCACCTGTACTCCGGGGGCGACGCCGAGCTGGTAGATCGGGTGGTTGATCGCGTCCTGGCGGAACTTGGAGGCCACGATCTTCACGTGCAGGCCGGTCCAGGTGGCGTGGATCGGCGGGATCTCCGCGACCGAGCCGAGGTCCAGCGCCTTCGCCCGGAACGCCTCGGTGGTCTGTGGTCCACCGCTGAGGTTCGCGAACTGGACGAACTTGGAGACCTTGTCGATCTGCCCCGACAGCTCCAGGGCCTTCTGGGTGGCCGGATCGCCGACCACGATCTTGACGCCGTCAGGTACTTCGGTCGGCAGCGCCGCGTCGAGTGCGAGCTTCTGGCCGCCGCCGGCCTCGGCGTCACCGCCGCAGCCGGACAGAACGGTCAGCGCCGACAGGGCGGCGGCCAGTACGAGAAAGGACTTCTTCTTGGGCATGAGCTTCTTCCAGACAGGGGTTCAGGCGGGCCGGTGCGTGGTCGCGTAGCGGCCGTCGTGGTACAGCAACGGCTCGTGCTCGCGGCGCTCGGCATGGGTGGCAAGCCGGGCCACGACGATGTGGTGATCGGCGACTGCGAAGCGGTGCTCGACCAGAGCCCGCAGGTAGCTCGGGGCGTCGTCCAGCACGGGTTCACCGGTGCGCAGCCGGGACCAGCGGGTCGGTTCGGCGAACCGGTCGACGCCGCTGGTGGCGAACACCCCGGCGATCGCGTACTGGTCGGCGTCGAGGAAGTTGATCACCAGGCTGTCGGCCTGGTGCACGGTCGGCCAGCTGGACGCGGTGGTGGCGATCGAGAACGACACCAGCGGCGGCAGCAGGCTGACCGACACGAGCGAGGTGGCGGTGAAGCCGACCGGGCCGTGGCCCGAGTCCGCGGTGATCACCACGACACCGGCCGCGTGCCGGCGGAAGACGGTACGGAAGATGTCGGCATCGACCGCCCGCTCCTCGACGTGGTCCGGTACGACGGTCAGGCCGGGGCGGCTCGTTCGGGCAGGGTTGAACGCGTGGACGGACATGTCTCTCCCTCGGGACGGGGCAGGGACGACCGGCAGCGGACAGGCGAAGACACCGCGACCGGACGGGTGGGGTTGGCAGCCGGACCTCTAGGGCATCGGCTTGTCAGGGGGTGATGGCGGCGGCTCGAGGCCAGCTGGCGCCTGACGGGGCACGCCGGGACAGCGGGTGATCAGCGACAGGTGGCGCTGGCCGTGCGCATCTGGTCGATCACGCGGCGGCGGGTCAGCAGACGGCTGATCAGCACCGGCAGGTCACCGGGCAGCACGCGGTGGTGGCTCGGGGCCACCGGTCCGCTCGCAGGCTGCCAGGTCTTCGTCATGTCAACGACTCTCTCATCAAAGTCGACTGAAGAACTAGACAATCTCGTCATTCGGAACACCTGTCCGAAATTGACCGGCTGCTGGAACGACACGCGTCCGGGTTGCCGACGACCTCGCGGTCGGGTGTCGGCGACTTCGCGGTCGGGTGTCGGCGACGCGGCCGGGTGTCGCCCTCACATCTGGCTTGCGGCGTGCGTTCTACTGGCGTGATGGTTTCGGAGAGGGTCTCGCTGCCGCCGTTCCAGGCGCTCGTCGACGAGCACTGGCGTGACGTGGCCAGGCTGGCGCGCGCACTGGCCGGACCGGTCGACGGCGACGACGTCGCCCAACGCGCCTGGGAGAAGGCCTTCGCCGCCTACCCGAACCTCACCTCGGCAAAGAACCTGCGCAGCTGGCTGCTGACCATCACCTCCCGCTGTGCCACGGATCTGCACCGCGCCCGCAAGCCACAGAGCCCGCTGGACCAGAGCCTGCCCGTCGCGGTCGACGGCCCGGAATCCGCCGAGTGGCCGGATCCGGACCTCTGGCAGGCGGTCAACGAACTCCCCGAACGGCAGCGTTTTGCCGTCACGCTGAAATACGTCGGCGACCTGGACCACCATGGCGTGGCCGCCGCTCTGGACACCACGCCCGCCGCATCCCGCCGACTCGTCAGCGATGCGCTCGCGACCTTGCGCAACAAACTCGGAGTTGACCATGAATGACCTCGAGAGCCGGCTCAGCCGTCTCACCTCCGCATCCGGCAGGCCACCAGTACTGCCCGCCGCGGACGTCTCCTATGCCCTGCACGACACCCCGATCGGCACCCTTCTGCTCGCTACCGCCGCAGGCCGGGTCGTGGCCAGTTCCTTCGGCGACGAGGAGACCATGACGACCCGGCTGGCCCGCGCGATCTCCCCCCGAGTACTGCGCCAGCCCGCCGCGCTGGACGACGTACGCCGGCAACTGGACGAGTACCTCGACGGACGGCGGCACACGTTCGACCTGGAGGTGGACCTCGCGCTGGCCACACCTTTCCAGCGGCTCGTGCTCAGCGACCTGCCGAGCCACACCAGCTACGGCCGTACTACGACGTACGGGCGGCTGGCCGGTGAGATCGACCGGCCGAAGGCGGCCCGCGCGGTCGGTACTGCGCTGGGCGCGAACCCGTTGTGCGTCGTACTGCCCTGCCACCGGGTGATCGGGGCGAGCGGGGCGCTCACCGGGTATGCGGGTGGACTCGACGCGAAACGCTTCTTGCTGAATCTTGAATCGAAAAGCTGAGTTTTCCGCCGACCGGAGTCAAGCATTTACCCTGATGACAAGAAGGAGCAGGTCCCCATTGTGGAGTGGGGACCTGCTCTTTGTTTTCTCCTTGCCAGCAAGGGGGATCCAGCCCTGATGAATGGCGTCGCTCACCATTGGTAAGGGAATTCCGGCGAATAGTTCCCGGGGAATCTGACGGGTCAGCTAGCTACGCCGAGGGCGGCCAGGAGTTCCCGCATTCCCGTCAGCGCGGACTCAGCGACACCACCAGGGCTGCCACCTCGCCCGGGAAGAGTGTCGGTCTTGGCGAATAGGTTGGTCGCATGACCTCACCTCTGCTGTTCCTCAGCGGCGCCGGACTCCCTGCCTGGATCTGGGACGACGTCCGCGCCGCCCACCCCGACTCGTCCGTCGCCGCGTACCCCAGCACGGGAACGCTGCAGGACTACGCCACCAAGGTCTTGGCGGAGGCACCCGGGCGATTCGTCATCGTCGCCCACTCCATCGGCGGCGTCGTCGCCAGCCAACTCCTGGCCCAGGCGCCCGAGCGAGTCGAAGCCCTCCTCGGCATCGCCGCCTCCTTCCCCAGGCCCGGCCAGTCCTTCCTCAAAGCCCTGCCGTTCCCGAACAAACTGATCATCAGCCTCGCCATGCGCCTGGCTGGCACCAAGCCCCCCGAA
This sequence comes from Kribbella orskensis, assembly GCF_004342085.1. Taxonomy (NCBI): domain Bacteria; kingdom Bacillati; phylum Actinomycetota; class Actinomycetes; order Propionibacteriales; family Kribbellaceae; genus Kribbella; species Kribbella orskensis. The sequence goes on from NZ_SLWM01000003.1 coordinate 141,582, forward strand.
AAGGCCATCCGCACAGGCTTGACCGGCGGCGTCGACCCCGCCCAGGCCGACCGCATCGTCACGGACTTCAAGCCCGAATCCCAACACCTCTACCGAGACCCCGTCCCCGCCCGCCACTTCCCCACTCACACCGCCTACATCCAAACCACAGCAGACAAAGAGTTCCCCCAGCCCCTACAACAAACGTTCATCACCAACCTCAACCCCGCATACACCCGAACACTCCCCACGGGCCACCTACCGATGCTCACAGCAACAACCGAGCTTTCCCTTGCAATCAAGGACTTCCTGGAAGCTTGAGCGTGATAGGCGTGGGCCGGACTGGGAGGTCGGGACTGGGCCGGGCCTGCACGTGCGCGCGACGGCCAGCCGCGGTAGCGCAGTACGAGCGATCAATCCCCAGCAGGAACGCGAATCTCGAGGATCAACCGCCGACGCCCGCCCCACTCGCGCTTGTAGACTTTGTAGTCCTTGATCCCTGCCGCAGTGCAGAGCCGTCCGTAGCTGGCTTCGTCATGGATGAAGTGGACGCTGCTGGTGCCGAAGTGCTCGGTGGTGACGATCCGGTGCTCCGGCCCCTGCCGGAGCCCGTTCGCGATCTCGGACGCCGTCGCGGGGCCCCAGATCGGGCCTTCGATCACCGCCAGGCCGCCCGGCTTCAGAACCCGCGAGATCTCCCAGATCGTCGACATCTGCTCGTCCTCGGAGAACAACTCGTGGAAGGCCGTCCACAGGCAGATCACCGCGTCGAACGAGTCCGACCTGTACGGCAGATCCGTCATCGAGCCGATCGCCCAGTCGATCGACAGTTCTTCCTCTGCCGCCTTCGCACGGCCGGCCTCGACCAGGTTCGGGGAGATGTCGAGCGCACGCACGACCTTGCCCGCCCGCCTCAGCGGCAGGCTGATCCTGCCGTACCCACAGCACAGGTCGAGTACGGACTCCCGGCCTTCCAGGAGTTCCTCGACGGCCTCGACGGTGGCGGCGTCACGTTCAGGCGTGGTGCGACTGGCGAGCCCCTCGACGCCGAGTTCTTCGTACTCGGCCCGGCTGCGCAGTGCAGAATTCAGCATTGCGCAAGTATCCCGGCCCCGAGGTGTCACTGTCAGTACCGGGTGCCAGACAACTGCGAAGGCGTTATCTGCCCCGCGACCTGCCCAGGCGGCCGAAGACAATTGCCGCCAGCATCGAGATGATGATCGACGTGTACGTCGCGCCGAGCCAGCCGGGGACGGGTTGGCCGTTGAACAGGCGCGACTGGAGGTCCTGCCAGAACGGCGACCAGCGTTCCACCGTGCCGGGGTTCACCAACTGGTAGGCGACGAATCCGCACACCCACGCCAACGCGGGCTGCCAACGGAAGCGGGCGGTGTCGGAAACGTCCCAGCGCATCTTGCTGACCAGGAAGAAGTCCGCGATCGCCACCGCGAAGAGCGGGATGAACACGGAACCGATCAGGTAGAGGAACTGCGTGTAGTTGCCCAGGTCAACCAGCAGGGCGAGCCCGGTGGCGAGCACGCCGATCACCACGGAGATCCACCGTCGGTCCACGTGACCGATCAGGTTGTGCGCGGCCATGGTGGTCGAGTAGACGTTCGCGTAGGCCTCGTCGACCTCGTCCACCAGCAGCACGAACAGCGCGATCGCACCCGCGGGCAAGGTGACCAGTGCGGTGATCACGTCGGTGCTGTTGGTCTGCAGGGTGGCGACCGCCAGTACGCCGAGGGCGTAGTACAGCATCGCGGCGAGGCCGTAGCCGAGGGCGGAACCGGCGAAGGCGGCCTTGTTCGTCCGCGAGTGCCGGGTGTAGTCGGCGGCGAGCGGGGCGAACGAGACGACCCCGGCAGCGGCCAGGTCGACGGCCGGCCAGAAGCCGAACACGCTGTCCTGCGGGATAGCGTGGACCGGTTTGCTGAGCACCGCGACGAACAAGTAGACCGACGCGATCAGCACCAGCCAGACCATGAACTTCCGGAGCAGTTTGACGCTGCCCAGCGGACGCACGGCCATCGCGGTGGCGATCACGCCGGCCAGGATCACGAACAGCCAGCGCCAGCGCTCACTCGTCACCGCCACGGCCGCCTGGGAGATGACGATGATCTCCATCGTGGCCCAGCCGATGTTCTGCGCGATGTTGAGCACGGTCGGCGCCATCGAGCCGCGGCGGCCGAACAACCCGCGCAGACTGGCCATCGCCGGCGCACCCGTCTGCGAGCCGAACACGGCCGCGCCGCCGAGCACCAGCGCGCCGATCCCGCAGCCGACGACGACCGCGAGCAGGCCCTGCACCAGCGAGCCCGTGTACGCCGCGACGAGCGCTCCGGTGACGGGGCCGAACAGCGAGATCCCGAAGTTGCCCCAGAGGGTGAACTGGTCGAGGAAGCCGAGCGTGCGCGGGGCGTCCGTGGTGAGGACGAGCGGTGCCTCGGTGTCGGTACTGGTCGTACGTGCAGCAGTCGTGGTCATGGCTGACCTGCTCCCTACGCCGGCATTACCCGGTCAGGTTCAGGCGGTCGGCGACCCGGCTGGTTTCTCAGCTCGTCGCCCTCTCAGCCCGCTCTATCGGCGCGAGCTCCCGCGGAGGTGGTTACCGCGCCAACGATACGCCTTACCCGGCTTTGTATACACCCGCGTACCGGTGGATGAACGCCGCGAGCTCCCGGCCGTTCGTGAGCACGGGCATGTGAGACCCGGTCGGCAGCGTCCAGGACTCGCCGTGGGACAGGTCGGCGACCTCCTGGATCCATCGCTGCGGGGCGATCCGGTCGTGCTCCGAGCGAACGACCAGCGTCGGGATCTCGAGTCGGCGGACGGCCGCGGCCAGATCGTAGTGCCGTGCGGCCTCCATGGCCCGGGCCATCGACGGGAAGCTCGTCCGGAAGTACTGGCGGCTCAGGGTCGGCACTAGCCGAGGGTCGTCCCAGACAGCCGAGCGGGCCCACCTGGCGGCCAGCGTCGGCCAGCCAGACGCCCGGACGTCGCCGCTCGGCGCCACGAGCACCAGCGCCTTGGCGAGGTCGGGGTGGGCGAGGGCGGCCGCCACGACGATCTGGCAGCTCGCCGAGTGCCCGACCAGTACGGCGCGCTCTGGCATCCGTTGCGCCAGTCGCTCGGCCAGTGCCTCGGTGTGGAGGTCATCACCCCTGCGTGCCTTGCTGCCGTACCCGGGGAGCGTCACGACCTCGTACGGCGCCTCGACGTGCTGCAGGGTGGGCGCGTACGACTCCGGCCCGAGTCCGAGCCCGGGAACCAGGACGACCGGCGTGGTCATTCCCAGGGCGGGCGGTCGGGAGCTGCCTTGACGACTGGGTTCGACACCTCCGGCTTGAGCTCGCGGTAGCCGAGGCCGAACCCGACAGCGAGTAGCAGCAGGCCGACACCGCCCCAGCCGTACGCCGTGGGCAGGCGGTGCAGGGAGTCGTCGATGGCACCCATGCCGGTGGTGAGCACCATCACCATCCAGATCAGCAGCGGGATCAGCGACAGAGCGACCAGGCCGAGTCCGCCGAGCTCGACGGGGTCCGGTTGCTGCCCGGCCTTCCGGCGGCTCATCACGTCACGGAGCCACATCACGATGGCCGCGACGCCGACGACGAGGATGAGGAGTTGGCCGATCGTGTCGATGACGTCCGTGCGGAGCGGGTGGTTCAGAGACGAGCCCGGGGCTTGGGAGATCTCACGGAGGGACACCCGCTGGACCGAGAGGACCAGGAGGCCGTAGACCGCGGCGATGATCGTGGCGAGCAGCAGCACTCGGGCCGCGCGGGGATCACGAGGCGCGGAGTCTCTGCCGTACGCCGGGAGCTCGTGCTGCTGGGGGTGCGCCGGAGGGCCGTACGGGTGACCCGGGCGGTAGGTCGGCGGCTGGTTGTACGCGGATTGCGGGTCGCCGTACTGGCCCGGTGCCGCTGCTTGTCCGCCTGGTGCACCCGGTGGTCCGCCCGGTGCGCCGTACTGGCCGGGCTGGGGTTCGCCGTACGGTCCGGGGGCGCCGTACTGGCCCGGCTGACCCTGGTAGGCGCCGGGCTCGGGTGGGGCGACGTACGAGCCGGGCGGGGGCTGGTCGTGGTACGGGCTGGAGCCGTAGGTGTTGCCGCCGTACGGGGCCGGCTTGGCGTAGTGGTCCTGTTCGCCGGACTCGTCGGGGTCGTCGCCCCGGCCGTAGGTGGGGAACTGAGGTGACGACATCGCTGCTCCCTCGGCTCGATCGGACCTTCTCCGGCCTAGGCTCTCACGAGCGGGAGGTACTACGTCGCCTTGATCGTGGGCCAGGCGTTCGGGAGGCAGCCGCCGAGGCCCTTGGTCTGCTGCATCATCACCGGCGCGGGCGTCTTCGCCTTGGCGCAGGTGGAGTGGCCGTGGCCGAGCGCGTGGCCGACCTCGTGGTTGACGAGGTAGCTGCGGTAGAGGTCGACCTGGCCGGAGTACGCGGGGACGGCGTACATCCAGCGCTTGGCGTTGAGCACTACCCGGTCGTCCACGCGGCAGGAGACCTCGCCACCGGTGTCGAGCGGCAGGCAGAGCTTGTCGGTCAGGGTCGGGGTCGCGACGATGATGCGGAGGTCGACGTCGGCCTTGTCGGTCCGCTCGAAGCTGACCGGGTGGATCGCCTGCCAGCCGCGCGCGTCCGTCAGCGTCTTGTGGATCGCCGCGGCGACGACCGCTCCGTTGAACGACAGCCCTTCCTCGATCTCGACCCGGTACGTGAGCTTGTCCCGCTCACCGGTCGCCTTCGAGAAGCCCGGGACCACCGCCAGCCGCCCGGTCGAGACGAGCACGTTCGGCTTCGACCCCTTGGCCTGCCGGGTCAAGGTAGGTGCCGGGCGCAACGGCGTGGTCAACGTTGCCGTCGGCGTCGGAACAGGTGTCGGCGTCACCACCGGAGGCAGCGACGGCTCACTCGCGGCGACAGCGCTGCCGCTGAACCGAGCGGCCAGATTGCTCTGCTTGGTGGCATCCGGATGCGCCACCATCACGACTCCCAGCACAGCCAGCGCGCTCACCGACAACCACTGCGCCTTGTACGACTTCCGCCGGCTATGCCGCCCACTCCGACGACGACGAGCACGCGCGCTGGCACGCTGCCCGTTCCGCCCGGTGGTCATGACGATTCACCCTAGCGACTCCCCGGTAATTCCCGAAAGGCCCCTCCACCGCCGAACCTCCCCACCACCACCGACACGCCGCAGAACCGCCTCGCACACCACATGTTGGGGCAAGAGCTGAGGACGGGTTGCGGCGTACGGACCGACAGGAAGTACTGCGTTCTGTCTGCTCCCCAACCGCCTGGGTACGCGTGGAGGTCGACGTCGCCACCGACATCTTCCTGTCGATCGGTACAGCCGTGCCTATGCACCAGCACGGGGAGACTCTTGTCACGCGAGCCAGCCGCCCAACAGCCTCGCAGCGGCCTGCCAACCACCCCGGACCGCCCGGTGATCCGTGACTCCACTGCGACACCCGGCATTCGCTGAGCGGCGACGGAGAAGGTGCGTGGGTTACGCGGTACGGGTGCGGAGGAACTTGCCGAAGTGGGGGACTGTGAAGGCGACGGTGCCTCGTTCGGCGGAGAAGACGAGGCCTTTCTTGATGAGGCCGTCTCGGGCTGGGGAGAGGGACTGGGGTTTGCGGTTGAGGGTGCTGGCTACTTCGGCGGTTGGGACGGAGCCGTCGTCTACGCCGACGCCTAGTTCGGCCATGGCTCGCATGTATTCGCGTTCGGCCGGGGTGGCTCGTTCGTAGCGGGAGCCGAAGAAGCCGACGGTGAGTTCGGCCGAGGCTTCGGGTCCGGCGACGGCGACGTCCTTGATGGTGATGGGGCTGGCGGGCGCGTGGTCCCAGGTGGCGTGGGCGAAGGCCTGGACGAAGTACGGGTAGCCGTCGGTCTGGGCGTAGAGCTCGTCGAGGGCTTCCTCGTCGTACCGGACGTCCTCGGTCTCGGCGGGCACCATGAGAGCTCGGTCACACGCTTCGCGGGCCAGGCGGTCCACCCGGATGTAGCGGAACAGGCGCTCGGAGTACGACTTGCTGGCGGACAGTACTGCGGGGAGGTGCGGCAGGCCGGCGCCAACGACGACCAGGGGTGCGCTCTGTTGGGAGATCTCGTGGCAGGCGGCGCAGAGGGCGGAGAGATCGTCCGCGCTGATGTCCTGCATCTCGTCGATGAACAGCCCGACGCCCACCGAGAGGTCGCCGGCCAGGTCCGCGGCGTCGGCGAAGAGTTCGATCAGGTCCATCTCGAGGTCGCCCGAGTCGGCGCGGCCCTTCGCGGCGACCACGTCGACGGGTGGGTGCCAGCGGATGCCCTTGCGGTCGTTCTGCGCGGTCCGGAGCGCGAAGGCCTTCAGTACTGCGCTGAACTGGTCGACGCGTTCGTCGTCCCGGTGCCGGTGACCGAGTTCGCGCATCGCGGTGTGCAGCGCCTGGGCGATGGGCAGCCGGATGCTCTGGTCGGGCCGGGCCTCGATCTTGCCGGTGCCCCAGGCGCGCTTGATCGCCTGGCTCCGGAGGGTGTTCAGCAGCACGGTCTTGCCGACGCCGCGGAGTCCCGAGAGCACCAGGCTCCGCTCCGGCCTGCCCGCCGCGACGCGCTCGAGGACCACCTCGAACTGCCGCACCTCGGTGTCGCGACCGGCCAGCTCAGGCGGGCGCTGACCGGCGCCGGGCGCATAGGGATTCCGGATCGGATCCATGCATTTCACTCTATGAGCGTGTCTAGCGTTTTCCTTAGATTTCGCTAGCCAACCCGATCGCGTGTCGCTGCCCTACCAACTTCTTACCCCGTCTACTGTTTTCCCTAGAAACCACTAGACAGTGTTAGCCCTCGCTAGCAGCGGTCGGTCCGGTGGGGTTCAGGCATCGCGGGCCGGTTGCGCACTCGGCGGGGTTGGCTCCTGCGGACGTGGTTCGCCCACTGCCCGCCCGATGGGCGAACCCCGCGCCTGGGGGCGAAGTACTCCGACTCGCCGGGTCAACTCCGCCCGCTCGGCGGGGTTGGCTCCTCCGGACGGGGTTCGCCCACTGCCCGGCCCGGTAGGCGAACCCCGCGCCCGGGTGCCGAAGTACTCCGACTCGCCGGGTCAACTCCGCCCGCTAAAGTCTGCGCATGGGTGGGGTTGAGTTGCGGGAGTGGACGGTGCAGGCCGCGGGGCAGTATGAGCGGACGCATCAGCAGTACGTCGGGGGTGCCCGCAAGCTGGAAGCTCTGATCAACGAGTTGATCGGCGAGGAAGAAGGCATCAACTACCTGAGTGCGACGGCGCGGGCGAAGGAGCCCGAGTCGTTCCTGGCGAAGGCGTCGAAACCGCACCCGGACGATCCGAGCAGGCCGAAGTACGACGATCCGCTGAACCAGATCACCGACCTCGTCGCCGCCCGGGTGATCACGTTCCTGGTGGAGGCGGTGGACCGGGTCTGCGAGGTGATCGAGTCGGAGTTCGACATCGTCGAGCACACCGACATGGGCGCGCACACCCGGGCGCAGGGCGCGTTCGGCTATGCCAGCAAGCACTACCTGGTCCGGCTGAACGCGCACCGCCGCGAGCTCCCGGAGTACGCGGTGCTCAAGAACCTGACGATGGAGATCCAGGTCCGTACCGCGGTCCAGCACGCGTGGGCCGAGTTCGAGCACGACATCCGGTACAAGCTGGACATCCCGCCGGACCGCAAGCCTGAGTTCGACCGGCGGTTCCTGCTCGCGGCGGCGCTGATGGAGCTCGCGGACAACGAGTTCGCCGAGATCGACAAGCTGTACCGCGAGCTGGCCGCCGCCGAACCCGACGCGGCGCCGATGGACCTGACCACGGCGACGCTGACCACCTACCTGACCAGGCGGTACCCCGACGCGCCGCACGCGAAGACGAACCACTACACCTGGATCCTCGGCATCCTCGCCCAACTCGGCGTCACTACCGAGAAGCAGTTGACCGAGTTGCTACGGGGCATCGACAGCGCGGCCGTGCAGGCGGCGATGACGCACCGCTTCCCGGCCGGGACCGTCCGGCGGCTCGACGACGACCTGCTCGCGGCGCGCGGTTCGGCGTACGTGGAGCTCTTCCCGGAGGAGGAGCGCCGGCAGAAGATCCTCCGCGGCCGCCTGAAGGCCCTCGCCCGCGCCGGCCTCGTCGACCTCCCCTGACTCCTGACAACAAGCGATTAGGCAGAGACAGTCGCCCTGTCCACCTGGAGGTCGGCAGCTACAGCTTCAGCTGTACTCCGCGCCCAGCGCCCGGTGGTGATCACCCCAAGGGCAAGGACGAGCACTCCGCAACCGGCGATGATGAACCACCCGAGCCGAGCGGCCGAGACGAACCCGGTCTCGAGCGACCCGACCAGCCGGGCGGTCAGCACGGTCCCCACGATCGCAACGCCCAGCGAAGCGCCGACCTGACGACTGGTCGAGGCGATCGCGGCCGCGACGCCCGCCTGGGAGCGCGGCATGCCCGATACGGCAGCGTTCGTGATCGGCGTGCTCAGCATGCCGAAGCCCAGACCGAAGATCAGGTACCCGCCGAGCAGCAGCGGGGTCGCAGTACTGTCCGTCAACCGTGACAGCACCAGGCCGCTCACGGCGAGCATCGTGCCTGCGACCACCAGCGGGACGCGCGGTCCGCGATTGCCGACGAGCCAGCCGGACAACGGCGCGAAGACCACCGTCATCGCTGCCATCGGCAACGTCAGCAGCCCGGCGTGCAGCGCCGAGAATCCCCGGACCTCCTGCAGATAAAGGGAATTCAGGAACAGGAAGCCCGAGAGCGCGGCGAACCCGCAGACCGCGATCAGCGTTGCTCCGGAGAACGGCGCGCTCCGGAAGAACCGCGGCTCGAGCAGCGGCTGCTCCCGTCGCCGCTCGTACAGCGCCAGGAAGACCAGCGACAGCGCGACCACCACGAAGCAACCGACGATCAGCGGTGAACCCCACCCGGCGGACCGGCCCTCGATGATCCCGTAGGTCAGCCCGACCAGGAACAGCATCACCAGGAGCTGCCCGACCGGGTCGATCCGGCGCGCGACGGCGGCCCGGGACTCCGGCACGAACAGCGCGGTGAGCAGGAAGGCGATCAGCACCACCGGCACGTTGATCCAGAAGATGTACCGCCAGCCCGCGGTGTCGACCAGGGCGCCGCCGACGACCGGGCCGACCGCCAGGCTGAGGCCGACCACGCCTCCCCAGACACCGATCGCCTGCGCGCGTTCGCGCGGGTCGGTGAAGGTGTTGGTGATGATCGACATCGCGACCGGGTTGAGCATCGAGCCGCCGATCGCCTGCAGCATCCGGAACACGATCAGCAGGTCGACGGTCGGCGCGATGCCGCAGAGCAGGGAGCCGACCCCGAAGAGCACCAGCCCGGCCTGGAAGGTCCGGCGGCGGCCGATCCGGTCGGCGGTGGAGCCGGACAGCATCAGCAGGCTGGCGATCACCAGCGTGTAGGCGTCGATCGTCCACTGCAGCTTGGAGACCGAGGCGTCGAGGTCACTACGGATGGCCGGCAGAGCCAGGTTCACGATGGTCGAGTCGAGCCCGACGATGAACAGGCTCAGGCAGCAGATGCCGAGCACCAGCAACCGCCGCCGCCGGCTCAACTCCCGCACCCCATCAGCCTCCGAATCACCTGTCGACAACCCGTTGAAGACTGTACTACCGCCTGCCCAGGCCACCGCTCGAAACTCGGTTGAGGGCCCTCACCAGGGAGCCTAGGCTTGATGCATTCGCCTGGTCAGGTGTTCAAAACCCCCCTCCTATGTCTTCTTTTGGGACGTCATGTCGCTGCGCCTCATTCCGTTCGCCGACCCGGGTGTACCCGATACCCGGTCCGGCCTCCGACTCATTCTCTGGCTGGAGCACCAGCAACTGCGCGGGCAGGCCGTCGCGATCGGCTGGGGCCTGCTGTACTTCGGCGGCATCGCCGCCGCGCCGGTCGCGGTCGGCCTCGCGGTCCAGGCCGTGATCGACAAGTCCTGGCCGAAGCTCCTGCTGGCCGGCCTCCTGATGCTCGCCATGGGCGCCGTTAAGGCCGGTTCCGACGCGTTCTTCCACCGTGCCGTGGTGACCAACTGGATCAGTACCGCGTCCCGGATCCAGCAGCTCATCTCCCGCAAGGCTGCCGAGCTCGGCTCGATGCTGACCCGCCGGATCGCCGCGGGTGAAGTGGTCGCCGTGAGCAGCGGCGACGTCGAGAAGATCGGCTGGTTCGTCGAGGTGCTCGGCCGCTTCGCAGCCGCCCTGCTGACCTGCTTCGCGGTCGTCATCGGCCTGCTCTTCTACGAGCCACTGCTCGGCCTGGTGGTGCTGATCGCGGTGCCGGTCCTGGCCTTCTCGATCGTGCCGCTGATGGGTCCGGCCGAGCGCCGGGCCGACGTCCAGCGCGCCAAGGGCGGCCGGGCCACCGAGCTCGCCGCGGACACCGTCGCCGGTCTGCGGGTACTGCGGGGCATCGGCGGCGAGCAGCTCTTCCTGGAGCGATACCGCTCGGCCTCGCAGGAGTTCCGGGCCAGCGCGGTCCTCAGCGCGAAGATGTGGTCGCTGATCGCGGCGATCCAGGTGCTGCTGTTCGGGTTGTTCCTGGTGCTGATCGTCTGGCTGGGGGTCGGCCTGGTCACCCAGGGCCGGATCAGCGTCGGCGAGCTCGTCACGACGTACGGGTTCATCACCTTCATGCTGGTGCCGCTGCACACGTTCGAGGAGACGGCGAGCGCGTTCATCTTCTCGAAGGTGTCCGCCCGTCGCGCTGCCCGCGTGCTGGCGCTGCAGCGGATGGACGACACGAAGGGGACCTCGGAGGCGCAGGTGCCGACCGGCGACCTGGTCGACCCGCTCTCCGGCCTGGAGGTGCCGGCCGGCTCCTTCACGGCAGTGGTCTGCGGCAACCCTGACGCGGGTGGTCTGCTGGCGAACCGCCTGGGCGGGCACAGCCCAGAGGCGGAGGCCGAGGACCCGTCTGTGCTGCTGGGCGGTGTCGCGCTGGACGACCTGCCGCTGGACTCCGCCCGCACGGCAGTGCTCGTGCAGGACAAGGACCCGGTGCTCCTTTCGGGCACGGTGCGCGACCTGTTCGACGTACCGGCCAGTGGAGCCGTCCCGGTCGAGGCAGCGCTCGAGGCTGCGCAGTGCGCAGACATCCTGGACGTACTGCGCCAGACCCTGCCCGCGGGTGTCACCGATGCCACTCAGGCGGTCCTGACCGAGCGTGGCCGCTCGCTGTCCGGCGGACAGCGCCAGCGGGTGGCTCTTGCCCGTTCGCTGTACGTCGACCCGGCGGTGCTGGTGCTCGACGAGCCCACCAGCGCGGTGGACGCCCACACCGAAGCACGGATCGCCGACAGCCTGCGGCTCCTGCGGTCCGGGCGGACCACTGTGGTGTTCACGTCCAGCCCGCTGATGCTGGACCGCGCCGAGCAGGTCGTGTTCGTGCCGGACGGCCGGGTAGATGCCGTCGGCACCCATCACGACCTGCTGCACACCAACCCCCGCTACCGCGCGGTGGTCACCCGTGAAGAGGAAGCAACCCTCGAGGAGTCGGCGTGAAGCGCCCGGAGTACGACCCGGCAGCCCCGCAGGAGGCGGCTCGCCTGCCGGTGGCCGGGACCGCCACTGTGCGGGCCTACCTGAAGACGCTGTTCAAGCGGCACCGTCGCGCCTTCGGCTGGCTGACTCTGGTCAACGCGATAGCGGCGCTGAGCGGCATGGTCGGGCCCTGGCTGCTCGGCAACGTGGTGGAGAAGCTGTCGCTCGGGGAGACGGACGTCGACCTTCCCTACGTCGTGCTCGGCTTCCTCTGCGCCCTCGCGGTGCAGACGGTGTTCGTCCGGCTCACCCGCCTTCGCGGCGCGGTGCTGGGCGAGGAGATGCTGGCCGACCTGCGGGAGGACTTCCTGGTCCGCGCCGTCGCGCTCCCGCCGGGTGTGCTGGAGCGGGCCGGCACCGGTGACCTGCTGTCCCGGATCACCACCGACGTGGACCGGCTCTCACACGCCATGCGGGACGCCGTACCGCAGTTGACCATCGCGGTGATCTGGGCCGCGCTGCTGATCGGCGCGCTGATCGTCACGGCGCCGGAGTTGGCCGTCGCGATCGTGATCGCCGCGCCGATCCTGATCATCGGCGGCCGCTGGTACTTCCGCCGCGCGCCATCGGCGTACCGGTCCGAGGCCGCGGGTTACGCGGCGGTGGCCTCGGCGCTGGCCGAGACCGTCGACGCCGGCCGGACCGTCGAGGCGCACCGCCTCGGCAACCGCCGGATCAAGCTCGGTGACACCCGGATCGGCCAGTGGGTCGCCTGGGAGCGGTACACGCTCTACCTGCGGATGGTGTTGTTCCCGGTCATCAACATGACCCACACGGTCTCGCTGGCCGCGGTGCTGGTGATCGGCGGCGGCCTCGCGATCGAGGGCTGGATCACCGTGGGCGCACTCACTACAGGCGCCCTGTACATCCAGATGCTGGTCGAGCCGGTCAACATGATGATCCGCTGGTACGACGAACTGCAGGTGGCCCAGGTCTCCCTGGCCCGGCTCGTCGGCGTGCGGGAGATCGAGGCCGAGGCGGCGGGCAAGCAGGACGAGCCGGAGGGGCGGACGGTGCTCGCGGACGAGGTGCGCTTCGGGTACCTCGAAGGCCGCGACGTGCTCCACGGCGTCACCCTGACGGTGGAGCCGGGAGCCCGGGTCGCGCTCGTAGGCCCTTCTGGGGCAGGGAAATCGACGTTGGGCCGGCTGCTCGCAGGCATCTACTCGCCGAGGCTGGGCGACATCACCCTGGGCGGTGCCGCCCTGGACAAGATGTCGGCCGAGCAGGTGCGCAGCCACGTGGCGCTGGTGAACCAGGAGCACCACGTGTTCGTCGGCAGCGTCCGCGACAACCTGCGGCTGGCTCGGCCGGCAGCAGCGGATGCGGAGCTGTGGACGGCTCTTCGTGCGGTCGACGCGCACGCCTGGGTGGCCGGGTTCGAACACGGCCTCGACACCGAGGTCGGCTCGGGCGGAGTCTCGCTGACTCCGGCGCAGGCCCAGCAGGTCGCCCTGGCCCGGCTGGTCCTGGCCGACCCGCACACGCTGGTCCTCGACGAGGCGACCTCGCTGATGGACCCGCGAGCGGCTCGTCACCTGGAGAGGTCCCTGGCCGGCGTACTGGAAGGCAGAACGGTTGTGGCGATCGCGCACCGGCTGCACACCGCGCACGACGCCGACGTGATCGCCGTGGTCGAGGACGGTCGCATCGTCGAGCTCGGCGGCCACGACGACCTGGTGGATGCCGAGGGCCCCTACGCGGCGCTGTGGCACTCCTGGCACGGCGAGCGCTAGAGGCCGCCAGACGAACAGCAGGAGAAGAAGGGAGGGGCAGCCTTGACCGCCCCTCCCTTGCTTTGTGCCTGCATGTGAGACTGATCGCCGTGCTGAAAACACTGCTCTCGCTGCCGACCGTGATGGCCTTCGATGTCGATAGCGAAGGGCGGTTGCTGGTCGGGTACGACGGGAGCGGGATCCGGCAGATCCACGAGGTGGAGCCCGACGGCCAGTGGCGGGCGTTGACGGCGCTCGACGACACCGCCCGGGCGGCGCGGTTCGTCCCGGACAGCAGCAAGGTGGTCGTCGAGCACGACAGCGGCGGGGACGAACGCGGCCAGCTGTCGATCCTCGACCTGGACGATCGCAGCGGCCCCGACGGTCTGCCCGAGCTGACCCCGCTGGTGCACGACCCGGAGTACTTCCACCACCTGGCGGACGCGACGCCGACCCGGATCCTCTTCCTCACCAACCGGCGCAACAACGTCGACTTCGACCTGATCGCCCGGGACCTGGCGACCGGTGCCGAGACCGTGCTGTACGACGGCGGCGGCTACGTGGGCTCGGTGCACGCGTCGCCGGACGAGCGCTCGGCGGTGATCGTCCTCGCCGGCGGCCCGGGCAACTCCACCCAACTGCTGCTGGTCGACGTGACCACCCGCGCGGTCACGGAGCTCACGGCTTACGACGCCCCGAACTATCAGGACGGGCCTTCCTGGCTGCCCGACTCATCCGCCTTCGTCGTCGCGAGCGATGCCGGACGGGACCGGCTGGCGCTGCGGCGGTACGACCTCGGCACGGCGACCTGGACGGATCTCCTGGTCGACGACGAGCACGATCTGGCCGGCTGGGTCTGCCCGGACGGCGAGCACCTGCTGATCGGGACCACCGACGACGGCGTGGTGTCGATGGCCCTGCACAAGCTCGCGGACGCCTCGCTCGTCGCGCCGCTCGCCTTACCCACAGGCGGATGCGCCGCACGCTTGCTGATGGCGCCGGATCCGTTGTGGTCGCCGGACGGGACGTTCGCGCTGCTCAACCACAGCTCACCCGTCGAACCGCTGTCGGTGTTCCGCTACAACCGGGAGACCGGCGAGGTCGTCGCCATCCACGTGCCCTACATGCCCGCTCTGCCGGAGGGTCTGGCCCATCCGGAGAGCCATCGGGTCACCTCCTTCGACGGCGAGCAGGTGCCGGTCTTCGTGTACCGCCCGGCCGATGGCGGAGACGGGTCAGCCGTGGTGCTGGTGCACGGCGGCCCCGAGGCGATGTCCCTGCGGATCTGGAATCCCCTCGTCCCGGCACTCGTTGCCCAGGGCCACACGGTCGTCGTACCGAACGTGCGTGGCTCGGCTTCCTATGGCAAGCGGTGGTACTCCCTCGACGACAAACACCTGCGGCTCGACTCGGTGAAGGACCTCGCCGCGATCCACGAGTGGTTGCCGTCCATCGGCGTCGACCCCGGCCGTACTGCGCTCTGGGGTGGCTCGTACGGCGGGTACATGGTGCTCGCCGGCCTGGCCTTCCAGCCGGACCTCTGGGCGGCAGGTGTCGACATCGTCGGGATCGCCTCGCTGGTGACGTTCCTGGAGAACACCTCGGAGTACCGGAAGGTGGCCCGGGAACGCGAGTACGGCGTACTGGCCGAGGACCGGGACTTCCTCGAGCAGGCGAGTCCGCTCAACCGGGTGGACGACATCCGCGCGCCGTTGTTCGTCATCCACGGCGCGAACGACCCGCGGGTGCCCTTGTCCGAGGCCGAACAGATCGCCAAGGCTCTCGAGAAGCGTGGCGTGCCGTGTCAGCTACTGGTCTACCCGGACGAAGGCCACGGTCTTGCGAAGCGGGCGAACCGCCTCGACGCCTACCCGCAGGCGTTCGCATTCCTCCGCGTACACCTGGCTGGCTGAGCGGTTCCACCAGTTCTAGCTGAGCGGTTCCAGCAGTGGGGTGAGGGTGGCGTCGTTCGCGTCCAGGCGGACCGGCAGGCCGAGCGGGATCGCCAGGTTGAGGTCCTCGTGCCCGATCGCGGCGCCCTCGACCATCGGCAGGCCGAGCGGTTCGAGCCGCTCACGGACGACATGAGCCACCAGTCCCTGGTCGTCCGACTCGCTGAAGTCGCCGATCACCAGTCCGGTGACCTGGTCGAACCAGCCGGCCCTCAGCAGTTGGGTGAGCAGCCGGTCGACCCGGTACCCGTCCTCGCTCACGTCCTCCATCACAACGATGCCGTCCGGCTGGGCGAAGGTCGGAGTACCGAGGCTGGCGGCCAGGAGCGCCAGGTTGCCCCCGAGC
Organism: Kribbella orskensis; assembly: GCF_004342085.1. Taxonomy (NCBI): domain Bacteria; kingdom Bacillati; phylum Actinomycetota; class Actinomycetes; order Propionibacteriales; family Kribbellaceae; genus Kribbella; species Kribbella orskensis. The sequence goes on from NZ_SLWM01000003.1 coordinate 157,158, forward strand.
AGGCGGCCTTCCGCAGTACCAGGGATGACGGTCCGGGCGCCGACGGGGTCGAGCAGATCCTTGATCGAGCCCGGCTCGAACAGCAGGTCCCGGAGCCGGTCGTGGGATGCGGGCACTTGCAGCTGACCGACGGACGCGGCCATCGGGCTGTGGATCGTGACGAGGCCGCGAGCGTTGAAGGCTTCGTGCAGCGCGGTCAGGTCGCTGAACCCGACGAGGATCTTGCCGATCGGCGCGAGCTCGTCCAGGTCGAGGTGCTGCAGCATCCGCTGGACGCCGTACCCGCCGCGACCGGCGAACACCGCCTTGTACTGCGGATCCAGCCAGGCGGCCCGGAAGTCGGCAGCCCGGGCCTCGTCGTCACCAGCCAGGTACGGCAACTCGTCGTGCATCGCCAGCGCGGACGGCATCAGCTCGACCTCGAGCCCCCACGCCCGCAAGTACTCCGACCCGTCCGCCAGCCGCTCGGCGGACAACGGCCCGGCCGGCGCCACCACAGCCACCCGATCTCCGCGCTCGAGCCGCCGCGGTCTCCTCACCTCAGTCATGCCCCAGACGCTACTTCACCCGTCCCACCAGCCGGGCTGGCGGAGTACGCGGTACAGGTGGCGTGAAAGAGTGGCGGGCATGGTGCTCGAGGTTGCATTGATCGATGTCACGGCCGGTCAGGAAGACGCCTTCGCGGCGGCGTACCAGGAGGCTCGGCAGCAGATCGAGCAGGCGGACGGCAGCCGCAGCATCCGGATGACCGCCGGTATCGAGACGCCGACCAGGTTCGTGCTGATGGTCGAGTGGGACTCGGTCGAGGCGCACAACGTGTTCCGCGCAAGTGACGCCTTCGGTGTCTGGCGCGGCTTGATCGGTCCCCACTTCGCCAACCCGCCGCACGTCGAGCACTTCACCGACATCTGACAGCTGGGGGCTCGGCCAGCCCTTCGACGGCTCCTCGACCGCCGCCATGTCGATCATCGCCTTCGCCGGTCGCGGACCGCCGCCACTCACCAAACCCCGACCCGGGAGGGCGGGCGCTCTCGGCGACTGGATGGCCGAGGAGTTGGTGAGTGGCGGCGGTCTGCTGCTTACCAGTCGACCTTGACGGTGGCGCTCTTGCTGACGCCGTTGACCGTCACGCCGACCTGAACCGTGCCCGGGCGGATGCCCGTCAGCTGGCCCGTCGCCGGGTCGTACGCCGCGACCGCCCAGAACGGCGCGGTGCGGGCCGGGCCGATGTGCAGCAAGCTCGAACCCCACCAGTCAGCCGACACCGGGAACGACACCGGCACCCGCCGGTTCTCCTGTACGACGGTCGCCGCCGCCGGGGCACTCGTACCGCTGCGAAGCGAGGTGGGCGCCGCGAGCTCGAGCGAGTCGACATGCGGCCGGAGCTCGAGCTGGAACCACGACCGCTCGGGAGCGGACCAGTGCCGTTCACCCGCGGCGGCCTCGCGCGCCGACGGGTCGATCCCGACCAGCGCCCAGCCGGTGAACCCACCGGCGTCAGGTGCGGCGGCCGGGCCCTTGCCCGAGTTACCCGTCAGCGGCAGCAGGACGCCGTCGATACGAGTCGCCGCGAAGGTACCCGCGTGAGCTGCCATGTACGCCGCACCCTTACCTGTGGACGCGCGGAAGTCCGCGAGCCACCGGACCAGCAGGTCGGCCTCCTTGCGATCACCGAGCTGCGAGTTCTGCGTCGGCGAGGGATCGTCGATCGGGTGGTGTGCCATCATCACGACGTTGTGGATCTCCGGGTTGCGCGCCGCGTCGTCCAACTGCTTGCGCAGGTCGAGGATCTGGTCGAACCCACCCGCTCGGAGCGACCCGAGCGACGAGTCCCGCAGTACGAAGCGGGTGCCCTTGTGGTCGAAGGTGCTGGTCGGCTCGCCGAAGACCTTCTTCCACTCGGACAGGTCGCCCGGGCCGTAGCTCTCGTGGTTGCCCGGTACGTAGTGCACCGGCACCTTGCCGGCGACCTCCTCGTCGATGATCTTCTTCGCCAGCGCGACGTCGTTGGAGAAGCCGCGGTCGACGAAGTCGCCGTTGATCACCAGGAAGTCCGGGTTCTGCGCCAGTGCCTCGCGGATCGTCCGCCGCGCCTGCTTCACGAAGTCGGACTCGGGGTCGTCGGCGGTGAACTGCGCGTCCGACATCACCGCGAACTTCCACCGGCCACCACCTGTCGCGGTGCCATCCGTCACCACCATCGGGTCGACCACCTTGGCCGACGGCGTCACCGTCACCGGCGGAGCGCCCCGAACGGTCAGGTCGTCGATGACGATGCGTCCGGAGTACTGCCGGGTCGGCACCGTCTCCACCACATAGATCCGCCAGAACCTCAACGGCATCGTGAGCCCCGGCGGGATGTCCGCCTCGACGTACTTCCAGCCGGTCCAGTCCACCGCCGCGGCGAGGTTGAGCGTCTGCGCGGCACCACCGGCGGCGTCGTACGCGTTGGCCCGCAGCCAGGCGCCCTTGCCGTCGCCGTACACCCAGGCGCCGAGCTTCTGCGGCTGACCGGGCAACGTCTGCTGCGGAGTCTGCGACAGGTACGCCGCCCGGGTGGCGGTGCTCCCGGTGAGCGAGTAGTCCAGCGCGATCGCCTGGCCGCCGTCGTGACCCTCCGCGGCCGACCGGGACGCCGTCGCGGCACCCACCGGTACTGCGTTCGCCTGCCAGCGGGTGGTGTCGTCGACCTCATCGACCACCTCGCTGCTCAGGCCGGCGGTGACACTGAGCTGGGTGGTGAGGTCTCCCACCTTCGCGGTGACCACGGTGGACACCGCGTCGGCGCCTACTGCGCTCACGTCGAACCCATTGCCCCAGGCAACAACCTTGACGAGCGCCGGGTCGAAGGTGAGCTTGACGTCCCGCGGTTCGACCCAGGTGGAGAAACCGTCGGCGTCGAATCCGCTGACGGTGAAGAACCCCTTCGCCGTTGCGTCGGGCAACGACACCTGCTTGCTCGAGGGCGCCAGCCGGATCGGCGTACCGAGAACCGTCATCGGGAAGCGGCCGCGTGCGGTTCCGTTGGCAGCCGTCACGATGACATCACCCGCACGACGACCGGTGACGATCCCCTGGCCGGTGACGTTGGCGTTGCTGCCGACCGACCAGTACGGCGTACCGGGTGCTGGGGCGTACGTCTCGTCGTGGCCGCGGGCGGTGAGGACGCGGCTGAGGCCGGTGAAGACCCGCGAGCTGCGGGTGATGTCGGTGTCGGCGAGCTCGGCGGCGGTGCCGGTGGCCTCGATCCGGAAGCCCTTGAGCCTGCCGGATCCCTTGACCGGAAGGAGTCCCAGGCCGTTCGGGGTCAGCCGCTCGGAACCGTCCGAGGGCTTGTTCACGACCTCCGGGGTGGCCTCGCCGGGCGAGCGCTTCAGCATCGTCGAGGAGCCGCCGCCGTCCAGGTTGAGCACGTCGTCGGAGCCCAGGTCCAGCATCAGCCGGGCCAGCTCCTTCTCGGTCAGGCCGCGGGAGTCGACCATCCGGCCGTCCACCGTGAGCAGCACCATTCGGCGGCCGTCGGCGGAGAAGCCGATCGCGGTCCGCGGGTGCAGGGCAGTGTCGTCGACGTTCAGGATCTGGCCGTCGCGGGCCAGCTGGATGTTGCCGCTGAGGCCGACGGCGACATCCGCGGCATCGGCGCGCGGACCGTACTTCACCTCGACCTTGTCGCCCGGCTCGAACGCCGTGAGCGCGGTCGCTCCGGCCTCGCGGCCGACCAGGGCCAACTCGTTCGCAGCCAGCGGGGTGGTCGCGGGGGTGGTGGCCGAGGAGACCACGACGCCGTCGCGGAGGATGACCTCGCGGACCGTTGGCAGGCCGTCGACCGTGCGAGTCCGGGCCGCCTCACCCCACTGCGGGGTGTAGAGACCGATGCCGCCGCTGTTGACCGAGGGCGAGTTCAGGTTGGTCAGGTCGACCTTGCTCGCGTCGTCGTCGGTCGCCGTGCCCTCGAGGAACACCTGGGCGATCCGGCCGAGGCCGTTCTTGTCGATGACGGCGGTTTCGTTGTGACCGGCGGCCGGGCCGTTGACGAACCGGCCGGCGCCACCGTCGGCATCCCGTTCGATCCCGATGCCGAGCGGTGCGCCCGTGTCGTTGATGTCGAAGAAGTCGCCGTTCACACCGGCGATCGCACCCTTGCGCGCGACCTGCTGGCTGAGCACCTCGCGGCCGGAGACGGTACCGGGGTTGAGGTAGTCGACGGTCACACCACCCGCGTCGAGGTCCGCGACCAGGATGTCGCCGCGCAACCAGCCGCGGGCGTCGAGCCGGTCGAAGCTGGTGTAGCTCACGCCGGGCGCGACCGGGGTGTCCTCGCGCCTGGTGATGATTCCTTCGCCGGGCGGGGCGATGGCGACATCGGGGATGTCCGAGGCCGCGGACGAGCCGCGGTGCGCCTCGACCGCGGTGGTCTGCAGGAGTTGGTCGGGCGAGGGCTGGGCGGCCGAGGCAGGGTTCACCGCGGCCGTGGCCAGCAGGCCGCCGAGCACGAGGCTCAATGCCGCTGTCCGGCGGCGCGGCTTGGTCCCTGTGACTGGCGTACGGGCTGGCGTCTCGGGTGGTTCCGGGCGGAAGGCGGGCGGAGCAGGCGTGGACACGGGGCCTCCTGGGCTGGGCGGACGCGGCCATCCGACGCCGTGGGACCTACCGCCGTGTGCGGCGCAGGTGTACGCCGGTCAACCGACCGGTGACAAAGTAACGCCCTCAGCGACCAACCGGAAGCTTTCTGTCATGAATTCGCCGGGATCAGTCGACGGCGACGGGGCGACCGGCGACCTGCCAAGCGTGCATGCCGCCGTCCAGGTTGATCGCGTCGCGTCCCTCGGAGGCGAGGTACTGGGTCGCCATCGACGACCGGCCACCGACCGCGCACACGCAGAGCACCTTCTGCCCGAGCGGTACTTCGCCGACCCGTTCCTGCAACTGGCCGAGCGGGATGTGGACGGCGCTCTCGATGTGACCACGAGCCCACTCGTCGGGCTCGCGCACGTCGAGCACGAACGCCTCGCCCAGCAGGTCGTCATCGACATCGGCAACCACGACGGCAGGAATCTCCGGAGTCTGGAACATGCCTCAGATCATCGCAGCCCCACCCAATCGCCGCTCTCGGGGCCGGGAGGAATGCGGCTGCCCGAGTGCTGGATCGAGCGTTGACAGTCGCGAGGCCGGACACCGAAGGTCGAGGCAGGACTCGCCGGCCGGAGAGGACGTGCTCGCGGATCCCGCGAGGCCGACGGCGTATCTCGCGGCGCGGGTGGTCGCTCTGACGGTCGAGCCGGTCTCGCCTGGCGCGCAGTCGTGGTCGAGATCCCCACGAGCGCCAGGGAGCCGGAGCTCACCGTGAACCTCGACGCGGGGCGTCGCCCGGCCTCTCTGTCACACCGGCTGACTACTTGAGCAGCTTGGAGAGGCGGCGGTCGGCGAGTGGCTTGCCGCCTGTCTGGCAGGTCGCGCAGTACTGCAGGGACGAGTCCGCGAAGCTCACCTCGCGGACGATGTCGCCGCAGATCGGGCACTTCAGCCCCTTGCGGCCGTGCACCCGCATCCCGCTCTTCTTCTCCGACTTCAGGTCCTGTACCGCGAGGCCAGCCGACCTGGTGACGGCGTCGCGGAGCGTCTCCTGCATCGCGTCGTACAACTGCTGGAGCTCGTCCGAGGTCAGGTTCGAGGCCGGCTTGAACGGGCTCATCTTCGCGACGTGCAGGATCTCGTCGGAGTACGCGTTGCCGATGCCGGCGATCACCGACTGGTTCCGCAGTACGCCCTTCAGCTGGACCCGGCCCTCCCGCTTCAGGATGCCGCCGAAGTCCTCGAGCGACAGGCTGAACGGATCGGGCCCGAGCCGCGCGATGCCGGGAACCTCCGCGGGGTCGCGAACGACGTACACGGCGAGCTTCTTCTGCGTGCCCGCCTCGGTCAGGTCGAACCCGGACCCGTCGTCCAGCACCACCCGCAGCGCGATCGGCCCCTTGCCCGGCCGGACCAGCCCGGTCGACTGCTCCTCCCGCCACCGCAACCACCCGGCCCGCGCCAGATGGATCACGAGGTGGATCCCCTGCGCCGAGATGTCCAGGAACTTCCCGCGCCGCTGCACGTCGTCGATCAGCAACCCCACCAGCGACGAGATCGGCGGGTCATACGTCTTCAACGCGCTGATCGCGGTGATGTCCGCCCGCACGAAAGCCCGCTCAACGGCACGCTCCCGCAGGAACCCCGCCAGCGACTCAACCTCCGGCAACTCAGGCACCCACCCATTGTGCCCACAACACAGGGACATTTCCCGGAAAAGTACTCAGCTCCCTGCGATCACGAGCCTGACTCGGGCTGTGGGGCTGGGAAACAGGGGGAAGCCAGGAGGATCACCCATAGGGAATGGTTGCGGGTACCGCTACCTTCGTAGGAAGTAGAGAAGGAGGCCCCCGATGGGTTTCGTGAAGACACTGGTCAAGGGCGCTGTGGTCGCCAAGCTGGTGCAGGTCGCGCAGCGCGAACTGAGCAAGCCGGAGAACCAGCGCAAGGCCAAGGAGATGTTCCAGAAGGTCCAGCAGCGCCGGAACGCGCACTAGCCTCCACACTCGGCCGCACCGCGTACGTCGTACGGGGTGCGGCTTGTGCTGGGTGGTCAGCGGCGGCGGGCCTGGAGGGTGTAGCTGGCGGGCAGTCGCTCGGGGTGCTCGGTGAGGCGCCACTCGCCTGATTCAGGGTCGAGGGTCATGTGACCCGGGAGTGCTTCCCAGGGGACGCTGTCGTGCTCCTCGAACGCGGTGATCTCCATGCCCGCGGTCATCAGCGCGTTCATGATCTCCGCGAGGCCATGGTTCCACTCGTGCGTGACGTTGTGCTGGAACTCGACGTCCGTCGCGACGTACGTGCCGCCCTCGTCCCAGACCATGGGTTCCTCGGTCTCGAAGTACGGATAGCCGAGGGTGATCAGCCCCGGATGCTTCGAGCCTTCCAGCGCCCAGAGCATCGGATGACCCTCGCGGATGAAGAGGCGGCCGCCCGGCTTGAGCAATCCGGCGACCGTGTTCGCCCAGCGCTCGATGCTCGGCAGCCAGCCGATCGCACCGATCCCGGTGAACACCAGGTCGTACGACGCGCCGCCCAGCACCTCGACGGCGTCGTACACGTCTGCCTGGTGGAAGTCGACCTCGAGCCCGAGCCGGTCGGCGAATCCCTGCGCCTGCTCGATCGCCGGCGTCGAGAAGTCCAGCCCGCTCATCCGCGCCCCGAGCCGCGCGAGCGAGACGGTGTCCGTGCCGATGTGGCACTGCAGGTGGACACCGCGCAGTCCGGAAATGTCCCCGAGTCGCGGTACGTCGAACCGCACCACACCGCTGAGGAAATCCGGATCGTCCACGAACCGCTCGAGCATGTAGTCGGGCGACGCGGCATGCGCCGGAACCCGCTCGTCCCAGCTCGCCCGATTCAGCACGCGATAGTCATCCACGAAGCGACTCTGACACACACCGGCCAACACCGCGCGGGGATTTCCTCGAGCTGTCGATCAGGCGCTTCGCCCGGAGCATCTACCTTTCAACGCCAGATGGTCACCCTCCGATCCGACCGAAGATCCACCGGCTAGTGGCCCGAGAGTTTCCGGTTGAGCGAGAACAGGCGGCCGAGGACCGGCATCAGGACGATGTTGAGGCCGTGCAGCACCCCGATGATCAGCAGGATGCCGCCGAGCCGGGCGGCTTCGAAGGACACCTGCCGCGGCAGCACGCTCAGCCCCCAGAACGGCCGCGGCTCGAAGCTGACCGTGAACAGGATGTACGCCGTGAAGATCAGGTAGTAGACGATGTCGGTCAGCACGATGTAGCTCTTGCCGGTCTGCGGGTTGTCGTGGAAGACGTCGGCCGCATAGGCCCGGCCGAAGCGTTTGATGAACGGCCCGAGCCAGAGCGCGAGTCCGATCAGCAGGCCCGTGGTGATCAGCTCGAGAACCCACCAGTCCATCAGCAGATGTCCGTTCTTCGTCGGAGTGAGCAACAAAACGATTGCGGTGAGCAACAAAAGACCGGCGACCGCCGCCAGTACCCCGCGCCGGTTCCGCCGCCGACGGATCCGGTCGTCGGCGATGCTTCCGAGCACCCGGTCGAACAGATCAGGCGAGGTACTGCGGGGTTGTCCCGGCCCGAGTGCCTCGAGCAGTCGGCGCTCCACCGGTGTCGGGTCGCTGGACGGCAGGTCGCCGGCGGGCGGATGTCTTGTCATCGGGGTTCCTCCAGTTCCGCCTTGAGCGACCTCAGGCCGCGTTGCAAGTGAGTCTTCACCGAGTTCGGGGACAGGCCGAGGGTCGCCGCGATCTCCGCGACGGGCAGCTCGACGTAGTACCGCAGGACGACGCAGTCGCGTTGCCGCCGCGGCAGACCGCGCAACGCCTCGATCACCTCGCGGCGGCTCTCCCCGTCGGCCACGTGGTCCTCGGCGGAGCGGTCGTCCACCTCGGCGGGTGGCCGGTGCCGCAGGGAGACCAGACCACGCCGGTTGTGGTCGCGGGCCAGGTTGATCACGATCGAGCGCAGGTACGCCGCGGCCCGGTCCGGGTCGTTGATCCGGTGCTGGTTGCGGGCCAGCCGCAGGAATGCCTCCTGCACCAGGTCCTCAGCGGCCGTGCGGTCGTCGACGAACCACCGGGCGAGCTGGACCAGCCGCGCGCCCTCGGCCCGGAACAGCGCGACGACCAGCGCGTCGGCGTCCCGCCGTACGCCGGCACCGGACAGTTCCGCAGCCGCATCCATAGCCCCCATCACCTTGACGGACGAGCGAAACCACCAGCCGGGTGACAGCGCGGAGATCTTCTTTTCCTTGTCACCCAGGCCGCGTCCAGACCCGTCTGTTGCAGTGATCCGTGCACCCAGCATGGACCCGATTGGGGGAGTCATGACAACAACGAAGCTCGCCGCCGCAGGAGGAACAGCGGTCCTCCTGGCTACCGCCGTCTTCATGCCGGCCACAGCCGAAGCCCATCCCGGCCACGGCACGACCCGCGTGGTGAGTGCCCACGGCAATCTCCGCGATCTCCAGCCCGGTGCGGCCGGACCTTTCGATCACGCCAGGGCCGCGCTCGTGATGGTTCAGCACAACGGTCGCAGCCTGGTCGTTCTCCAGGTCCGCGGAATCGACCGATCGGTGGCCGGGCGGGACTTCGGCGCTCACCTTCACGTGGGGCCTTGTGTGACCGGTGACGGCGCCGCGGCCGGGCCGCACTACAACGCGGACACTGTGGCCGGGCGCGTCCCACCGCGGGTCGACGCGACCACGGAGGTATGGCTCGACTTCACCGCAACCCGGGCTGGGACCGGGTTTGCGCTCACCCAGGTGCCGTTCGCGCCGCTGCCGGGCCGGCGGGCGATCGTGATCCACCAGGAACCCACTGATCCGCAGGGCGCCGCCGGTCCACGGCTCGCCTGCCTGCCGGTGGAATGGTGAGCATCCCGCGCGCTACCGGCGCAGGCTTCGCGCTCGGGCTGATGTGGGGAGCAGCGGCTCGGGTGTGGATGCGGCTGATCTCCACCGATCCGGAGTTCAGCTGGACCGGGACGGGCATGATCCTCGGCTCGACTGCCGTCTGCGGTGCGGCGCTCGGATTCCTGTACGGCGCCCGCCGGGCCGGCCGGTCCCGCTCGTGGCGACTGCTCGGTTTGTGCTGGTTGTTCGTCTTCGCGGGCCCGGGGATTGTCTTCCTGCCCGCGTTCCTGTTGGGCGGCCTGCTTCATCTCCGGCAGATCTGGTGCAAGGTGATCGGTGCCGCGGCGGTCGCCTGCGGAGTACTCCTGCTGTGGATTCTCAATCAGCAGGAGCCGGCATCGGTCAACCCCGCAACGATGTACGGCGGCTTCCTCCTGCTGTCGGTGGCCCTGACTGCGGGAGCAGCCGAGCTCTATCTTCCCCGCCCAGCACGCCGCCGAGAGCCTGCGGTAGCGCTCGCAAAGTAGCGGAAAGCCGGCGGAAGTGGTCCTTCCGCCGGCTCAGGGGGGTGGATCAGGCCGCGTGGCGGCTGTGGTGCTGGAGGATGCGGGCCCGGTGGATGTTGACGACGCTGCCGGGGGTGGTAGCGGGCTTGTGGGAGAAGGGCTCGGCTGCGCCACCAAGGGCGAGCAAGTCGAGCTTGGACCTGGCGAGATCGCGATCGTCGGCAACCCAGGCGCCTTCGGGCCCGTGTCCGAGCCCGGTTGCGTGCTTCCTGTTGCTGCTTTCGAGGGCCGCGATCACGACCAGCGCGAGTACTGCGAGGACGATGATTCCGGTCATGGCAGTAACTATGCTATCAACTAGATCCCGCCACAATTGGCACTATTGACATCCTTCCACTAATTCCTGCCATACTGGTTCGCATGCTGCGGAAGATTGCTGTCGTCCTGATGGAGGACGTCGCCGTGTTCGAGTTCGGAGTGCTGTCGGAGGTGTTCGGCATCGACCGGACCGACGACGGTGTGCCGCCGTTCGACTTCAAGGTGTGTTCGACCCGCCCGGGTGAGCCGCTGCGAACCAGCAGCCACTCCGCGGTGATCGCGCCGTACGGGCTGGAGGAGCTGGAGGACGCCGACCTGGTCGCGCTGCCGGCCACCACCTGGCGCGGCGAGTACGACGAACGCATCCTCTCCGCGCTCCGCAAGGCCTCCGAGCGCGGCGCGATCCTGCTGACGGTCTGCTCGGGCGCCTTCGTACTGGGCGCCGCCGGGCTCCTCGACGGGCGCTGCTGCGCGACTCACTGGCGCTACGCGGACAAGTTCCGCGAGCAGTTCCCCCTGGCCCGGCTGGACGCGGACGTGCTCTTCGTCGACGACGGCAACATCATCACCAGCGCCGGCACCGCCGCGGGCATCGACGCCTGCCTGCACCTGGTACGCCGGGAGCTCGGCAGCGCCGTGGCGACCCGGATCGCCCGCCGGATGGTGGTCCCGCCACAGCGCGACGGCGGCCAGCGGCAGTACGTCGAGGTGCCCGTGCCCGAGTCGTCCGGCGAGAGCCTGCAGCCGGTGCTCGACTGGATGGTCGGCAACCTCACCGTCGAGCACACCGTCCCGGACCTCGCCCGGCGCGCGCGGATGTCGGACCGCACCTTCGCCCGCCGGTTCGTCGCCGAGACCGGCACGACCCCGTTGAAATGGGTCACCACCCAGCGCGTCCTGCACGCCAGAACCCTGCTGGAGCAGACGAAACTCGGCATCGAGCAGATCGCGTCCGAGGCCGGCTTCGGCACCGCCGCCCTCCTCCGCCACCACTTCCGCCGAGTAGTCGGCGTCCCACCCCAGGACTACCGCCGAACCTTCCAAACCACCAGCTGATGGGATCCGATGACGGCCTCAGCTACCGGTTCGCAGTACCGGCCGACGCGGATGCCGTGATGACGTTCTGGGCGACAGCAGCGGAGGACTCACACCGCCCACCGGACTCGCCTGAAGCCGTCCTGCGCCTGATCGCGCGGGACCCGTCGGCGTTGATCCTCGCTGTCCACGACGAGGCGATCGTCGGCTCGATCATCGTCGGCTGGGACGGCTGGCGCTGCCACCTCTACCGCCTCGGCGTCGCCCCCACCCACCGCCGCCGCGGCATCGCCCGAACCCTCGTCTCCCTGGCCGAAACCCGGTTCACCACCTACGGCGGCACCCGAGCCGACGCCATGGTTCTCGACGTCAACACCGACGCCCACCCGACCTGGACCGCCGCCGGCTACAGCCCCCAAGACAACTGGACCCGCTGGGTGAAACCGTTAGCCTGACGCGACAGCTTCCAGGGGTTTTGGTAAGCCTTGATTTCCCTTCTATTGTTGGCCGATCATGGCTTCCCATGCCTACGTCGACGAGTCATCCCGGAGTGGCTATCTGCTCTGTGCGGTGGTGATCCTGCCTGCCGACGTGACCGCGATCCGCCGTACTCTGCGCACCCTTTGCAAGCCGGGTCAGCGCAGAGTGCACATGAAGCACGAGAGCGACGGGCGCCGGCGGGAGATCCTGAGCGCCGTCTCACAGCTCGACGCCCAGACGCTCGTCTATCGTGCTGTGCTCAACGGACGGTCGGAGCGCCGGGCGCAGGACGAGTGCTTCAGAACGATGGTGCCGGATCTGCTGGAGAAGTTCGCTGTAGGCCGGATGGTTGTCGAATCCTGCGACCAGGACCATCAGGACAACCAGGTGATCCGCGAGGTGTTGAGCGATCGCCCGGCCGGACACCGGTTGACCTATCTTCACTCGGCTCCGGCGAGTGAACCGTTGCTGTGGTTGCCGGACATCATGGCGTGGGCCGTCGGGAGGGGTGGGGACTGGAAGCGGCGCTGTGGGCAAGGACTGCTCGACGTCCGTGATGTCGGCCCGTAGACACGCGAAACCCGGGCGACCGACCGTCCGGACGGCTCCCGGGTTCACTTCCCGCGGCTATTGCCTGGGCTGTGTCAAGCGTACACATCCTTGCCCACGGTCTGCTACCTCGAAGAACCCTCCCGGAGCGGCGGGAGGGCTTTCGGGGTTCAGACCGAGCGTTGGTAGGTGCGGAAGGCTCGGGTTGAGAGATAGCCGACTATCAGGGTGAAGGCGGTCAGGTAGACGCCGTGGCGGGTTACTGAGGACCAGTCCGGGTCGGCTGAGAGGGCTTCGCGGGCGGCTACGGCGGCCCAGTCGACCGGGTTGTAGCGGGCGGCCACCTGGACCCAGTGGGGGGCCAGTTCCAGGTCCAGCATGATCGAGGACAGGAACGTGAGCGGCAGCGAGACGAACTGGAAGATCCCGATCAGGGCCTCCTGCTGACGGGTCAGCAGGGCGACCGCGTTCGAGAGCGACCCGAACGCCGTGCCGACCAGCATCGACGCCACGATCGTGACCAGGTAGCCGACCACGCCCCCGTCGTACCGGGCGCCGGCGGCGATGCCGATCGCGAACACGATGATGGTCTGGATCACGGTGGTGGTTCCGTTGCTGATCAGCTGACCCGCCATCAGCGCACCCCGGCGGACCGGCGAGGTCAGCATCCGGTCCATCACACCGCGCTCCATGTCGGCGATGAAGGTGGTGCCGGCCCAGCCGCTCGTCATCAGCGCGGTCATCATCACGATGCCCGGCGTCAGGAACGCGATGTACGACGAGTCGCCGAAGCCCGGGAGAGCCACCACGCCCTTGAACAGCTGGCCGAACAGCAACAACCAGATCGCCGGTTGCACCAACGTGAAGGCGATCAGAGCAGGCGACCTGTACTGCGCCCGCAGCCAGCGCCCGGTGATGTATCCCGTCTGACTGACCAACCCACCCCGGCGGGCGGTTCCGGTAGTCCTTGCGGGGTTCGCGGTGATCGTGGCCATCAGGCGGCCCTCCCCTCAACCTGTCCGGCTGTGTTCTCGGCCGCCCGGAACGAGCGACCCGTGTACTGCAGGTAGACGTCGTCCAGCGACGGCCGCGAAACCGTCACCGCAGTGACTGGAATCGCCTTCTCCTCAAGGGCTCCCAGTACTGCGGGCACCGCCGTGGCGCCGCGATCCACTCGGGCTCGCAAGGTGTTGCCGTCGACAACTATCTCCCCGATGCCAGGCAGGTGGCCGAGCAGCCGGCGAACGTTGCCGTCGACATCGGCGTCGACGAGCTCGACCTGGACGGAATCACCACGGAGCTCGGCCTTCAGCGACTCCGGTGTGCCCTCGGCAACGACCTGGCCGTGGTCGACGATGGCCAGCTGGTCGGCGAGGCGGTCCGCCTCTTCCAGATAGTGCGTGGTCAGGAGCACGGTCAGACCTTCGTTGCCGGAGAGCCGCTCGACCTCGTTCCACAGATCCGCGCGGGCCTCGGGATCGAGTCCGGTGGTCGGTTCGTCCAGGAAGAGCACCCGCGGCCGGTGGACCAGGCCCAGGGCGACGTCCAGCTTGCGCTGCATTCCACCCGAGTAGGTGCGAACCTGGCGACCACCCGCCTCGGTCAGGTCGAACCGCTCGAGCAGCTCGGCGGACCGCCGTACGGCCTCTTGCCGCGACAGGCCGTAGATCCGCCCGCTCAGGACGAGGTTCTCGACGCCTGTGGCCATCGGATCGGAGCTGGACTTCTGCGGCACGTACCCGATCGCGAGCCGGACGTCGTTCTGCTGTCGGACCACGTCGAACCCGGCGACCCGCGCAGTACCGGAGTCCGCCCGGGACAAGGTGGTCAGGATCTTCACGGTGGTCGACTTGCCGGCGCCGTTCGGACCGAGCAGACCTAGTACGACGCCCTCCGGTACGGCGAAGGTGAGTCCGTCGAGAGCCCGCAGTGGCGGCTTCTTCCGCCCGTCGGGATAGGTCTTGACCAGGTCGGACGCCTCGAGGGTATGACTGGTTGATGGCATGTGATGTGACTCCTCTTGATGGGTGAGGAGTCGATCCACGGCGGCCTGGCTATCCTGATGGTTGCGCCTTGGGTGCCAGGTCCTTCGGGACCGACTCGAGGAACTGCGGCCCTTGACCCGGGTGTTGCCGCACCTTGGTCGGGGGCCGTCCTTACTTTGGTTCTGGTGCGCCTGCTTCGGGAGGCATGGCCTGCATCCAGGTGAACTCCTCCCCGAAGTACTTGACCGGATCCTTGAACAGGTCGGCGGGCTTGATCCCCAGCGTCTCCACCAGCTCGTAGCCCTTGCGCCAGAACACACTGCCTTCGAGCTCGTCCGAGCGGATCTCCTTCGCCAGTTGGCGAACGAAGTCGGCCTGCGTCTTCAGCAACGCCAGCCGGAGCTCGGACTCGACCCAGAAGACGCGGGGGAACTTGATCGCCTCCATCGAGGCGTGCGCGCCCTCGACCTCCGCGATCTCTGCCTCGAGCGCGGTTATCCGCTGGTCCAGCAGCTCGACCACCCGGTCCGGCGGGAAGGCCGGCAGATACGCGAGCCCGGCCTCCAGCTGGCTGAACTCCTTCTCCGGCGTGCCGAGCAGCTCGGTCAGCCAGTCCTGGAACTCCAGCCGGCCGGCCTCGGTGATGTCGTACACGGTCCGCTCCGGGCGATTGCCGTCGCGCAGGGTCTCGACCGCCTCGATGAAACCATGCTTCTCGAGCGCCGCCACGACCGAGTAGAGCGAGCCGTAGTTGAGCTTGATGCTCAGGTCCTTGCCGCGACTCTTGAGCATCGTGGAGATCTCGTACGGGTGCATCGGCCGCTCGGCGAGACTGCCCAGCACGGCGAACGCCAGCGGGTTCGCCACCTTGCGCTTGACCACTGCAGCCCACCTTCTCGATCTCGGTTACTCGAAATCGAGTATTAGCTTCCGTGTATCCGATGTCAAGTATTCGGCGTGAAACCGGTGGAACCGGTCAGACAGGGCGTTCGAAGAGGAGTTCCAGGCCGTCTTCCTCGTCCCACTGCTCGCCGGCCTCCAGGAAGCCGAAGCCGGCGATGGTGGCGAGCGAGGCCGCGTTCGTGGGACTGATCGACGCCCGGACGGTGTGTACCTCGGGCTTGCTGGCGGCGAGTTCCAGCAGCGCGGCGACGATCGCCCGCGCGTAGCCCTGCCGCCGGTACTGCGGGTCGACGGTGTAGCCGATCTCCACCATCCCGGCCGCGTCGGGTGGTCCGTGGAACCCGGCGTAGCCGACGACGCCCGGGTCGGAGAGCACGAGCTTGACGAGCCAGCCGACGCTGGTGGGATCCGCGGCCATCTGGTCGACGCGGTACTGCCAGAGCCACTTGGCGGCATCCGTCAGGAAGGCGTCACCGAGCTCGTACCCGGTCTCCGCCCGCGCGGCCGCAAGATCGTCGGCGAGCAACGCGCGCATCGCAGTACTGGTCAGCTCGACGAAGCGGACCGATTTCGTGGAGGTAGTCATCACGGCCATCATCCGGCCGGGAACCCCGCCCTGCGACCGATTAACGGTTGTCAGACCTCGGCTCAGCGGGACAGCGCTTCGGCGTACCAGGGCTTGATGGTGTTCTCGATGATCGCGAGGCGTTCGTCGAACGGGAGGAACGCGGACTTCATCGCGTTGATCGCGAACCAGCGGAAATCGCTCAGGCCGTAGTCGAAGGCCTCGGCGAGCAACGCCAGCTCACGGCTCATCGACGTACCGCTCATCAGCCGGTTGTCCGTGTTCACCGTGACGCGGAACTTCAGCTTGGCGAGCAGGCCGATCGGGTGCTGCGCGATCGAGTCGGCGGCGCCGGTCTGCAGGTTGCTGCTCGGGCACATCTCCAGCGGGATCCGCCGGTCCCGCACGTACGCCGCGAGCCGGCCGAGCTCGACCTTTCCGTCCAGGTGCTGGAGATCGACGGACTCGTCGTACGTGATGTCGTCGATGATCCGCACACCGTGGCCGAGGCGGTCAGCGCCGCACCACTGGATCGCCTGCCAGATGGAGGGGAGCCCGAACGCCTCGCCGGCGTGGATGGTGAAGTGGGCGTTCTCGCGCTGGAGGTACTCGAAGGCGTCGAGGTGCCGGGTGGGCGGGTAACCGGCCTCGGCGCCGGCGATGTCGAAGCCGACGACCCCCACGTCGCGGTAGGCGACGGCAAGCTGGGCGATCTCCATCGAACGGGCCCGGTGGCGCATCGCGGTCAGCAACTGCCTCGCGACGATCGGGCGCTCGGCGTTCGCCATCCCGTGCTCGAATCCCTCGCGAACCGCGTCCACCACCTGCTCGAGACTCAGTCCGCGGGTGAGGTGCTGCTCGGGCGCGTACCGGATCTCGGCGTACACGACTCCATCGGCCGCCAGGTCCTGGACGCACTCACTGGCCACGCGGGTGATCGCCTCGGCGTTCTGCATCACCGCGACGGTGTGGTCGAACGTCTCCAGGTACCGCTCCAGCGACCCGGAATCCGCCGACTCCACGAACCACAGCCCCAACTCCCCGGCATCCTGTCGCGGCAACTTGTGCCCGATCTCCGCCGCCAACTCCACGATCGTCCCCGGCCGCAACCCACCATCCAGATGATCGTGCAACAAAACCTTGGGCGCCGCCGTCAACTCCTCCGCACTGATCATCCAGCCATCTTCGCAGGCAAGCTCGACAATCTGCCCCAGGCTGCCCCGCCTGGTACCCGGATCTCCTGGACCGGGTCTCCGCGCACATCTCAGCCGGCCACCGCAGAGCCGTCTCGGCAGCCAACACCGAACTGATCAGGAGCTACTGGGGCATCGGTCAGGAGACCTTGGGCCGGCAACACGAGGAGGGACGGGGCAGCAGCGTCATCGATCGATTGTCGACGGACCTCAAGTCGCGGTTTCCCGGCGCCAAGGGCTACTCACCTCGGAACCTTCGCTACATGCGTTCGTTTGCCTCTGCCTGGCCGAGTCGCACAATTCTGCAAGCGCCGCTTGCAGAATTGCCCTGGTACCACCATCTCGCTCTGTTGCAGAAACTCGACGATGCCGACCTCCGCCTCTGGTACGCCGCGGCTTCGGTCGAGCGCGGCTGGAGCCGGGATGTTCTCGCACCCCAGATCGAGGGCCGGTTCCACGAGCGGGCCGGCCAAGCGGTGACCAACTTCGAGCCGCGACGTAGGAGCGACGTGGGGCGGAGTACTCAGACCGTGTGGATTTTGAAGACGGGGAAGCCGGGGGCTACGTGGAGGAGGGTTTCGGTGGGGGAGTCGGCGCGGACGTCGTCGCCGAAGAAGGCGCCTACTTCCCAGGCCCACTTCTTGAGGTAGGCGCGGAGGATCTCGGGCTTGGCGGGGTCGGCGAGTTCTTCGGCGCGGAAGACCTCCACCCGGCGGCCGATGGCGAGCCGGCCTTCGGTATTCGCGCGGAGGTTGCGGACCCACTGGACGTGGCCGCGCGGGGCGACCAGGTAGCGCTCGCCGTCGACGGTGAGCAGGTTGACGGGGACGCTGCGCCACTCGCCGGACTTGCGGCCCCGGACCGAGAGGACCCGGCTGCCCATCAGGCTGATGCCGACCTTCGCGAGCCCCGCGACGACCTTGTTCATGATCAGCATGGTGCGGCGGCCGCCGGTGAACACTCGCTTGTCGTTGTACTCCTGCATCAGGATCGCCTCCCAGTTTGCGAGAGCGGTGCTCTCTGTTGTGACCAGTGAACACCGACACGCGGTACATGTCAAGAGCACTGCTCTCGATTTAGTCCGGTGCTCATGGCAGACTGACCGCCATGAACGCCGGACGAACCGCCCGCGACCGTGCCCGTGCCGAGCTGACGCGGGAGATCAAGGACGCCGCCCGCCGCCAACTGGCGGCCGAAGGGGCCGAGCGCCTCTCGCTCCGGGCCGTCTCCCGCGAGCTCGGCATGGTCTCGTCCGCGCTGTACCGGTACTTCCCCAGCCGCGACGACCTGCTCACCGCCCTGATCATCGACGCGTACGACGCGCTCGGGGCGAAGGCGGAAGCCGCGGCCAAGGACCAGGACGATCCGCTTACGGCTTGGCTCGCGGTCTGCCAGGCGGTCAGGGCTTGGGCGGTCGCGCATCCGCACGAGTACGCGTTGATCTACGGCTCGCCAGTCGCCGGGTACAAGGCGCCCGAGAGCACGATCCAGCCGGCCGGACGGGTCGCGGTCGTGCTGCTCGGGATACTCAGCCGGGCCCAGGACACCGGAGTACTGGTTGCTCCTGCCGAGGCGCCGGAACCGCTGGGGTTGCTCGCGGAGCAGCTCACCGTGTTCAAGGAGATGGCGCCCGGAGTACCGCCGAAGGTGTTGGTGCGGACGGTGATCGCGTGGACGCAGCTGTTCGGGATGATCAGCTTCGAGCTGTTCGGTCAGCTGGTCGGCACGATGGATCCCGCGGACGAGTTCTTCCTCCAGGCCACGTCCCAGCTCGCCGACTTCATCGGACTCACCCAGGAGCTCAGCTGAAGGCGTCCGGGAGCGGGAGGGTGAGGGCGCGTTCGACCCGGCGGATGTACTGCTCGCGAGGGATCGCGACGGCGCCGAGGGTGGCGAGGTGGTCGGTCACCCACTGGATGTCGAGCACCCGGTCGGCGGCGTACTTGTCGTCGAGCAGTTCGACCAGTCCGGCGACGGCCGCCTTCGACCCGTCGGTCTTGTGGTGGAACATCGACTCCCCGGCGAACAACCCGCCGATCGCCACGCCGTACAGGCCGCCGGCGAGCTCGTCGCCGTCCCAGGCCTCGACCGAGTGGACCCAGCCCATCCGGTGCAGCCGGGTGTACGACGCGATGATGTCCGCGTCGATCCACGAACCCGGCCGGCTGGGGTCGGCGCAGGCGCGGATCACCTGGTCGAAGGCGGTGTTGACCCGGATCTCGAAGCGCTGCCGGGCCCGGCGCAGCGACCGGGACGGCGCGTACCCGTCGATCTCGATCACGCCGCGGTCGACCGGCGACCACCAGAGCAGCGGTCCATGGCTGTCGGGCATCGGGAACAGCCCCCGCCGGTACGCCGCGAGCACCGTGCCCGGTTCGAGATCAGCCCCGGCCGCGACGACATCGCTGGGACCGGCGACCGCGACCGGCGGGAAGTCCCACACGGAGGCTGGTGGTTCGAGAGGCACCCCACCATCCTGACCTACGCCCCGAACAACCAAACGCCGGGCGGGCCGTCAGAGGGCGACGCGCATACCGGGCTGGGCGAGGACGACGGGACAGCCCGCCAGCTGCGAGGCCTCGTCGAGCAGCCGGAGGTGGTCCTGCCAGGCGCGGAGGTGGGTCAGGATCAACAGCCTGGCGCCCGCCTTCGCGGCGAGCCGGCCGGCGTCCCCGGCAGTGAGGTGCCCGCGCAGCGGCCCGTCGGCATCGAACCCCGAAGCCTCGGCGAGCAACACTCCACAGCCCACGGCCAGCTCCTCGACTGCGGCACACGGCTCGGTGTCGGCCGTGTAGCAGAGGGCATCGTCGACCCTCGTGGCCCAGCACCCGAGCGCACCGTGCCGCACGCCCACCAGCCGAACGGTCAGCGGACCGAGCATGCGGACACCCGCCTGGATGACCGTGGTCGTGAAGTCGTCCGGGTTGGTGGTCAGCACCGGGTTCATGTTCGACGGGCCGAAGATCGGGATGGGACCGCAGTCGGATCCGTCGCGGACCGCTTTGGAACGGTAGTAGCTGAGCTGAGTCACGTCCGACCAGTGGTCGGAGTGCGCATGCGACAGGATCACGGCTCCGATGTCCTCCGCCGCGGCGTACCGCTGGAGCGGCCCGGCCGCGCCCGCACCGAGATCGAGCAGCAACCGGAAACCGTCCTTCTCGACCAGATAGCTCGACGCGGCGGAATCCGGACCCGGCGCGGAGCCCGAGCAGCCGACCACAGTCAGTCTCATCCGCCGAACGTATCGCCCGGTGAGGGCCGGGCCGGTGGGGAAACTGCCCCGGTGGGGGACCGGCCGGGGTTTCTCCCGAGTGGCGCGCGCTGGGCAGCCACGTAGAGTTGAAAGTGCTGCACCCGCCGCCGGAACCCCGGGGCGGGTGCCCGAGTTGTGAAGGAGTGCTGTGGCCGGAGTAGCCAGGTTCGTCGCCAGCAGTCTCGCGCCTGCCGCCCAGCGGTTCGCCCCGCAGGCCGCGGCGGGTGTGCTCCGTCAGGTCCTCGAGATCGCGATCGACGGCTATCAACGGTTCCCGGGCGCGGAGAAGGTCGCCGAACGCCAGCTCTCCAAGAACGGCAACGACGCGCAGTTGGCGGTCGACGCCGTGATCGACCAGCACATCCGGTTGGCCGGAGTGCAGGGTTTCGTCACCAGCATCGGCGGACTCGTCACGCTGCCGGTCGCGCTGCCCGCGAACCTGACCGGCCTCGCCGTCGTGCAGGCCCGGATGATCGCCGCGGTCGCGCACCTGCGCGGTTACGACCTCGACGATCCGCGAGTCCGGACCGCGGTGATCACCTGCATGTTGGGCGAGGAAGGTGTCGACGACCGGCTGAAGAAGTCGAGCCTGCCGACGTCACCGCTGGCGATCGCGACCGCGCCGGTGTTCGACCCGGAGCTCGACCGGCTGGTCTCCGGCGAGGTCGTCGGTGAGCTGATCGCCCGGATCAGCGGCAAGCGGATGGGCCTGATGGTGACCCGGCGAGTCCCGCTGCTCGGCGGTGCGGTTGCCGCCGGCGTGGACGGCTGGTCGACGTACCGGGTCGGTCAGTACGCCGACAAGAGCCTGGTGCGGCGGATCCCGCGGCCGATCGAGCAGTAGATGGTCGCGCCGTTCTGGGGGCCGACGCTGGATTGTCCGGAGCCTCGCGGGCTGGCCGAGTTCTACCAGCGGGTCTGCGGTGGCGAGATCACCGTCTCCAGCGAGACGTTCGTGGAGCTGCGCTGCGACGGGTTCAGCCTGGGGTTCCAGCGGGATCTGAACTACCGCGAGCCGACCTGGCCCGAACCCCGCGTGCCGCAGCAGTGCCACCTCGACTTCAAGACGGCCGACCTGGACTCCGAAGAGGCCCAGGTACTCGCGGCCGGCGCCACGAAGACCGCAGTACAGCCTGCGCCGTCGGTTTTCCGCGTGTTTCTCGATCCGGCCGGGCATCCGTTCTGCCTGACCACCTGGGGTACGCCGGCCGCGCCCGCGCAATCCCGGTGAAACTGTCGGTGGTGCGTGTCAGCATGGCTGGATGAGTACCCGACGGATTGAGCTCGGGGAGTTCCTCAAGGCGCGCCGCGCCCAGGTGACCCCCGAGGCTGTCGGCCTGCCGCCGGGCGGACGACGCCGTACTCCAGGCCTGCGGCGCGAGGAGCTCGCCCAACTCGCAGGCGTCGGGGTGACTTGGTACACGTGGCTCGAGCAGGGGCGCCCGATCAACGTGAGCGGCCAGGTGCTCGACGCCGTCGCGGCGACTCTGCGGCTGAGTGAACCCGAGCGCGCGCACCTCTATCGTCTGGCCGAGGCGACGACAGTGCGGCCGAAGCCCCGCGAGTGTGCGAACGAGCTGGTGCTGACCGAGATCCTCGACGCGCTCGATCCGCTGCCGGCGGTGATCACGAACACCCGCTTCGACATCATCCAGCCGAACCAAGCGTTCAGCGATCTCTTCCACGACTGGCACACGCTGCCCTGCGTCCACAAGAACCTGCTCTGGTGCATCGTCACCGAGCCACTCGCGCGGGAGCAACTGCTGAACTAGAGGACGAGGTTCCGTACCTCGTCGCCCGGCTCAGGTCGGCGTACGGGGAACACATCGGCGATCCTGACTGGGAGACCGACCTCGCCCGGCTCCGCAAGCTGAGCCCGGAGTTCGACGAGCTGTGGTCGAAGCACGAGGTGGCCGAATGCAGCCCGCGGCCCCGCCACGTCGTCCACCCGATCGCCGGCGAGCTCCACTTCACCGTCACCGAGCTCTCCGTACCGGCCCACCCCGAACTGGTTCTCTTCGTGGAGACCCCCGCCGACGAGCTCACTCGCGAGAGGCTGCCGCTGACTCGCCGGGAACCGATAACGGCCGAGACGTGACCCAACTACTGAGCAGCTTCAGTTTCTCCTCCGACGGCGATCCCGTGGCGGCGCTGTAGATGATCAACGAGAGGTCCGGATCCGCGGCCGGCACGAGCGACTCGTAGTTGATCCGCAGGTCGCCGACGGCCTCGTGGTGGAACGTCTTGGTGCCATGCGTGTGCTTGAAGACCTTGTAGTCGGCCCAGAAGCGGGCGAACTCGTCTGAGCGGGTGGTCAGGTCTCCCACCAGTGCGGCGAGCAGTGGGTCCGACGCATCGGGGCGGGCCGCCGCGCGCAGGATCGCGACCATCTGCGCGGCGATCTCGGGCCAGTCCGGGTACACCTCGCGCGCCTTCGGGTTGAGGAACATCCAGCGGGCCATGTTGCGCTCCGCCGCAGGCATCGCGTCGAAGTCGTCGATCAGCACCTTGCCCATCCGGTTGATCGCGAGGACCTCCAGCCGCGGTCCGTGGACGACCGCCGGCACCGGGTCCAGGGCGTCGAGCATCATCCGGATCGCCGGTCGTGCCTTCGGTGGGCGTGGCTGGTCGGGCCGCCCGGTCGGCTTGACCAGATCCGTGAGGTGTTGCCGCTCGAGCTGGTCGAGCCTGAGCGCGTCGGCGACGGCCGTGAGGACCTGCGCGGACACGTTCCTGGCTCGGCCCTGCTCGAGACGCGTGTAGTAGTCGGCGCTGACGCCGGCGACCAAGGCGATCTCCTCACGTCGCAGTCCGCTCACGCTACGGCTCCCCGAGCGCCAGGGCAGGCCGACCTCCGGTGGCGTCAGGCGGGCCCGACGGGAGCGGAGGAATTCACCCAGCTCGTTCATGCTCCCAGTCTCGCTCGCTGGCAGCTCCGCCGGCGAGGAGGTGGGTGGGTCTGCCAGACCTAGGTTGACCAGGGCCTTGCTCCGCCTTCTGCGCGGAGATGCCGCGCTCTTGACTGAGCTCGTCCGCGCTTCGAGCTCGAGGAGACAGATCATGCCGATGCCCAGCAATCCCCCGAAGAACCCGTCCAGCCCCTTCGCGTCGTTCGCCGGCCACCACGTCGGCGTAAGGGTGCCGGACTACGAGGCCGCCAAGCAGTGGTACGTCGAGAAGCTGGACTTCCGCGTGCTGCAGGAGTGGCCGTACGGCGATCTCAAGCTCGCGTACCTCAGCCCTGCCAACGACGACGACTTCCACCTGGAACTGCTGGCCGGCCCGGTCCCGTTCCCGAACGAGGTGCTCGACGATCTCGGGGTCAGCCTGCAGCACGGTGGTTACCAGCACATCTGCGTGCACGTGGACAACGTGGACAAGGCTGTCGCGGAACTCGCCCGCCGCGGTGTCGACCTGATCGGCGACCCTTTCGAGATCGACGACATCAGCCGCCGCCTGGCCTTCTTCCGCGATCCCTGGGGCAACATGATCGAACTCTCCGAAACCCTCCCGGGCGCCGGCGCCTGACCCTCCGCGAACCACCAGATCTCCGGGGGCGCTCGCAGGTCATGGGGGTCATGGCTGGTCTGCGACGGGGTGGGTGCCGGTGTGGTCGACGCGGAAGGTGTAGCCGTGTTTGGTGGTCCATTGCAGGGCTCCGTCGTCGAGGCGGTGGACGGTCCAGTGGCCGTGGGTTTTGACCCGGTGGCTGTGGCGCCGGAGCGGGGTGAGGTTGGTGGTGCTGGTTTGGCCTGGTGGTCCGGTGGTGTTGAAGTTGTAGGGCTGGATGTGGTCGAGGTCGGTGTGGTGGGTGGTTTCTGCGGTGCCGTAGGGGAATTGTTCGACGGGGTGGGTGAGTTTGAGGTGTTCGCGGATCCGGCGGGGGATTTCGTAGGCGTCGACGCTGATCTTGTTGTTGAGGTCGATGACGGGCTTGACGGTGATCTGGTCGTGGCCGAGGAGTTCTTGGAGGCGGGCGGCGTAGACGGGGCCGAAGCGTTCGACGCGGGTGATGCCGCCGCCGGCGAGCAGGGTCTGGTCGGTGATGTGCACGTAGAGGGTCGTGGTCCGGGCCGGCTTGCGCCCGGTGCGACCGGTGCTCTCGGCGCCGCCGGTGTGGCCGTCGGTGGTGCGGTTGTCGGTGGTGCCGGCGCCGCTGGTGGGGTGGTTGCTGTGGGCGCCTTGTTTGATGGCGGCTAGTTTCCGGGCGAGTTCGCGGCGCGCGGCGGCGTCCATCCCCGCGTCGGTGGTTGGTTCGGCCGGGTTGATGTGACGGCTGTTGCTGCCGCTGTCGCCGCTGTTGGTGTTGTTGTGGTCGGGTGCCGAGAGTGGTTCGGATCGTTCGTCGAATGCCGGCTCGCTGGGGTGGGGTGCGTCGCGGTCGGCTTCGTCGTCCGGGCCGGGCTCGGCGTCGAGGCGGGGCTCGCACCGGTCATCCACGTGCGGTTGGTCCTCGAGAGGTGGTGCCTGCTCGGCTGTAGCCGCCTGCTCGGCTGTAGCCGCCTGCTCGGCTGTAGCCGCCTGCTCGGCTGTGGCCGTCTGCTCGGCCTGGGGCGTGCTGGCAGGCTGAGAGTCGCCTGGCGGGGCCTGGTCACAGGGCGGCGGTGGCGGTGCCTGTGGGCGCGGTACGGCCGATGCCAGTGGCTGAGGCCGTGCCGGGGTGGGGGTGTTGGTGAGGTGCTGGGCGACGGTGAGGAGTTCGCGGGTCAGGTCTGGGTCGGCGAGGATGCCGATGGCTTTGGCGCGGCGTTGGTCGAGGGGGTCGGTGTCGCCGAGGTCGGCCAGGGCGTCGGCGAGCTGGGTGAGGGTGGCGTGGAGGCGGATGATGTCGCCGGTGGCGGCCTTGACGTACAAGGTGGTGGTGCCGTGTTCGTCGGTGCGGCCGGGCCAGACGCCGCGTTGTCTGGCTCGGGCCTCGGCGGCGGCCTGGGCGGCTGCGGGGTCGGCTCGCCACAGCGCGGCGCGGACGATGTTGGCGATCCGGTGCGGGGTGACGGTGTCCACGATGCCGGCGAGTTCGGCGTCGACGATCGCGGCGGCCTGTTCGGACAGGTGCAGGCAGGCGGTGGCGATGGTGCAGGCTTTCCAGGCGGTGGCGTGCTCGGAGCGGACCTGGGCCCAGATCCGGGGCAGCCGGTGGCGCAGCGCCAGGGCCTGGCCGAGGTAGGCGGCGGCGGAGCCGGTGGAGCGGCCGGTCACGGCGCCGAACTCGGCCACGGCGAACTCCGCGACCGCCGGGCAGCCCGGTCCGCCGTACACGACGCCGCGTTCTCCACCGGGGACCCGGTGGTGGCCGGGCACGGTGGCGGGGTCGGGGTGCAGGTCGGCGAAGTGCAGGGCCAGTTCGAGCAGTTCGACGTCGGCGCGGTTGCGTTGCGCGTGCAGTTGTGCGGCCGAGGCGAGCGTCTCGGCCGCACTCAACGCGGCCACGTCAGGCGGCACATCACGGGCGAACATGTGTTCGATACTACCGTCCGTGTCAGTCCGGACGCAAACCGTCAGAGCGTCAGATTCCCCTTATCCACAAGGGAAAACGTCACAGGCGAGGTCTGCGGAGAACGGATATACCTGACGATCAGTAGTCAGCCAGCGAGGGCTTGGACTACTCGGCTGGCGGAGGGTTTGCCTAGTTGGGTGGACATCCACGCGCTGGTGGCGACCAGCTTCTCGAGGTCGACGCCGGTCTGGATGCCGAGGCCGTCGAGCTGCCAGACGAGATCTTCGGTGGCGAGGTTGCCGGTCGCGCTCTCGGCGTACGGGCAGCCGCCGAGCCCGCCCGCGGAGCTGTCGACCGTGGTGACGCCTTCGCGGAGCGCGGTGAGGGTGTTGGCGAGCGCCTGGCCGTAGGTGTCATGGAAGTGCACGGCCAGCGTGTCCACACCAACACCGGCGGCGGTGAAGGCGTGGATCAACGCGATCACCTGGCCCGGGGTCGCGACGCCGATCGTGTCGCCGAGGGAGAGTTCGTGGCAGCCGAGCTCGACCAGGCGCGCACCGACCTTGACCACCTGGTCGATCGGTACATCGCCCTCCCACGGGTCGCCGTAACACATCGAGACGTAGCCGCGGACCGTCAATCCCTGTGCCAGCGCACGTTCGACCGTCGGGGCGAACATGGCGAACTGGTTGTCCACGGTCGAGTTCAGGTTCTTCGCCGCGAAGGTCTCGGTCGCGCTCGCGAAGATCGCGATCTCTCTGACCCCGGCCTCGAGGGCACGGTCCAGGCCGCGCTCGTTCGGGACGAGGACCGGGGCGCGAACGCCCTCGGGGAGGTCCAGCATGGTCAGCAGTTCGGCGGCGTCAGCGAGCTGCGGCACCCACTTCGGGTGCACGAAGCTGGTGGTCTCGACGGTCGTCAGCCCGGCGTCGACCAGTCGGCGGATGAACTCCGCCTTCACCGCCACGTCGACGATCGCGTCCTCGTTCTGCAACCCGTCCCGGGGTCCGACCTCGTAGATCGTCACCCGCTCGGGCAGCCCTTCGGCCCCGACCCGCTCCGGCTTCCGCACGTCTGCCTCCCTGTCCACTTACCTCGTGGCGCGACCGCTTCGTGGGCGGATCCGCCGTCTGAGCCCGCGAGGGTTCTCCTCCACAATGGCTCGTGATGACAACTCTGGCTGACATTCTGCGCGGCATCGAACGCGGCGTCTTCCCCGCCCCGGACCTGAGCGTCACGGTCGTCCCGGCGCCGTCCGACCGGGAGAGCTGCGTCGTCGCGTTCACCGGCCACATCGTGGTCGCCGCCGACGTCGACCCCGCCTGGGTCGCCGAACGCATCCCGCCCGGGGATCTCTCGGCGCCCCTCAACCCGCCCTTCCTCTACGCACTCGAGCAACTGACCGGCCGCCGGGTCAACGCGATCGACGCGATGCTGCTCGCGCCTGCGTTGGTGGATCCCGTCGAGCGGGCCGCCGCGATCGAGGGGCTCACGGAACTGACTGACCACGAGCACCCGCGCGTCGAGCGAGCTTGGCGGTACCGCGACGACGTACACGTGTACGCCGATTCGTACGGCGGGCTGGTGCTGACCGGGCGCGGGCTCGCCGGCCGCCTCGAGTGCGCCCTGGAGGTCCCGGAAGGCGAACGCGGCAAGGGCCACGGCCGCCGCCTCGCCCGAGCAGCCCGCGCCCTCATCCCACCGACCGCCCACATCTGGGCCCAGGTCACCCCCGGCAATGCCGCCTCCACCCGAACCTTCCTAGCCGCCGGCTACCAACCCATCGGCTCCGAAGCCCTCCTCGTCCGCTAGCCCGAGCCACGTCCGCCAGCCCCCGCCAGCTCCAATAGCTGTTAGTGGGGTGGGCGGTGGTAGGTGGGCGGGGCGTTGGAGTAGAAGTCGCCTCGGTAGATGCCGTGGAGGATTTCGCTTTCGTAGCCGTCGAGGTCGGGCATGCCGAGGTCGCGGGCGACCTCCAGCTCGGCGGCGGCGTCGTACGGGACGCGGACGAACTGGATGGAGAACGGGGCCGGGTCGGGGGTGTCGGGGACGCCTTCGAGGATGACGTAGACCGGGGTGGGGTCGCTCATGCTGTTGCCGACACTGCCGGTGTTGAACAGGGTGCGGCCGCCGAGGTCGACCTCGTAGAAGGCGTCGTGGGTGTCGCCGTAGCCGACCACGTTCGGGATCGGGCCGTCGCCGGTGGCCTCGGTGTTTTCGAACATGGCGAGGAACTCCCGCTCGTCATGGTCGAACCGGACCCGCCGGTGCACGGTCGTCTCCGACGCGTGGAAGAGCCGGATCTGCCGACCGCTCAGCACGAAGTCGTGGCAGAACGGGAGGGCGCGCAACCAGGTCCACTGGTCCTCGCGGAGTTCCTTCTTCCACCAGCGGAGGGCCTCGTTGTCGAACTCGCGGTCGGGGTCGGGCAGGAAGTCGTCCCAGTTGCCGAGGATGTTCACCTCGCACAATTGCTGGCACCGATCCACCACTTCACTGCCCCGTGGGCCCTTGCCCACGTAGTCGCCGAGGTTGAAGATCCGCTCGATCCCCCTCGCCTCGATATCCGCGAGCACCGCCTCGAGCGCGGTCAGATTTCCATGCACATCCGAGATCAACGCAATCCGCTCCAGCCCCATGACCCCATCCTCACACCGCCCCCAGGTCAGTCCGCACGGATGGTTGGTCGGGCTGGACGGTCTCGGCGGTGGTTGCTGCAGGTGGGCGTGTGCGAGACAGGTGTTGTCGGGTGGGGTGGTTACTTGCTGCCCTTTGGACCTGTGGGTTCGGGGGTGCGGGTGGTTGGGGCGGAGTTCTTGCGGGAGCCGCCCCAGCCTCGGCCGCCTGAGCTGTTGGAGGTGCTGCCCGAGGAGCCACCTCCGCCGGATTCGCCGGCTGAGTGGGAGGCCGCGGCGGCTAGGGCTCCGCCGGCCTTCTTGGCGCCGGTTACTGCTGCGCCGGCTGCGGCTAGGCCGCCGCTTGCTGCGACGCCGATTGCGCCGGATGCGCTTTTGCTGCCGCCGCCTCCTCCCCCGCCGCCACCGCTTGAGGATGAGCGGCCGCCGAAGGCGGAGCGGCCTATGGAGACGGCGCCGGAGGCAGCGCCGCCTGGGTCTGCGACTCCGCTGCCCATGCCTGAGCTGCCGCCGGAGACGGCTGCTGTCAGGGGTACTGCGAATCGGAGCAGGGCAGGTAGGGCGAAGACTGCGAGGAGCATCATCATCAGGCCGGTCAGCGCCTGGACCAGGCCGTTGCCTGACTGGTTCGTCATGCCCGCCTGGTTCATCTTCATCGCCGCGGCGTAGACGAACGCGGCCGCGGGTTTGTAGGCGATGAAGGCCAGCGCCCAGCCGCAGTACTTCTTGAACCAGGCTTTGCCGACCTCGGTGTTCGTTGCTGCCGCCGCGATCGGGAAGGTTCCGGCCAGCAGGACGAGCATCGCCGAGCGGATCAGCATGAGCACGACCTGGATCACGGCCGCGAAGAACACCGCGACCCCGAGGAACATCGCCGCCAGCAGCGGAAGCTGGTTGGTCGCGGCCTGCGTTCCACCCTTCACCACCATCGCGCCCAGGGCCAGGTGGAACTGCTGGTCCTTCGGAGTCGCGCTCTGCACCACCTCCATCGCGAACTCGTCGGACAAGGCGACCAGCAGTTGCAGGAAGGCTGTCCCGGCAGTGGCGACCAGGACGAACAACATCGTTGCTTTGAGCAACTCCCGGAGTGGCTCGCCGCGCTGTTCCCAGGCCATCCGCAGGCCCGCTGCCAGGATGGCGAAGGTGAAGATCGCGCCCGACACCGCCAGAGCGTGGCCGTGCAGGAATTCGATCGACCCGCTGGCGGCAGTGCCGGTGTCCGAATGCTGCGGGTCCAGGGTCGGGCTGTCGATCTTCATCCAGAATGTGGCGACCGCCTGCAGGCCGGCCGATGCCAGCTCACCGATCTTGGTGGCCAGGGCGTCGAACTGCCCGGTGACGATCGACTGGAAGCCTTCCTTGATCGAGCAGCCGATCTCGAGCTTGCCGCACATCAGATACCACTCCAGGCCACGAATCCGTCGAGGTCACGGCGCTGGGCGAAGGGCGCGCCGACCGCTTCGCCGGCCGGCGGCGGCACCACTCGCCAGTCGCCGTCGTACCACGCGAGAGTGAGGGTCGCGCTGACGAACGCCGTCTCGACCGGCATCGCGAGCATCACCGTCGCGCGGTCGCGGGAGGCGTCGAGCACCCGGTAGGCGACCGGCTGGGCCGAGTCGGAACTGTCGCTCACCGGCTCGGACCGCAGTTCCCTGATCAGGGCGTCGGTGTCGCGGCCCGGCAGCATCAGCTTGCCGGCCGTCGCGACCGCCTTGCGCTGGTCGGCGATCGCACCGATCGCGTTGTACGCCGCGAAGACCGCGCCGGTCGGGGAGTGCGCGAAGCACCGGCGGAAACCGTCGGCGTCGACCTTGGCGGGTCCGTAGGCGGCCGAGCGCGGGACCACCACCCGGCGAGTGACCTCCCAGCCGTCGACCGCAGGCGCCGAGGCAGGGATGGCCTGGTCGCCGGCCGCCAGTCCACACCGGCTCGCGCCGTCGCGACCAGAGTCACCCGCGAGATCCTCGGAGCCGGGCGTCGCCGAGCCCGCAGTACCGGCGGGGGTAGCCGGGCCTCCCGTACCGGCGGGGGTTGCCGGGCCCGCGGTACCGGCGGGGCCGGCTGGTTCCGCGGCCAGGTCGATGCCCGCTGGGGCTGGCAACGATGCCGGGGTGGGTGCGGAGGAGGCGTCCGACGAGAGGCCGGTGATGATGAGCAGACCGCCGCAGGCCAGAATGGCTCCGATCACGATGCATGCGGCGACGAACCCCCGGCCGAAGGGTGACTGGTCCTCGTTCTCGCTCATCGGTTCCCCGCTTTCCCGCTGGTTTCGCCTGACGGGGAAAGCCTGGCAAAGATCGGCCGACCGCCGCGGAAGTTATCCACAGGCAGGCCGGAGTCACGCTCAAGCTGCCATCGAACGCGTCCCGACCTGTAGCCGAAAGGTCACCCCGTGTAGCGAAATGACCGGGTCAGCTAATAGAGTCCGCGCATGACCATCGCGCCTTCGCTTTGCTCGCCCCGAGCGCTCGCCGATGCAGAACCCACACATGTCGCCGAACCCTGGGAAAGCGACCTGATCAGCGCGTACGGCCTGCTGCGTGAAGCAGCGGCCGAACTCGATCACCTGATGCGCAATTCTCTCAAGCGCAGTGGTCTGCAAATGGCAATGTTCGAACTGTTGCTGCGGCTTGCCCGCAGCCACGGGGAGAAGCAGCGTCTCACCTCACTCGCCCGGGAGTTGACCGTCACCACCGGCGGCATCACCCGGCTGGTCGACCGCGCCGAGAACCTCGGCCTGGTGCGCCGGGAGCCTT
This sequence comes from Kribbella orskensis, assembly GCF_004342085.1. NCBI lineage: Bacteria > Bacillati > Actinomycetota > Actinomycetes > Propionibacteriales > Kribbellaceae > Kribbella > Kribbella orskensis. The sequence continues at coordinate 188,191 of NZ_SLWM01000003.1, forward strand.
GTCCCGACGACGCCCGCGGGTCGTTCGCGGTCCTCACGGAGGAGGGCAAGCGGCGGCTGCGCGAAGCGCTGCCGGACCACCTCCTGGAGATCGACAGCCTGTGGATGTCCCAGTTGGCGGACGAGCGGGAGCTCGTGCTCGGCAGGCTCCGCCGGGTCCGGGACAACGCCCGTCGCTGGCCCAACGGCCGGCCCAGCCTCGGCCCCATCACCCGCTGACCGGCCCGACCCGGACCGATCGGTCTACCGTCGTGCCCAAGCGCCGGGCATGACCTGCCGCAATACCGGTTACCTGGAACTAACGGTTGTGGCACCCGGCTGGTGTCGGGTGCCCGACCGAGCGATTGTTGAGAGGTGAACCAACCTCAGCCCCGGCGCCTGCCCCTCATCCGCGCAGCGATCGGTGGCATCCTCGCCGCGCTCGCGGGACTCGCGGCGGGTAGCGTGGCCGCCGCGGTCCTCGGCACCTCACAGACGCCGGTGGTGGCGATCGGCTCGGCCTTCATCGACCGGGTCCCGCCGTGGCTGAAGGACCTCGCGATCTCCCTCTTCGGGACGCATGACAAGACCGCGCTGAAGACCGGCATCCTCGTCGTTCTGCTCGCGCTGGCCGCCGTCGGCGGCATTCTCGCCGTACGCCGGTACTGGGCAGGCGCGCTCGTCGTGATCGTCCTGGCCGGGGTGGCCGTTATCGCCGCGGCGACGCGTCCCGACGCCGGGCAGACCGGGTTCGTCCCGTCGTTCGTCGCGGGGATCGTCGCCCTTCTCGTCCTGAGGTTGTTCTCCAACCGGCTCGCTGACCTCGGCGGCGCCGAGGAGGACGGAGTCAGCCGGCGCGGGTTCCTCCAGCTCACGGCAGGCGTCGCCCTCGGCACTGTCGCGGTAGGCGCACTCGGCAGGGTCGTCGGTGGCCGCCGCTCCGCCGTGACGGATGCCCGGGCTGCCCTCGCCCTGCCGAAGCCGCCCACCCTGGCACCACCGGCCGGAGTACAGGCTGCCGGTGCAACGCCGTGGGCTACTCCGAACGACGACTTCTACCGGATCGACACCGCGTTGTCCGTGCCGCTGATCCAGCCGAAGGACTGGAAGCTGCGGATCCACGGCATGGTCGAGCGCGAGATCGAGCTGACCTTCGACGACCTGCTGAAGCGCAGGGTCATCCACAAGTGGGTCACGCTGACCTGTGTGAGCAACGAGGTCGGCGGCGACCTGATCGGCAACGCGCTCTGGTCCGGAGTATTGCTGAAGGATCTGCTCGCCGAGGCCGGGCCCTCGAAGGACGCGGACGCGATCCAGTCGACCTCGAAGGACGGCTTCACCGCCGGTACTCCGTTGAGCACCTTGCTGGACGATCGCGAGTCCATGCTCGCGTTCGCGATGAACGGGCAGCCGTTGCCGTTGGAGCACGGGTTCCCGGTGCGGATCGTCGTACCTGGGCTGTATGGGTACGTGTCGGCGACGAAGTGGCTGGTGGATATCGAGGTGACCCGGTTCGACCAGTTCGAGGCGTACTGGACGCCCCGCGGCTGGGACGAGCTCGGGCCGATCAAGTTGTCGTCGCGGATCGACGTACCGCGGTCGAAGGCGTCGGGTGGTCAGGTCACCGTCGCCGGGGTCGCGTGGGACCAGTACGTCGGGGTGTCCAAGGTCGAGGTCCGCGTTGATGGGGGCCCTTGGCAACAAGCGACCCTCGCCACGGATGCGTCGATCGACACCTGGCGGCAGTGGCACTGGAGCTGGGACGCGCAGCGCGGCAACCATGTCCTGCAGGTCCGCGCGTTCGACGCCAAGGGCAACCCGCAGATCGAGGCGCAGGCCCCGCCCGCCCCGAACGGCTCCACCGGCCTGCACACCGTCAACATCAAGGTCGACTGACAACAGTCCCTAACTGCTGATGGTCTCCAGGACCATCGGCAGGAAGGTGTGCTCCAGGGAGCCGGCCGGGACCTTCGCCGGCTCCAGCAGGTACTGCGAGCGCGCGCCCTCGTGCAGCGCCATCACCAGGCGGACGAACTGCTCAGGGGGCACGGACAGCCGCAGGTTGCTCGCGGCGGTGATCTCCTCGACCAGCCGGGTCAGTTGCTCGCGGAACATCGCGCGCTGTTCGTTGAGCGCCTTGGCCGCGTCTGCGTTCCGCAGCGCGTGCAGCGTGAACTCCGTCGAGATCAGGTGCCACTGCCGCTGGTCGGGCGCCGCGTCGTCCAGCAACCCCAGTACTGCGTCGAGCAGCGATCCAGGCTGATTCGCAAGGTCGGGCAGCAGCGCGCTGATCTGCTCCAGCAGGCGATCCGTGGTCGCCTGGAACAGGGCCAGCACGAGTTCGTCCTTGGACCCGAAGTTCGAGTAGAAGGCGCCGCGGGTGAACCCGGCCCGCTCACAGATGTCCTCCACCGACGCGCCGTGGAAACCACGCTCGGCGAACACCTCGAGGGCACCTTCCAGCAGCCGGGCGCGGGTGGCGGAGCGACGTCGCTTGGGGGTTTCCATAGCCGTACGATACAGTCTTGTATTGGATACACAAACGTATTGAACGGGGAAGCGACAGTGGAGCTCAGGGCTTACGCGATCAGCGTGCAAGGTCCGCACGCGCCGATGCTGCAGCCGACGTCGGTGAACGTCGGCGACCACCAGGTGGTGCTGCTCGCGGGCTATCCCGGCCCTGGTCACGTCGCTGCCGCGCTCGGTCTGTCCGGTCGGCTGAAGCCGGACGGTGGCGAGGTGAAGCTCGACGGGCACCCCGACGGCCGCCTGCTCCGCCGGAGTGTCGCTGTGGTGGACGCGCCGGGGATCACCGAGCCGGACGACGCCCTGCCGGTGCAGACGGTTGTCGGCGAGGAACTGGCGATCGGTGGGCGCAAGGCAGGGCGTAAAGCGGTGCGCGAGTGGCTGGGCGAGCACGAGTGGTCCGAGTACGCCGACCGGCGGTTCGAGCATTTGCCGGTGAGTGTGCGGACGGAGTTGCTCGCGGAGCTCACCGTCGCGCGGAAGGACGTGAAGGTGGTGATCCTGACGATGCCGGACCGGCTCGGCGGGGATCCTCACGACTGGTACGGCGTCGGGCGGGATCTGGCGTCCCGGGGATACGGCGTGCTCATCACCTGCGCGGATGCCTCGGCCCGGTTGCTCGGCGTACCGGCGGCACAGCTGGGTTCGGTGAATCAGCCCGACCCCGTGCAGGTCGAACCCGCCGCGCCGGCGTCCGAAGTACAGGCCGAACCCGAAGCGCCGGCCGAAACAGAAGCTGCAGCAGAGAAGGACGACGAAGTCGTGAAGGACGGGGTATGACGGCCATCCGGATGGCGCTGAGCGAGTTGCGCCGGTTGACCGCCGGGCGGTTGCCGAAGCTGGCGGTGGTGGCCCTGTTGTGCGTCCCGATGCTGTACGGCGGGCTGTACCTGTACGCGAACCACGACCCGTACGGGCGACTCGACAAGGTCCCGACGGCGGTAGTCGTCGAGGACGAGGGGACCACCCTGTCGACCGGCGAGAAGCTGTCGGTCGGCCCCCAGGTCGCCGACGAACTGGTGAAGTCGAAGAGCTTCGACTGGCACCGCGTCGACCGGGCGGAGGCCAACGCGGGCGTCACCGACGGGCGGTACGAGTTCGCGCTGGTGCTGCCGAAGACATTCTCGGCGGATCTCGCCTCGAGCGCGGAGTTCGCGCCACGGCAGGCGAATCTCGAACTGCTGACCAACGACGCGAACAACTATCTCGCCCACACGATCGCGAACCAGGTCGTCGCGCAGGTGACGAAGACCGTCGCCGCCCAGGTGAGCGAGACTGCGGCGAGCAAGCTGCTGGCCGGGTTCAGCACGATCCACGGGCAGATCACCAAGGCGGCGACGGGCGCCGGGCAGCTGCAGAGCGGTCTCACCTCGGCCGCGACCGGTGTGACCAAGCTGCAGACCGGAGCCGGGCAGCTGAACACCGCGCAGAAGCAGCTCTCGGCGGGCGCGACCCAGCTCTCCACCGGCCTCACTCAGGCAGGCAAGGGCGCCACTGACCTCTCGAGTGGCGCGAGTCAGTTGAGCACCGGGCTCGGAACCCTGAAGACGAAGACCGCCACGCTGCCGGCCGAGACCAAGAAGCTGGCGAGCGGCGCCGATCAGGTTGCTGATGGCAACGAGAAGATCGCGACCACCGGGCAGCAGGTGGCGACCGCGTCCGGCACGCTGGTGAAGGACCTGAGCACGCTCGATGGCGACTTGGCCGCGCGGCTCAAGGCTCGCGGGTTCACTCAGGCGCAGATCAACCAGGTCCTCGCGGAAACGGCCAAGCTGCGTGGTCCTGCTGTCACCGCGAACACCAAGATCCAGTCCACCTCGAAGCAGCTGAACCAGCTCGCCAGTGGCGCTCGGCAGGTGTCGAACGGCGCTACCGCCCTGGCCAACGCCACACCGGCTCTGACCGCCGGGATCAACAGCGCGTCCACTGGCGCGACCAAGCTCAGCACAGGTGCGACCCAGTTGAGGACGGGTGTGGCGTCGCTGCAAGCGGGCGCGTCGAAGCTGGCGACTGGCGAACAGCAGGCGGTGGCCGGCCAGGGTGAACTGCTCACCGGCGTGAACAGCCTGGCGACCGGCGTCGGCAAGCTCAAGACCGGCGCGACCGAGCTCAACACCGCGCTCACCAACGGCGCCAAGCGGATCCCGAACCCGTCGCCCGAGGCACGGAAGGCGGTCGCGGAGACCCTCGGAGCCCCGGTCGGCCTGACGAACACCTCGCAGGCGACGGCCGACAGCTACGGCGCGGGGCTGGCGCCGTTCTTCCTCAGCCTGTCCTGCTGGATCGGCGCCTACGTGCTGTTCCTGCTGGTCAGGCCGTTGTCACCCCGGGCGCTGGCTGGTCTGCAGGCACCTCTGCGGGTCGCCCTCGGCGGCTGGCTGCCGCCGGCGATCCTCGGTGCGGTCCAGGCGACGCTGGTGTTCACCGCGGTGGTGATCGTCCTCGGGATCGACACCGCGCATCCGTGGCTGACGGTGGGCTACCTGATGCTGACGTCGCTGACGTTCGTAGCGATCCTGCACGCACTGTCCGCCTGGTTCGGTGCCGTGGGCAAGTTCCTCGGACTGGTCCTGATGGTGATCCAACTGGTCAGCGCGGGCGGCACCTTCCCGTGGCAGACGATCCCCGCACCGCTCTACTTCTTCCACCACGTGTTGCCGATGAGCTACGCGATCGACGGCGTCCGCCACCTGATGTACGGCGGCCCCGGACCCAACCTCGGCAAGGACCTCCTGGTGCTGACGGCCTGGCTCCTCGCAGGCATCACCGCCTCAGCCCTGGCAGCCCGCAAACAACGCGTCTGGCCCGCCAAAATACTCCAACCCGAACTAGCCCTCTGAGCGTCACCCGGCGCCGCAGGGGTGTCAGGTCTTGAGGTGCCACGCGGTGGGGGTGCGGATGCCGGGGCGGGTTTCGCCCGAGCTGAATTGGGATGCGCGGAGAGTTAGCGGGTCACTCCGAGGAGGGCGGAGGCGGTGCCGAGGAGGTGGTTCGTGGCGGGCTGGTCGAAGAAAGTGATGAGCGCTTCATAGGTACTGCGCTGGGCGGCGTCCGGGTCGACGACGTACCCGTAGTAGCCGTCGGTGTAGCCGATTACCCGCGTGACCGGGTGCGGGCTGTCCGCCTGCAGGCAGGCGCCGTGAATGGCGAAGAGTTCGACCGGAAGGTGCACCCAGGCCACTTCGCCGAAGACGACCACGCTGACGGGAAGATCGAGGTACTCGGGGAGCTCCGCGGCCGACATCAGGGCTTGACCGCGAGCACCGTCGAGGCGGGTCTGCGCGATCCGGACCGCCGGTTCGTCGAGGCCACCGTGGATGCCGGCCGCGGCGGTAGCAACCATCGCGGCCGCTTCCGCCGGTGCGGGAAGATCCCGCACCTTCAACCGAGCCGTCGTACGCCGGATGGCCGGGGCGACGGCGGGTAGGTCGAGGCCTGGTCCGGCCAGGGCGGCGGCGACGCGGGCGGCAAGTAGTCCGCCCAGGCGGTCGACCTCCTGCGCACCACGACCCTGACGGGTGAAGCGGGGGCTCACATCGCCGGCGGCGCCCTGCAGGAACCCCACCACCACGGAGTCCGCGCTCAGAGCCGCCCGAGCCGCGCCCGGCCAGTCTGCGGACCAGCGCAGGTTCTCCGGCCCATAGGTGGTCGGGTGACAGGCGAAGTCGAGCAGGATCGCGGCCAGCGAACCATCCAGCGAGTGCAACGCAAGCACGCCGGCCGTGTTGTCGTGCGGGCCGTTCTTGCGGTGCCGGTTGGTCCCGACGCCGACGACCTCCACCGACCGCCACGAAGCACGCACCGGCTGCCTCTGCAGAGGGGCCGAGGCGACTGCCGCGACAAGCGGCTCGTACAGCGACGGTTCCCGCGAGGCGGGGATCACCGGGTGGATCTGTCCGGTCCACCCGGACGGGCCCGAGTGGGTGTGGGAGGCACAGACGACCACACATTCCGGCGGGATCCCCGCGGCCGATGCGGCTGCCGCGGACAACTCGGCCACCAGGGCGGGGCCCACCGCGATCGCGTCCAGACTCAACCAGAGCACGCCCGGCGAGTCCGCCGTACTGAGCCAGATCATCGTCGCCCGCAACGGGTCCGCAGTACCGGTGGCCAGGTCCGCGCGAGCGGCGTATCCGTCCAGGCGGTGTCCTGGCGGTGGGGTGACATCGAGGGAGGCCGCGCCCAGGAGTAGCTCGCTCACGTCAACGCTCCAGCAGTCTGTCCGCCGAGGCGGGTGGTGCGCTCAACTGGTCCCCTCGGGGGGAGTTGGCTCCTGCGTACCGCGGAATCGATCCCACCAAACGCGCGGTGGTTTCCATCGGATTGGTGATCGCCGTCCCCACGACGACCGCGTACGCACCGGCTTCGAAGGCGGCGCGGACGTCCTCGGGGGTGCGGATCCGGCCCTCGGCCACGACCGGGCAGTCCACCTCGGCCACCAACTGCCGGATCAACTCGATGTCCGGCTCATCCGGTACGGCGTCAGCGGTGTACCCGGAGAGCGTTGTCGCGACGAGGTCGGCGCCGGCCGCGCGGGCCGCATGTCCTGCTTCGAGGCTGTCGCAGTCCGCGAGCACGGCTACGCCGAGTTCTTCGTGGATGCGCTTGATCTGTAGCTCGAGCGGGAGTCCGTCCGGGCGCGGGCGGAGCGTGGCGTCGAGTGCGATCAGGTCGGCGCCTGCCTCGACGATCCCGACGGCCGACTCGTACGTCGGCGTGATGAACACTCCCGCGGGGTCGCCGAGCTTGTTGAGGCCGATGATCGGAAGGTCCGTGACAGCCCTGATCGCTGCCACGTCGGCAGCGCCGTTGGCACGGATCGCACCGGCGCCACCCGCCAGAGCCGCGCGGGCCATCAGCGCCATCGGCCCGGGTGCGTTGAAAGGGTTGCCGGGACCTGCCTGGCAGGACACCACCAGGCAGCCGCGGTCGAGGACCGCGGTGCGGTCAGGCATGGTGGGTCACGATCAGCTCGTCGTACGGCCCAGGTGGACCGCTCGCCAACCTCTGCGCACCATCCAATGAGTTGCCCTCAGCAACTATAAGCTCCGCCCTGCTCGGCAGCTTCGCCCGCAGCGGCTCGGCCAACTGATCGCCCGCACCGTCGAACAGCCCGCCGACACACGCGACCGGCACCTGTCCTTGGCCTGCCAACGACCCGATCGCCGCACCGATCGTCTCCGCGAGCTCACCAGCAGCCCGTACGACGATGTCGTGTGCGACCGGGTCCCCCTCGGCGGCGCGACGCAGTACGACGGGAGCGAAGCGGGCGACGTCATCCACCAGCGTCGGCGACGGGTACAGCGCGATCGGGTCCAGGTCGGTGTCGGCCAAGGCCGTCGCCGGGCCACGGCCGTCCCTGGCGCGCTGCACCGCGACAAGCCCGGCCCGGCCGATCGCGAAGGCGCTGCCGGCGTCTCCGAAGAGGTAGCCGTGGCCGTCGATCTTGTACCAGGAGCCGTCCCGGTCGATCCCCAGGCAGACCACGCCGGTACCGGCGGCCAGCACGACGCCGTACCGGTCGGGGAGAGCGCCGGCGTGGGCGGTGACCATGTCCTGGGTGAGCCTGACCTCGGTAGCCCGCAGGGTCTCGGCGATGCTCTTGGCCAGGATCTCGGCTGTCGGCAGGTCCTTCGGGAAGCCGGTCAGGCCGAGCGCGGCGACTTCTACCGGTCCGGTGACACCTGCCTGATCGGCGGCCGCGCGGACGGCGTCGACGGTGGCCTGGATGCTGTTGGCACTGTGCGTGAAGCCCGGGCCGCTGCCGGTCCTGCCATCGGGGATAACGCGCACTCTGAGCGCTGACTGCCCGCCGTCGAAGGCGAGGCGGATCGGCCCGCGCGCTGCAGGGTCCGCCGAGGCTGGGTGAGCGGTCATGGACGGTGGACCTCTGCCTTCTTGCAAGTACTGATTGGCCTACTCTCGCTCCCCGGACCTCTGCGGGTAAAGCAATCCGAGTAGACCACTTGGCGCCCGTCGTGTGCTCGCGCAATCTTCCCGTGGCAGGCTGACGCCGGACGGTTTCCGATCGTGAGGGGCGGGCGGCATGCGGTTCGGGCTGAAGGTGAATCCGGCGGGGTGGGACGACGCGTCGCAGTGGGCCGGCATCGCGGAGGCGGCCGGGTTCGACGGACTGTGGACCGGCGACAACCTGCGCAACCCGCGGGATCCGGCGATCCCGGTGCACGACGGCCCGACCATCATCGCCGGCTGGGCCGCGACGACGACGCGGATCCGGGTCGGGCTGCTGATCGCCAACATGGTGTTCCGGCAGCCGACCGTGCTCGCGAAGCAGGCCACCACGCTGGACCACGTGTCCCGTGGGCGGTTCGACCTGGGGATCGGCTCGGGCGTCTGGCCGACCGATCACGGGATGGCCGGGACCGAGGTGTGGACGGCCCGCGAGCGGACGGACCGGCTGGCCGAGTTCGTCGCCGTGGTGGATCGGCTGCTGTCGGGTGACGTGAGCGATCACGCCGGGCCGTACTACCCGTACACGCTGGCCGCGATGACGCCGAGCACCGTGCAGGAGCGGTTGCCGCTGATCGTCGCCGCCAACGCACCTCGTGCACTCGCGGTGGTCGCGGCGCACGGCGACGGCTGGGTGACGTTCCCCGGCGCTGCCGCGGAGGCGGACTTCTACGACGCCTCCGTACGGCGTACCGAACTGCTCGACTCGTTGCTCGAGGGACGACGCGAGATCCGCCGGATCCTGCTCGCGTACGGCGAGATCGACCCGTGGGCCTCGGTGGACGGCTTCGCCCGACTGGTCGACCGGTACCGCGGCATCGGCTTCAACGAACTCGTGCTCTACGCACCGAAGGACCACGAACGAGCCGTCTTCGACAGGGTGATCGCCCGGCTCGACACGTACCGCTAGTCGCTCGGGCTGGACCGCCTGCTCCGGTGCTCGGCGGTCTAGTGTCGGTGCGAGGAGGCGAGATGGCTGTCAACGTACTCACCGAGATCGTGATCGCGCGACCGGTCGAGCTGGTCGCTCGGTATGTCGGGGATCCCTCCAATGCGCCGGAGTGGTACGCCAACATCGAGTCGGTCGAGTGGCAGACCCCGCCGCCAGTGGCGCTCGGCTCACGGATGGACTTCGTCGCTCATTTCCTGGGACGACGGTTGGCCTACACCTACGAGATCGTCGAGTTCGAGCCGCTGCGGCGGCTGGTGATGCGGACCGCGCAAGGGCCGTTCCCGATGGAGACCAGCTACGAATGGTCCGCCGAGGGTGCCGACTCGACCCGGATGAGCCTGCGCAACCGTGGCGAGCCGTCCGGGTTCGCAGGCCTGGCCGCGCCGGTGATGGCCGCCGCCATGCGTCGCGCCAACCAGAAGGATCTCAATCGCCTGCGCGAGATTCTCGAGACAACCTCGCGGCGTTAGCCGGCTTCAGCGAAACCCGACTCAGGTCGCCGAGCTGAGAAGATTTCCGACCACCTCGCTGTCGACAGGGGCTCGCTCGACGAGCCCTTTGGCGATCAGCCCGGCAAGGGTCGCCCGAGCCCCTCTCATGTCCGGCACGTACCAGAAGCGCTAGCGTGGGATGGTCAGGTTTGGTGACTATTGGTTGGTGGAGGTGGCGGGTGGAGAGTCGGGTACGGCGGAGTCAGGAGGATCCGGATCTGGGGATGCTGGCCGGGCGGTTGTTGTTCGCGGTGCAGGGGGAGTTGTTCGGGGCGCTGGCGGAACTGGGGTTCGATGATCTGCATCCGCGGCACGGGGCGGTGCTCGCGTATCTGGAGGTCGACGGCATCCGGGCGACCGACCTGTCGCGGCTGTCGGGGCAGCACAAGCAGGTGATCGGGACGATGATCGACGAGCTCGAAACGCTCGGATATGTCGAGCGCCGGCCGGATCCGGCGGACCGACGGGCGAAACTGGTCTGCCCGACGGAGCGGGGGCTGGCTCAGATGACTGCAGCCGACAAGATGATGACGGCGATGCAGGAGCGGCACGCACGGCGACTGGGCCGGGAGAAGTACGCCGATTTCAAGACCACCTTCATTGACGTGGTCGAACACCAGCGCAGGGGTTAGGAGCCCTTCGGCTAGGAATGGGACGGCGGGGGCATGCGGAGCTCGGCGGTGAAGGCGTAGCGATCGCCGCGGTAGACGCCCGACGTGTACTCGAAGACGCGCTCCCGGCGGTCGAAGCTGACGCCGTTGAGGCCGAGGCACGGCTGGGTCGTGGGGATGCCGAGCCAGCCGGCCGTTCTCGCGTCGGGCATCACCGGCTCCAGCTTCGACGTACCGCTGACCAGTTCGATGCCGTAGCGGCTGGTGAGGAGTTCGTAGAGGGAGCCGTTCAGGTCGGCCGCCTCGATGCCGGGCACGTAGCTGTCGGGCAGCGTGGTCCGCTCGACCACCATCGGCAGGTCGTCGGCCAGCCGGAGCCGGGTGAACGTGAGCACCGGATCGCCGACCGGGATCCGCAGCCGCCGGGCGACCGAGCGCTCGGCCTTCTGCCGGCGGAACTCGAGCATCTTGCTGCCCGGCATCATGCCGCGCCGGCGGATGTCCTCGGAGAAGCCCATCATGCCGAGCCACTTCGCCACCTTCGGGCGGGTGGTGTACGTGCCGCTGCCGTGCCGGCGGACGAGCAGTTCCTCGATCACCAGTTCGTCCACCGCCCGGCGCAGCGTCATCCGCGCGACGTTCCACCTGGCCGCCAACTCGCGCTCGGGCGGCAGCGCGGCACCCTCGGGCAGGGTGTCGATCAAGGTGAGCAGCAGTGCCCGGATCTCGGCGGCCTTTCCAGGCAGCGAACTGTGCATCCGTCCTGACTAACACTCACACGGGTCCACTGGAACCCTTCCAGCAGCACAGACAGACAACCTCGACCCCGGAGCGTTAGCCGCGCGATGAGAAGTAGTGTCCGGAGGATGAGCAGCGGGACAGCGCCGGTCAAGTCCAGCGGAGTGGTGTAGCGGTGGTGTCGCGTGATCCTTGGGTTGGTTAGGCGCTGAGCGCCGGGATGTCGGTGTCTGTGGTGGTCTCCTCTGTGGTCTCGATGAGGGCGAGTCGGGACTTGGCGAGGACGTCGAGGCCGAGATAGCGGCGGCCCTCGATCCAGTCGTCGTGCTGCTCGGCGAGCACGGCGCCGACGAGGCGGATCAACGCGTTGCGGTCGGGGAAGATGCCGACCACGTCGGTGCGGCGGCGGATCTCGCGGTTCAGCCGTTCTTGCGGGTTGTTGGACCAGATCTGTCGCCAGATCTCCTTGGGGAACGCGGTGAACGCGAGCACGTCTGCGCGGGCGGTCTCGAGGTGGTCGACGACCGCGGGTAGCTTGTCGGCCAGGGCGTCCAGGACGCGGTCGAACTGTTCGTGCACCGCGTCCTTGTCGGGCTGGTCGTAGACCGAGTGCAGCAGCGTCTTCACCCACGGCCAGGAGGTTTGGGGGTGACCGACATCAGGTTGGCGGCGTAGTGGGTGCGGCAGCGCTGCCCGCTCGCGCCGGGCAGGGTGGCGCCGATGGCGGCGACGAGGCCGGCGTGGGCGTCGCTGGTGACGAGGCGGACGCCGGTCAGGCCGCGGGCGGTGAGGTCGCGCAGGAACGCCAGCCAGCCGGCGCCGTCCTCGGCCGAAGTCACTTGTAGGCCAAGGATTTCTCGGTGTCCGTCGCCGTTTACGCCGGTCGCGACCAGGGCGTGGACGTTGACGACCCGGCCGCCTTCGCGGACCTTCAGTACCAGCGCGTCCGCGGCCACGAACGTGTACGGGCCGGCGTCCAGCGGCCGGGTCCTGAACTGCTCCACGGCCTCGTCGAGCTCGGCGGCCATCACCGAGACTTGCGACTTCGACAACCTGGTGATGCCGAGGGTCTCGACCAGCTTCTCCATCCGCCGCGTGGACACCCCGAGCAGGTAGCAGGTCGCCACCACCGTCGTCAGCGCCCTCTCCGCCCTCCTGCGACGCTCGAGCAGCCAGTCGGGAAAGTAGCTGCCCGAGCGCAGCTTGGGGATCGCCACGTCCAGGGTGCCGGCGCGGGTGTCGAAGTCGCGGTGCCGGTACCCGTTGCGGGAGTTCACCCGCTCGCTGCTGGGCAGGCCGTACGGCGCGCCGCAGACCGCGTCCGCCTCCGCCGACAACAGCGCCTGGATGAACGTGGTCAACATGTCACGCAACAGATCCGGCGACGCGGTGGTCAGCTGCTCGTGCAGGAACTCGGCAGGGTCGATACTGGTGTTCGCGGTCATCGCGTTCTTCTCCTTCAGAAGTCTGTGAGAGGTCTTCCAAAGGATCACGCGATGACCGCTTTCACACGTCTACGCCACGCCCGTCAGCGGGCCTGCCGTACACCACTCTGCTGGACGCCACTACAGCGCCCTCCACGGCAATCATCGTCGGTGCCGGCCTGACGCTCTGGCCGAACGCGATCCGCGTCCTCGGCGTACTCGGACTGGCCGACGCGGTCGAAGCCCGCGCGGTATGAGGGTCCCGGTGAGTGGCACAGCTCAAAAACAAGCACCCTTGATTCTTTTTCGGGACGGTGGGAGGCTCGGGGCACGATCCGAGGCAGGGAGTCGCGTGTGCAACTGGACGAGGTGCTTGCTGATCTGGGGGCCGAGAGCGTCGAGCTGGACCTGCTCGTCGGCGGCTTGAGCGCGGACGCCTGGGCGACCCCGACGCCGGCCGAGGGCTGGACGATCGCACATCAGATCGCGCATCTGGCCTGGACCGACGAGGCGGCGCGGATGGCCGCGGCCGCGCCCGAGGAGTTCCAGGCCACGCTGAAGCAGGCGCTGAAGAACCCCAGTGGCTACGTGGATGAGGGGGCCGCCGAGACGGCCTCGCTGCCGCCCGGCGAGCTGCTGACCTACTGGCGCGAGACCCGCGGTGAGCTGGCGGACGCGCTGCGGGCAGTGCCGAGCGGCGAGAAGGTGGCGTGGTTCGGTCCGCCGATGAGCCCGACCTCGATGGCGACCGCGCGACTGATGGAGACCTGGGCCCACGGGCTGGACGTCGCCGACGCCCTCGGGGTCCATCGCCGGCCGTCCGCGCGACTGCGGCACGTCGCGCACCTGGCGGTCCGGACCCGCGACTTCTCCTACCTGCTGAACGACCGCAAACCGCCCGAGGCTCCGTTCCACGTGGAACTTCGCGGACCGGACAGCGAGCTGTGGACGTGGGGCCCCGAGGACGCCGAGCAGCGGGTGACGGGATCGGCGCTCGACTTCTGCCTGCTGGCGACCCAACGCCGGCACCGCGACGATCTCGACGTACAAGCGTCCGGCGAGCAGGCGGACGAGTGGCTCGGCATCATCCAGGCCTTCGCCGGTCTCCCGGGCAAGGGCCGCGAGCGAGGGCAGTTCGCATGACCCGCGGCGCGGGAGTCTCGGCATGACCACCCCGGAAGACACCAAGGCCAGCACCCCCGCGAGCACGCCCGACGTCCCGGAGGAGGGCGAGCAGGAGAGCACGCAGGCGGACGCGCCCGAGAGCGCCGGGGACGGCACGCCGGAGCAAACGCCCGAGGGCCTCCGGAAGCCGATTCGGATCGGGAACGCTTCGGGGTTCTACGGCGACCGGTTCAGCGCCTTCCAGGAGATGCTGACCGGCGGGCCGCTGGACGTGCTGACCGGCGACTACCTGGCGGAGCTGACCATGCTCATCCTCGGCCGGGACCGGCTGAAGGATCCGTCGCTCGGCTACGCGAAGACCTTCCTCAAGCAGCTCGAGTCCGGCCTCGGTGAAGCGCTCGATCGCGGCGTGAAGGTGGTCAGCAACGCAGGCGGCCTCAACCCGGCAGGCCTCGCCGGCGCCATCCAGGAACTGGCGGACAGGCTCGGCCTGCACCCGAAGATCGCGTACGTCGAAGGCGACGACCTCCTCCCCCGAGCCAAGGAGCTCGACCTCGGCCAGCCCCTCACGGCGAACGCCTACCTCGGCGCGTGGGGAATCGCGGAGGCACTCCAGGCCGGCGCCGACATCGTCGTGACCGGACGAGTCACCGACGCGTCCGTCATCGTCGGACCCGCCGCGGCCCACCACGGCTGGAAGCGGACCCAGTACGACGAACTCGCGGGCGCGGTCGTCGCCGGGCACGTGATCGAGTGCGGCTGTCAGGCGACCGGCGGCAACTACGCGTTCTTCAACGAGATCCGCGACCTCGGCCACCTGGGGTTCCCGATCGCGGAGATCCACGCCGACGGCAGCAGCGTGATCACCAAGCACGACGGCACCGGTGGCGCCGTCACCCTCGACACGGTCAAGGCGCAGCTCCTCTACGAGATCACCGGCGCCCGGTACGCCGGTCCGGATGTCACCGCGCGGATGGATTCCGTCGAGCTGAGCGAGGTCGGGCCCGACCGGATCCGGATCTCCGGGGTCGAGGGCGAGCCACCTCCCCCGACGTACAAGGTGTCTCTCAACGCGGTGGGTGGCTTCCGCAACGAGGTGGACTTCGTGCTCACGGGGCTCGACCTGGAGGCGAAGGCCGAGCTGGTCCAGCGGCAGCTCGAGCGAGGGCTGCGCAGGAGGCCGGCCGAGCTCAAGTGGTCGCTGAACTGGACGGAGCAGCCGAACGCGGAGACCGAGGAGCAGGCGAGTGTGCTGCTCAAGTGCACGGTGAAGGACCCCGATCCGAAGGTGGCCGGCCGGGCCTTCTCCAGTGCGGCGGTCGAGCTGGCTCTGGCGAGCTATCCGGGCTTCCATGTCACGGCTCCGCCCGGTGACGCAGCGCCGTACGGGGTGTTCACGGCCGGGTATGTCGATGCCGGCGAGGTCGAGCATGTGGTGGTGTTGCCCGACGGCAGCCGCAAGGCGATCGAGCCGTCGGCCGAGACGCAGGGGTTGGAGCCAGCCGAGGACGGGCCCTTGCCGATGCCGTTGCCGCAGTTGGTGGCTGCGGGGCGTCCTGCGCGGTCGCTGACCCGTGAGGTGCCACTGGGCCGGGTCGCCGGAGCGCGGAGTGGTGACAAGGGCGGCGACGCGAACGTAGGTGTGTGGGTGCGGAGCGAGACCGCCTGGCGCTGGTTCGCGCACACGATGACGGTCGAGAAGTTCCGGGAGTTGCTGCCGGAGACCCAGGATCTTTCCGTCACCCGGCACGTCCTGCCGAACCTGTGGGCGCTGAACTTCGTGGTCGGCGGCCTGCTCGGCGAAGGGGTCGCGTCGCAGGCGCGGTTCGACCCGCAGGCGAAGGCGGTCGGCGAATGGTTGCGTTCGCGGTACATCGACGTACCGGAGGTGCTGCTGTGAGCGATGAGCAGAAGGCACTCCGCGAGACGGTCCGCCGGTTCATGGCCGCGGAGGTGCTGCCCAACCTCGACCAGTGGGAGCGCGATGGCGAACTGCCTCGTGAGCTCCACAAGAAGGCGGGCGAGCTCGGCTTGCTCGGAGTCGCCTTCCCCGAGGCGGTCGGTGGTGGCGGCGGCTCCCTGGCCGACGCGATCGCCGTCGTCGAGGAGCTGCACTATGCGGGCGGCTCCGGCGGACTCGTCGCCTCGTTGCTGACCTGCGGGATCGCCTTGCCACACATCGTTGCTGCGGGCAATCAAGAGCATGCTGAACGCTGGGTGCGGCCGACCCTGGACGGCTCGCTGATCGGCGCCCTGGCAATCACCGAACCCGACGGCGGCTCCGATGTCGCCTCCGTCCGTACTACGGCCCGCCGCGACGGGGATCACTTCGTCGTCAACGGCGCCAAGACCTACATCACCTCAGGATGTCGCGCGGACTTCGTCACCACCGCGGTCCGCACGGACGGGCCCGGCGCGCACGGCATCTCCCTGCTGGTGATCGAGCGCGGCATGCCGGGCTTCAAGGTGTCCCGCAAGCTCGAGAAGATGGGCTGGCTCTGCTCGGACACGGCCGAGTTGTCGTTCACTGACGTACGGGTGCCGGCCGCGAGCCTGGTGGGCGAGCCGGGCTCGGGATTCGTCCAGCTGGCGATCAACTTCGTCGCGGAGCGCCTGACCCTCGCAGTACAGGCGTATGCCGGGGCGCAGCGCGCGTTGGACCTCACGGTCGAGTGGTGCCGGGCGCGGGAGACGTTCGGGCGACCGCTGATCACGCGGCAGACCGTGCAGCACACCTTGACCGAGATGGCGCGGCGGATCGACGTCGCCCGGGTCTACGTGCACCACGTCGTCGAGAAGGCCGAGCAGGGTGAGGACGTGATCGCGGAGGTGTGCTTCGCGAAGAACACCGCGGTCGAGGCGGGCGCCTGGGTGTGTGACCAGGCGCTGCAGCTGCACGGCGGGCTCGGGTACATGCGCGAGGCCGAGGTTGAACGCCAGTACCGCGACCAGAAGATCCTCGCGATCGGCGGCGGCACCACCGAGATCATGACGAACTTGGCAGCCAAACGACTGGGGTTCACCGCTTGACGTCCTCCCCGTCCACGACGGGGATTCCAACTACTACGTGGAGGTAGTGAGTTGAGGTTCACGCTTCAGCGAGACCTGTACCGGCGTCTCTCGGCGTGCGCTGACGGCCCGTCCGGCCGCGATGTTGACTGCTGCGTTCACGTCCGCGTTCGCCTGGTGTCCGCAGGCTGCGCACCGAAACACCGCTTGGCTCTTGCGGTTGTCCGGTGTGCAGTGCCCGCAGACGTTACAGGTCTGCGATGTGTACGCGGGGTTCACTTTCTCGACCCGTCCAGCGGCCTTGTGCTCCAGACGGGTCACCAGATCGCCCCAGCCGTTGGCCAGAATGCCCCGGTTCAGACCTGCCTTGGCCCGGCGACGGTTCGGCAGGTGCCTACCTGGTCGTTCGGGATCGGGTTTGGGCCTGGGGCGTTTGGTCATCTGGGCGATGCGCAGGTCTTCCACCCGGATGACATCGAACCGTCGGGCAAGGTCGGTGCTCGTCTTCTCGACCCAGTCCTTGCGACGATCGCCGGCACGGGCATACAGCTTCGCGATCGCAGCCTTCACCCGCCGACGTCGACTGGAGCCGCGACGGCATCGGGACAGGCGACGTTGCAAGTGCTTCAGTCGAACCTGTTCAGTCACCGACAGCCCTGGGCACGACAGGAGTTCGCCGGTGGACAGTGCCGCCGAGACGGTCACGCCGCGGTCAACACCGACGACCTCACCCGTACCCGGTGCCGGGATCGGCGGCGGGATGACGGCGAACGCGAGGTGCCAGCGACCCACCCCGTCGCGGGTAATGCGGTACGACTTCGCTTCCGGAACCGCACGCGACAGCCGGAACCGCACCCAGCCGACCTTCGACACGTTGACCGCGGCCCACTTCCGGCTCAGCTTCACTATCCGCGACGCCTGGGCACCGACGATGCGGAACCCCTCATGCAGCCCGGCCTTGCGCCAGGTCGGCCGCCGGTGGCTCCCTGCAAGGAAGTACCTGACGGCTTCGTCGAAGTCACGCAGCGCCTGCTGCTGCACCGTCTGCGAACCGGCCCGCAGCCAGTCGAACGCAGCCCGGGCCTCGGTGAGTTGCCGTGCCTGCTCGACGTACCGAGGCGTTGGTCGCTTGTCGCGGGTCCACATCGACCACTGCTCAAGCGCCAGGTTCCACACGTACCGGGCGTGTCCGCATTGCTGCAGCAACGCAGATTGCTGCGCGGGCGTCGGGTACATCCGGAACCTGGACATGGAATCGATCCAATCAGCCGCGACCGACAGTTTCCGATGTTCGAAGGGAGGCAGTCGGATGAACAATCGCGAGGTGATGCTGGAGAAGCTCGCTGAGCTTGATGCCGAGCATCAGAAGGCGCTGGCCGGGGGTGGGGAGAAGTACGTCGCGCGCCACCACAAGCGCGGCAAGCTGCTGGCTCGCGAGCGGATCGAGTTGCTGCTGGACCCGGACACCGCGTTCCTCGAGTTGTCGCCGCTCGCGGGGTGGGGCAGCGACTTCACCGTGGGCGCGAGCCTGGTCACCGGGATCGGCGTGGTGGAGGGCGTCGAGTGCCTGATCACCGCGAACGACCCGACCGTCAAGGGCGGCGCGAGCAATCCCTGGACTTTGAAGAAGGCCCTGCGTTCGGACGAGATCGCCCGGGCCAACCGGCTGCCGGTGATCAGCCTGGTCGAGTCCGGCGGCGCGGATCTGCCGACGCAGAAGGAGATCTTCATCCCGGGCGGCGCGATGTTCCGCAACCTGACCCGGTTGTCGGCGGAGGGCATCCCGACGATCGCGCTGGTGTTCGGCAACTCCACCGCCGGAGGCGCGTACATCCCGGGGATGAGCGACTACGTGGTGATGGTCGACGGCGGCGCGAAGGTGTTCCTGGCCGGGCCGCCGCTGGTGAAGATGGCGACCGGCGAGGATGCGGATGACGAGTCCCTCGGTGGTGCCTCGATGCACGCCCGCGTCTCGGGGCTCGCGGACTACTTCGCCGTGGACGAACCGGACGCGATCCGCCTCGGCCGGCAGATCGTGTCGCGGCTGAACTGGAAGAAGCTCGGCCCGCCGCCGGCAGCGCAGTACGAGGAGCCCTTGTACGACGCGGACGAGTTGCTGGGGATCGTGCCGGGCGACCTGAAGATCCCGTTCGACCCGCGGGACGTGATCGCCCGGGTGGTGGACGGGTCGGTGTTCGACGAGTTCAAGCCGCGCTACGGGTCATCGCTCGCGACCGGGTGGGCCTCGGTCCACGGGTATCCGGTCGGCGTGCTGGCCAACGCGCGTGGCGTGCTGTTCAGCGAGGAGTCGCAGAAGGCCGCGCAGTTCATCCAGCTCGCGAATCGCGCCTCGGTGCCATTGATCTTCCTGCACAACACGACGGGGTACATGGTCGGCCGGGAGTACGAGCAGGGCGGGATCATCAAACACGGCGCGCAGATGATCAACGCGGTCTCCAACTCCCGCGTGCCGCACATCTCGATCCTCACGGGCGCTTCCTATGGCGCCGGGCACTACGGCATGTGCGGGCGGGCGTTCGATCCGCGCTTCCTCTTCGCCTGGCCGTCCGCGAAGTCCGCGGTGATGGGCCCCCAGCAGCTCGCCGGGGTGCTGTCGATCGTCGCGCGCGCCGCCGCGGCCGCGAAGAACCAGCCGTACGACGAGGACGGCGATGCCGCGATGCGGGCCTACGTGGAAGGCCAGATCGAGGCGGAGTCGCTGCCGATGTTCCTGTCCGGCCGGCTCTACGACGACGGCGTGATCGACCCGCGCGACACGCGCACCGTGCTCGGCCTGTGCCTGTCCGCCATCCACTCGGCTCCGGTCGAGGGAACCCGCTTCGACGGCGCCAACTTCGGCGTCTTCCGGATGTGATGGCGATGTTCACTTCAGTACTGGTGGCGAATCGTGGCGAGATCGCGCGGCGGGTGTTCCGGACCGCGCGCGAGCTGGGGGTGTCGACTGTCGCCGTGCACTCGACTGCCGACGCCTCGATGCCGTACGTCGGGGAGGCTGACGCGGCGGTCCACCTGCCGGGCAACGCGCCGGGTGAGACCTACCTGCGGACGGAGTTGCTGATCGAGGCGGCCCGTCGAGCCGGGGCGGATGCGGTGCATCCGGGGTACGGGTTCCTGTCGGAGAACGCGACCTTCGCGCGGGCTGTCGAGGACGCTGGGCTGGCGTGGATCGGGCCGCCGCCGCAGGCGATCGAGTCGATGGGCTCGAAGATCGAGGCGAAGAAGCTGATGGACGCGGCGGGAGTTCCCGTGTTGCCGCGACTCTCCGCGGACGACGTGACCGAAGCGGAACTCCCGGTGCTGGTGAAAGCGTCGGCGGGCGGCGGCGGGCGCGGGATGCGCGTCGTGCACCACCTGGAGGACCTGCGGTCGGAGATCGCCGCCGCCGAAGCGGAGGCGCTGTCGGCCTTCGGCGACGGGACGGTGTTCTGTGAGCCGTATCTGGCGACCGGCCGGCACATCGAGGTCCAGATCCTGGCTGACCACCACGGCACGATCTGGGCGGTCGGCGAGCGCGAGTGCTCGATCCAGCGGCGGCATCAGAAGGTGCTCGAGGAGGCTCCTTCGCCTTTGGTGGAACGGCTTCCGTCGATGCGGGCCGAGTTGTTCGCGGCGGCGCGGAAGGCTGCCGAGGCGATCGGGTACGTCGGTGCCGGCACTGTGGAGTTCCTCGCGGACGACAGCGGGCGGTTCTACTTCCTGGAGATGAACACGCGCCTCCAGGTCGAGCACCCCGTCACCGAGTCGACGACCGGCCTCGACCTGGTCGCGCTGCAGTTCGCGATCGCTTCTGGTGAGGCCTTGCCCGCTGAACCGCCTGCTGCGCTTGGGCATTCGATCGAGGTTCGGTTGTACGCCGAGGATCCCGCGTGCGACTGGCAACCTCAGACCGGCACGTTGCAGCGCTTCCACCTTGGTGATGTTGCCGAGTTCGGGCCGGGCGGACCACGCTCGGGTCTGCCGTGGTTGCGGGTCGACTCCGGAGTGGTCAGCGGCTCCGAGGTCTCCCCGTACTACGACGCGATGCTGGCGAAGGTGATCGTCTGGGGCGCCACCCGCGCAGAAGCAGCCACCAGGCTGGCGGCCGAGCTGTCGAAGGCGCAGATCCACGGCGTCCGCACAAACCGCGACCTCCTGGTCCGCACCCTCCGCCACCCCGCCTTCCTCGCAGGCGACACCGACACAGCCTTCTTCGACCGGAATGGGTTGGAAGAGTTGTCGCGTCCACTGGCCGAGCCTGCTGTGGAGGAACTGTGTGCGCTGGCGGCGGCACTTGCCGACGCGGCGAGGCGGCGGGGTACTGCGAAGGTGCAGAAGGGGTTGCCGAGTGGGTGGCGGAATGTGCCGTCGCAGGCTCAGACGAAGTCGTACAGGGTGGGCGATTCGACGTACGAGGTCGCTTATCGGCTGACTCGGGACGGGCCGGTGGTCGCGGGAGATGTTCGGTTGGTGGACGCCGGGGCCGAGCGCGTGCTGCTGGAGCTGGGCGGAGTGCGGCGGGCGTTTGACGTCGCGGCCTATCCCGGGCTGGTGTGTGTTGACTCGGCGTTGGGGTCGGTGGCGTTGAAGCCTGTCGAGAGGTTCGCGGATCCGTCGGCGCAGGTGGCGGCGGGGTCGTTGCTTGCACCGATGCCGGGCACCGTGATCCGGGTCGCGGTGAAGGTGGGCGACAAGGTCGAGCAGGGACAACCACTGCTGTGGCTGGAGGCGATGAAGATGGAGCACACCATCTCCGCGCCGGCCGACGGCATGCTGGCCGAACTCGCGGTCGGTCCAGGGCAACAGGTCGAGGTCGGCGCCGTGCTGGCCGTCGTGCAAGCAGCCGAAGGAGAAGACGCATGAACTTCGTCGAGACCGAAGAGCGCCGGGCGCTGCGAACCGCGGTGAGCGAGCTGGGCAAGAAGTACGGGTACGCCTACTTCAACGAACGCGCGCGCTCCGGCGGGCAGACCACCGAGCTCTGGCAGGAGGCGGGCAAGCTCGGCTATCTGGGCGTGAACCTGCCCGAGAAGTACGGCGGCGGAGGTGGCGGGATGGCCGACCTGTCGATCGTGCTGGAAGAACTCGGCGCGGCCGGTTGCCCGCTGCTGATGATGGTCGTGTCACCGGCGATCTGCGGCACAGTGATCGCCCGGTTTGGCACGGACGGGCAGAAGGAGCGGTGGCTGCCGACCCTGGCCGACGGCTCCACCACGATGGCATTCGCGATCACCGAGCCCGACGCCGGATCCAACTCGCACGGGATCACCACCACGGCCCGCCGTACGGACGACGGCTGGTCGTTGTCGGGGCGGAAGGTCTACATCTCCGGCCTGGACGTGGCCAAGGCGGTGCTGGTGGTCGGGCGCACCGAGGACGCGAAGACCGGCCGGCTGAAGCCCGCGCTGTTCATCGTGCCGACCGATGCTCCGGGGGTCGAGTTCCGGAAGATCGAGATGGACCTGATCAGCCCGGACAAGCAGTTCGCGTTGTTCCTCGACGACGTGCAACTGCCCCCGGATGCCTTGGTCGGGTCGGAGGACGCGGGCCTGATGCAACTGTTCGCGGGCCTCAACCCGGAGCGGATCATGGCGTCGGCCTTCGCGATCGGAATCGGCCGGCACGCGCTCGGCAAGGCCGTTGCCTATGTCAAGGAACGCCAGGTCTGGAAGACCCCGATCGGCGCCCACCAAGGGATCGCGCACCCGCTGGCCCAGTGCAAGATCGAGCTGGAGCTGGCCCGGCTGATGATGCAGAAGGCCGCCGCCCTGTACGACGCGGGCGACGACCTGGGCGCCGGTGAAGCCGCGAACATGGCCAAGTACGCCGCCGGCGAGGCGACCGTCCGGGTCACTGACCAGGCGGTCCAGTCACTCGGCGGCAACGGCATGACGGTCGAGTACGGCGTCGCCTCGCTCGTCGCCGCGGCCCGCGCCACCAGGATCGCGCCGGTCAGCCGGGAGATGATCCTCAACTTCGTCGCGCAGCACAGCCTAGGCCTACCGAAGTCGTACTGATTCCGCCACAGTCATCCTCCTAGTCGACGAGTTGAGAGGACCGGCCCATGGTCATCCAGAGTGAGTTCCCACCCGTCGAGATCCTCGACCTCCCGATCCATGACGCGGTGCTCGGCCGCGCCCAGGAGTACGGCGACCGGCCGGCGCTGGTGGACGGCGTCACCGGCCAGGAGATCACCTACGCCCAGCTGGACGGGATGAGCCGGCGGATCGCCGCCGGGTTCGCCGAGATGGGCATCAAGCACGGCGACACCATCGCGCTCTACAGCCCGAACACGATCATCTACCCGGCGGTGTTCTACGGCGCTACGCGCGCGGGCGCCACGGTGACGACGGTCAACGCGCTCTACAACGCGTCCGAACTGAACAAGCAGTTGATCGACTCGAAGGCGCGGCTGCTCGTCACCATCTCGCTGTTCCTGCCGGTCGCCACCGCCGCCATCGAGGGCACCGCCGTCGAGGAGATCCTGGTCTGCGATACGGCCGAGGGATACCGCCCGGTGATGGAACTGCTGGCGAGCACCGCACCGGAACCCGTGGTGAACATCGACCCCGCCAACGACGTCGCGGTACTGCCGTATTCGAGCGGGACCACGGGCGCGGCCAAGGGCGTGATGCTGACCCACCGGAACATCGCGACGAACATCTCGCAGGCCGAGCCGACGATCGCCGTCGGGGAGAACGAGCGGATCATCGCGATCCTGCCCTTCTTCCACATCTACGGACTGACTGTGCTGATGAACCTGCCGCTGCGGCTCGGCGCGACCGTGGTGGTGCTGCCGAAGTTCGACCTGCAGCAGTTCCTCACGGTGCTCGACCAGCAGAAGATCACCCGGGCCTTCGTCGCGCCGCCGATCGTGCTCGCACTGGCGAAGCACCCGGCGGTCGACGGCGTGGACCTGTCCGCGCTGAAGTACGTGACGTGTGCGGCGGCTCCGCTCGACGGCGACCTGGCCGAGGCCTGCGCGAAGCGGCTGGGGTTGCACGCGGTCCTGCAGGCCTACGGGATGACCGAGCTCTCGCCGGGCACCCACGCAGTACCGCAGGACGCGATCGATCCGCCGGCCGGTGCCGTGGGCAAGCTCTTCCCGTCGACCGAGATGCGGCTGGTCGGCGCCGACGGCGAGGACGTGCCGGAGAGCGAGACCGGGGAGATCTGGATCCGCGGACCGCAGGTGATGAAGGGGTACCTCGGCCGGCCCGCGGACACCGACGCCACCATCGACCCGGACGGCTGGCTGCACACCGGCGACATCGGCCGGGTGGACGACCTCGGCTACCTGTACGTCGTGGACCGGTTGAAGGAGCTGATCAAGTACCACGGGTACCAGGTGCCGCCGGCCGAGCTGGAGGCCGTGCTGCTGACGGACGACCGGATCGCCGATGCCGCCGTGATCGGCGTCCAGGCGGACGGGAACGAGGTACCGAAGGCGTTCGTGGTGCCGATGCCGGGGGCCGAGCTGACCGAGGACGACGTGATGGCGTACGTCGCGGAGCGGGTCGCGCCGTACAAGAAAATCCGGCAGGTGGAGTTCATCGACGCCGTTCCGAAGGCGGCCTCGGGCAAGATCCTGCGGCGTGAGCTGCGAGCACGGGAGGCCGCGCGTGAGTGAATCGGAAGCCGGGCAGTCCTCAGGTCTCGCCGGTCGGACGATGCTGATGTCCGGCGGCAGCCGCGGGATCGGCCTGGCGATCGCGCTCCGGGCCGCCCGCGACGGGGCGAACGTGGCGCTGCTGGCGAAGACCGCCGAGCCTCATCCGCAACTGCCCGGCACGATCTACACGGCCGCCGCCGAGATCGAGGTGGCGGGCGGGCACGCGTTGCCGATCGTGGGCGACGTACGCTCCGACGAGTCCGTCGCCGAGGCGGTACGGCGGACCGCGGCGGAGTTCGGCGGGATCGACATCGTGGTGAACAACGCGTCCGCGATCGACCTGGCGCCGGCGGCGGACATCTCGATGAAGCGGTACGACCTGATGCAGGACATCAACGCGCGTGGCGCGTTCCTGCTGTCGAAGCTGTGCATCCCGTGGCTGCGGAAGTCGCCGGCCGGGCACATCCTCACGCTGTCGCCGCCGCTGAACCTGGACCCCCGCTGGGCCGGCGCGCACCTGGCGTACACGATGGCGAAGTACGGGATGAGCCTGACCACGCTCGGGCTCGCGGAGGAGCTCAGGGCCGACGGGATCTCGGTGAACTCGCTGTGGCCGCGGACGTTGATCGCGACCGCCGCGGTGCAGAATCTGCTCGGCGGCTCCGCGGCGACCAGCCGGTCCCGAACTCCGGACATCGTGGCGGACGCGGCGTACGTCGTACTGACCCGGCGGCGGACCGGGGAGTTCCTGATCGACGACGAGGTGCTTGCCGAGGCCGGGATCACCGACTTCTCGCAGTACCGGCTGGCGGCGAGTGAAGCGGACCTGGCGCCGGACCTCTTCCTGGAGTCGTTGTGAGCGAGGCGCTCCGCGAACCGCAGCAGGACCGGAGCCGGGCGACCCGGCAGAAGCTCCTGGCGGCCGCGCTCGAGTCGCTCGCTGAGGTCGGGTACTCGGCGACCACCGTCGCGGTGGTCGCCGCTCGCGCAGGAGTATCCCGGGGCGCCGCGCAGCATCACTTCCCCACTCGGCAGGACCTGTTCGCGGCGGCCGTCGAGTACATGACCGAGGTGCGGCTGGCGGAGATCCGTGAGCAGGCCGCCGGGTTGCCCAGTGGCGACGGGCGGACCGAGGCGATCGTCGGGATGCTGGCGGACGTCTACACCGGTCCCCTGTTCCGGGCGGCGTTGCATCTGTGGGTGGCGGCGTCCACCGAGGAGCCGCTGCGCCAGCAGATCGTCCGGCTGGAGGCGCACGTCGGACGGCAGGCGCATCGGGCGCTGCTGGAGGTGCTCGAGGTCGACGAGCGCACGCCAGGGGTACGCGAGACCGTGCAGGGCGTGCTCGACATGGCCCGCGGACTCGGCCTGGCCGACCTGCTCACGGACGACGCTCGCCGCCGGCGTGGCATCGTCCGGCAGTGGGCCGCCATCCTGGACCAGGCGCTGGCTACAGGTCGCTAGTGGCCGGCCGGCTGGTGCGAGCGCCTCGAGCGGCGATGCGCTGGTCGACCTTCGCGGCGAGGGCCTCTGGGTCACAGTCGGCCAGGTGGTCGCGCACGAGCAGGTGGATGAACGCGTACTCGCCTCGCCCGGTCCTGGACAGTACATAGCGATCGGCCGCGTAGCGGAGGAAGGCGCGGCGTCGCCACGGCAGGTAGCCGCTCCACCGGAGCAGGAAGCCGTGCAGCAGCCGGGAGAGACCACCGGCGAACAGTGGAGCCCGCCGCCGCCAGGCCTTGGCAGCGACAGCCCCGACCAGTACTCCGAGGGCCGCCTCAGGCTCGGCCGATCCCAGGCTCGCTCCTAGCGCCACGGCCACGAGGAGCGCGACCAGGACGCCGCTTACCACCCAGGGATCCATCAGCCACTGGGCTCGCGGCCCTTCTTGGGACTCGTCCTTGTTGTGCGGGTAGACCAGGTGATCCATCGGCAGCGCCTTCACCAGACGGATGCCCTGGGCAACTATCAGGCCGATCGCGAGGCCGGCCACGAAGGCCGCGGGCGAGTCGGCCCAGGTGTAGCCGATCCAGCCGGCCGCGATCACGACGACCAGCCGGACGGCGAGCAGCACTCTGCGGTGGATGCCGCCGGAGAGGACGTACTCCAGCGCGTAGGAGGATCCGATCGCCGTCGCGGCGAGGGCGAGACCGAGCCACGGTGGTAGGCGCGAGACGACGCCCGCGCCCAGGAGGATCGAGCCGAGCCCGGCGACCGCACCCACGCAGAGCATCATCGCCGTCAGCAGGAGGCGCGGCTGTTTGGCTCTGTCCTGGAGAACCCACCAGGTCCGTGGCCTGACGTGCACGAGCAGTAGCCCGTACGCTCCCACCGCCAGCCCCGCCGGTACGCCGTACAGGGCTGTCGTGGCGAGGGTGGCGCCGCCGATCAGACCGGCGAAGAGGGCGGGGAGGCAGACCATGTGGGCCAGGTAGCCCACGGCGGGCAGGACCAGGCCGTACCAGCCGTTCGGTGTCAGCCGGTTGGGGACCTCGATCCGGTCGCCTGCTCGGGTCCTCGTCCACCAGGCTAGGCACCAGAGCGACCGGATGACGGCGCGGGACTCGTACTGGCGACTGGCCGGACGATAGCGGGCCAGCACCTCGGAGATGAAGGTGTCGAACAGCTCGCGCCGGTGGTCTGCCAGTCCGCCGGCGGCGATGTCGCGAGCGTCCCGGCCCTGGTAGGCGAGCGCCATGACGTTCAGCATCAGCGGCGAGTTGATCAGGTCCCACAGGTCTTCGTCCCGCTCGATGGCGGCCCGTGCACCGGCCAGCTCGCTCCCGCCGGACGCGAAGTAGTCGAGCACCTGGCGACGGCTCAGCGGGCGGATGTGCACAGCGCCGTACAGCTTGAGGCGGTGATGGAGGTTTTCGTAGTCCTGGCTGCGGCAGGTGACGGCCAGCTGGCCGATCAGGTAGCGACGGCCCAGCTCGGCCAGTACAGGCGCGAGCTTGTCGCGGTGGGGACCGTCTACCTCGTCAAGACCGTCCAGGAGGAGCGCGAGGCGGCCCTTGCGCAGCCAGACCCGGCCTACTGCGACAGGGATCTGGTAGCGGTCGTTCAGCTCCTCGAGGAGCCAGCGGACGAACCCGGCGAGCAAGGCGCTGTCACCGGGATCGTCATCGGCATGCCGTCCGGTCGAACCGGTCCAGCCGGCCAGCCCGACCAGTACCGGGATGGGGCTGTCCGGATCGCTGTAGGCCTGCGCGGCCAGCGATCGGGCGAGTTCCAGCAGCAGCGTGGTCTTGCCGGAGCCTGGCGCGCCGAGGATCAGCATCGAGTCCTGCAGATCGTCGAAGGCCGCCACGATGTCGGCGTCCTCGCGGACCTCCGCAACGCTGCTGCCGAGCGGCTGGACGAGCAGGTCGTACGGCCGGATCACCGCCTCCGGCCGGAGGTCGAGCGCGAGGGCGAGCCTGGTCCGCGACGCCAGCGAGCCCGCGAACCGGTCGGCCAGGTAGCGATCGACCCGGGCCAGGGCGTTCGGGCGGTTCCGCGGCTGGTCCGCGGACCGCGCCGAGTGGCCGACCGTCCGGCGGCTGCGGTACTCGATCAGGCCGGTGACGACCGCGACCAGCCAGAGCACGCCGATCACCGGCCAGGTCCAGTCGACGTACGGCGCGAGGAAGTCCGGGGCGGTGCCGCCGGTACCGACGTTGATCGCGATCGGCAGCAGTACCAGGGTCAGCGACAGCGTGAGGACGAGCAGGGCGATGCGGAGCAGCCCACGGATCCTCACCCACGGAGAGTATCGAGCCGGCGGTTCCCGCGGAGTCGCTCTCCGCGTTTCACCGGCCATCCCGGTGCCATCGCTCGAGCCCGGGCAGGACGTCAGCAGCGTTCCGCCTGGCGGTCCTGTCCCAACTGGCGGTCCGGGGCTCGGGGAAACGTTGTCCCGTCACGTAGGTTTCCCTTTGTCATGACTACTGAGCGGATCGACCGGGCGAGCGTGGGGCTGCGGTCGGAGCGTGGACCGATCCTGCTCGCGGTGATGCTGAGCGTCGGCCTGGTGGCGATCGACGCGACCATCCTGGCGACCGCGGTGCCGTCCGTGGTCGAGGACCTCGGCGGGTTCACCCAGTTCCCCTGGCTGTTCTCGATCTACCTGCTCGCCCAGGCGGTCTCGGTGCCGATCTACGGCAAGCTCGCGGACCTGCGCGGCCGCAAACCACTGATGCTGCTCGGCGTCGCGCTGTTCGTGCTCGGCTCCGTGCTCTGCGGGTTCGCCTGGAGCATGTCGGCGCTGATCGCGTTCCGGCTGGTCCAGGGACTCGGCGCGGGCGCGATCCAGCCGATCGCGATGACGATCGTGGGCGACATCTACTCGGTCGCCGAACGCGCGAAGGTGCAGGGATACATCGCCAGCGTCTGGGGGATCGCCTCGTTCGTCGGGCCGACGCTGGGCGGCGTCTTCTCGGACTTCATCTCCTGGCGCTGGATCTTCTTCGTGAACGTGCCGCTCGGCCTGGCCGCCTGGTGGGTGCTGTTCCGGCGGTTCCACGAGGACGTCAAGGTGACCACCCGGCACAAGATCGACTACGCGGGCACGATCCTGCTCGCCGTCGGTGCTTCGTTGCTGCTGCTCGGTCTGCTCGAGGGCGGCGTGTTGTGGTCCTGGGATTCCCCGACCAGCATCGTGATCCTGGCTCTCGCGGTGCTCCTGCTGGTCGCCTTCGGGTTCGTCGAGCGCCGTGCGGCCGAGCCCGTCCTGCCTCTGTGGGTGCTGGGACACCGGGTGCTGAACTCGGCGAACTCGGCCGCGCTGCTGATCGGCGTACTGATGATCGGGCTGTCGACGTACGTGCCGCTGTATGCGCAAGGGGTGCTCGGGACGTCCGCGCTGGTAGCGGGTTTCGCGCTTGCGGCGATGACGCTGGGCTGGCCGATCGCGGCGTCCTTCGCGGGGCGGATCTACCTGCGGCTCGGGTACCGCACGACGATGCTGCTGGGTGCGGTGATCGTGGTGGTCGGCGCCGCGCTGCTGCTGACGGTGCGCTCGGACAGCTCGGTGCTGTACCTCGCTCTCGCCTGCTTCGTGATCGGCCTCGGTCTCGGCTTCTCCGCCTCACCCGGCATCGTCGCCGCCCAGTCGTCCGTGGACTGGCGCAGCCGCGGTGTGGTGACGGGCGCGAACATGTTCGCCCGGTCCGTCGGCAGCGCGATCGGCGTCGCCATCTTCGGGGCCGTCGCGAACGGCGTCGTGGCCTCCCGCCTCGGCGACAGCCACGACGACCTGGAGAACCTCCCGAGCCACATCCTCGCCCCCGCGATCCACGACGTGTACTACGGAGCCGGAGTCGCCGCACTCCTTCTGGTCGTGGCCGTCAGCTTCATGCCCAACCGCGTGGCCGAGCAACCTCGCGTCTGACTTCCTCAGGCGCCGCGGGACTCGGCCAGGCGGCGGATCCAGTAGCGGAACCAGGCGGGACCGTAGGGGATATAGACGCGGGTGGGGATATCCCGAGAGTGCAGGGCGTCCAGGGTCTCGGGGCGGACACCCAGTAATTGTTCCACCGGGACTGGGCCGAGTCCGAGTAGTACTGCTTCGCGAAGGCGGCCGTCGTGGGTAGCTAGGGACCACCTGCCGCCGGAAGCTGCCAACTGGTGGGCCAGGCGGAGGTACGCGATGTCCGTAGGTTCGCCGTACGGGTGGGATCCAGTCGGCTCGACATACGCGCCCTTGACGAGCCGGACCTGTACTCCGGCGGAGATGAGCGCGTCGACGTCATTCGGTGAGCGCAGGAGGTTCGCCTGGACCGTGGCGCCGAGGCGATCGGCCAAGCCGCGACTGGCTACTTCCAGGACGCACTGCTGAATCTTGTCCGTGCGAGCGGTGTCCTCGGCGCCTATTTGGAGCAAGCGGCCGGGTGGAAGTGCTTCGGCGATCCTCGCGACCAGGTCCGCAGCACCGGCCGGGTCCACGTCCAGAGCGAGGTGCGAGAGGTCCAGCGACAACCAGACGTCAGCCGGAGGCTCCGGTACCAGCCTGGCCAGTTCCAGGTATTCGTCGACGACTCGAGCCGCGTCTGCCGGGTCGGTGGACAGCTCACCGAACAGGTCGACGCTCACGCCGTGGCCTTTGCCCAACTGCTCGGCGACGACCTCCAGCGCCTCGTCACGAGTCCGGCCGGCCACATACCGCGAGGCTGCCCGCCAGGCGTTCTCCTCGCCGCCCGGCAGTCCCTTGACCAGTTGTTCGACTCGCTCGTTGGTCGCCAGCTTGAAGAGGATCGCCCGGTCCGCACGCATACCTGGAGTCTGCCAGCTAGGACGCCTTAGGGGAGGGGTGCGATCAACGCCGCGGCCAGGCCTGCTGCGGCGAGGACGCTCCAGAGGATGGTGATGGCTCGGTTGAGGATGACCACGGACTGCTTGGTCACGGTGCGGGTGAGCTTGCGCCAACCGATGATCAGGAGGGCGACGAGGAGAACTGTCGCGAAGGTGGAGAGGAAGCCGGCGGCCCAGCCGAAGGCGAGCGGGCGGGCGTCGAGGTAGGCGCTGCTGAACCTCTCCTCCAGAGTGCTGTGCCGGCCGGGGATCAGGAGCGCGGCAGCGGCGGCCCAGATCGGCAGGGCGTAGGCGACTACCTGCTTGGCGTGCTGCGACAGCCGGTGGCGTTGGGTGTAGGCAGCCACCAGTACTACGAACGGCAGCCCGCCCCAGCACCAGCCGAGCCCTCGGAGTACGAGTTCGTGGTGGTTGACGAGGCGGCCGACCGCGGCGACCACGGGTTCTCCGACGAAGGCGCCGCCCACACCACAGAGCACGGCAACAGCGAAGCCGAGGCCCACAGCTCGGCCGACGTACCGGGGTGCTCTGGACATGGGAGGAAACTCTGCCACGCGACCAGGGCAGACCCGGCGGAGTCTAGGTTGGTGGGCATGCGGCCAGTGGATTGTGTCGGGGCTCTGATCCAGGACGAGCAGCACCGGGTCTACGTGCATCGCCGTACTGCGGACCGCCGGTTGTTCCCCGGGATCTGGGACATCGTCGGAGGTCACCTGGAGGACGGGGAGACGCCGGAGCAGGCGCTGGCACGGGAGGTCGAGGAGGAGACCGGGTGGCGGGTCCGGGAGATCGTCGCCACGGTCACCGACTGGGAGTGGGAGCACCAGGGACGGATCCGCCGTGAGCTCGACTACATGGTGACGATCGACGGGGACCTGCGGCAGCCGCGGCTCGAACAGGGCAAGCACGACGCGAACGCCTGGGTCGGTCCGGACGACCTCGAACTGCTGATGCTGAACCGGACGGATGGGGACCGCCGGCTGCGGGACATCGTGGCGCACTCGGTACGGACCAGGTTCACCGAGCGGCTGCGGCTGGAACCCGTCACCGGTCCAGGGGAGGTCCTGCCCGGACATGCGGCGGACCTCGAGCGCCTGCTGAGCGATCCCTGGGTGGCCGAGTGGTACGGCGGCGCATGGTCCACCGAAGAGTCCGTGCTGCGCTCCGCCGCGATGCACGTCGCCTGGGAACACGACGGCGTGAGCAAGTGGATGGCGTACGAGCCCGCCGCCGGGTTGGTCGGGCGGGGCGGGTTGTCGCGGTTGCCGGCCGACGGAGCGGTGACCTCGGCCATCACGGAGTTGCTCGACTCGGCTGGGTCGGGGGGTGAGTCGCTCGGGGAGGTGTGGGCGGCGGATCGGCTCGAGCTCGGGTGGGCGTTGCTGGGCGAGGCTCGGGGGCGTGGGTACGCCACAGAGATCGGGCGGGCCGGGCTGGAGTTCGCCTTCGCGACGCTGGGGGCTGGTGCTGTGATCGCATTCACCGAACGCCACAACCGGGCCTCGCGTGCGGTGATGGAACGCCTCGGGATGAAGTTCGCCGGGGAGATCCGGACCGAGGGCCTGCTCGAAGGACAGTCCGGAGTCCTCCCGGACGCTCCTTTCGCGGTCTACGTGCTCCGCGCCTAGCGGTCTAGCGGTCCAGAGCGGACACGAAGCGGGTCAGGAGGGCGGCGAAGGCGGCCCTCTCCGCCTCGGGCCAGTCCTCCATCGCGGTAGCGAAGCGGGCGCGACGGATGGCGTGGACAGCATCCAGCCTCGCTCTGCCGTCGTCGGTGAGCACCAGATTCGTCCGCCGGCCGTCAAGTTGATCGGTCTCGCGGCGGACCAGGCCGGCCGCTACCGCGGCCGCGACCAGCTTGCTGGCCCGAGGCTGGTCGACGCTGAGCGCCTCGGCGACCCCGTTGACCCCGATCAGTTCGTCTCCGGCCGCCTCGAGCGCGTCGATCACCTGCTGGATCGCGTCGTCCTGCGGCGCCATCCCCACCTCGCGGGCGAGCGTCCGGCGCGTCTGGCGCCGGCGGACGACGACCATCGCGGCCTCCACCTCGGCGACGGGGTCGACCATGTCACTCCTCAGGGCCACTCCTCAGGTATATGCTCATTGACATGCATATGTCAGGTGACAACAAGCCTATCGGGTGGTGGATCAAGGAAGTGGATCGGCTGCTCGAGCTGGCGTTCGAGCGGGTCCTCGCGGCCGACGGGGTGAGCCGGCGGCAGTGGCAGGCGCTCAACGCGGCGCGCGGCGAGGAGCCGATCGAGGTCGCGCTGGCGCCGTTCCTGGCCGGCGACCCGGCCGAACTCGCCGCGGTCACGGAGAAGGTGCAGGCGGAGCGCCGCCGGATCACCAACGGCATCGTCGACTCGGAGTACCTGCAGACGATCGACGTACTGCGCCGGATGGCGGTGAACCTGGGTTATCAGCCCACAAATGGCTCCGCCGTGTGACCGCCCAGGCGCGGCGGTCACACAGCGGAGTCGGCCACCTCGGAGTGTGGCTCGTGGTGAGGTGTCACGAGCCACTAGCCCGCCCGGCCCGAGGTGTCGGCCAGGAGGTGGGCTTGGAACGGCTGGGCGGCGGCGATGCAGGGACTCAACCGCCGGCCCAGCCGGGCCGGTGGGCGGTGCGGTCCGGAGCTGAGGAGTGCTCCGGACCGCACCTCTGGTTTCGTCCGGGACTGAGGAGTGTCCCGGACCTTCATTCGCCACTCCTGGACGTGAGGAGACCCCAGGAGCAACCACCGGATCTGAGGAGGATCTGGTGAGCTCAGATGTTGTCTGTGTCCGGCTGCGGGCCGAGGATGTCGTTCGTGACCCGGAGACCGGCGAACCGCCTCCGCATTGCCTGCTCGTACCGCGCCGCCAGCGGTGCTTCCGCGACGTACTGCGCGATGACGTGCTCGCCGAACCAGACCCGCACTCGGCGGCGGTGCTGCCTCGACGTCATTTCTGCAACAGTCACTGCTTGCTCACCCCGTAACTATCGGACCTTGCAACCAGTTGGACTTGCTGGTTGTCATGGCAGTAATGGTGCACAGACCGACCGTGACAGCTCCAGGACCTGGACCGGACCTTTGCCGGACCTCTTCAGGACCTCTGGCGGACATCTGGAGGACTACACCTTGTCGTGGGGCATGAGTCGAGACACCGTCTTGTCTGACGTGAACGGGAGGAACGATGGCGGGTAGGTATACGCCAAGAACGGTTCTTGCGCACCTGATCCAGCGCCGGAACCAGACCTACTCCGAGATCGTCGCCGAGTTCGTCGAGCTGGGTGGAACCATCACCGAGCGGCACCTGCGGCGCCTCGCATCGGGCGAGCGCGCGGGAACCACTCCACAGACCCGGCGCACCCTGCAACGTATGTTCGGCAAGCCGGTCGAGGAACTCCTCACCCCGTACGTCCCCGAGCAGGCCGGCCAGGTGGTGCCGGCGTCTGCCGGGGGTGGACGGTTCACGACAGGTAATGAGACGGAGGTTCTCGACATGGCTGCCAGCCGTGCGCGGGCGTTTGCCCTCGCGGCCCAGACCGGTCTCGGTAGCGAGGCTATGGAACAGGTGTACGACGATGTGAGACACGTTGCGAAGGCGTACCCGCAGCGCCCGCTCCCAGAGATCCTCGGCCAGCTGGTCGAGACCCAGGACCTTGTCTTCGCACTGCTGGAGAGCCGGCAGCGTCCGGAACACCTACGGCAGCTGTACTTCCTCGGCGGCGTGACCGGTGGCCTGCTCGCCAAGGCGTCCCACGACCTCGGTAACCCGCACGCCGCCCTGACCCAGGCCAGGACGGCCTTCCTCTGCGCCGACAACGCCGACCACCACGGGCTGCGTGCCTGGGTCCGCGGACTGCAGTCGCTGGTGTCCTACTGGGCGGGCAACCCGCACGACTCGGTCCGCTACGCCCAGCTCGGCGCGGGGTACGCGGAGCGGGCCAACAGCACCACCGGCGTCTGGCTCCCGGTCAGCGAGGCCCGTGCCTGGGCCGCGCTGGGCAATGCCGACGCCGCCCGGGCCGCGCTGGAGCGCGCCGAGAACGCCTGGCCTCGGTGCAGAACGACGACCTGGACGACATGGGCGGCCTGTGCACCTTCGGCCGCAACCGGCAGCTGTACTACGCGGCCGACGCGCTAGCGTGGCTGCCGGGCGAGGTGGAGACAGCCGAGCGGTACTCCAGCCAGGCAGTCGACGCCTACACCGATCAATCGCACCCCGAGTGGGCCTTCGGCGACGCCGCCGGCAGCCAGGCCGCCATGGCCATCACCCGGATCGCGAACGGTGAGCTCGACGGCGCGGCGGACGCGATCGCGCCGGTCCTCGGCCTGCCCACGGAGCGCCGGATCAACGGTGTCGTGCACTCGGCCCGCCGGGTCCACCAGGCACTGCGGCAGTCGGGTCGCGCGGACGACGCCCGCGACCTGCAGGAGGAGATCGAGATGTTCACCCGGACGCCCATCCAGACCTTCCCGCGGTAGCAGGCGGGATGGATCCGCTCACCGGCGATGGCACCAGGCTGCGCGAGTTCCGGCTCGACGACCTGGACGACTACCTGGCCATCGTCGGTGACGACCGGGTGACCAACTGGCTGTCCTTCGACAGCCGCGACCGCGACAGCGCGCAGACGGCACTCGCCGCCGCGGTGGAGCGGTCCCAGCAAGACGATCGGCTGGACTACATGCTCGCCGTCACCCGCCTGGACGACGACCGGCTGATCGGCTTCGCCCGGCTCGGGCCGACCGGAGTGCAAGCGGCCCACCTCGGCTACGCGATCGCCGCGGACCACTGGGGCCACGGCTATGCCACGGACGCCTCCCGGACGCTGGTGAGGTTCGCCTTCGAGAACCTCGACCTGCACCGGGTCAGCGCCGCGATCGGCCCGGAGAACCTGGCTTCGGTCGCCGTGGTGAAGCGCCTCGGCTTCAGCTACGAGGGCCGCATCCGCCACCACGTCTTCACCAACAACGCCTGGCGTGACTCCCTGCTCTACTCGATCCTCGCCGGCGAGTACCGCGGCTAGTTCATCCGGCGCACAGTGACGTCGGGTTGGAGTGGCGGGGAGACTGGATCTATGACCACTACCGCCCACCCGACCGACGGAGTGCTCGACCCGCTCAGGGACGGCCTTGCCCGGATGATCATGACCAAGGTCGCGGGCCCGGACCCACAGGCGGAGCGCGACCGGGTCCACAACACGCCGGGACCTAGGTGGTTCGGGCCGGACCGGCCGATCCGGCGGGTGCACGGCGACGCCTCGATGTTCGCGGGCGGCCTGCGGGCACTACTGCTGCAGTCGCTGCACCCGTTGGCGATGGCGGCTGTCTCGGCCCACTCCGGCTACCGCGGCGACCCGTGGGGCCGGCTGCAGCGGACCAGTTACTTCCTGGCGATCACGACGTACGGCGCTGCCTCGCAGGCGGAGGAGGCGGTTGCTCGGGTGAAGGCGGTGCACGAGCGGGTACGCGGTACCAGCCCGGACGGGGTTCGCTACCAGGCGTCGGACCCGCATCTGCTGGGGTGGGTGCATGTGGCCGAGGTGGACAGCTTCCTTGCCGCCCACCAGCGGTACGGCGCAGCACCGCTCGACGCCTCCGAGAGGGACGCGTATGTCGAGGACACGGCCCGGGTGGCTCGTGCTCTCGGTGTGGTGGATCCGCCGACCACTGAGGGGCAACTGCGGCAGGCGCTGGCGGAGTACCGGTCGGAACTGCGGGGGACCACCGAGGCTCGGCAGGCGGCTCGCTTCATCCTGGTGCATCCGCCTGTGCCGTGGGCGGCGCGTCCGGCGTACGGGGTGTTGACGGCCGCGGCGGTCGGGCTGCTGCCGAGGTGGACCCGGTGGCCGCTGCGGCTGCCGTATCTGCCGCTGGCAGAGAGCACTGTGGTCCGGGCGGCCGGGGACGGGCTGACCCGCACGATCCGGTGGGCGCTGACGTCTCCGACGCTCGGAAAAGTCGACATATCGTCCTGACGGCTGTGATTTTGGCCTGGCGGGTGCGCCTGGAGCGCTGAAACTACCGACTCACCGGTAGTTTGTTCTCGTGCCGTCGCGCCCGAATCGCCCGCTGCCACTCGCTACACCGGCGGGGGTCGAGGTGCTGACCAGGATCCTGACCCAGGGTCCGATCCCACGCGTCGAGATCGCCCGGCGGACCGGGCTGTCGCAGGCTGCCGTCACCAAGGCCGTCGCCCCCCTGATCGAGGCGGGATTCGTCACCGACCAACCGTCGCCGGCGGCGGTGGACGAGCCCGTGGAGAGCCGGTCCGAGCTGGGCATCGGGCGGCCGGTCAGCCCGCTGACGGTGGTCGCCGAGAGCATCTCGGTGATCGGGCTGAAGGTGACGCCGACGGACCTGATCGGCGTGATCACGGATCTCCGCGCCGGCATCCAGGCGACCCGGCACCAGCCGCTGCCCGACACCTCCGCCGAGACAGTGATCCAGCAGCTCGCGGTGCTGGCGAAGGAGATGATGGACTCGATCAGTGAGCCTGCGGGGCCGCTGATCGGGATCGGGGTCGCTGTCTCGGGTGATGTCGACTCGCGGCATGGCGTGGTGCGGGACTCGCCGTTCATGGGGTGGCGGGATGTGCCGGTCGCCGCCTTGCTGACCGAAGAGCTGGGCGTGCCGGTGCTGGTGGAGAACGACGTACGGGCGCTGACGATTGCCGAGCACTGGTTCGGGGTGGGTGTGAATGCCGACTCGTTCGCGGTGGTGACGATCGGGTCCGGGGTCGGCTGCGGGCTCTACATCAACGGCGAGGTCGTGTCGGGTGCTCACGGTGTCTCGGGCGAGCTCGGGCATCTGCCGCTGGCGCCGGGCGATCTCGTCTGCACTTGTGGACGCCGTGGCTGTGTCGAGACGGCCGCGTCATCGGATGCGATCCTGGCGCGAGTCCGTGAGACTACGGGCAGGCCGGAGCTGGACCTGTCGGGTGCGATCCAGTTGGCGCACGAGGGAGACGAGCACGCGCGGGAGGCCTTCGACCGAGCAGGAGAGGTGATCGGCTCAGCCCTCGCCGCGATGGTGAACCTCGTCGGCCCGGAGCTGGTCGTCATCGCCGGCGAAGGTGTCGCCGACTACGACCTTTACGACCAGCGGATGCGCCAGGCCTTCGCCGCACACGCCTTCGGTGCCGCCGGCGACTGCCGCCTGATGCTCCGCTCCCACACCTTCGACAACTGGGCCCGCGGAGCCGCTGCCACAGTAATCCGTGCCTACGTCCGCTCCCAACCACCCTTCAACCGCTGACCATCAGTCGACCGGCGAAGGTTGAGGCAGCCTCTCAACCGACTGGCCGCTCGGGCTGGGCACGCGAGCAAGTGCGCAGAAGTTGTTGAGGTAGTTGGCACGCTGCAGCGCCCCCTCCGCCTGGGTGGGCGGAGGGGGCGCGGGGCAGCGGGTCAGCTGCGGGCGGCGGCTAGGATTTTTCGCCAGACCTTCTTGTAGGACTCGAGGCCGTCGGCGGCTAGCGGGCCGGTGGGACCGGCGGTGATGGAGACTCGTTCGGGGATGGTGCCCCAGACGGGGATGCCCTCGTCGGCGTACTGCTGCATCGCTTCCTGGTAGCTGCGGGTGTACGTGCGGGCCGAGCAGATCACCAGGCCGACCGGGACTTCCTTCGGAACCAGATCGAGGACCGCCTTGACCCGGGGAGTCTCGACGCCGCCGACGCGGGCCGGGATGATCACGATGCGGGCCCGTTCGAGTGCCTTGTTCAGCAGGCGCTCGTGCGACGGGGGCATGTCCACCACCCCGATGCCCTCCGGTGGAACCTTGTCGAGCGCCTTGGCCAGCAGCCGCTCCGTCGGCGCCTCGGCGATCTCGATCCTGGACAAGTGTTCGTCGTCGGAGTTCTCGATCCAGTCCGCCGCGCTCGCTTGCGGATCGGCGTCGACGAGGGTGGCTGTGCGACGGTTGGAAGATGCCAGCGCGGCCAAGTACACCGACGTAGTTGTCTTGCCTACCCCGCCCTTCAGTGCAGCTGTCACGATGATCATGGAACCGACGCTACCCGGTTTTGTCCGAATTCCGGCGTGTCGTCGGCGTTGCTCGCCAGCAGCGTGATAGTTGCCAGGGGCTTCGAACAAGCTCAACAGCCCTTCAACCTGTCACGGACGACCTCGCACCGGGCGCCAAGATCCAGCTATGAGGTGAGGGCCGCGTCCGAGCGTTTTGCGGAGCGGAAACGCTGCTGGTAGGCGCGCGGTGACACCCCGAGCCGCGCGATGAACGTACGGCGGAGGGACTCGGGGTTTCCGTAGCCGGCGCGTTCGGCCGCCTCGCTGATCGTGAGACCACCCTCGAGCGCCGCCTTGGCCGTGTCGAAGCGGATGGCGTCGACATAGCGAGCCGGCGTGGTCCCCAGCTCCTCCTGGAAGAGCCTGGTCAGGTGACGCGGGCTCATCGCCGCCAGCGCGGCGAGCTTGGGCACCGAGTGCTCCCCGGCCGGGTCGGCAGCCACCGCGTCGAAGACGGCTCGCAGTACCGGGGTGTGCGGGCGCGGGCCCTGCAGCGTCGGGGAGAACTGCGACTGGCCACCCGGGCGCTGCAGGAACACCACTAGCGACTGGGCCACCCGCCGAGCCAGATCCTCGCCGTGGTCCTCCTCGAGCAGCGCCAACGCCAGGTCGATCCCCGCGGTGACACCGGCGGAGGTGTACGTCTGCCGGTCGCGGACGAAGATCGCATCCGGCTCGACGGCGATGTCCGAGTAGGCGGAGCCGAGCAGTTTCGTGTGCTGCCAGTGCGTGGTCGCCCGCCGGCCACTGAGCAGACCTGCCTCGGCCAGGATGAACGCGCCGGTGCAGATCGAGCACACGCGAGTGGACCGCCCAGCGAGACCGCGTACTGCGCTCACCAGCGGTTCGGGGATCGGGTGGGTCGGCAACCGATCGCCGCCCATCACCAGCAACGTGTCGAAGCGCAGGTCCTCGCGGGCCGCGTCGACGTCGACCGAGATACGCAGCCCGGTCGAGGACACCACCTCGGTCCCACCGACCGAGCAGACGGACAGTTCGTACTTCGCGCCCATCCGGTTCGCCTCGCTGAACACCTCGCTCGGGCCGGCTACGTCCAGCAGTTTCACGCCGTCGAAGACGACCACCCCGACCCGGTGCGGCCCGGTCCTCTTGACCACGGTGACCTCCTCGCGACGGTCCGGATCTGTGGGAATCAGGTCCGAACGAGCGGGGCGTCGGAGTACCCGCCGGGACCACGCTATAGGCACGCAGACAACGAACCACGGAGCTGATCATGACCGAGACGATCGCGGGAATCACGATTCCCGACACCCCACTGGTGCACGAGGCCACCGAACTCGTCCGGGCGGCGACGAGCCCGCTGCTGTTCGACCACTCGCGCCGGGTGTTCCTGTTCGGCAGCCTCAAGGGCGCGCACCGCGGCCTGCGGGCCGACCCCGAACTGCTGTACGTCGGGGCGATGTTCCACGACCTCGGGCTGACCGGGAAGTACCGGCGGACCGATCAGCGATTCGAGGTGGACGGCGCCGACCTGGCTCGCGACTTCCTGCTCGCCCACGGCCGGTCCGAGGCGGACGCCCGAGCGGTCTGGCTGGGTATCGCCCTGCACACCACTCCGGGCATCGCGAACCACCTCGAGCCCGAGGTCGCCCTGGTGTCCGCGGGCGTCGAGACCGACGTACTGGGTTTCGACCTGGACGAGATCACTGCTGAGCAACTCGCGGCCGTCACCGCCGCGCATCAGCGGCCGAACTTCAAGGAGAACATCCTGCAGGCGTTCGCCGACGGGATGAAGGACCGGCCGGACACCACCTTCGGCACCATGAACGACGACGTGCTGGCGCACTTCGTCCCGGGCTTCGTCCGCGAGGACTTCGTCGAGATCATCCGCGGTTCGGCGTGGCCCGAGTAGAGCCCCTACCACCAATTCAAAGGAGAAGAACCAGCCATGACCAGCACCATCACCGCACCAGAAACCACGAACTCGGCGCGTAAGCCGGAAGGCAGCAGCGGCCAGTTCATCGCCTCCGCCGAGCTCGGCGCCCACCTGCAGCGGGTCCTGAACGATCTGATCGAGCTTCAGTTGCAGGGTAAGCAGGCCCACTGGAACGTCGTCGGCGCCAACTTCCGCGACCTCCACCTGCAACTGGACGAGATCGTCGACGAGGCCCGGACCGCCGCGGACACGTTCGCGGAACGGATGCGGGCGCTCGGCGCAGTACCGGACGGGCGCTCCGACACCGTTGCGGCCGGCACCAGCCTGCCCGCGTTCCCAGCCGGCGAGCACAACACCACGAGGTCGTGGACCTGATCACCGGCCGCCTGCGCGGTGTCGCCTCGACCCTGCGGCAGGTACACGACGCGGTCGACAGCGAGGACCCGACCACCGCGGATCTCCTGCACGTCGTGATCGAGAGCCTGGAGAAGCAGGCCTGGATGCTCGCCGCCGAGAACCGCGTAGCGTCCTGACCCCGAGCAAGATCGAGCCCTGCCAGGCCAGTAGTACGAGCACGCCGTACTACTGGCCGGCTCGGGCTTACTTACCCAGCCAGGCGTCGACCTTCGACTGGTTGTCCTTGACCCACTTCTCGGCCGCCGCGTCCGGAGTCATCTTGTCCTCGGCGATGTACTTCGCGACCACGTTCTGGTCGTCGTTCGTCCAGCTGAACTTCTTCACCAGCTCGTAGGCCGGGCTGCCGGAGTCCGCGAACTTCTTCGAGACGATCTTGTCCAGCTCGTACGCCGGGTAGTCGCAGGCCACCTTCGCCGGATCCGCGTCGCAGCCCTCGGTCCACTTCGGCAGGTCGACCTTGACCAGCTTCAGCTCGTTGAAGAACCACTGCGGCTCGTAGAAGTACCCGATCACCGGCTTCTTGTTCTTCTCCGCGTCGCGGAACGCCTGGATCAGCGCGGTCTCGCTACCGGCGTACACGACCTTGTAGTCCAGCTTCAGGTTCTTCACCAGCGCCTCGTCGTTCGTGACGAAGGACGGGTCACCGTCGAGCAACTGACCCTTGCCGCCGGACTCGGAGGTCTTGAACTGCGCGGCGGCCTTGTTCAGGTTCTTCCAGTCCTTGAGCTCGGGCTGGGCTTCCGCGAGCCACGGCGGCAGGTACCAGCCGATCACGCCCTGGTTGCCCGACGGCCCGACCTCGACGGCCACCTTCTGGTCGGTGACGTACTTCTTCTTGAGGTCCTCGTGGCCCCAGTTCTCCAGCACCGCGTCGACCTCGCCGGTGCCGAAGCCCTGCCAGGAGATCTCCTCCTTGAGGTTCTTCTTCACCACCTTGCAGCCGAGATCCTTGGTCGCCACGTACGCGACCACCGCGGCGTTCGCCTCGTACCCGACCCAGGGGCTGACGGCCAGGTTGAAGGTGCCGCACTCCTTGGCACCGTCCGCCGGCTTCGCCGCCTCGCCCACCTTCGCACCGCCACACGCGGTCAGGGCCACGGCCACTGCCGTCAGTACGCCGGCAGAGCGGAGCTTGTTGGTCACCACAGGTTGTCTCCTCTGACTGTTCCTCTGAACTTGCGAGTACGCCGGGCCGCGGCCTGGGTGATCCGGTCGAGCATCACCCCGAGCAGCACGATCGCCAGGCCCGCGGCGAGTCCCTTGCCGTACAGCTCACTCTGCGCGAAGCCGGCGGCCACGTCGTAGCCGAGGGCGCCCGCGCCGACCAGTCCGCCCACGACCACCATGGACAGCACGTAGATCAGGCCCTGGTTCACCGCCAGCGTGATGGCTCGGCGGGCCACCGGGAGCTGGACCTTGCTGATCACCTGCCAGGTGCTCGAGCCGACCGAGTTCGCCGCCTCCACCGTCGCCACCGGCACCGCGCGGATGCCGTCGGCAACGATCTTGGTGGTGACCGGGACGGCGAACACCACGGCGGCCGCGATCGCGGTGAAGCGGCTGGTGCCGAACAACGCCAGGAACGGCACCAGGTAGACGAAGGGCGGCATCGTCTGGCCCGCGTCGAGAACGGGGCGCAGCCAGCTGTCCGCCCGGTGGTTCCGGCCGGTCCAGACGCCGAGCATGAGGCCGACGGCAACCACCACGACGGTGGCGAGCAGGGTCGACGCGAGCGTGATCATGGCGTCGTGCCAGACGCCGGTCGCGACCAGCAGCCCCAGGCACAGCGCCGCGGGAACGGCTCCCTGCCAGCTCCCGAGCAGCGCGGCCAGCGTGACGACCACCACGGCCACGAGCCACCAGGGCGACTCAGTCAGCAGGCCTTCCAGCGGGTTGAGAACCCCCTTGGTCACGGCGTCGCGCACGCCGTACGTGAAGCCGCCGAAGACGTCCTGCACCCAGTTCGTCACGTCCGTCGTGGCGACGGCGATCCGGGAGCCGAGGTTCGCGCCCGAAGGGAACTCGGCCGCCCAGACGTAGGTCCGCGAGAACCAGATGGCGACCAGTACTGCGATGCCGCCCACACCGAGGAGCACCTTGCGACGGATACTCGCCGTACGCCAGGGCCGGTCGCCGGCGGCGGTGGTCACCCGGTCGAGCACGATCGCGAGGACGACGATCGCCAGGCCGGCGTTGAACGCCACGCCGACGTCGAGAGTCTGCAGCGCCTTCAGCACGGTCTGGCCGAGTCCCGGCGCGTCGATCAGCGCGGCCACCGTCACCATCGACAGGGCGGCCATGATCGTCTGGTTGATCCCGACCACGACCGTGCTGCGGGACATCGGCAGCAGGACCTTCAGCAGGGTCTGGCCGTGGGTGGAGCCGAGCGAGCGAGCGGCCTCGATGCTCTCCGACGGCACCGAGCGGATCGCGTGCGCGGTCAGCCGGACGACCGGAGGTGCGGCATAGATCAGGGTCGCGATCGTGGCGGCGGCCGGGCCGATCGCGAAGAACAGCGCCAGCGGCGCGAGGTAGACGAACGTCGGCAGCGTCTGCATCAGGTCGAGCACCAGCGTCGCGACCCGGAACGCACGGTTCGAGAGGCCGGCCCAGATCCCGAGCGGGATGCCGATCAGCAGCGCGAGCAGCACCGCCGCGAGAGTCAGCGACAGGGTGTCCATGGCCTCCTGCCACAGGCCCTGCAGTCCGACGAACGTGAGACCGGCCGCGGCCAGCAGAGCGACCTTCCAGTTGCCGAAGGCCCACGCGAGGTACGCGGCCAGCGCGACCACCCCGAGCCAGCCGATCACCGGCACGGGCCGCCCGTACGACGGTTGCGCGATCACCGCCTGGAACAGGATGACGAGCTGGTCGACGGCGACCCGGATCGCGTCGAAGAACGCGTTGCCGCTGCCGAGGAAGTCACGGTGCTCGGTCAGCCACCGGTGCAGCCCGGTGGTCTCCTGGCCGCCGAGACTGAGCGTGTTCACGCCTCGGAGCAGGAACCACGCGGCCACCCAGGCCACCAGCAGGACGCCGACGATCACCCCGCGGCGCGGGCGGCGTACCCGGATCTCGACCGAGCCGGTGATGGATGCCATCAGGGCGTGCCCGAGTCCGCGACGACGGCGAGGATCTCCTCGTCATCGATCACGCCGAGCAGTTGCCCGTCCGAGACGACCTTGACGGGCCGGTCGGACTCGAGCACCAGCCGGGTCGCCTCCCGGACCAGAACGTCGGGCCCGAGCTCCGGGCCGTCCAGCTGCTCGTCAGGCCGGGGCTGCCGGATGATCCAGCGCAGGGTGAGCACGTCGGCCCGCGGTACGTCGCGGACGAACTCGCGGACGTAGTCGTCGGCGGGAGCACCGACGAGCTCGTCGCCGGTGCCGAGCTGAACCGCCTCGCCGTCGCGCATCAGCAGGATCCGGTCGCCCAGCTTGAGCGCCTCGGACAGGTCGTGGGTGATGAACAC
The DNA here is from genome assembly GCF_004342085.1 of Kribbella orskensis. NCBI lineage: Bacteria > Bacillati > Actinomycetota > Actinomycetes > Propionibacteriales > Kribbellaceae > Kribbella > Kribbella orskensis. Next base: position 232,717 of record NZ_SLWM01000003.1, read on the forward strand.
CATGGTCTTGCCGACCTCGCGGTGCAGCCGGACCACCTCGGTCTGCATCTCCCGGCGGATCAGCGGGTCGAGCGCGGAGAACGGCTCGTCGAACAGCAGCACGTCCGGGTCGTTGGCGAGCGCCCGGGCCAGCCCGACGCGTTGCTGCATGCCGCCGGACAGTTGCTCGGGGTAGAACTGCTCGTGGCCACTCAGTCCGACCAGGTCGATGACCTCCTGAGCCCGGCGGCGGCGGTCGGGCTTGCTCTCGCCCCGGACCTCCAGGCCGTAGGACACGTTGTCGATCACCTTGCGGTGCGGCAACAGGCCGAAGTGCTGGAACACCATCGAGAACTTGCTCCGGCGCAGCGTGCGGAGCCGCTTCTCGTCGGCGGCCCGCAGGTCCTCGCCCTCGAAGAACAGCCCGCCGGCGGTGGGCTCGATCAACCGCGTCAGGCACCGGACCAGGGTGGACTTGCCGGACCCGGACAGGCCCATCACGACGAAGACCTCGCCCGGCGCGACGTCGAAGCTCAGGTCGCGGACGGCCGCAGTACAGCCGGTCCGCGTCAGCAGTTCGGCCCGCCCCAGCCTGGCCAGGTCCGCCCGGTGTGGAACCCGCCCGGCCTTCGGACCGAACACCTTCCACAGCCCTTGGACCGACAGCAGCGCCTCACTGTCCTCTATGTCGGGGTACTCGAGCTGAGCGGTCACTATGGTTCACCCTCGCATCCCGGCCACCGGGGTAGTCATGAACCTCCGACAATATCCAACCCGCACCCCACGCCTCCCCCCGACGGCTACCTGGCACCACAACCTTTACCCGCTCTTACCACCCCGGAAGCCAACTGGTGGTTGCGGTTCGGATCAGCCGAGGTACGGGGGTGCCTCGCCCCAGCCCCAGTGCGGGACCGGAGCCTCTGGCGGTGGGGTGGCGCCGTCCTGGGAGTTGGCGAGCGCGATCCGCGTGCCCCACTCGACGTACGCCACGAAGGCTGAACGGAACTCTGGGTCGTCGGGCAACCCAGCCGGGTCGGCGGACTGGGCGATAAGCGCCGCCCAGCGCGACCTCTGCTCCTCGGTCAGGCCGAGACCCAAGTGGTGGGAGAGCATCGCCGGATAGCCGCCCAGCTCGTCCGTGTAGCGAGACGGCCCACCGAAGACCTCTCCCAGCCACAGCGCCACGTGCTCGCGGTGCTTGTCGCTCATGTGCGCGAACACCGGCGCCAGCACCGGGTCCTCCAGCACCTTGTCGTAGAACACCTCGGTGAGCCGCCGGAACGCCTCAGCCCCACCAGCCCACTCGTACACCGTCGGCGTCGTCATCTGCTCCTCCTCCTGACCATTGATGTAATCATGTAATCAGGAACGAGGGTCTTCAAGTGCCGCCGCGATCACGACCTGCACAGGATCCACCGCGTACTCCCCGCCCTCGAGATCCCAGAGCACGTTCTGCAGGATCCGCCCCAGCGTCCAGCCGACCGCCCGCTCGCGATCCAGCCCGACCACCTCGACCATCAGGTCGAACCGCCGCTGGATCGCCCGCGGCAGGTCACCCGTCGCCACCAGGTCGTCCCACCGGTTGTTCAGCGCCTGGAACAGCTCGAAGCACGGATCACCCGCCAGCGGTTTCGGGTCGATCGCCAGCCACGGCTGCCGCCGCGACGCCATCACGTTGTCGTAGTGGAGATCCCAGTGCAGCAACCGATCACCCGACTCCGGAACCAACTCGGCCACCCGCGCGGCGCACCGGCGTACCAGGGTTTGCTCGGCCGGATCGGCCAGCCGCGGCATCAGACCGGGCGCGTCAGCGAGCATCTGCCCCGCGATGTCCTCCAGCCGTCGCAGCCCCACCGGCGCCTGTACTGCGCTCAGCCGCGCGAGGAGTTCCGCCAGGATCCGGGTGGCCTCGGTGTCGTCGGGGAGGCCACTGAGCGAGCGCGGCTCCAGCCGTTCGAGCAGGATCGTCGCGTCCGGGGCGTCGTCCAGGACCCGTACCGCGTAGTCCTCGCCCCAGGTCCGGAGGCCGAGCGCCTCGTCGGCATTCTCGTCGTTGACCGGCTGCAACTTGAGCATCGCGCGAGTCCCGTCGGTCTGCACGACGGGCAGTACGACCGAGGCGGCTCCATGCAACGGCTCACCATCGAGCCTCAACTTCCACCGCTCCAGTTAACCCGCAGCGAGGTCTGGCACAGCCTTCAGCCAAGGCAGTTCATCGGCGAGCGTCACGAACAACGGAGCAGGAACGGCGAACAGCGGGTGACTGGTCATCCCTCAGAACATTAGGGGCCGACCGGCGGATGTGCTTGGGTTTTCCCCGTGAGCTCAGTAGAAGGTGATCCGGCCGAGTCGTTCGGCGAGGTGGAGCGACGCAGCCGGCGGGCGCAGCGGGTGGTGGCGCTGGTCTATCTGGGCATCCCGCTGGTGTTCCTCGGGCTGGTGCTGTGGATCGGCTCCAGCGCGGACACCTTCAACTGGCAGATCGGACTGGTTCCGCTCGCGCTCCTGGTGATCGGCTGGTTCCTGCGGCAGCGGCACCGGTACAAGCCGGGTCGCTGGGCCACCGCCGGAATGTGGATGGGCGGGATCACCGGGTTCTTCACGGCGCTCGCCACGATCGTGCTCGACGCCAACTGGCTGGCGACGTTGTCCCTCCCGGCGGCGATCGTCGGCGCGATTCTCGGGGTCGCCCTCGGCCGCTACGGACAGCGGACGCTGATGCACCCCGCGGTGCCGGAGCTCGCCGAGTCGCCGTACGAGCTGACCTTCCGGGTGCGCGGGCTGACCCGGCTGCGGTTGGTGATCCGGCGTACGGATCTCGTGCTGGTGGAGAGGGTGCCGATCAGGACGGCCGAAGGGGACAGCCCTGCCGAGAAGGCTCGGACCTATCCGCTCGCGTCCGTCACCGGGACCTACGAGGTCTCGTTGTCGGGTGCCGAGCGGCTCAGGTTCCCCGAGCCGCTGCGGTTGGCACCGGCCGGCACCCCCGGCCCGGCATTGATCCTCCAGGCCAAAGGTGCCGACTGGGTGCTGCCGCAGAACGAAGCCGCCGCGATCGCCCAGATCCTCGACCGCCGCATCGCCACCGCTCGCTCTGACGGTTAGCCGCGGAGTTCTGCGGGGCGGATCGGGCTGGCTTCGGCTAGGCCCTTGCGGACGCCGTCGGCGTCGAGGTCGGTGCCGTAGACGGGGGTGCCGGGCTGCTGGCGCCAGGACTCCGCGAGGCTGCCGGCGTCGATCGGGTCGAAGCCGAGCTCGTCGACGAGCCGCAGCACCTTCGCCTTGGCCTCTTCGTTGTCACCGGCAACCGGTAGCGCGATCCGCCCCGGCTCGCCGGCCGCGACGCCGAGCTCCAGCAGATGCTGGAAGTTGATGTTGTTGAAGGCCTTGTTCACCGGCTGACCGAGCTGCTCGGCCACCCAGCCGCTCTCGGTCCGGCCCTCGTCCTCGATGCCCGCGATCCGCCCGTCACGCTGCGGGTAGTAGTTGTTGGTGTCGATCACCGCGAATCCCTCGGCGGCGTTGTCGAACAGGTCCTTCGGCAGTCCGGGGACCGCCTTCTGCGGAATCGTCACGACGACGATCTCGGCGCCCTTGGCAACGTCTCCGACCTGGGCCGGAGTTGCTCCCGTCTCGGCCTGCAGGTCGAGCAGCGTCTCCGGACCCCGCGAGTTCGCCACGGAAACCTCATGCCCGAGGGCCGTCAGGCGCCGGGTGAGGGTGCCGCCGATGAGACCTGAACCGATGATGCCGATCTTCACTTTTGCTCCTGGTAAGTAGCTGATACTCAGCTACAACTCCGAAACGACCCCGGATCATCCACCGCGCTCGTCCTTCCAGCGCATCGCCAGCGCGAACCCGAGGTCGTCGTACTCGGCACCGGGGAAGACGGTGTCGTAGATCTCACGGAACTGCGCGCGAGACAGGTAGCGGTCGCTCAGCAGGTGCTCGAGCCACGGCTTGCTGTGCCAGAAGCGCAGCTCGAACCACGCGTGTCGCAGCCCGACCCGCCGGATCTCGGCAGGGAAGCCGCGTATCGCGCCCCAGGTGTAAACCCGCCGCGGAGGCGTCGGGTAGAAGTCGCAGACGTTGTCGATCAGCGCGACCGTGCCGCCGGGCCGGACAAGCGACTTCAACTGCTCGAGTCCGGCCCGGTAGTCGGGCGGGTGGTGCAGCACCGTGTGGCTGTAGACCAGGTCGAATCCCTCGTCATCCACCTCGAACAGATCCGCCACCCGGTACTCGAGGTTCGGCCGCGAGCGCCGTTCGCGGGCGATCGCGATCATCGGCTCGCTGAGGTCGGATCAGCCAGGTCATCCATGCCCGTACGACGACGCCCGTCCGCGACTGGTTCGCAGTACCGCGGAGATCGGGGCCGGGCGGGCTGCGTCGGGCCCAGGTGGTCGGCCGGGGTCAGTTGCCGGCGGCTTCGCGTTCCTTGCGGGCGGTCTCGGCCTTCTCGGCCTGCCAGCCGTCCTCGTTCTTGCCGAGGCGCCAGTAGCCGGACAGGGAGACGCGGTCGCGCGCGAGGCCGCGGCCGGCGAAGAGGTGCTTGCGCAGCCGCAGTACGAAACCGGCTTCGCCATGGACGAAGACCTGCACGTCACCGGGCGGGAACTCGAGCGCCTCCACCGCGGCGACCAGACCGTCACCGCGGTTGCCTGCATGGTTACCGGCATTGTTGCCGGGGGCACCGGATCGGTGGAACCAGGTGAGCTCGACGTCGCCGGAGCCGCTGAACTTCTGCTCCTCGGTCTCGTCCTCGACCTCGACGAACACCTTGGCCTTCGCGCCCGGCGGGAGCACCTCGATCGCGGCGCCGATCGCCGGCAGCGCGCTCTCGTCGCCGACCAGGAGGTGCCAGGCCGCGTCCTCGTCCGGCCGGTAGGCGCCACCCGGACCGTTGAACCAGAGCTTGTCGCCGGGCTTCGCCGCGGCCGCCCACGGTCCGGCGATGCCCTCGTCGCCGTGGTGGACGAAGTCGATCGTCAGCTCGTGGCTCGCCTCGTCCCAGGAGCGCACCGTGTACGTCCGCATGGTCGGCCACTGCTCGGACGGGAACTGCTCGCGGACCACGCCCATGTCCAGCGGGTCCGGGTACTCCACCCCCGGCTGCGGGAAGAGCAGTTTCACGTAGTGGTCGCTGGTGCCATTGTCGACGAAGTCGTCACAGCTCAGCACCACCCGGATCATGTGCGGGGTGATCCGCTCGGTCCGGCGGACGACCGCCGGCTTCGCGCGGCGGTTACGGGGTGCTGGGTTGCTCACGCGACCACGGTCCTCTCGAACATCAGGCGGAGAATATTAGGCATACCTAAGTAGGCTAACCGAGATCCCCAACGCCCGGCTCCGGCGGCCGCCGATCCTGGACGTCCCGCGCGGCCCGGCCCGCGGTACGGCGGTTCAACTGGGGCTGAGGGGTTGTTCATCTGCTGGTCGCCTGGTTGCCGGGTGGACCACTGAGGGTGGAGGGATGAGCCAGGTTTTCGGGACGGCCAGGCGTCCGGCGTACATGGTGACCCGGACCGACCAGCAGGGGCGGCCGATCTCGCTGGACCGGCGGCCACCCGAGGGCAACTCGGTGCTGTTCACCGGCAGCCCGGGGATGGGCAAGAGCCTCGAGCTGGATCGCGCCCAGCAGTACGCGCAGCAGAACGGCTGGACCTGCATCCGGGTGGACGCGTCGCCGCGGGAGCCGCTGGAGAACCGGTTCGTCCGTGCTGTCAGCGAGGACCTCGGTGGGCTTCGCAAGCGGCACGGGTTCTTCGCCCTGCGCAAGCTGAAGAAGACCCTGCGCGACCTGAGCCAGCGCAACCGGAGTCAGCAGAACGGCGCGGAACTGCGGTTCGGCGTCATGCCGGTCCAGGCGGTGGTGAAGAAGCAGTGGGAGGCGCCGGGACGGGACGGTGTCGGCAGCACGCTCAACCAGCTCGCGGACAACCTCGGCGAGCTTGCCGCGAAGAAGCGGCAGCCGGTGATGCTGATGGTCGACAACCTCGACGTGGCGTCCGAGCGGGACCTTGCCGCGTTGACGGAGCTCTCGGCTCACCTCGAGCGCAACGGGCAGCCGGTGTACCTGATCGGCGCCGGTGGTGAGATGGCGGCCACCAGGCTGATGGCCGCATCCGGCGGCATGTCGGGGATCGGTACTGGTGTCGCCAGTCGGTTCGACCTGCGCGAGTGCACGCCGCTTGCGGATGACGAACTGCGGCCGGCCGTGACCGAGCCGCTGCGTCGTGCGGGGATTCCTTATCAGCCTGAGGCTGTGGACAACCTGTTGAAGGCTGCGAACGGCAACCCGAGCCGGTTGCGGGATCTGGCCGACAGCGCGGTGCGGTTGGCGCAGCCGCCTTACGGGATCACGGCCGAGGTGGCGAAGCACGCGACCGCGCAGGTGAACGACCGGTCGCGGGTGTTCTACCAGGCCGCGTGGAACAACTGCTCCGACGCGGAGAAGGATCTGCTGGCGAAGGTCGCAGTACGGGGGCCGCGAGGGCTGGCGATGCCGAGCGAGACGCAGGCCGCCGGTCCCGGGAGGTGGCAGGAGGTGGACAACGCGCGCCAGGGATTGGTTGCCCGCGGCATGCTTCGCGAGAGCGGCCAGCGGGTGAACCTGGCGGACCCAGGCCTGCAGGAGTGGGTCGAGACCCGCGTCGGCCAGTCCGCCGCCCACGCCGGCGTCGCCCTCCCCGGCACGCCCGCTCCGGCCATCACCCAGCCGCCGACACCCGCCGCCGGCGCCGCAGTACCGACTGTCGCTCAGGGCACCGGCCGTCACCGTCAGACCAACACCACGGCGACCCGCCAGGTCGGCAATACAACCTTCACCATCAATACTTAGCTAGTACCGCGCCAGGCTCGGGTCTCGTGGTCCGACAGGTGAATAGAGACCGGTCAGGAATCAAGAAGCACGGGTGGCGGAGCCGGGACTAGCGTGACTGGCACGGGCACAAAGTCCGACCAGACCCACGACTTCAGGAGTGACCATGACCGGCTCTTCCACCCAGGGAATCAAGACCGTGCTGCACCCCGTTTCCGACCTGGCCAAGGCGAAGGAGGTGTACGCCGCGCTGCTCGGCGTGGAGCCGTCAGCCGACTCGTCCTACTACGTCGGCTTCGAGGCCGAGGGCCAGCACATCGGGCTGGTGCCGAACGGTGGACCGCAGAGCATGACTTCACCGATCGCCTACTGGCACGTGGCGGACATCGAGGCGAAGCTGGCCGAGGTGACCGCCGCGGGTGCCACCGTGAAGGAGACCCCGCACGACGTCGGAGGTGGCCGCCTGGTGGCCACCTTCACCGACCTCGACGGCAACGTCCTCGGCCTGATCCAGGACAGCTGAGTGCCGCCCCCCGCCGGCACCCTCAGCGTCGCGTTCGGCTAGCAGCAGCCGTCTTTGCACTTCGCTGAGCCCGTGCCCGCGGGGGCACAGCAGCCTTTCCCTTGCCACGCCTGGATTCCTTCGCGCAGGGCGACGATCGCGATGATCAACCCGGCGATCGGATCAGCCCAGAACCAGCCGACGGTCGCGTTCAGCACGAGCCCGACCAGCAGCACGGCCGACAGGTAGGTACACAGCAACGTCTGGGTGCCGTCGGCAACCACCGCGTTGGATCCCAGCGCTCTCCCGGTACGCCGCTGGGCGGTCGAGAGCAGCGGCATCACCACCAGCGAGGCGATCGCGAGCCCGATCCCGACCGACGAGCTGTCCGGCTCGGACCCGGACGCCAGCGACCGGACGGACTCCACCGCCACATACGCGGCGAGCCCGAAGAAGGACAACGCGATCAACCGCAGCGCGCGTCGCTCCCGGGTCTCCGGCAACGGATGCCGGAACTGCCACAGAATGATCAGTCCACTGGCCACCTCGACCACCGAGTCGAGCCCGAACCCCACCAACGCCACCGACCCGGACACAGCCCCGGCCGAGATCGCCACGATCGCCTCGACCACGTTGTAGCTGACACTCGCCCCCGCCAACCACCGAGCCCGCCGCCCCAACGCCACCCGCTCGGTACTGGGCTTCACGGGCTGCGGCGTGACCAGAGGCAGCAACCGCGGCCCGGTTGGCTGGTCGGTCGACGGATCGATCATGTGCAGTCGCCCTCCGCGTCAGGTCGACAACAGGCGGGGTCCACCGCCAGCACAACATTCAGCAGTTCACTCAGCGCCGTCCCCAGACTCGGATCAGCCAACTCGTACCGCGTCCGCCGCCCCTCGGGCTCCGCCACCACCAGGCCACACCCTCGCAGGCAGGCGAGGTGGTTGGACAACGACTGCCGGCTGACGCCGATCCGCTCAGCCAGCTCTGCCGGATAACTAGGCCCCTCGTGCAGCACCAACATCACCTGCGTCCGCGTCGGATCAGACAACGCATGCCCAACCCGAGCCAACACCCCACCCCGACTGATCGTGTCCACGCAGGGACAGTACATCAACCACTGTATTCACCGGAAGCTGTATCAACCGCCCTTCTGCAACCGAGAACCAGTCCGCACCGTCGACATCGGCAGCCGCCACCGCGACCACGACGGCGGACGGGTCGTTGCAGATCACCTCCGCTGCTCGTCGACCAGATCGCTGACCGGGCCGGCCGTCTTGATCGGCGTCGGGGCGGGTCGCTTGCGACGCGGTCAGCTGGCGAAGACGTCGGCGTCGTTGGCGAAGGCTTTGAATTCGAGGGCGTTGCCGGCGGGGTCGTGGAGGAACATGGTCCATTGCTCGCCGGTCTGACCCTCGAAGCGGAGGTAGGGGTCGATGACGAAGGGGGTGCCGGCGGTGCGGAAGCGGTCGGCGAGGGCGTGGAAGTCGGGGATCTCGAGGATCAGGCCGAAGTGCGGGACGGGGACGTCGTGGCCGTCGACCGGGTTGTGGATCGCCTGCTGGCGGGCCGGGGCGAGGTGGGTCACGAACTGGTGGCCACGCAGGTTCCAGTCGATCCAGGTGCCGGAACTGCGGCCGCGCTCGCAGCCGACCACGGAACCGTAGAACTCCGCGGCGGCGGCGAGATCGTCGACCGGCATGGCGAGGTGGAAGCGCGGGATGGAAGGCGTCGTCATACCTTCAACCTATTGGTCGCGATCACGAGGCGGCACTCGAACGGGAACAACACCTCGCCGGTGCCGGTCACATAACCGGCCAGTGCGGTTCGGCAGTCCGCGACGATCGCCTCCCTGACGCCTGGCCCCAGTCGTCCGCCGAGTGGCGTGCTGTCCAGTTCGACGCCGATCACCTGGTCGATCGAGTCGTAGCGGAACTCTCCGACCGGGCGATCGGTCGCCGTCACCGCCAGCCCGGCGTCGGCGAAGTACCCACTCAAACGGTCGAGATCGCCGAGCGCGAAGTAGCTGGTCACCAGGCGGCGCGCCTCTTCCCCCGCGTGCCGGCTCACCACGTCCACGAACAACTCGTACGGCGGGTTGCCGGCAAGCGAGCCCGGTACCAGGACGCCAACGGTTCCACCAGGACAGACCACCCGGCGCATCTCCCGTACTGCGGCGGCCGGCTCCGGGAAGAACATCATCGCCATCTGACTCACCACGACATCGAACGACTCCGAGTCGAACGGCAGCCCCCCGGCGTCGCCCTGCTGCCAACGCAACTCGGGCGCGACTCTCCGGGCCACAGCCAGCATCGCCTCGTTGAGATCGACCCCGACCACCTTCCCACCGGGCGCCACGCGTCCTGCCGCGGCGCGCGCCACGACGCCGGTCCCGCAGCCCACGTCGAGCACCTGCTGCCCTGTCGTGATCCCCGCACCGTCCAGCAGGTACGGCGCCCACTGGGCGAAGAAGCGGGGCACGAACAGCTCTTCGTACGCCTCGGCCAGTTCCGCGGTCAGCTGGAAGGTCTCCTGCTCAGTTCTGTTCATCGTCGTGCTCCTCACGGTGACGGCTTCCTCCGAGACTGCCCGCCGGCGACTCCTCGGGCATCGGGTGAATGACCCATATCCAGCGGCGCTCACGGACGTGACAATGACGAGATGGAAGCCGACGAGCTGGTCGCCACAGGGCAGGCCGCACTCGCGGCGGGCCGGTGGGCGGAGGCACAGCTCGCGTTCGAGGCAGCGATCGACGCTGCGCCCGGGAACGGCGTGGCGCTGGACGGTCTCGGCGAGGTGCTGTGGTGGCTGGGTGACCCGAGTCGCAGCCGGCAGTGCCGGGAGTCGGCGTACGCCGCGTTCCGCAGTACCGGCGACAGCGAGCGCGCCTTGAACGCCGCACTCGGTGTCGCGGTGACCTACGAGGCGAACTTCGGCAACTCCGCAGCAGCCAGCGGCTGGGTCTCGCGGGCCGAAAGACTGCTCACCGGCGCGGACGACCCGTACGCCGGCTGGACCTCGGCGATCCGGGCCTACGTCACCGGGGACGCCCGGCAAGCAGCCGCGTCGTACCGGGAGGCGCTCTCGACCGCGCGGCGGGTCGGCGACCTCGATCTCGAGCTGTGCTCGCTGTCCGGCATCGGCGAGAAGCTCGTGCTGCTCGGCGAGGTGGAGCAGGGGCTGGCTCTGCTCGACGAGGCGATGGCCGGCGCGCTCGGCGGCGAGTGCACCCGGCTGGACGTGGTCGCCTACATCAGTTGCGACATGCTCGTCGCATGCGACGTCGCCGCCGACCTCGAACGGGCGCGGCAGTGGTGCCAGGTCGCCGATCGCTTCATCGCCCGCTACGGCTGCCCCTTCCTGTCCACCCGGTGCCGAGTGGTCTATGGGAGCATCCTGGTGTCGGCCGGGCAGTGGGACGAGGGCGAGCAGGAACTGCTCCGTGCCATCGCGATGAGCCAGGGTGCCGGGCCTGCGCTGGCTACCGAGGCGGTGGCGCGGTTGGCCGAGCTGAGGGTGCGGCAGGGCCGTACCGAGGAGGCTGCGCGGCTGCTCGGCGGCCGGGAGACCGAGCTGCGCGGCTGCCTCGCGGTAGCAGCGCTCCGGCTCGCCCGGGGCGACGGACCAGGCGCCACTACAGCAGTCCGCAGATGGCTGGCCGAGACAGCCGCTCAACAGCTCTCCTCCGCGTCCGCGCTGGGGCTATCGGTGCGTACCCACCTGGCCAGTGATGACATCGACGCTGCGGAAGCGGCCGCGGCGACACTGACCGAACTGGCGGAGCACCGCCGCCTCCCGTACGTAGAGGCGCTGGCCGCGGCCGCGGCGGCGTACGTCTCGACTGCCAAAGGCACGCCGGACGGCCGAGCCGCCGAGTTGTGGGAGCGGGCCGTCCGGTTGTTCTCGCGTCTGGGCATGCCGTACGAGGTGGCTTCGGCGCAGCTCGAGCTCGCCCGGACGCTGGCCAACGAGCGCCCGGACGCCGCTGCGACGGAGGCTGCCTCGGCGCTGGACACCTTCACCAGGGTGGGCGCTGTCCCGGCCGCCGACGCCACCGCCGCACTGCTCCGCTCACTCGGCAGGACGCCGCCGCCGGGTCAGCGCGGTGCCGGCGAGCTGACCCGGCGGGAACGTCAGGTACTTCGGCTGATCGGACTCGGCCTCAGCAACCCCGAGATCGGGGCGCGGCTGCATATCAGTCGGAAGACCGCGGAGCACCACGTCAGCCATGTGCTGGCGAAGCTGGGCGCGCGGAACCGGGCCGAGGCTGTCGCCCGCGCCGTGCTGATCGACTGAGTGGCTACGGCCAGATCGAGGAGACCCACTCGGGGTGGTCGATGAACGGGTTCCGGTTGTGCTGCCAGGTGTCGAAGATGACCTGGTTGCGGCGCTTCTCGAAGGTGTCCGGCGGGTCGGCCGCGCTCCAGGTCTTCAGCACGGAGAGCTTGCCGATGTACGGCGCGGTGCCGTTGTTGACCGAGTTGTTCGGCTCCAGGTTCGCGAACCCGTCGCCGCCCTCGTACCGCACGGCCATGTAGAAGATCATCCGCGCGACATCGCCGCGGACCGCCGCCCGCGGGGCGAACGAGTCCCCGTCCGCGGTGCAGCCCGGGCACTCGGCGACCGTCGTACCGCCGTTGTCGAAGTCGAGGTTGCCGCGGGCACCGTTCACCGAGACGTCCTCCGGCCGCAGGTGGTGCACGTCGGTGCCCGGACCGGTCGCGGTACCGAAGTCACCGTGGGACTTGGCCCAGACGTGCTCGCGGTTCCAGTCGTTCACGCCGCCGCCGTTGGTGCTCTTGCTCTGCGACCGGCCGGAGTACAGCAGAATCACGTTGTTCGCGTTGGCCGGGTCCTGGTCGGTGTCCTTCAGGGCGTTCCAGACCTGGTCGTAGCTGAGCTTCGTCTGGTTCGAGATGATCGTGTGCAGCGCGGACTTCAGCGCCGGCCCGGTCTTGCCGATCGCGTTCGCGTAGTAGTCGCCCGGGTCCGGCGGATCACCCGGATCGCCCGGGTCCGACCCACCACCACCGCTGAAGGCAGTCGGATTCTTCAGCCCCGCATGCGGCGTGAAGTACGGCGTGAGCGTGCCGGTCACGCTGATCTTGGTGCCGAGCAGCCCGGGGTTCGACTGCAACCCGTACTGCGCGCGGAAGGTCGCCGTGACCTGCACATAGAGCATGGCCGACGTGCTCGTCTGTGAACTCGAGTCGGCCAGTGCGATCGCGGTGTCGCCGGTGAAGTTGCTCCGGATCACCGTGTTCGCGGCGGTCGGCTGCCCGACCACGAACCCCTCGACGGTGGCAACGGATCCGTCCTGCCGCGACAGCGCGGTACTGACGGTGATGGCGGCGGTGGTCGCCGCGGCGGAGGGTCTGATCCCGAAGGCGAGCAACGCCAGCAGGACACCGAGAACCAGGACCGGACGGGATGCGCGAAGAGCGGGCACGGCGATCTCCCAGGGGCGGTTGGGAACCAATGCGTCGCAGGCCAGTCTGCCCGTCCTCAGCCCGGATGGAACGTCTGATCGGCCAAAAGTTGTCCGACGATCCGGCAAACCCCAGGCGACAGCTCACCCAGCCGTCACTTCAGCTGGAGCTGGGCCGTGGGCAGGACCTCCTTCAGTGTCCCGCCCTGAGGCTTGCTGTCGGCGGGAAGGTCTCGGTAGATCAGGTAGGAGCCCACCGGCAGCCGGGCGCCGGGCGTCCGGTCGCAACTCCGGATGTCGATCCGGGCGCGGAAGGTGTGGGACTGCTCCGGTTGCAGGACCACCGGCTTCCCGCTCCCCGTCAGCACCGCGTGGCCGACCACCCTGTTCTTCTGGACGACGGCGAAGAGGCTCGTGGGTGAAGCATTCATCAACGGCTTCGGGAGGTGACTGGTGAACTCATCCTCCACGGTTCCGGTCCAGCCGTCGGCGCTTCTGGCCATGGTCTTCTGTGTCACCTTCTCCCCCCGGGTGCCGATGGAGGAGGGCGCCGGAAAGGTCACCCCACACTTGTACGGCGGGAGAGGATTTTCCCTGATCGCCGACTGGGAACCTCCGCCGCGGTTCGCCACGGTGCTCTCGGTGCCGGCTCCTGGCAGTACTGCATAAGCGCTGACTGCGATCGCGGCCGCGCCTGCGAAGCCGGCGACACCGACGGCCGCGGTACGCCGGCGGCGGCGGCGCCGGATCCGAGGTACCAGGGCGTGCTCGTCGAGTTCGACGGTGTCGGTGCCCTGAGTGGCCACGGACTGGAGGACCTGTTTCAGGTCGTCGGAGGTCATCTCATCGTCTCCTCGGGGATGGCGAGCTGGGTGGCGAGTCGGGTCCGGGCATCGGCCAGGTGGCGTTTCACCGTGCCTTCGGCGCAGTCGAGCTGGTCTGCGATCTCGAGAACGGAGAGGTCGTCGTAGTACCGGAGGACGATGTAGGCGCGCTGCTTGGGGGACAAGGTGGACAAGGCCTGACGGACTTCGTCCGCGAGAGCGTGGTCGTCGTCGTAGTGCGCGACCGGATCCACCAAGAGGTGGCGTCTGGCGTTCCACAGGCTGGCGCGGCGGCGGCCGTCGACGTACTGGTTGAGCATCGCGCGCCGGACGTAGCCCTCGAGCTGTTCGACGTCGCCTCTCACCCGTAGGCGGCTGAACACCCGCAACAGCGCGTCTTGAACCAGGTCGGCGCCGCAGCTGATTCACCGGTCAGGAGATAGGCGTAGGCACGTAACGAGGCGCCGCGGACTGCCAGCAGTTCCTTGAACGCGCGCTCCCAGTCAGCCATCAACACCGTCCTGTTCGGTTCCCTGTCAGGTAGCAAGACGAACAGGGGCGGCGCGGCGTTGGGGTGTGGCGGGAGAAATTGAGTCGGTGGGGCGGCGAGCGCTTGGCGCTGGTGCCGCCCCACCTAGGTGTACGGGCCCCCATCAACTCGTGACAGTCGCCACGAGCTGCTCGCCCATCCACCAGTGAGGCGCTACTGGCGGGCAGCACCTCACCGACTGGTGGGAGAAGGACGCCAGGTCCTCCTCCGGGTCTGGCGTGATGCGGACGCCGCTACGGACCGTACTGAGTCCGGAACCGATTGTCCATGGGTTGCGAGGGCCGTCTCACGCTACTGACGGGTCACTGTTTCAGCAGCTGATCGTGTCCGCGCGATAGGCGAGCAGGTACGCCGTACCGAGGATCGTCGACCAGTACGGCGAAGAGGTAAGCGGTTGCAGAGGTGAGCTGGTCTAGGCGCGGGCGGCCGAGAGGGCCTGCACGACCGCCGAGGCGACCGCGGCGTCGGTGACTCCGAGGCCGGTGACATCCGCGATCGACCGGCGATCCCCACGTTCGCCGAGGCCGTCCCGTAGTACTCCGCCGATCGAGATGTCCGCGTCCGGCGCGATGACCCCGGCCCGTACCGCGTTGCCGAAGTCGCCGTGGTCGAGACACTGCTCGTGGTCGTCGGTGGCGACCAGCGCGCCGGCGAACACCTCGGTCGGCAGTTCGCCCTTGCCCGGCATGTCGGTGCCGATCCCGGTCACGTGCACGGCGCCGGAGAAAAGGGCCGAGGGCAACGGAACGGTGGCCGAGGTGGTCGCGATGACGCATGGCGCGCCACCCCCGGAGTCCGGACGGGCGTCGAATCCCTCAGCTGCCAAGGCCGCGCAGAGCTTCTCCACCGCCTCGGGGCGACGGCCCCAGACGCGGACGCGGGACAGCGGGCGCAACAGGTTCAGCCAGATCACCTGCAGCAGCGCCTGTTCGCCGGTCCCGAGCACGGCGATCTCGTCGATGCCGGCCGGCGTCATCGCGTCGGTGATCAGCGCGCCGGCGGCAGCGGTCCGCCAGGCCGTCAGCTTGCCCTCGTCGGCGAGCACGGCGGCCGGAGTACCGGTGGTCGCGTCGACGACGAGCATCAGGCCGCTGTTGACCGAGGCGAAAGTGCTGGCGATCTTCACCGTGAAATGCGGTGATCCGCTGAGGTAGCCGGCCTTCACGTGGCAGTCCCCGTCGTGGTCCGGGAACTTCAGCACCATCGGCGGCGGCACCGCCGTACGACCTTCGGCGTGCGCGATCAACGACTCCCGCACGGCGTTGAAGACCACGTCGTGCGACGCGGCGGCGCCGATCCGGGGCAGGTCGATCACGGGCAGGCTCATCGCTTCTCCAACCAGGTGGACCAGTTTTCCAACGCTTCGGCCGGTCCGTACCGCCCGACGCCGACGCGGAACCGGTCCGTCGGCGTCTCGGTGAGCTGGGAGCTGTAGATGCTCGACGGCAGCAACAGCACGCCGGCCTGGTCGACGAGATCCGCGCACATCGCCTCGACGCCGTCCGGGCCGAGGTACCGCGGGAAGCAGACGCAGCCGCCCTGCGGGTGCCGCCACTCGAACAGGTCGGGGTACCGCGCGAAGAACTCGTCGAAGACCGGCAGGTTCGCGGCGACGATGCCGCGGTTGCGCTCCAGCAGGCGATCCCTGGCCCGCAGGCCGATCAGCGCGAGGATCTCGCTGGGCGCGGAGTTGCAGATCGAGGTGTAGTGCTTGGCCCGCTCCAGCCGGTCCAGCACCGAGCGGTCCCGGCAGGCGATCCAGCCGATCCGCAACCCTGGCAGGCCGTACGCCTTCGACATGACGTTGAGCGACAACGCCCTGGGAGACAGGTCTGCCGCCTGCGGCAGGGACGGCCGGTCGAGCTCGAGTCCGCGGTAGACCTCGTCACTGAAGAGCGTGATCCCGCGGTCGTCGCACAGCCGCACCAGCGACTGCCAGGTCTCGAGGTCCGGAACGGCGCCGGTCGGGTTGTTGGGGAAGTTCACCGAAACCACACGGGTGTTGGGCCGCAGCGCCTTCTCCACCGCGTCCAGGTCGAGCGCCCAGTCGTCCTCGGCCCGCAACGCGATCCCGGTGACCTCGCAGATCGAGAGCGGGATCGTCTCGGCCGCCTGGTAGTTCGGCGTCAGCACAACAGCGTGATCATCGGGCTCCAGCAGCACCTGCATCGCGAGCAGGATCGCCTCCTCGGCGCCCGCGAAGCACAGCACCTCCTCCGGTACGACGGCGTCGTACGTGCGGGCGATCTCCTCCCGCAGCGCGGGCAGGCCGCGGGTCTCGGTGTAGCCCAGCGTCAGGGACTCCCACCGCTCGCGGCCGTCGTCGTCGGCCAGCGCGAGCAGTTCCGCCACCGGCATCGACTGCGCGTCCGAGGCGGTGAGGTGGAAGCGGGCGCTGAACTCCCAGCGCGAGAAGTAGGTCTCCAGCCGGAAGTCAGGGAGTGTCGGCATCGGTGATCAGGTCCTTCCGTGCCTCGCCGAGCAGTTGGTAGAGGGCCGAGCGGGAGATCCGCAGCGCCCGGGCCACCACGGGGACGGACCGCCGCTGGCTGAGCACGCCCGCGGAGTCCAGCCGGGCGAGCACTTCCAGCCGGTCGGTCCGGGTCAGCCGCTCCACCGCGACACCGCGCTCGCGGACGAAGTCGGCGACGATGTCGTTCAGGGTCTCGCTCCAGTCGTGCTCGAAGAGCACCCGCGGCTGGCCGGCGACCGGAGCGGCGAACGCGGCCAGGATCCGGCTCGCGTCCTCGAACGCGGTCCGGTCGACGTTCACGCAGAGCACCACCTCGGCCTTGCCGCTCTCGTCGCGGATCACGGCGCTCACGCTGGACAGCCGCCGGCCGTCGGGCAGCGATTTCGGGTAGGGGCCGTAGACGTCCTGACCGGTCGCGGTCAGCTCGTTCAGCTCACCGAGCAGCGAGGGATCGCCGACCGAGCGTTCCGAGAGCGGGTTCCAGATGCCGACGATCTCGTCCGTCGCCGGGTCGTGCAGGACGACCTCCGCGTGCGGCGACAGCAACCGGGCGATCGCGTCGCACACCGGTCCCAGCCGGTGTCCTGACTCCTCCATACCGTGGACAGTACATCCACGATGGACAATCAGTCCAGCGCGGTCAGGGAGGCCAGTGATCAGGAAGGCAGCGCCGCGGGGGTGGCAGCCGCGTCGATGGCCTGGGACTTCTTCAGGCCGAAGAGCAGCAGGCCGATGCTGATCGCGCCGACGATGGCGTAGGTGACCTTGCCGCCGATGCCGTCCCAGGTGGTGTGCAGCGCGACCGCGACGGCGTACAGGCCGAGGAAGCCGAGGAATCGCTTGCCGGTCGGCTTGACCGCGAAGCGCCACAGCCCCCAGCAGGTCAGCCCGGTCCAAGCCGCGTGCCCGGCCGGTGCGAGCAGTCCGCGGATGAAGAGCGTCTGCTCGGCCGCGCCGACGTTGCCGTCCGACTCCAGCAGCGCGACGAACGCGTAGCCCATCGTCTCCAGTACTGCGAACCCGGTGCCGACCGCGACCCCGATGACGATCCCGCCGCCGATCGAGTGGCGGTACCGGTGTCCGAAGAACACCAGCAGGATCACCGGGACGATCAGCTTCGCCGCCTCCTCGATCAGGCCGACCCCGAGCATCGGCAACGCGCCCAGCCGGCGCATCGCGTCGTACTCGAGCAGGCCCGCCACCACCACGCCGATGACTCCGCCGAACAGCAGCGAGATGCCGAGAGTCGGGCCGTCGATCAGCCAGCGGCCCGAGCGGCCGGCCGCGAAGGTGACAAAGGTCAGCGGCACCACCATGGCACCGAGCAGGATCAACGTCGGGAAGAGGTTCGGATTGCCGGTCTCGGTGAGCACTACCAGAACCAGGAGATAGAGCCCCGCACCGATGACGAACGTGCCTACCCAAGCCCACCTGCGCACCACCTGCTGTGCCGTCATGTTCCGATTCTGGTCCTGCCTTCGCCGCCCGAACAGAACCAGGCCGCGTATCCCCGTCAACCGCCGATCGCTCTGCGTAGTCTCGCGCGTGAGGTGAAGCCGCTGCGGGTCGCGGTGGCGCGGTTGCGACATGTCGCAGGGACGGCAGCGCTGGACAGGGCACAGAGCGTGCACGCACCTGCACACTCCTCGGAAAGAGGTGCCTGCCCCTAGCCTCTCGAAGGAGACCAGACCCATGTCCTCCCCGGTGAAACGAGCCGCCATCCTCGCGGCTGTCCTAGCCCTCGGAAGTACCACCGCCATCTCGGCGACCGCCGCCCCACCGGGCGCCGCGCCGCCACCCGGGACCACCTCGGCGCCGGCGTCCGGCGTACCGGGCAAGTCCGCCAAGGTCACCCTGATCACGGGTGACGTGGTCGAGTTGACCGACGCCGGCGCCGGCAAGAAGGCTGCCAGCGTGCAGCCCGGCCCGGGCCGCGAGCGGATCGCGTTCCACACGATCGAGGTGGACGGCGGGCTGCGGGTGCTGCCCAGCGACGCCGTCCCGTACATCTCCACCGGCGTGCTCGACGCCGACCTGTTCGACGTGAACGAGTTGATCGCCGACGGCTTCGGTGACTCGTCGGCCACCAGCCTGCCGCTGATCGTCCGGTACTCCGACCCGGCGGCCGGCTTCCGCGCCCCGGCACTCACCGGTACGACGACCACTCGCCAGCTCGACTCGATCGGCGGCGCCGCGGTCCGCGCCACCAAGGACGAGTTGCCCGCACTGTGGAAATCCCTCGGGCCGGACCAGAACGCCCGCGCGCTGAACCGTGGAATCGCCAGGATCTGGCTCGACGGCAAGGTCCGCGCGGTGCTCGACAAGAGCGTGCCGCAGATCGGCGCACCCGCCGCCTGGCAGGCCGGGTACGAAGGCACCGGCGTGGACGTGGCTGTCCTGGACACCGGGATCGACGCCTCCCACCCGGACCTCCAGGGCAAGGTGAAGCAGTCCCAGGACTTCTCCGGCAGCCCGAGCGGAGTCACGGACCACTTCGGCCACGGCACGCACGTCGCGGCGACCATCGCGGGCACCGGCGCGGGCGCGAACGGCACCCGCAAGGGTGTCGCGCCGAAGGCCGACCTGCTCATCGGCAAGGTGCTCGGCGACGACGGCTTCGGCTACGAGTCCTCGATCATCGCCGGGATGGAGTGGGCCGCGGCCGAAGGCGCGCGCGTGGTCAACATGAGCCTCGGTGGCGGCCCCACCGACGGCTCCGACCCGCTCAGCCAGGCGGTCGACCGGATCACCGCCGACAGCGGCACGCTCTTCGTCGTGTCCGCGGGCAACGACGGCGCCGACGAGTCGATCGGCACCCCCGGTACGGCGCCGTCCGCGCTGACCGTCGGCGCGATCGATCGCAATGAGGCGCTGGCCGACTTCTCCAGCCGTGGACCCCGCCTCGGCGACGACGGCCTGAAGCCGGAGATCACCGCACCCGGCGTCGACATCGTCGCCGCCCGCGCGGCCGGTACGGCGATGGGCCAGCCGGTCGACAACCTCTACACCGCGGCCTCCGGTACGTCGATGGCCGCGCCGCACGTGGCCGGCGCGGCCGCCCTGATGGCGCAGGCGCACCCGGACTGGAAGGCCGACCGGATCAAGAACGCGCTGGTCAGCACGGCCAAGACCAACGCCGACCTGAGCGTCTACGCGCAGGGTGGCGGCCGGGTCGACCTGAGCCGGGCCGTCGCGCAGAAGGTCTACGCGTCCGCCACCGCGGACTTCGGCCTGCAGACCACCACCGGCTCTTCGGCGCGGACCATCACCTACAAGAACGACGGCACCGCGCCCGTGACCCTGCAACTCGCGGTCGACGTCGACAACCTCGACCTGCACAAGCCCGAGACGGACGCGATCAGCGTGCCGAGCAGTGTCACCGTGCCCGCGGGCGGCAGCTCCGACGTACAGGTGTCGCTCGACGCGGCCAAGCTGGAGCGCGGCCTGCACAGCGGCCAGATCGTAGCCACCGGCCCCGACGGGGTCGTCGCGCACACGGCGGTCGGCGCACTGCGGCAGGGACCGAAGCACTCCGTCCGGCTGCGCGCGATCGGCCTCGACGGCCAGCCGACCGGCGCACCCGTCGTCTCCCTGTACGGCGACAATTCCCGCTCGGACCAGCTCGCCTGGATCCCGGACGGTGAGACGTACACCGCGGAGGTCGAGGAGGGCACGTACCTGCTGCACTCGCTGGTCGAGAACTACGACCCGCAGGACGAGAAGGTCAGCCTGTTCACCGACCCGAACATCAAGGTGGACAAGGACATCGAGGTGGTGATCGACGCTCGCAAGGCGGCCCCGATCACCATCGAGACGCCGAAGCCGTCCGAGCAGCAGGCCATCCTGAGCTACTACGTGCACCGTGAGTACGGCAACGGCCGCAGCATCAGCCACGGCGTCATGCACTTCAGCACGGTCAAGCAGGTGCTGGTGACCGGGACCGAGCCGGTGACCGACGGCAGCTTCGAGTTCTCCTCCCGCTGGCAGTTGGTGGCGCCGCTGGTGCAGGCCACTGTCGCCGGGGTCTCCGGACCGCTGGACATCAACCTGCTGCACCAGTCGCCGTCGTTCGACGGCAAGAAGCGGTTCCCGCTGGTCGACGCCGGCAACGGCGCTCCGGCCGACCTCCGCGGGGTGCGCGGCGCCATCGCCCTGATGAAGTCCGACGAGGACGGCACCGGAGCGGGCAGCGAGCAGGAGCAGATCGCCGCAGCAGCCAAGGCCGGTGCAGCCGGCGTCATCATCGTCCGGCCGGCGACCTGGTCGGCGTGGACGGTCTGGGTTCCGACCGGTGACCGTGAACCCATCCCCGCGATGGTCACCACCACCGGGGACGGCGAGAAGCTGATCGCCCGGGCCAAGCAGCCCCGCGCCACGATCGACCTCATCCTCACCACCTCGAGCCCCTACCTGTACGACGTGCAGCAGGTCTCGACCGGGTCGATCCCCAGCAAGATCAACTACAAGGTGACCACTGCGAACAGCGCTCGGGTGAACACCTCGTACTCCGACAACGGCGGCTTCAACTGGGCCAAGGAGCAGCGGTTCGGCTGGCGTCCGTGGCAGGAGTACTCCTGGAACGACTCGCAGCGCTTCGTCCAGACCCCCAAGGTCCGCGAGGAGTGGGTGACGTCGGGTGACTCGCTCTGGCAGCACCGGGTGCACCACCTCTACACCTGGGACACGATGAACCCGCTGTACGGCGGGCTCACCGCGCTGCCGCTGAGCTACCAGACCGGGGTCTCCAACGAGACCTGGTTCGGCCCGGTGGTCCGCCCGGCCGCCGCGCCTGGTGTCGTGTCCACCCGGACGGGTGACCGGCTGTCCCTGCGGATCCCGGCCTTCGTGGATGCCGCCGGGCACTACACGGTCGGTGAGACCACCTCGGCCTCGGCGGTGCTCTCTCGGAACGGCCAGCAGGTCGCGGAACTGCCCGATGCCTGGGAGGACGTGATCACCGACGGCGGCGAGGCGGCGTACAAGCTGGACCTCTCCACGGCGCGCGCCGACCAGGAGGGCGAGTGGAACTGGGGGACCAGCACGCGCACGGTCTGGGACTTCCGCTCCAAGACAGCCGCCACCGACAAAGCTGTGCCGCTGCCGCTGCTGCAGGTGGACTACGACGTGCCGGTGGACCTGACCGGGCGAGTGGCTGCTCGGCCGCACGCGATCGAGTTCAACGTCCATCAGCAGGCCGGGGTAGCCGCACCGCTGTCCACCTCGCTGAAGGCAGAGGTGTCGTTCGACGAGGGCAAGAGCTGGCGCAAGGTCACCACCGTCGGTGCCCTGGGCCACTACGCGGCGGTGGTGCCGGCCGGCAAGGGTTCCGTATCGCTGCGAGTTGCCGCCGCCGACGACGCCGGCAACGAGGTCAGCCAAACAGTGATCCGGGCCTACGGCCTGAAGTAGTACTCCAGTAGTTGGCTCTGGCCGGTCCGAGAACCCTCGGGCCGGCCAGAGCTCGTTAAAGCCACTTGCGCTTGGCGGCCTGGAACGCGAGACCAGTACGGGTGTCGATGCCGGCGAGGGCCATCATGCGGTCGAGGCGCCGCTGGACGGTGCGGCGGCTGATACCCAACTGGGAGGCGACGGACTTGTCCGGCACTCCAGCGACGACCAGTGACAGCAGGAAGCGCTCGGAGTCGTCCAGGCCCTCCGGGTCCGCCGTTTCGTCAGACTGCAGCTTCACCGGAGTCGCCTGCTCCCAGTGAGACTCGAAGAGCGACAGCAGCGCGTCCAGCAACTGGCCGCGGCCGATGATCGCGGCTGTCGGCTCACCGATGCCCGCTTCGTCGTCGCGGACCAGCGGACAGACGGCAGTGGCCCGGTCCACGATCGCGAGGCGCACCGGCAGCGTCGGAAGCGCCCGGGCCTCCTCACCCCAGCTGATCCCCTCGGCGATCGTGTCGAGTTCGCCGGGCGTCTCGAGCAGAGCCCGCTCGTAGATGGCGCGATACCGTACGCCGCGGCTGAGTGCGCCGTACTCCTCGGTGTTCTCCGCACCTTGCATCGCGAGCGGGTTGGCCCGGCAGAACCAGAGGATCTCCTCGCGGGCGGACTCCTGCAGATCGCGGAGGCGGTCCCGCAGCGCGGCCGCGCCGACGATCACCTCGACCAGGTGGTGCGCGTCCCGGCGGCTCGCGCTGGCGCGGAACTCCTCGCTCAGCGAGGCCACGGTCTTCCGCGCCGACTCGAGGGACTCCTGCCGCCGGAGCAGCGTCGTACCGAGGGCCACGTCGGGAGGGAGCGGCCGGAACATCGGCTCGTCGCCCGGCATCACCGCGACCAGGCCCTTCGCCTGCAGCCGCTGGAGGATCTCGTCCGCCTCCTGGTGCGACAGCTCCGCGACCTCGGCGAGGTCCGCCAGCCGGGCGATGGAGAGTCCGACCAGCAGTCGGTAGGCCCGTTCCTCCCGGGCATCCAGCACCGATTCGTCCTGCATCGTGGCAACCTCCCGCGCTCGAGGCTCCACCTAACCAGGCTCCCTGACGCGGTGGCGAGCATTTTGTCCATCATCTGGCCTAAGTCCCGCGCCCTTTCCCGGGCGGGGAAACCCCACTCTTACAGCGGCACAGCTGGGCCACGCGACCGCCTGGCACTCCTGGCACCGGAGTGCCATTACGAAGTTGTGACGGCTCCGTCACTACCCGTACGCACCACTGCTGAAAGAGACGCTGCGGGTGGTTTCAGGGCGTTTGTGGTTCTGGCTGTAGGTGGTGCTGTGCTTCAGGGCGGAGCTTGCTGGCTTGCCAATAGGTCCAGCCGCCGTAGGCGTACATGCCGAGGCCGAGAAGTGCCATGCCGATGATCACCGGCCACTGCCAGCGGGGTTCCACGTAGAGCGCGAGGAACCAAGCCTTCGCGTCGACGGCGTTGAGCAGGAAGATCGCCGGTACTACGGCCTGCGGGAACAGCGGGATCGCCCCGAAGCCCAGGCAGAACCCGGCCAGGTAGCGCCTCCACCGCGGCAGCAAGGCCATCTTGCTGGACAGGGATGCCTTGTCTACGTGCTCCCCGGTGGTCCGGCCATGCCGCAGGAGCGTGAGCAACTCGGGACCACGCTGCTCCAGCCGACCAGCCGCCAGCCGTCCGAAGTACCACCAAGCCAGTACTCCGGAGAAGAGGCCGACGGGAACTCCCCACCAGGACCAGGCGAGTGCTGCGCCGAGTGCAGGTGCGGCGGTGAGTGAGACGAGGACGAGCATCACGTAGACGAGGCCCATGGTCTCGCCCTCGTTCTCACCGGAGTTCAGGGGATTGCCGGAGCGTTTGTGGGCGTCGGTGGTCGGCACGGCCGCGTAGACCGACGCGAGCACGATCAACCCGGCGGCACCGCCCAGGAGTGCGGGCAGGATGCCGAGCACCAGCGGCCACGCTCCAGCCTGGGACCACCAGGTGAGCAGCAGGGTGATCACCAAAACCGGTGGGCCGAACACGAGCAGGAAGGCCCGCTGCCGTGCGCGGATGTCGAGTTGTGCCGAGCGCGGCGTCATCAGGGTCGACCAGAACGCGGTGCCGTCAGCGCCGTACAGGTTGGAGAACATCGCGCCGCCCATGACCACGGCGGCCGCGCCGGCCCACGGCAGCATGCCCTTCCAGCCGACGGCCAGCGGCATCATGCAGAAGAACAGCCCGTAGGCGATCGCGAACACGGCCCGGTGTCCGTAGAGCAGATCGCGGGCCCACGTGCGCAACTCCTTCGCCGCTGCGGCGCCGCGAGCATCAGGGGCCGTCAGTTGCCGGCGCACCCGAACCCCTGCTAGGGCGGCCGTGGTCCGCCGGACGAGCAGTGCCGACCAGGCGACGAACATGGCTGCGCAGAGCACAACGAGCCCGACCACGGCCAGCAGTACGCGCAGCCAGTCACCACGGCCGGTGGCCTCGACGGCGACCAAACCCCAACCAGACGGCGCGATCCGCGCACCGCGAGCAATAGTGCCCTGTACGTCGGTACTGATGAACGCGGCGATCAGCGCCCACCCCTGCGCGGCGAAGGCGAGGATGAAGGCGTTCACGAGAGCGGCAAGCACTGCACCCGAGCGGACCTGCAGCAGGACGGCATAGACCGCCACAGCGAGCCGCGAGGCCAACACGAAGCACAGCAACTGCAGAAGCACAGCAGGCACAGAGATCAGCAGTGCGCCGACCGACAGTTGACCGCCGACCACCACCAGACACAGCAACGCCACGAGACTCACCAGCGGAGCCACACCCGCCAGCGCGGCTGCGATCAGCCCGCCGGACAGCGCGCGAGGCGGCAACGGCAGCATGGTGAAGTACTCGGGCTTGAGCGTCTCGTCCCCGCCGCCCGCGAACAGCGGCCCGACAACCCAGCCGAGCATCCAGACGGCTACGGCCACCGCGACGAGATCGGTATCGCCTTTCGTCGCGGCCCAGATCGTCCCGGCGGCGAGCACCAGGCCGAGGAACGCGCCAGTGCCGATCCAGGCGACCCGGTTCGAGTCGCGCAACGCATGCCGCAGCGCGGCCAGCCGCATCCTGACCAGCGTGAGCGAGGTGGCGTAGGTCAGGCCGAGAGCCATGCCAACCCATCCGCACTCCGCGTCGACGCGCCCACCAGCGACACGAACGCGTCCTCCAGACTGCCTCCCGCCTGTACTTCGGAAACGGTGCCGGCGGCAACCACCTTGCCACCGGAGACGACGGCCACCCGGTCGCACAACTGCTCGACCAGCGCCATCACGTGGCTCGACATCACCACCGAACCGCCACCGGCGATGAACCTGTTCAGGATGGTGCGGATGGTCGCCGCCGAGACCGGATCGACCGCCTCGAACGGTTCGTCGAGCACCAGCAGCCGCGGCGCATGCAGCAGGGCGATCGCCAGCCCGAGCTTCTTCCGCATCCCGGTGGAGTAGCCGATCACCTGCTTGTCGTCCTCGTGGTCGAGCTCCAGTACTTCGAGGAGCTCCGTCGTACGGGCTGCGACCTCGACGGCGGGGAGCCCGCGGAGCAGGCCGAGGTACGTGAGGACTTCGCGACCGGTCAGCCGCTCGGGCATGCCGAGGCCGTCCGGCAGTACTCCGACCAGCGCCTTCGCCCTGACGGGCTCGGCCCAGACGTCGACACCGAAGATCTTCGCCGTGCCCGAGTCGGGCCGGAGCAGCCCGACCGCCATCGAGAGCGAGGTGGTCTTGCCGGCGCCGTTGGGGCCGAGCATGCCGAAGAAGGAGCCCTGCGGCACGGACAGGCTCAAATCGTCGACCGCCTTCTCCTCGCCGAAGGTCTTGCCGAGCCCGATGAGTTCCAGTGCTTCCATCTCAGACGGATTCCTTCCGGGTGGCTCGTTCGAAGAGGTCGGCGAACTCCCCGGTCTGCCGGCCCCTGTGCAGCACCTTCTCCACATCGACGACCGCCTGCGTGCCCTGAGCGGCGTCCCGCCTGGCCGCCTCGATGAACGACGCACCCTCTGAACGCACGTTCAGAAATTAACCGGCGCCTTCAGAGGCACGCCACGGGTTTTCCGAAGATCGAAGTACAGGAAGATCGAAGTACAGATGGGACCGCTGCGGCCGCCCGGTCCGCGCCAGCCGGCGAAGATCCGCCCGGGTGTCGTGCATCACCTGCCAGTGGAAGTAGTTGACGTACTCAGCGGCAGCCAACCAGCTCGTCGCGGACCGCCGGCCAGTCGACCTCGGACCAGTCGGCGAGCTGCTCCTTCGGGTACCCCGACAGCAGGCCCTCGGGGAACTGCACCAGCCGGGCCTTCCCGGCGGCGGACTGCCGCATCAGCTTGCGGACCAGTGCCCCGTTCTTCCTCGCGTCGTTCGTCACTTCAGGTTGTGCGACGGCACTGCGAATCCCCGTCATCGCCCAACGGTCTCAGGACCCTCCGACAGCTTCGGCCAACGCCACGAAGCGCGGCAGGATGAGTCCCCAGTCCTTGAACTTCTCCCGGTCCTTCTCGTTGCCCTCGTTCCACCCGCCGTGCTCGAAGTGGAAGTGGCACCCGTCCGCGGTCGGGGTGAACGTCACGCTGATCTCACTCGAGTACTCCGGTGTCTGGGCGAGCGTGGTCGAGTACGCGAGCCGCTCCGACGGTTCCCACACCGTCACCTGCCCGATCACGAAGTCACCCAGTCCCTGGTGCGACAGGACGACCTGCCCGCCCACGCCCGACTCGATCGTCAGCTTCTGGAAGGTCCCCGCATCCGGCGTGTAGTCCGGATGCCACCAGGTCCCGTGCGACCCGACGTACGTGTTGAACGCCCGCTCCACCCCGCAGCGCAGGTCATAGTCCCGCACTATCGCCTCGAAACTCATGCCCGTCATCCTGGGGCCGCCACCACCAACTCGCAACGTCTCACCCGGAGCCGGACGAGCGGCTCGCAGTACGCCGTCAAGGAATGTCGGCGCGCGGCGGCAGGATGCGTGCATGAGCTGGTTCGAACCGGTCCACGACCACACCCTTCGCCAGAGCTACGCAGACGTTCGCGACCTGGCCGAGTGGTGTCCGTGGATGCCCTTCGAGGACGCCATCCGCTCGGCGCCCCGGGAGCCGGGCGTGTACCTGTTGCGCGAGCCGCTGAATGGCGTCATCCGGTACGTCGGGATGGCGGGCGAGCGGGCCGGCAGTGGTCGCCCGCAAGGGTTGTACGGACGGCTGACGGTGTACCGGAGCGGCAAGGGCGCTGTCAGCGGATTCGGAGAGGCTGCCCTCGACCGGGCTTTGGCCGACCCCGAGTGGATCGAGCAGCAACTCAAGGACCTACGGCAGAACGGTCCGAAGCGCGCCAAGGACTGGGCCCGGGAGGCCGTGGTGCGACTCGGCCTGGAGGTGAGCTGGTCCGTGACCCCGGACGGCGCCGACGCCCGCTACCTGGAGACCCAGATCCTCACCCGGCTACAAACCCACGGCCTCTGGAACCGCTGACCCGGCCGGCACCGGAAAGAGGACGCCGCGTACTGCGGGGCGGGGCTGAGCGTACTGAGGCGAGCGCCACATTTGGTGGCTGAGGGCACATAAGAAGGACATGAAAAACTCCCGGCCAGAAAGCTGACCGGGAGTTCGAGACGCTGTGCGCGAGGGGGGAGTTGAACCCCCACGCCCTTTCGGGCACACGGACCTGAACCGTGCGCGTCTGCCTATTCCGCCACCCGCGCGCTGGTCACTTCCGGGGCTCCCAGGAGCACCATCTGCGACCGAGGAGAAACATTAGCACGGCCTACGGCAGACTCTGACATTGCGGGTTCGGTCGAACTCCCCGATACGATCGATCGTCGTACCAGTGTGTCCACCACGCACCGGTGGACACGATTGTCCGGCGAGCCTCTCGGCGGCGCCGGAGGGCAAGCACGATCGTTGGGGCCACCCGACGACCGACCGTGGAGGAGGACGCGTGCGACCGCTGCAGCGCTTCGAGCGACGCCTGGAGGGCATCGTGAGCGGTGTCTTCGCGCGCGCGTTCAAGGGTGACGTGGAGCCGATCGAGCTGGCCGCGGCCCTCAAGCGTGAGATCGACAACACTGCAAGGATCCTGTCCAGGGACCGGCGGCTGGTGCCGAACCACTTCACCATCGAGCTCGGCCCGGGTGACTTCGAGCGGCTGAACGCCTACGGTCGCACGCTGAACCACGAACTGGCCAACGAGTTGCGTGACCACGCCGACATCCAGCGCTACACCTTCTCCGGACCGATCGAGATCGAGTTGACCCAGCAAGACGACCTGCCGACCGGGAAGTTCCGCGTCGTCAGCGCCACCGTCGGCAACCAGCGGCCACAGCCGCGGCAGCCGGCCCCGAGCCTGCCCGACGAAGGTGCGACCGTGCTGCAGAGCGCTCCGGTGCAACCGCCCCCCGGCCCACCCCCCGTACGCCGCGGCCACCCACAGGTGATGCTCGAGGTGAACGGCCGGCGCCGTCCGATCAACCCGCCCGGCGTGGTGCTCGGCCGGGGGACGGACGCGGACATCCAGATCAACGATCCGGGGGTCTCGCGACGGCATGCGGAGATCCGATTGATGCCAGAAGGCCCTGGAGGTGTCAGGGTGGTGCTGGTCGACCTGGGCTCCACCAACGGCACGCTGGTGAACGGGCGCCGGTCGGCCGAGGCCGAACTGACCGACGGATCGACCGTGAGGATCGGGAACACCACCATGACGCTGCGCCTTGCGGACGAGCCGATCGCCCAGCCGCCGAGCAGCGGGTGGTGACTGGCCTTCCATGTCGGAACTGACGCTGACCCTGATCAAACTGGGGTTCCTGGCCCTGTTGTGGATGTTCGTGCTGGCGGTCCTGTCCGTGATCAGGTCCGACCTGTTCGGCGCCAAGGTGGACGCCCGGGTGGCGGCCGCGCCCGTGGCGCAGCCCAACGGCCGTACCCCGAAGCCGGTGAAGCCCAGTAAGAAGAAGAAAGGCCAGCCGGCCTCGGTGACGATCGCCGACGGTCCGCAGGCCGGTGTCGGCGCGACCCTGGGCGAGCAGCCCGTCGTGATCGGCCGCGGCTCGGACTGCCAGATCCGGCTGGACGACGACTACTCCTCCACCCGGCACGCGCGGGTGTTCCAGTCCGAGGGCGAGTGGTGGGTCGAGGACCTCGGCTCCACCAACGGCACCTACCTGGACGGCCAGCGGGTGACCCGCCCGGTGCCTGCCGAGATCGGCGGTTCCATCCGGATCGGTCGCACGACGCTGAACATCGCGAAGTAGGGCGCCGTCCATGACCTTGTCGCTCGACTACGCAGCACTGTCCGATGTCGGACGGGTGCGCCGCAACAACGAGGACTCCGCGTACGCCGGTCCGTACCTGCTGCTGCTCGCCGACGGCATGGGTGGAGCCGCCGCGGGTGAGGTGGCCAGTGCCGCCGCCGTCCAGGTGATCCGCCGGCTGGACAAGCCCGGCATCACCGGCCCGGACATGATGGAGGCGCTCGCGGGCGCCGTGCACCGCGCGAACGAACGGCTCTCCGAGCTGGTCGAGGAGGACCCCGAGCGCGAGGGCATGGGGTCCACCGTGACCGCCCTGCTGTTCGACGGGCAGGAGCTGGGGCTCGCGCATCTCGGCGACTCCCGCGCCTACCGGATGCGGGACGGCCGGCTCCAGCAGCTGAGCCACGACCACACGTTCGTCCAGTCGCTGGTGGACGAGGGCCGGATCTCCAGGAAAGAGGCCTTCACCCATCCGCACCGCAACCTGATCCTCCGGGTGCTCGACGGCCGGCCGGACTCCGATCCGGACCTGGAGATGCTCGACGTCCGGGCCGGCGACCGCTTGATGCTGTGCAGCGACGGCCTGCCCGACTACGTGAGCGACCAGGTGATCGCCACCTCGATGGCGGAGGGTACGCCGGACTCCGTCGTGGTCGACCTGATCACGCACGCGCTCGAGGCGGGGTCGAACGACAACGTCACGTGCGTCGTCGCGGACGTGATCGAGACCGAGCCGACGAGTGGCACCCAGCCCCAACTGGTCGGAGCAGCCGCCGAGCTGGCGCAAGGCGGGACCGGCCCGGCCACGTCGACCCTGCGCGCGCAGGGCGGTGGCGAGGCGGCCGGCGGCGGTGCGGGTGACGTCGATCCCGAGGAGCTCCGCTACGCCCCGCGCGCCCCGAAGCGGTTCCTCTGGCTGCGGCGACTCGCAGTACTGGCTGTTCTGCTGGGGCTTGTCGTCGGTGGCGGCTGGTTCGCCTACAGCTGGACGCAGAAGCAGTACTACGTGGGCACCGACGGCGACTACGTGGCGATCTTCAAGGGCGTGGACCAGCAGATCCCCGGGCTCACCCTGTCGAGCATGTACGAGAAGCAGACCCTGCAGGTGGACAAGCTGCCGACGTACAGCCGTGAGCAGGTGGAGGGCACGATCCAGGCCGACGACCTGAGCGCCGCGCGCTCGATCGTCGGCGAGCTGCAGCGGACCGCCGAGGAGTGTGCTGCCAAGCAGACCCCGAAGCCGCCGACGACGACCCCGAAGCCGAGCACTCCGCCGGCGTCCGGCAAGCCGGTCACCACTCCGCCCAACCCTCCTGTCACCGTTCCCGCGTCGACCGCCCCGTCGTCCACACCATCGACGACCACGTCCACGCCGGACGGATCGGTGAACCCCGACGACTGCGACGGGGTCCGATGAGTATCGCGTCGACCTCCGTCATCCAGATCATCCCGCGCTCCCGGCGCGGGGTGGAGCTGATGCTGCTCCTGATCGCGATCGGCGTCTCGGTCGGGGCCTACGTCAACATCGGCATCACCGTGCAGGACAAGGTGCCGGCCAGCACCGGGTACTACGCGGCCGGCATCGGCCTGCTCGCCTTCATCGCGCACATGGCCCTGCGCTACCGCGCCCCGTACGCCGACCCGGTGATCCTGCCTTGCGCGGTGCTCCTCAACGGCCTGGGTGTGGCGATGATCCACCGGGTCGACCTGGGTCTGGCGATCGCGGCCGAGGCGCGGGGAGCCACCCCGCGGGCCCCGGCCGCCCCGCAGCAGATTACCTGGACCGCGGTCGGCATCGTCTTGTTCCTGGTGGTCATCCTGGTGATCCGGGACCACCGCCGCCTGCAGGCTCTGACGTACACCGCCGGCCTGGCCGGTCTGGTGCTGCTGATCCTGCCGCTGGTACCGGGCCTCGGCGCGGACATCAACGGCGCGAAGATCTGGGTCCGCCTGCTCGGCATGTCCTTCCAGCCCGGTGAGTTCGCGAAACTCTGCCTGGTCGTCTTCTTCGCGGGTTACCTGGTGGTGAAGCGCGACGTGCTGACGCTGGCCGGCCACCGCTTCCTCGGCCTGGACCTGCCGCGCGCCCGGGACCTCGGTCCGATCCTGATCGCCTGGGGCGTCAGCCTCGGCGTGCTGGTCTTCGAGAAGGACCTCGGATCGTCACTGCTGTTCTTCGGCCTGTTCCTGTTCCTGCTGTACGTCGCGACCGAGCGCGCCGGTTGGCTGCTGATCGGTTTCCTGCTCTTCGCCGGTGGCGCCTGGTTCGCGTACGCCACCTTCGGCCACGTGCACAAGCGGGTGGAGGACTGGCTGAACCCGTTCAACGAGGCGGGCGTCGGCCAGGTCGCGAACGCGCTGATGGGCCAGGCCTGGGGCGGTGTCCTCGGCCGCGGTCTCGGCCAGGGCCGGCCGGAACTGCTCGGCTTCTACGGCCAGAGCGACTTCATCATCTCCTCCTTCGGCGAGGAGCTCGGCCTGACCGGGCTGATCGCGATCATCCTGGTCTACACGCTGCTGGTGGAGCGGGGCCTGCGCACCGCGCTCGGCTGCCGGGACATCTTCGGCAAGCTGCTGGCCACCGGTCTGGCGATGTCGTTCGCGCTGCAGGTGTTCGTGATCGTCGGCGGAGTCACCGGGCTGATCCCGCTGACCGGTCTGGCTACGCCGTTCATGGCCCTGGGTGGTACGTCGCTGGTCGCCAACTGGGCGATCGTCGCGCTGCTGCTGCGGATCAGTGACCAGGCCCGGCGGCCGCAGACCCCCGCGGCGCCGGTCTCCGACGAAACGATCGCCATGGCGGTGCAGAAGCAGTGAACTCAGCCATCCGACGACTGGCCGTGGCCGCGATCATCCTGATGCTCGCGCTGATGGCCAACTCGACCTACCTGCAGGCCTTCCGGGCCGGCGACCTGAACGGACGCAACGACAACCGCCGCGTCCGCGACGACCAGTTCTCGGTGAACCGTGGCCCGATCCTGATCGGCAGCACCCCGATCGCGCAGAGCAAGCCGTCCAACGACCGCTTCGAGTTCCAGCGCTCCTACCCGTCAGGCCCGGTCTTCGCGCCGGTCACGGGGTACTACTCCTATCTTTACGGCCGGTCCGCCATCGAGCTCACCCAGAACAGCCAGCTGAACGGCTCTGACCCGTCGATGGTGTTCCGCCGGGTGGTCGACGTGGTCACCGACCGGCGCCAGCAAGGGGCCAGCGTCTCCCTGACGCTGAACGCGGCGGCCCAGCAGGCGGC
The DNA here is from genome assembly GCF_004342085.1 of Kribbella orskensis. Classification (NCBI taxonomy): domain Bacteria; kingdom Bacillati; phylum Actinomycetota; class Actinomycetes; order Propionibacteriales; family Kribbellaceae; genus Kribbella; species Kribbella orskensis. Next base: position 265,212 of record NZ_SLWM01000003.1, read on the forward strand.
GTACAAGGGGCTGGCCGGCAAGAAGGGCGCCGTGGTCGCGATCGAGCCCAAGACCGGCAAGGTGCTCGCGCTTGTCTCCCGGCCCTCCTACGACCCGAACGAGCTCGCCAGCCACGACCTCACCAAGGTCAACGCGGCCTGGAAGCGGCTCAACGAAGACCCGGACAAGCCGATGTCGAACCGGGCGATCAAGGAGCTCTACCCGCCGGGCTCGACCTTCAAGCTGGTCACCTCGGCCGCCGCGCTATCGAGCGGCAAGTACAACCCGGAGACCAAGGTCCACTCGCCGGCCGAACTGCCGCTGCCGCAGACCACGGTGCCGCTGGTGAACGAGAACGGCCGCAACTGCGGCGGCAGCGACAACGCGACGCTCACCGTGGCGCTGCGGAACTCGTGCAACACCGCCTTCGGCACGATCGGCCTCGACCTCGGTCCGGATGCGCTCCGCGACCAGGCGGAGAAGTTCGGCTTCGGCGAGCGGCAACTGCCCGAGCTGGGCGCGGTCGCCAGCCAGTTCCCGACCGACCCGAACCAGCCGCAGACCGCGCAGTCCGCGATCGGCCAGTTCGACGTCCGGGCCACCCCGCTGCAGATGGCGATGGTGGCGGCCGGCATCGCCAACCAGGGCGACGTGATGAAGCCGTATCTGGTGCAGAGCGTCCGGACCGCCGACCTGAAGACGGTGTCCGAGACCAAGCCGGAGTCGCTGCACCAGGCGATCACGCCGGAGGTCGCGAGCCAGCTGACCGCGATGATGGTGGACGTGGTGGAGAACGGCACCGGCAAGCCCGGCCGGATCGACGGCGTCCAGGTGGCCGGCAAGACCGGTACCGCGCAGACCTCCAAGGAGAAGCCGCCGTTCGCGTGGTTCACCTCCTTCGCGCCGGCGAACGACCCGAAGGTCGCCGTCGCGGTGATGATCGAGGACGCGAACGTGGCCCGCGACGACATCTCCGGCGGCGCGCTGGCCGCGCCGATCGCGAAGAGCGTGATGGAGGCGGTGCTGGGCCAGTGACGATCGGGCCGAGGATGACGATGGGACGTCGCCGGGTGACAGAGTGTCGACCGGACGAACGCCCAGGGGTGGCCACCGCTACCGTGGGCGAATTGAGTGTGTTTTGGCCGAGCTGGATCCGCGCAGGTTGGAAGGCAGAGGAATGACATCGCAGGCACGTCTCGTCGGCGGGCGCTACGAAGAGGGCGAACCGCTGGGCCGAGGGGGCATGGCCGATGTCCGCAAGGGCGTCGACAACCGACTGGGCCGCACGGTTGCGATCAAGCGACTGCGGGTCGACCTGGCCAGCGACTCGACCTTCCAGGCACGATTCCGGCGTGAGGCGCAGTCGGCCGCGTCCCTGAACCACCCGACCATCGTGTCGGTCTACGACACCGGCGAGGAGCCGGACCCGAACGGCTCCGGCGTCACCATCCCCTACATCGTGATGGAGTACGTCGCCGGCAAGACCTTGCGCGACCTGATCCGCGAGGGCCGCAAGATCATGCCCGAGCGGGCCCTGGAGATCACCTCCGGTGTGCTCGAGGCGCTCGACTACAGCCACCGGGCCGGCATCGTGCACCGCGACATCAAGCCCGGCAACGTGATGCTGACCCCGCAGGGTCAGGTCAAGGTGATGGACTTCGGCATCGCCCGGGCCGTCGCGGACACCTCGTCCACGATGACCCAGACGGCGGCCGTGATCGGCACCGCGCAGTATCTCTCGCCCGAGCAGGCCCGCGGCGAGACCGTGGACGCGCGGTCCGACCTGTACTCGACCGGCTGCCTGCTGTACGAACTGCTCGTCGGGCGGCCGCCGTTCGTCGGCGAGTCGCCGGTGTCGGTGGCCTACCAGCACGTCCGGGAGGAGCCGGCCCCGCCGTCCTCGTTCGACCCCGACATCCCGCCGGAGGTCGACGCGGTCGTGCTGAAGGCGCTGACCAAGAACCGCGAGCACCGGTACCAGAGCGCCTCCGAGATGCGCCAGGACATCCACCGCGTGCTGTCCGGGCAGCAGGTGACCGCGCCGATGGCGGCGGTCGCCGAGACCCGCGCGATCCCGGCCACCGCGGTCGCCCTCGCCAATCAGACGTACGGGCAGACCCAGGGCGGCGACCTGCTGCCGCCGGACGACGGGATCGACGATGCCCAGGAGGCTCGGTCCAGGCGCAACCGTGGCCTCGCGTACTTCCTGCTCGGCCTGGCGATCGTGGCCGTGGCAGTCGGCGCGTACGCGCTGATCACCAACATGGGCAACGACGGCAACGCTGGGAACAACCAGCCGCAGCAGGTCGCCGTGCCCAGGGTCATCGGCGCCTCGCTGCCCGCGGCCACCCAGACACTGGCCGACCAGGGGCTGAAGATCTCCGCCACGTCGGCGGCCAGCAACACGGTAGGCAAGGGCCTGATCGTCACCCAGAGCCCGGACCCGTCGACGATGGTCGACAAGGACACCACGGTGGCCGTGGTGGTCTCGGCCGGACCGAACACCTTCCCGGTGCCGGACGTGATCGGCAAGTCGGAGTCGGAGGCCCGGACGCTGATCGAGGATTCGCCGGGCAAGTTCGAAGTGGCGAGCAAGACGGTCGAGCAGGCCAGCGAGGCCAAGGCCGGCACCGTGCTCGCGGTCAGCCCGGACCCAGGCGGTCAGTACGCGCCGGGCACCACGTTCACTCTGACGCTCTCGACCGGCAAGGTGCAGGTCGAGGTGCCGGATGTCACGACCGCTCAGCAGGACGATGCGACGAAGACGCTGAAGGACCTTGGGCTGAGGGTGGGCTACAGGCAGCAGGAAGACCCGAACGCGGTCGAGGAGACGGTGCTCGCGCAGAGCATCAAGCCGGGCACGAAGGTCGACAAGGGCACCCTGATCACCCTGACGATCGCGCTCAAGCCCGAGGAGCCGAGCACGCCGCCGAGCACCCCGCCGACGTCGACTCCGACGGACCCGACCACGCCGCCGATCACGATCGGTGGCGGCGGGTCCGGCAGCGAAGGCGGTGGCCAGGGCAGCGGCAACCCGAACGGAAGCGGCAATCCCTGATCACCAGGACGGACCATGAAGAGAGAGGCCGCGGGACGTGTCCCGCGGCCTCTCGCTTTGCCCTGCTGTGACTAGCTGACGACGGGGGCCATGCCGGCGGAGCGGGCGACCGCGTCCGGATCGCCGCAGATCTCGAGCCAGTTCGCCAGCATCCGGTGGCCGCCCTCGGTGAGCACGGACTCCGGGTGGAACTGGACGCCCTCGACCGGGAGATCCCGGTGCCGCGCGGCCATGATCACGCCTGCCTCGGTCCGGGCGGTCACCTGCAACACATCCGGAACGCTGTCCTCGGCGATCGCGAGCGAGTGGTACCGCGTCGCGGTGAACGGCGACGGCAGTCCGGCGAGCACCCCGGCGCCCTCGTGGAAGACCTGGCTGGTCTTGCCGTGCAGGAGTTCGTCCGCGCGGCCGACCACCCCGCCGTACGCGACGCCGATCGCCTGCAGTCCCAGGCAGACGCCGAAGATCGGGACCTCGCCGCCCTTCTCCCTGACGATGTCCACGCACGCGCCGGCTTCTTCCGGCGTACCGGGGCCCGGGGAGAGCAGCACCCCGTCGTACTGCGAGACGTCGTCCGGGGTGACCTCGTCGTTGCGCAGCACGATGGTCTCGGCCTGGAGTTGCTGGAGGTACTGCACCAGGTTGTAGACGAAGGAGTCGTAGTTGTCGACGACAAGGATCCGCGGCATGCGGTCCATTGTCACAGAGCCGGAGACCCTGTGGTCAGCGACCGCTGCTGGACGGACTCGCGCTCGGCGTCTTCTCGAATCCCGGCACGGTCGCGCTCTGCAGGTCGAGGGTGCCCTCGTAGGCCGGCATCGCGATCGAAGACTCGTTCTTCACCTGGTAGCCGAGCTGGAACTTGACCACGTAGTCCTGCAGGTTGTCGATGTACTGCGAGTCGTCGAGCGCCTGCTGCAACTTCCGACGATCCCCGATCGCGGTGATCTTGTACGGCGGCAGGTAGGGCACGCCGTGCAGCACCACGGAGTTGCCGACGCACTTGATCCCGGTGGTGGAGATCACCCGGTGGTTCTGGATCGACAGGGCGTCCGCGCCGCCGGCCCAGAGCGCGTTCACCACGGCCTGGATGTCCTGCTGGTGGATGACCAGCCAGTCGGCGTCGACGTCCGGGTTGTCCTTGACCACGTCGGGCGGAGCGTCCTTCAGGGTGACGGTGAGGCCCGGGCCGGTGACCGGCGTCGTACCGACCTGCTCGGACAGGTCCTTGAGCTGCTTGGCCAACTGCGGTTCGATCGAGCCCTGCTGGGTCTGCAGCTTCTCGATGTCCTGGGTCAGTGCGGCGTGCTGGCGGGTCAGCAGAGCGCTGCGTCTACTCTGCTCCTCGACCAGGCCGGCAAGCGTAGTGTTACGACTGGGCCTCAGGTCAGTACCCCGAGCGTTGGTCGCACTGGTCGCGAAGAGGAGCCCGGCGCACAGCAGTGCCACCGGCGCACCCGCGCGCCAGAGAGAAAAACGCCTCAGCCTGCTCACCCGTGCTCCCCTTGTTCTGGCCTGCACTACGCTAACCGAGGCCAGAGCCAGCTTACGTGTCCAAATGAAGAGTCCACTGCCAAGTGTCCGTTACGAGGAGTCGAGTCGTGCCCGAGTCGAGCAGTCGCAACAAGAAGAAGTCTTCATCTGACAAGGTGAAGGTGGAGAAGACTCCGAAGAAGCCGCGCACCACCAGCCGCGTGTGGGTCGCGCCGCTGATGCTGGGCTGCTGGCTGCTCGGACTCGCCTGGCTGGTCGTCTTCTACGTCGCCGGCCAGGACATCCCGGTGATGCGCGACCTGAACAACTGGAACCTGTTGATCGGCATGGGCCTGATCGCCGCCGGTTTCGTCGTCTCCACCCAGTGGATCTGACCCTCCGGTACCTCTGACCCTCGGACCTCCGCCGGCGATCGGGCGCAACCGGCGCAGGTCCGTGGTGAATTACAGGTGTGTGGTTATCCACATGGGTATCCCCAGCTGTGCACAGTTTTCGGGGGAGTTGTCCCAGGTTGTCCCAGGGTCTGAACGGTTGGCCGCGAAGATCGGCCAAATCTGTGGACAAAGAACGTTTGATCACCGCTTTATCCACAGCTGGGGAGTACTGCGGGGCGTAACGTCGGCAGAGCCGGATCCCCGGCAACGGAGACGGGGAGGGTCTCACGATGTTCGTTCAGGTCATTCAGGGGCAGGTAGCAGATGCCGAGCAGGCGCACGCCGCGCTCGACCGGTGGGTCGAGGAGCTGGCGCCCAACGCGGCCGGCTGGCTCGGCACCACGGCAGGTGTCACCGACGACGGCCAGCTGATCGTGCTGGCCCGCTTCGAGTCGGAAGAGGCGGCCCGGCGCAACAGCGAACAGCCGGACCAGGACAAGTGGTGGGGCGAGATGTCGTCGCAACTGAGCGGCGCGGCCATCTTCCACGACAGCGACGACGTGGTCACCGATGTCGTCGGCGAGCCGGACTCGGCCGGCTTCGTCCAGGTGATGCAGGGCCAGGGCAACAATCCGGACCGGGCCCGTGAGCTGATGAACACCGACCAAGACAAGTGGGCTGCCTTCCGGCCGGACATCGTCGGCACGATGGCGGCGATGTACGGGGACGGCGAGTACACGATGGCGATGTACTTCACGTCCGAGGCCGAGGCCCGCGTGGGCGAGCAGAAGGAACCACCGCCGGAGCTGAAGGCGCAGATGGACGAGCTCAACGCGATGTCCACCGGCATGCCGACCTTCTACGACCTCAAGCACCCCTGGCTGTACTCACCCCGCTGAGGAGGGTGGTCAGGCGGGCCGCGAAGTCCGCGGGGAACTCGTGGGTGAGGCCGGGGACGCGCTCGATGCTGAGTCCGAACTCCGACAGCCGTTCGCCGGCCTCGTCCACAACCTCCAGCAGCTCGTCGTCGGTGCCGATCACGATGCTCGCCGGGGACAACGGGCCCTGAGCTTCCGCCGGCAGTTCCCGCAACGCCGGAGCCAGTACTACGACGCCTGCCGCGGGCGCGGGTCGTCCGGTCAGGGCCCAGTCGAGTGCCACCCGCCCACCGGCCGAGAACCCGGCGGCGATCAACGGCAGCCCGCGGAGTTCCCCGGGAAGCTGCTCGAGCGCCCGGGCCAGGTCCCGCTCGGCCGCTTCCTTGTCAGGCCAGGTCCGGTACATCGGAGACATCAACCGCGACGACTCCACCCCGACCAGCGCAAAGCCGATCTCGAGCACGCCAGCCCAGTCCCTCATCGCATGCGAAGCCCGCTGGCCGGCGCCGTGCAACGCCACCACCACACCCCGTACGCCGCCGCCGTCGTGCGGGAGCGCGACCAGAGGTGGGTCTTCGACGGTGATCCGGCGGTCGCGGGAGAGCTCCACCAGTTTCTGGAAGCCGGGGAGGTCCTGGAGGGGCGCCAGATCGTCGTCCTCGGTGAGGATCGACTCCTCCCACCAGCCGCCGTCGTCGCTCGTCTCCTGAAGGACCCGGAGCGCCTCGGCCGCTTCTCCGATCGACCCGAGCACGCACGCCCGGAGGTGCGCCAACTCGGCCGACCACGGGCGGAGCTCGGGATCCACGTTCTCCAGCAGGTCGAGCGCAACCGGCTGCAGACCCTCCTCGTACAGGGCGGCAACACGGTCGGTCAGCCGGTCGTAGCGGGCCTCGGGAGTGTCCATCCGACGATCCTGGCAGGCTTGGTCGAGGTTCGTCGCAAATATATGTAGACATCTACGTAGTGGCCTACGTATAGTTCTACGTAGGAGGAGAGAGACCATGCCGAACAAGACGATCTACGTTTCCGACGACGACCTGGCGCTGTACAAGCGGGCCCAGGAACTCGCCGGCAACCTGTCCCAAGCGATCTCCATGGCGCTGCGGCGGTACGTGGAGATGGAGGAAGGCCGGCTCGAGGGCTTCGAGGAGATCACCGTCCGGGTCGGGCGCGGAACAGGCCGCCAACAGCGGTTCTCCGGCGTCCTGATCGCCGAGGGCGGCCGCTCCAACAAGAGCGGTTACGAAGCCTTCAAGGTCTACCGCAGCCGGACCGGGAAGTTCGTCCTGCACGCCGACCGGCGCCAGCAGTACAGCAGCGTCACCACCGTCGACGGTGAGGAGCAGAACTTCACCGGCTGGCGGAGCTGGATCGGCAGCCTTGCCACCAACCAGACCTGGAGCATGGCGCAGGGCGAGGCCACGCTGCACATCGTCGAGACGGTCGAGGAACTGCGCGAGCTGATCCCGGCCGACCTCTACGCGATGGTCGAGGAGGCGGCTGACCAGCCCACCGTGGAGGACCTCGACATCTGACCTTCTACCACCCACCAGCCGAACACCGCTGATCCCACCAACGGCGGCTCGCAGCTCGAGCCGGCCGGCTGGATCAGCACGCCCTGAATCTCCTCCTCCGAACCCCTTAGGCCACCTGGGTCAGGTTCACCCTGCCCGAAAACAAGCGAGGAACCATGAACAGCTCAAACCCGGCGATCGACGTCCGCGGGCTGCACAAGTCCTACGGCGACAAGCTCGTGCTCGACGGCATCGACCTGAACGTTGCCGAAGGCACCATCTTTGCCCTGCTCGGCCCGAACGGCGCCGGCAAGACCACGGCCGTCCAGATCCTGTCCACCCTGATCACCGCCGACGCCGGCGAGATCCGGGTCGCCGGGCACGATCTGCACGGCGACCCCGAAGCGGTTCGCGCCGCGATCGGTGTCACCGGCCAGTTCTCCGCGGTCGACGGTCTGCTGACCGGCGAGGAGAACCTGATCATGATGGCCGACCTGTACCACCTCGGCCGCGGCGAAGGACGCCGCCGGGCAGCTGAGCTGCTGGAGCAGTTCGACCTGGCCGAGGCCGGCAAGAAGCTGGCCATGACGTATTCCGGCGGCATGAAGCGCCGGCTCGATCTCGCGATGACGCTGGTCGGGAGCCCGCGGATCATCTTCCTGGACGAGCCGACGACCGGGCTCGACCCGCGCAGCCGGCACAGCATGTGGCAGCTCATCCGTGAGTTGGTCGCCGGTGGTGTCACAGTCCTGCTGACCACGCAGTACCTGGACGAAGCGGACCAGCTCGCCGACCGGATCGCCGTACTGGACCACGGCAAGCTGGTTGCCCAGGGGACGCCGGAGCAACTGAAGCGGCTGGCACCGGGAGGACACATCCGGCTCCGGTTCAACGCGCCGGAGGAGTTCGCCCTGGCTAGCCAGGTGCTGCCGACGGCCGGCCGGGACGACGACGCACTGGTGCTCCAGGTGCCGAACGACGGCAGCGTGCACTCGCTGCGCGCCCTGCTGGCCCGGATCGACGACGCCTCCCTCGAAGTGGACGAACTCACCGTCCACACCCCTGACCTCGACGACGTGTTCTTCGCCGTCACCGGTCAGCCCACTGCCAACGCCACCACCGACACCGACGAGAAAGTGACGAGCAAATGAGCACCGTTTCCTACCCGATGGCCGACACCGCCACGATGCTGCGCCGCAACCTGCGGCACGCCCAGCGCTACCCCGGCCTGTCGCTCGGCGCCCTGGGGATGCCGGTCATCATGCTGCTGCTGTTCGGCCTCGTCTTCGGCGACACCTTCTCGGCCGGTATCGGCGGAGGCAGTGGCTTCGACTACATCGACTTCCTCACCCCCGGAATCCTGCTGATGTCCATCGCGTCCGGGACGATGTCGCCCGCGGTCGGCGCCGCGATGGACATGAGCGAGGGGATCGTGGCCAGGTTCCGGACGATGGCGATCTTCCGGCCGGCCGTGCTGGCCGGGCACGTGCTGGGCAACGTGATCGTGACGACCGTCAGCCTGGCCCTGGTGATCGGCTTCGCCATGCTGCTCGGGTTCCGCCCGAACGCGTCGCTCGGGGACTGGCTGCTGGCGAGCGGGTTGCTGGTCGCACTGACCTTCGCCCTCACCTGGTTCGCGATCGCCCTGGGCCTGAAGAGCAAGACCGCGGAGGGGGCGAGCAACATCGTCCTGCCGATCAGCCTCCTGCTGCCCTTCCTCAGCACCACCTTCATCCCGCTGGAGTCGATGCCGAGCGGCATCCGCTGGTTCGCCGAGTACCAGCCGTTCACCGTGATCATCGACACCCTGCGCCACCTGCTGCTGGGAATGCCTATGGACAGCGGCAACGGCTGGCTCTCCATCGCCTGGTGCGTTGCCATCGCGATCGTCGGCTACGCCTGGGCCCAGAAGAGCTACAACAAGGGCACCGTCGCGTGATTTCGAGGGTTTTGAGCGATCGCTCAAAACTGGGGCTATGCTGGCTCCATGACTGAGCCGCCCGCAGGACCCGACCCTCTCGACCATCATCAGTCCGACCTCGCCCCGGCTACCAGCTCTGGTAGCCGGGGCGGGCGTGCGTTCGCGCTCGGGATCGTGGCGGTGACCGCGGTGATCGCGCCGTTTCTCCTCGTCCGCTCGGACCGGTTCGACACCGCGGCCCTCTTCGTCGGGGTACCGCTGGTGCTGGCGGTGATCATCGCCCTGTCCCCGCCGGCCAAGAGCCTGCACGGGCTGACCTTTCGAGTCGTCACCTTCGGACTGCTGATCACCTCCGCCTTCCTGCACGAGGGCGCCGCCTGTGTGCTGATGGCCGCACCCCTCGTGTACGGCGTCGCCCACCTCGTCGCCGAGCTCGTCCGGCAGGCGCGGCAACTCCGCCAGCACCGCCGGGCCGCGCTGGCCGTAGTACCGCTGCTGCTGCTCGCGAGCCTGGAGGGCTCTGCCTACCGGGTCGACCCGGTCCAGACCGTGACGACTGAGCGGGTGGTCGCGATGTCCCCGGCGCAGGTCGAGCAGCGACTGCAGCGCGGCCCGGACTTCTCCGCGGCCAAGCCGTTCCTGCTCCGGTTGAGCGGCTACCCGACGCCGACCGCGGCCACTGGCGACGGGCTCGCCGTCGGGACCAGGTGGTCTTTCACGATGGCCGGCGGGCCGATCGTCACCGAGGTCACCGCCCGCGACAGCCGGCAGATCGAGTTCGCCGTGGTCTCGGACCAGTCGAAGGTCCAGCGCTGGCTCGGCTGGCGCGGAGCGGTCGTCCACCTCGCCCAGAGGGACAACGGCAACACTGCCGTCCGGGTCGAGCTGTCGTTCACCCGCCGACTCGACCCCAGCTGGTACTTCGGCCCGATCGAGGGCGCGATGGTCGGCGCCGGGCTCGACCACTTCGCTGACTCACTGGGCCTGGTCGAGTCCAGCCGTGACTGACCCAGCCGTACTGCGCTCGCTGTGTCTGCTGGTCGCGATCGGCCTCGTGCTCCTTCTATGGCGTCGGCCGAACCGTCGCCTGGCAGGAGCAGCTCTGCTGTCGTTCCTGGCCACCTTCGTCGGTATAGGTGCCGCCAACCAGGTCGCGATGGCCGCTGGCTGGTGGAGGTTCGAAGTACCGCACGGCCTCTTCCTGGGAATCCCGCTAGACCTATGGCTCGGCTGGGCCGTTCTCTGGGGACCAATACCGCTGCTGGTGCGACACCGCCTGCCCGTTTGGGTGTTGGTGCTCAGCTGCGGCTGGCTGGACGTACTACTGATGCCCCGACTCGACGGCCTCGTCCACCTCAACCACGACTGGCTGTACGGCGAACTGCTCGCCCTCGCGTTCGGCTTGCTCCCTGCCGTGCTCCTCGGCCGATGGACGGTCGACCGCCGCCGACTGACCGAACGCGTGCTCCTGCAGCTGATCACCTTCACCGGATTGGCCCTGTGGCTCCTCCCGTCAGCCGTGATGGCGCGGGGAGATGGCGAGTGGGGCCGCCTGGCAAGCGACCCGGTCTGGCGAGTTTCGGTGATCCTGCAGCTGATGGCCCTGGCCGCCGTACCGGCATTGGCGGCGATGGTGGAGTTCGCCGTGCGTGGCGGAGGTACGCCGTACCCATGGGATCCGCCGGGTGAGCTGGTGACCACCGGGCCGTACGCGTATGTGGCGAACCCGATGCAGCTGTCCGCAGTACTGATGCTCGGGTTGCTAGCCATCGGCACGCACAGTTGGTCGCTGGCCGGGGCAACGGCAGGCACAGTGGCGTTCTCGAAGTTCGTAGCCGATCCCCATGAGCGCAGTGAGCTGGCGGCTCGGCTGGGAGAGCGTTGGGTGGCGTATGACTCGCAGGTCAGGCCGTGGATCGTCCGGCGCACTCCCTACTACACCGGGTCGGCAACCTTGTACCTGTCGGAGACCTGCACGATCTGCCAGCAGACGCGGGACCTGGTGGAGTCCACAAAGCCTGTGGACCTGACCTTGTCTCCAGCAGAGGGTTGTACGGTGGCGGGGCTGCGGCGCGCTCTGTATGTGGGCCCGGACGGCCTGCAAGCAAGTGGGTTGGCCGCTGTCGCGCGCGGGCTCGAACACAGTGGCCCAGGGTGGGCCTACCTGGGCTGGCTGGCCCGGCTGCCTGTACTCCGTCAGTTGTTGCAACTGCTGCTCGACGGGATGGGTGGCGGGCCGCGCCAGTTGCCGACGGTGAAGGAGAGGTAATGGCGAAGGACACCCGGGCTGCCCTGCTGAATGCCGCACTGCAGACCATCGGCGAGCGTGGCTTCGCCGGGGCGTCCGCTCGGCACATAGCCACCGCGGCCGGGCAGAACCAGGCGCTGGTGTTCTACCACTTCGGCACCGTGAACGACCTGATCGCCGAGGCCTGCCGAACCAGTACCGAGCAGCGGGTCGCCCTCTACCGCGAACAGTTCGACCAGGCCGCCACCTTCGCCGAACTGCTCGCAGTGGGCCGCCAAGTGCACGTCACCGAACATGCCGAGGGCAACGTCGCAGTACTGGCTCAACTGCTGGCAGGTGCTCGCGGCAACGAGGTGGTCGGTGCGGCCGTCGCGGACGCGCTCAACCTCTGGGTGGCCGAGGTCGAGAAGACCCTGCGCCGGGTACTCGCCGACAGCCCGCTGCTGCCGCTGGTCGACCTCGGCGGTCTGGCCCGAGCGATCTCGGCCGGCTTCGTCGGGATCGAACTGCTCGAGGGTGTGGACGCCGACGGAGCCACCCGAGCGCTCAACTCACTCGAGCAGCTCGCAGTACTCACTGAGACCCTGCTGGCCGAGCTGGACAACCTCGGCCCGGTCACCAGCCGGCTGGTCAAGCGCAAGCTGAAGCCACTCACCAGCAACTGACCAACGGGCCCGGGCCGGCAGGGGTCGAGGCTCTTCAAGAAGGGGCGCCGAGAAGGTTCGCTCTGGTCCGGACGTGGCCCGGGACCAGCAGATCGCAATCGTCGTTGGTGACGGGTTCGCCGGCCACGACGCGGAGCGGGATCACACCAGTCCAGTAGGGCAGGTCGAGATCCTCCTCCTCGTCGTTGGCGGCACCGGCCCGGGTCTTCACGGAGGCCTCGGTGAGGGACAGCGCCAGGACCGAGGTCTTGGCGAGTTCCTTCCGGTTCGGCGGCCGGACCGCGGTGGACCGTCCGGGCACCAGGTGGTCCACGATCCGGTTCAGCCCGTGCAACTTCTCGTCCGGATCCGTGACGAGTCGCGGGACCCCGAAGATCACCGCGGACCTGTAGTTCACCGAGTGGTGGAACGCCGACCGAGCGAGCACCAGCCCGTCGGTGTGCGTGATGGTCACGCAGATCGTCTGCTCCGGGGCCGCGACCACGCTCCGCGCGGCCACCGAACCATGCAGATAGAGCGTCCCGTCCGGCCCTGAGTCCAGATCCACCCCGTACGCCGTCGGCAGCACCAGGGGGTATCCGTCGACGACCACGCCGAGGTGGCAGAACATCCCGTCGGTCAGGACCTCGGTCAGCGCCGCGCGATCGGAGGCGGCGCGCTCCTTCGACCGGCGCAGCGAGGTCCGGTCCGTCGGCTGGAGCGGCGTGGCGGTGGCGGCTGTTGCGTCGGTCAAGGTGGTCATGGTCCCAGCGTGGCGACTCAATGGCATGCTGGCACGGTCCATTCACCGACGAATCAGGTAGTCCACTTTGGACAGCTCGCTGCCACTGATCCTCAGCCGCGACGGCGCCGGCCCGCTCCACCTGCAGTTGGCCGAGCAGTTCCGCGCGGCCATCCGGGACGGGCGGCTCCAGGCCGGGCACCGGCTGCCGTCCACCCGCGATCTGGCGAAGGAGTTGTCGGTGTCGCGCACGGTGGCGCAGGCGGCCTACGACCAACTGCACGCCGAGGGCTGGATCGCGGGGAAGACCGGCTCGGGCACCTACGTCGCGGACGTAGTACCGCTGCAGCCGGCTCAGCGGGCGGCGCGACCACCGCAGCCGGAGGCTGAGGAACTGCTGTCGTTGCGGCCGGGGATCCCGTACATCGGGGCCGAGGCCGATCCGGGCTGGCGGCGGGCCTGGCGCGAGGTGTCGACCCAGGTCCCGGCGCGGGGTTACGACCATCCGGCCGGGTTGCCCGCGTTGCGAGCGGCCTTGGCCGAGCATGTGGGACGCGTCCGTGGAATCGCGTGCGGACCGGAGAACCTGCTGGTCACCAACGGCACCACGCACGGGTTGCGGCTGCTGCTGGCGGTGACCCGGGCCGCGGGCGACCGGATCGCGATCGAGGATCCGGGCTACCTGAACGCCGTCACAGCGGCCCACGACCACGGACTCCAGGTTGTGGACATCCCTGTGGATGAAGACGGCCTGTGGGTCGACGACCTCGGCCCGGACCTGGCCGCGGTCTACGTCACGCCGTCGCACCAGTACCCGCTCGGCGGCCGGCTACCCGTTGCCCGACGCAACGAATTGATCCGGTGGGCACGCCGGACCGGGGCGACGCTGATCGAGGACGACTACGACAGCGAGTTCCGGTACGACGTCGCGCCGCTGCCCGCGCTGGCCCAACTCGACCTCGACCGGGTGGTCCACCTCGGCACACTGTCGAAGATGCTGAGCCCTTCGCTCCGGCTCGGCTGGCTCGTCGCGTCGCCATCCGTGGTCGACCGGCTCGCCGACCATCGCGCCGCGTCGGGGGACTGGCCGGGCTGGCCGATGCAGACCGCCCTGCTCGCCATGCTCCGCGACGGCTACCTGGACCAGGTCGTCCGCCGCTCCCGCCGCCTGTACGCCGAGCGTCGCAACCACGCCTGCTCGGTACTGACGCCGTACGGGCAGATCGTCGGTCAGGACGCCGGGCTCCACATCACGCTGGTGCTGCCCGACTCGTTCGACGACCGGGCGGTCGCGGCGAAAGCCCGGGCAGCGGGTGTCGTGGTGGCCCCGCTGTCCGAGTACCGCCGGTCGATCCCAGGTCCGCCAGGCCTGGTGATCGGCTACGCAACCCCGTCCACCGAGGATCTCAACCGTGCGCTGCAGATCCTGAGTGGGGTACTCGAGAGCTGAGGGCTCAAGGCTTCGCCGGGTTGTCCCGCAGGGCCGGCTGGACCTTCGGGGTGTCGCCGTCCCAGGTGAGCTCGGAAAGCCACATCGTGCGGCCGGGTGGATCGACGCCGACCAGCGCGGGATCCCAGGCGTGGTACACGAACCAGTACCGGTCGTCCTTCACCAGCACCATGTTGTGGCCGGGCCCGGCGGCGTCGGCCGAGGTGGTCAGGATGGGATCTCCGGACTTCGTGCAAGGACCGGCTGGAGTCTCGCAGAGCGCGTGGCCGACGGCGTAGGTCTCCTTGTCGTAGGCGTTCGCCGAGTAGAAGAGGTGGAACTTCCCCTCCCGCTCGACCAGGTACGGCGCCTCGACCAGGTTGCCCTCCCATGGCAGCGTCTGCTTGATCAGCCGGGTGGTCTCGCCGACCAGCGAGAGCCCGTCGGCGGACAGCCGGGACACATAGATCCAGGTGTCGACGCCGATCGCGTTGCCGTCGTTCTTCCAGTAGAGCCAGCGCTGTCCGCTCGAGTCCTGGAACGGGCTCGCGTCGATCGAACCACCCTCAGCTGCCTGACAGATCAGGGGCTTGCTCGATTTGTCGCCAAAGGGACCTTGTGGCGCCGAGGCGACGGCGACACCCACACACTGCCGGTGCGACTCGTTGTCGTCGGTCGTGTAGTACATGACGTAGCGATCAGCAGCATGTACTGCGACCTCGGGCGCCCACACCTTGCCCGCTGTGGTCCAGTCGGGGAGCGACGGCAACGCATCACCCACCTGGTCCCACGCCACCAGATCCGTCGACCGCAGCGTCTGGATGTTGCCCAGCGGGCCGTTCGTGGCGAAGGCGTAGTAGCCGTCGTCCACCGCGATCACCTGGGGGTCGGCGAAGTTGCTGTCATATACGGGGTTCGTGAAGCCCACGGTTGCTCCTTCAGCGGCGCTGCCGGAGTCGCCACAGCCACCGAGAACCACCAGCAGCAGTAGCAACCCCGGCCAGCGCATCATCACTTGCTCGTGTAGAACCGCAGGTAGTCGAAAGTAGCCACCGGCGGCGGGTTGGACCCGATCTGGTCGCCGTGCGCGTAGAGCCCGAGCTTGGGAGTCACCCCGGCCGGCAGCACCCAGGACGCACCCCAGGTCCACTTCTTGCCGTCGATGCTCGTCCCGGCCCGGTACACGTGCTCGCCGGCCGCGTTGCGATGGTAGGCGAGCCGCATCCACATGGTCGGCGCCGGACGCCCGATCGCCGCGCCGCCGTAGCTGGTCGCACCGTCGGACGGACGGGCCACCAGTTCACGGCCGAACTCGGTCTGCCGCGTCCGCCAGATCGCCACGTCACCCAGCCGGGCGAAGTCGTCGTCGTTCAGGTACGCGATCATCCCGGCCTGTTGGTAGTTGCGAATGTCGTTCTCGCCGAGATCGAGGTGCAGCTTGGTCTCGGCGATCCACTGGTCGCCGGCGGGGACCTGGTGGAAGAGCAGGCCGGCGTTGTTGCCGGACCCGACCAGGTCGGTGTTCTGCAGCGGCCACGACAACTCGCCGTCGGCAACAACCGCGTTGGCGTCGGGGCGTACCCAGGACCACCCGGCGCCGAGCCCGCCGTCGGAGAACTCGTCACCTGCCAGGAGCTCGCCCGCTTCCGGTACGGCGGCCTCACGGCGTACGGGGTCTGCCACGGAGCGGACGGTGAGGTTGTCCAGCTCGGCCGAGCCCCGCCAACTCACCGGCGCCGACCGCACCTTCAACTCCGGTACTGCGAGTCGCGCCTCGGCGTAGAGGTCACCGAGCCCGGCATCGTTCACGCGAGCGGTGACGGTGGTCCCGGCGACCTGAACGCTGAGGTTGTTCCACTGCGAGCGGTCGAAGTCGGCGGGCAACGCCGCAGTGGCGGTACGCCCACCAGCCACGATGGTGATCTTGCTGCCGCTGACAGTGGCAACCACTGCGCCGCCACCGAGAACAGTGGTGAGGCTGTTTCCGAGTTTCACGTTCGCCTCGACCCGGACCGAGCCGCCAGGCGCAGCCTGCTTGGTCGTCGCCGCGCCCCGGATGGAAGCAGTAGGACCACCAAGCGAGTCACCAGCCAGCCTGGTCGCACCCCAGAGGCCCCTGGCGGGGTCGGTCGAGGTGATCCCGGCCGCGGAACCGGTGGTCGGCGCGGGCTGCGGGCTGTCGGACGGGCCGAGCCCGGCGCGGGTCCGCGGCCAACCGTCGATCCAGTCGATCCGGTCGATCAGCATCGGCCGCCGGTTGATCCCGAACGGGTCGGTCAGCCAGGGCGTCCCGCGGTCGATCGCGTGGTAGACGATGTGGTCCTGCCCGGCGGCGTCGGTGATGAACGCGTGGTGGCCCGGACCGATCCACTTGTTGCCGTTCTGGGTGATCACCGTGGTGCCACCGACGCGGGACTCGTTCAGGTCCGCGCCGTCCTTGTCCAGGAACGGCCCGCGCGGCGACTTCGACCGGCCGGCGAAGACGGAGTATCCGGTGGTCGGGCCCGCGCAGCAGTTCATCGACGAGCCCATCAGGTAGTACCAGCCGTCGCGGTAGACGACGTACGAGCCCTCGTAGCGGTCGCCGATCGTCACCTGGGTCGGGGTGCCGACCGAGTGCAGGCCGTCCGGTGAGAGTTCGGTGACGGAGATGCCGCCGTAGAAGCCGCCGGTGTAGAGGTAGCGCTTGCCGTCGGCGGCGGTGAGCATGGCCGGGTCGATCGTGCCGAAGTAGCCGCCGTTGCCGTCGGGCTTCGGTGCGACCACCGGGCCGTCGGTCGCGGTCCACGGGCCGGCCGGGGTCGGTGCCGTCGCCACGCCGATCGCGGGATCGCCGCCAGGGTTGGCGCCGGTGTCGGTGACGGTGAAGTACATGACGTACCGGCCGCCGAAGTAGCGGATGTCGGGAGCCCAGAAGAACGAACCCGGCGCGGCCCACGATGGCTTGGTGCTGTCGTCGAAGACCGTACCGAGGTACTCCCAGGAGCCGAAGTCCTTGGTCCGGGCCATGTGCATCAGCCCGAACGGGCCGTTGGCGACGAGCGGGTCGGAGGTGGCGTAGGCGTACCAGTAGCCGTCGCGGCCCTGGATGATCGCCGGGTCCGCGAAGGTGTCGGCGAACGAGGACGAGATCGCGTTCTGGGTCGTGATGGGTTGCGGTTCCGGCGGCGAGGCGGCAGCGGCCGTAGTACCGGCTGCCACCGTCGCCACGGCGACTGCCGCGGCCAGTAATCGCTGGCGGTTTCGAGGCACGGGCGGGTTCCTCTCAGAAGGTTGGTCAGCCTTTGATGCCGCTGTTCGCGACACCTTCGATCACATAGCGCTGGACGAAGACGTAGAGGATCAGCACCGGTACGGCGGCCACGGTCGCGCCCGCCATGATCACCGGGTAGTCCGTCGTGTAGGCGCCCTGGAGCAGGGTCAGACCGGCCGGCAGGGTGAGTCGCTCCGGGCTGAACAGCACGAACAGCGGCCAGACGAAGTCGTTCCAGTTCGTCAGGAACGACAGCACCGTCAGGGTGGCCAGCGCCGGCTTGGCGTTGGGCAGGATGATCCTGCTGAAGACGGTCCAGGCGTTCGCACCGTCGATCAGCGCGACCTCCTCGAGCTCCTTCGGGATGGCCAGGAAGAACTGCCGCATGAAGAACACCCCGAAGGCACCGGCCGCGCCCGGCACGACGAGCGCCCACAACGTGTCCAGCCAGCCGAGGTTGTCCATCAGCAGGTAGTTCGGCATCAGGAAGACGAACCCGGGCACGAACAGCGTCAGCAGGATGAAGCTGAAGATGGCGTTCTTGAACCGGAAGTTCATCCGGGCCAGCGCGTAGCCGGCCATCGACGCCACCATGACCACCAGGAGCGAGTGCAGCGCGGCCGCGGCGAAGCTGTTCAACGCCCAGCGCAGCACCGGGTTCTGGCCGCCAGTGGTGAGGATCTCGCCGTAGGCACGACCGGTCGGGTCCTGGGGGACCAGCGTCGGCGGATCTGCCTGCGACTCACCGACGGTCTTGAACGAGGTGATCACCATCCACAGCAGCGGGAGGATCACCAGCAAGGTCAGCAGGATCACCATCACCCAGAACGCTGCCGACGGACGGCGCCTCATGACTTACGCTCCCTGACCACGGCGAAGACGATCAGCGCGACGACCGCAAGACAGAGTGCCAGGAGGTAGCTCATCGCCGTCGCCTGTCCCATCCGGAACTGGCTGAAGCCGGTGTCGGTGATCACCATCAGGGCCGTCGTGGTCGTGTCACCCGGACCACCCTGGGTGATCAGCACCGACTGGCCGAACATGTTCGCGCTGGCCAGCAGGGTGATGATGACGATGAAGACGGTGACCGGGCGTAGTCCCGGCAGCGTCACGTTGCGGAACTTCTGCCATCCGTTCGCCCCGTCCAGCTCGGCCGCCTCGTACTGCTCGGGTGGGATGTCCTGCAGGCCCGCGAGGTAGATGATCGAGTTGAAGCCGGCCGTCCACCACACGGTCACCGCCACCAGCGCGACGAACGCCCAAGGCTGTTCGGTGGTCCAGCCGATCTCGGAGCTGCCGAACAGCCCGAGGAACGCGTTCAGGATGCCGAAACTGGTGTCCAGGATGTACCGGAACATCAGACCGATGACTGCCACGCCCAGCACGAACGGCGCGAAGTACACCGCCCGGAAGAACGTCCGGCCGGGGAACTTCCGGTTCAACAGCACGGCGAGACCGAGCGGCAACCCCACCAGGAAGGGCACCGAGGCGACCGTGAAGATCCCGGTCGCCCGCATGCTGTGCCAGAACGGCTCGGCCGTCGCCGACAGCGGGTCGAACAGGTCCTTGTAGTTCTGCAGTCCGACGAACGGCTTCCCCGGCAACTGGAAGTCCCAGTCGTGCAGGCTCATCCAGAACCCGAAGATCGCCGGCCCGATCACGAAGAGCAGGAACAGCACCAGGTACGGCGCCAGGAAGAGGTACGGCGTCGCCCGCCCGTACCCGCGGACCGCGGTGGAAGCGCGGGTACGGCGCCTGCGCAGCGCACCCGCACTGGCCTGGACCGTCATCCCTACGCGCCGTACTTCTTGCGGTTGGCCTCCAGGATCTTGTCCGCGCGAGCCGCCGCGTCGGACAGCGCCTTGCCCGGCTCCGTCTTCAGCAGCACCGATTCGTTCACGGCCTTGTCCAGCTCGGCCAGCGCGTCACCGATGCCGGGCACCGGCGGCGGGAAGTGCAGGTCGTCGATCTGGGTGGCCAGCGCGGCCTGCTCCGGCAGCGCCTTGAACTCGGCGGACTCCCGGACCTGCTTGCGGGCCGGCACCTGACCGCCCTTCGCCCACTCCAGCGACTTCTGGCTGACGTAGTTCACGAACACCCGGGCGGCGGTGGACTTGTTCTGGTCCGGCGTCTTCAGCTTCGGCAGCACGAACTGGTGCGAGCCGGCCCAGGCGGCCTTGGTGCCGCCGATGTTCGGCAGCGGGGCCACGCCCCACTCCAGGCCCTTCTTCTCCTTGAAGGTGTTGATGTTCCAGATGCCGTTCCAGACGAAGGCGTTCTTGCCGTTCATCACGGCGATGTTGTCGGCGTCCTGGGCGACGTTCTTCGGGCTGTGCCCGTTCTTCACCAGGTCGGTGAACCAGGACAGCGCCTTGACGCCGCCCTCCTCGTGCCAGGTCGCCTTGGAGGAGTCGGAGTTGAACAGCTCGCCGCCGAACTGCCAGAGCAGCGCCTGCACACTGAGCACGCCCGTGAACGGGAACGGCGTCGCCCAGTGGCCCTGGATGCCCTTGCTCTTGAAAGCATCCAGTGCGGCGGCGTACTCGTCGGCGGTCGTCGGAGGCTTCGCCGGGTCGAGGCCGGCCTTCGTCATCACTGCCTTGTTGTAGAAGAAACCCAGCGGGTGCACGTCCAGCGGGATGCCGTACCGCTTGCCGTTGTACTCGCCGGCCTTCCAGACGACGTCGGCGAAGTCCTCCTGCTTGAGCTCGAGCGCCTTCGCCACGTCGTCCAGCGGCTCGATCACGTTGCGCGCGGCGTTGGTGGCGAGCGAGTCGACGTGCATGATCGCGACCGCGGGGCCACGACCGCTGCTGACCGCGGTGGGCAGCTTGGTGTAGTAGTCGGCCCACTGCATCACGGTCATCTTGACCTTGATGTTCGGGTTCTCGGAGTTGAACTGGTCGACGATCTTGCGCATGTACGGGCCGTCACCGCCGGTGAAGCCGTTCCAGAAGTCGAGCTCGACGTTCGGGCCCTCGTAGCCCTTCGCGCCGCCGTCGCCGGTCGCCGGGGCCGCGCCGGGCTTGCCGGCCGATCCCTCGCCGCAACCGGAGAGGACTGCCGCGCTAGCACCTATTCCAAGTGCGCCGATCCCGCCCAGCACTAGTCGCCGGTTGATGGTGTTCACCGTGTACCTCCAGGGGAGAGCCTGATCATGTGCCACGAAGCAGGGGGCAACGTGGCCGTGCAGATGTCATTGGTGACCTCGGTGCCGTCGATCCCGCGAGGGACCACCCGGTCGGGGTCTTCGGCGGTGTTCACCGCGCTGCGGTCGTCGTCGTACAACGCGACGTGCTCGATCACCTGGAGACCCGGTTGCACGGGAACCTCCAGGTCGACCTTGTCGGTCTCGCTCCGGTTGACCACGAAGATCACCACCTCGCCGGTGCTCTCCTCGTACGTCGCTGTGCTCCAGAGCGCGGGGATCCGCCCGTAGGCCGGGGTGTCCACCTCGGGCCCGGCGATCTCGGTCCGCAGTACGGTCGAGCCGGCGTGCTTCGCGGTGAGGGCGAACGGGTGGAAAATCGTCTGCCGCCAGGCGGAGCCGCCGGGGTCGGTGCGGATCGGGCCGATCACATTCACCAGTTGCGCCAGGCAGGCGATCTTCACCCGGTCGGCGTGCCGGAGCAGGGTGATCAGCAGGCTGCCGACCACCACCGCGTCGTCGACGGTGTAGGTGTCCTCGATCAGCGGGCTCACCTCGCGGATGTCGAGGCCGAGCTCACCGGGGAAGCGCTGCTGGTACCAGACGTTCCACTCGTCGAACGACAAGGTGATCTCCTTGTCGCTGCGCTTGAGCGCCTTGACGTGGTCCGCGGTGGCGACCACCGAGCTGATGAAGCGGTCCATCTCCTCGGCGGCCGCGAGGAAGCTGGCCTGGTCGCCGCCGATCGGCTCGTAGTACGCGTGCAGCGAGATGTGGTCGACCAGGTCGTAGGTGCGCTCGAGGACGGTACGCTCCCAGTCGCCGAAGGTCGGCATGTGCCGGTTGCTCGACCCGCAGGCGACGAACTCGATGCCCGGGTCGACCCGGCGCATCGCGTTCGCGGTCTCCTCGGCGAGCCGGGCATACTCCTCGGCGGTCTTGTGGCCGATCTGCCAGGGCCCGTCCATCTCGTTGCCCAGGCACCACACCTTGATCGCGTGCGGCTCGGTCGCGCCGTTGGCGACGCGGCGGTCGGGCAGTTCGGTGCCGCCCGGCAGGTTGCAGTACTCGAGCAGCTCGACGGCCTCCCGGATACCACGGGTGCCGAGGTTGACCGCCCAGATCGGCTCGACGCCGGCCTTGCGGGACCAGGCGACGAACTCGTCGGTGCCGAACTGGTTGGGCTCGATCGCACGCCAGGCCAGGTCGAGCTTGCGGGGCCGGTCCTCCTTCGGGCCGACGCCGTCCTCCCAGTCGTAGTTCGAGACGAAGTTGCCGCCGGGATAGCGGACCGCGGTGACGCCCAGCTCCCGGACCAGGTCGAGCACGTCCTGGCGGAAGCCGTCCGGGTCGGCAGACGCGTGCCCCGGCTCGTAGATGCCGGTGTAGACGCAGCGGCCCATGTGCTCGACGAACGAGCCGAACAGGCGCCGGTCCAGCGCACCGACCACGAAGGCGGGATCGACCGCGAGTCGTGCCACTTGAGGTCCTCCAGAGATCTTTACAACGATTCACCCGGATTTCTACAACGATTGACATCGCTTGTAAAGGGGTGACCATTGACCGAGGTGGTCTTGTCGCCGTGCTGTGACCGGGCCACCCGCCCGGATCGGCATGACACACTCGGCGCAGAACGGGTGGAGGGGAGTTCGGATGGCGACCAGACTGAGCGACGTGGCGGCGCGGGCCGGTGTCTCGGTGAAGACGGTGTCCAACGTCATCAACGACTATCCGCACATCACCTCGCAGACCCGGGCCAAGGTCGAGGCGGCGATCACGGCGCTCGACTACAAGCCGAACGTCAGCGCTCGCTCACTGCGCAAGGGTCGCTCCGACTTCATCGCGCTGGCCATCCCGGAGATGGCCTCGCCGTACTTCGCGGAGCTGGGCGCGGCGATCAGCCGGGCCGCCAAACGGCGCGGCATCACCGTGCTGATCGACCAGACCGAGGGTGAGGCCGCGGCCGAGAAGCTGGTCCTGGACGGCATGCGTGGCCAGCTGATCGACGGCATCATCTTCTCGCCGATCACCACCGCACCGGCCAAGATCCGCCTGGCCGACACCGCGAAACCCCTGGTCCTGCTGGGCGAACGGCACCCGGGCGGCCACTTCGACCACGTCGCGGTCGACTCGGTGCAGGCCTCGTTCGACGCGACCACGCACCTGATCTCGATCGGCCGGCGCCGGATCGCCGCGATCGGTGTCGGCGGCGGCGCGGGCACGGGAACCGTTCGGCGCAAGGGATATCGCAAGGCGCTCAAGGCCGCGGGGCTCGAGCACGACCCCGCGCTGGAGCTGGCCGGCACGGGGTACCACCGCGACGACGGCGCTGCCTCGATGCGGGAGTTGCTGGCGTTGCCGGAACCACCGGATGCCGTGTTCTGCTTCAACGATCTGCTCGCGCTCGGCGCGCTGCGGACCCTCGCGGACGCCGGGCTGTCGGTGCCGGGTGACGTGGCGGTGGTGGGTTTCGACGACATCGAGGACGGCCGCTACCACTCGCCGTCGCTGACGACGATCTCGCCGGACAAGGATTGGCTCGCGGAGAACGCGGTCGGCGTACTGCTGGACCGGATCGCCGGAAACGGTGAGGCCGACCGTCGCGACCTCACCGTCCCCTACACCTTGCAGATCAGGGAATCCACCAACGGCTAGAAGGCCACCGTGACCTGGCGGGTCTCCAGCACCGACAACTGCCGGTACGCCGTACGCCCGCTGGGCAGGGTGGCCGCGACGG
Source organism: Kribbella orskensis (assembly GCF_004342085.1). Taxonomy (NCBI): domain Bacteria; kingdom Bacillati; phylum Actinomycetota; class Actinomycetes; order Propionibacteriales; family Kribbellaceae; genus Kribbella; species Kribbella orskensis. The sequence continues at coordinate 288,635 of NZ_SLWM01000003.1, forward strand.
CCTTGCGCGCAACGGCTCTCGCGTACGCCGTGTCCGCCGCTTCGAGTTCGCGGTCGGGCGGCGGGGCGGTTTCGACCTGGCTGCGGCGCCTCAGCGGTGGATGGCCGAGAGCTGCCTGGAGAGCCCGCGACGGAACGCCGGCAGGTGCGACAGCAGATTGAGGCCGATGTTGCGGATCCTCCGGACGCCCGCGGGGGCAGTGGCCAGCCGGGTCAACCGGTGGGCAAAGGTGACCACCCGGACCGCCTCAGCGCGGCTGACTATCGCGTAGTCGTCGAGCAGCTTCTCGTCACCGTTCTTCAGTGCCTCGGAGAGCGCGTCGCCGAGTGCGACCGCATCGCGCAGGCCGAGGTTCATGCCCTGGCCGCCCGCCGGGCTGTGCGTGTGCGCCGCGTCCCCGGCCAGCACGATCCGCCGGTCCCGGTAGCGATCGGCGACCCGCTCGTGGATCCGGAATCGCGATCCCCAGACCACCTCGGTCACCGGCGCGCGCTTGCTCTGTGGACCGCGGACATCGAGGAGCTCCTGGGCGTACGCGAGGTCCGGGTGTTCCGGCGCATCGTCGACCTCCGCGACGAGCCGGAAGGACCCGTCGGGCAGCGGAGCGACAACGAGCATGCCGGGCTTGGAGAAGTACAGCAGGACCTGGTCTGTCGGCAGTCCGCTGTCCACCCTGACGTCGACCAGCGTGAAGTTCAGCGCGAGCGCGTCCTTGTGGTCATAGCCGAGGCCGGCCAGATCGCGGATCTTGCTGTTCATCCCGTCGGCGGCCACGACGTACTGGGCCTTGATGGTGTCACCGCTGTCGAGAGTGACCTCGGCTCCGTCGGCAGTCTGGGTCACCCCGACCGCGGAGTACGGCCGGTGCACCGAGCCGCCGAGCTCCTCGAGGCGCTCGAGCAGCACCTGCTCGGTCAGGTACTGCGGAACCATCAGCACGTAGCGGTAGTTGGTCGGCAACTGGTCGAACCGCACGGGAACCAGCGTGCGGTCGCCGTCGCGGATGTCGAACCGCTCGGCGTGGATGCCGAGCTCGGTGAGCCGCTGGGCGACCCCGACCTCCTCGAGCAGCTCCAGCGTCCTCGGGTGGATGACGCATGCCCGCGAGGTGTTCGCTCCCGCCGCCAGCCGGTCGACGACCACGACCTCGTGCCCGCGGCCCACCAGCGAGGCAGCCACCGTCAGCCCCACCGGCCCGGCTCCTACGACGACGACCTCGGCCCGTTCCGGAATCCCGCTCATCAGAATCTCCCTTCGTTGGTAGGTCAACAGTTGTTGGCCAACGCTTGTTGACTTTGACTGTAGGCCGTTCCGCTGGCCAAGTCAACACCTGTTGACCTACGGTGGGGCCATGACCGAGACAGCAGCGGAGACCGCCGGGGGGCGGCGTTCGGACCGGACCCGGGCGGCGATCCTGACGGCGGCCCGGGAGCGGTTCGCGGCCGACGGGTACGAGCGCGCGACGATCCGGGCGATCGCGGCGGACGCGACGATCGACCCGGCGATGGTGATGCGCTACTTCGGCAACAAGGAGAAGCTGTTCGCCGCGGCGGCCGAGTTCGACCTGCGACTGCCTGATCTCAGCGCGCTGCCGGGCGAAGAGCTCGGCGCGGCGCTGACCAGCCATTTCCTGGACCGCTGGGAGGGCGACGAATCCCTGAAGGCACTGCTCCGGGCCAGCGTCACCAACGAGGTCGCGGCCGACCGAATGCGTGAACTCCTCGCGGCCCAGTTGGGCCCGACAATCGCCAAACTGTCCGCCTCTGCGGACGGCGCGAGCTCCGTCGACGCGGCGAGCTCGGTCGACGTGGCGACGAGGGCCGGTCTGGTCGCGACCCAGGCACTCGGCTTCGCGCTCTGCCGGTACGTCCTCGCCCTACCGCCCGTCGCGAACCTGTCCCGCGAAGAAGCAGTCGCCTGGCTCGGCCCTACCATCACCCGCTACCTGATCGGCACCCCGTAGTACCAGCACCCCACAGGTCAGCACCCTCTTAGTACCGTCCCGCACCGACAGCAGCGGCCAACGCCGTGAAATCAGGTGCGGGCTTTGCTGCGGCGGCGTTTGGTGTCCTGGAGGAAGATCCAGGCGACGGCCGCGCCGGTGACGAAGCCGCCGAGGTGACCTTGCCAGGAGATGTTCGGGATGGTGAACGAGATCACCGCGGTGATCGCCACGTAGGCGATGATCCAGGTGACGTCGAGACCGCGCGCCCGGCTGATCACCAGCAGCGCGCCGACCAGGCCGAGCACCGCGCCGGACGCGCCGAGCGTGGCGCTGATGGGCGAGCCGAGGAGCCAGACCGCGACGCTGCCGCCGAGTGCGGACAGCACGTAGAGCACCGTGAACCGGAGCCGGCCGAGCATCTGCTCGAGCGGCGGACCGACCACGTAGAGCATGAAGAGGTTCGAGAAGATGTGGAAGATCTGCACGTGGGTGTAGGCCGACGTGAGCAGCCGCCACGGCTCGGTGTCCACCAGCACCGGGACCAGCACGAGATCGTTGACGACCCGGGGGCTGCCGGTCCGCACGACGATGAACACCAGCACGTTCAGGGCGAGCATGGTGAACGTGACGATCGGCGTGTTCCCGCGCGCCACGCCGCCCAGCGACGTCCGGGTGCGGGGGATCGACTTCACGCCCTCGTTGAAGCAGGACGGGCACTGGAAGCCGACGGCCGCGCTGTTCATACAAGCCGGGCAGATGGGCTTGTCGCAGCGCTGGCAGCGAACGCCGGCCGGCCGATCCGGATGCCGGTAGCAGACGGTCTCGATCACGCCGTGGCCCTCTCCAGTCATGAAAGGTACGGGCCGGCCGCCTCGGCGGCCGGCCCGCGCAGTTGGATCAGACGGTCTTGCGCTCGATCTTGACGCTGTTGATCACGATCGGCTCGATCGGCCGGTCGCCCGGCGCGGTCTTCGCGGTCGCGATCGCGTCGACGACCTTCTTCGACTCCTCGTCGGCGACCTCGCCGAAGATGGTGTGCTTGCGGTTCAGGTGCGGCGTCGGGACCACGGTGACGAAGAACTGCGACCCGTTGGTGCCCCGGCCGAACTGGATGCCCGCGTTCGCCATCGCCAGCAGGTACGGGCGGTCGAACTGCAGTTCCGGGTGGATCTCGTCGTCGAAGGCGTAGCCCGGCGAACCGGTACCGGTGCCGAGCGGGCAGCCGCCCTGGATCATGAAGCCGTCGATCACCCGGTGGAAGCCAAGGCCGTCGTAGAAGCGCGCCGTGCTGGGCTGACCGGTGGTCGGGTCGGTCCACTCCTTGGTGCCCTCGGCCAGGCCGACGAAGTTCTGCACGGTCTTCGGCGCATGATCGGGGAACAGCTTGATGACGACATCACCCTTCGTCGTCTCCAGCGTCGCGAACAGTTCTTCGGCCACGAGATACTCCTCATCAGTTACGGCTTACGGCATCGATCCTGTCATGGGCCTCAAGGAGGACCGTCATCGACCGGCCCGGGCGACAACACAGGGTGATCTCAGGGTCGGTCGCCGCCGTTTATCGGCTGGGTACGTCGTACGATGCAGAGACAGCCGGATTTGTCCAGAGCCGTACCAGATCGTCCAGGCCGCCGATGGGCTCGAGAGTCGCCCATCGACGCGGGCGGCACCGAGGAGGAAACCGTGGGTTTGATGAAGTCCAAGGGCCGGGTCGAGACCGCGAAGGATCGGGTCCGGCCGTACGCCGAGTCGGCATCGCAGAAGGTCGGTCCGATGGCCGGCCAGGTGCGCGACCACCTGGCGCCGGCAGTGGGCACCGCACGGGAGAAGGTGTCGCCGTACGCGGAGAAGGCCGTCGAGCGCGGCGCCGCTGTCGCCCAGACCGCGGTCGAGAGGGCCCAGCCGGTGATCGACGACGCGCTGAGCAAGGTCGGTCCCGCCACCGAGCACGCCGCCGAGAGGGCGCGTGAGCGGCTCAACGACGACCTGGTGCCGAAGGCGCTGGGCGCGCTGGCCGCGCTGGCAGCCGCCGCCGAGCCGGTCATCGAGGAGTCCTCGCGCCGGGGCAGGGCCACCAAGGCCGCGCTCAAGGGCGAGATCGACGTACCGAAGAAGGGCCACAAGTTCCGCAACTTCGTGCTCCTCCTCGGCTTCGGCGCACTGGCCGCCGCGGCCGTCAAGAAGCTGCTGACCCCGCCGGAGCCTGCCTGGCAGTCGACCCCGACGAGCGGCCGCGACTACAGCTCCGCCCCCGCCGGTACGACGTCGCGCCCCGCCGCCGAGAAGCCGGCCGGCACCGCGACCGACACGCCGCCGAAGCCGGAGACCAAGCCGGAGGCCAAGCAGGAGAGCAAGCCGGAGGCCGAGGACGAGACCGTTTCGGCCAACGGCAAGACCGAGGACGCGAAGCCGGAGGCCAAGGAGGACGACACGACCAAGTCCTCGTCCAACGGCACCGCGAAGAAGGCCACCTCCACCCAGCGCCGCTCCACCGGCACCACCAACTCCAAGCCCACCGACTCCTGATCCCGGGCTGACGGCTTGACCGGCAGTCCCGCAAGACCCGCAACGGCGAAGGCCGCGACCCCATCCTGGGTTCGCGGCCTTCGTCATTCACCACTGCGGCTGCGGCATCACGCGGGCGCCGCAGCCGGAGTCGTCAGGCTTCTGGGGAGTCGGGGGTGTCGTTCTCCGGACGGGTGATGGGGATTCGGCCGGCAGAGAGAAGCTGGGTGGCGTAGCGGTGGGTGATGCAGGGGTAGGTGCCGCCGCACTCGCGGCAGACGGCGTCGTTGCGGTGCAGCCAGGGGAGCACACCGAAGCGCTTGATCCAGGTCAGCGGCTCGCGGTCGGGCGCGTGCGCCTGCAGGGCCGAGCGGGCCGCGCTCTGGATCTCCGGTGCCGACCATTCCTCGGCACTCTTGTCCATCAACTCGCTCAGGTCCGGGTTCGGCATCGAGCTGGACGGGGGCTGGGTCATCTCGTTCGTCTCCGGGCAGGGGTCGGGGCGGTACGGAGTTCAGCGCGGCTACGGCAGCGGCGGACGGACGCTGTTGCCGGACCACCTGGCGGGGCTGCGGAGACGAACCCTTGGGAGCTGGCAGCGCTGATCGAGGAGTCGGATGGGGGAGGCCGGGTCGGATGGGGCGGTTATCGATCAAACGCGTGATCAGACCGTGTCGGCGTGATCGCACACCGCGACATTAGTCCTCCGGGGGTCCACTCCCGGCACCCGGGTCCCCCCGCCCCCGAACCTTCGTCCACCCCTTACCCAACCGCCTCTGGAGATGGATCTCTGGTGGGTGTTCCGAGGCTGGTGGCGCGCTCAGAGCCAGGCGGTTTCCAGGGTGATCCTGGCTTCCAGTTCGAGGAGGTGGCGTTTGGTGGGGATGCCACCGCCGAAGCCGACCATCTTGCCGCCGGCGCCGACGACGCGGTGGCAGGGCACGATCACCGCGATCGGGTTGTGGTTGCACGCCACCCCGACCGCCCGGGCCGCGCCCGGATCGCCGACCGCCTTCGCGACCTCGCCGTACGTCTGCATCTCGCCGTAGGGGATCCGGCGCAGCTGGGCCCAGACCGCGCGCTCGAACTCCGACCCGCCGCGCACCGATAGCGGCAGGTCGAACTCGGTCAGCTCACCGGCGAAGTACGCCTTCAACTGCTCCTGGGCGGACAGCAGCAGGTCGTCCCGCTCGACCTGCGGGCCGACGTCGACCGCGCCGAAGTGCAGGCGGCAGAGACCCTCGTCGTCGACGGCGAGGGAGAGGTCACCGATGGGCGAATCGATCACAGACCAGCGCATGGTTCGATTGTCCGCCCCGGCACCGACACTTTTCTGCCGCCCCACCAACCAGCCTCTCCGCCTCCACGGACCGCGCCGGGCGCGGCAGAATGGGGTCCGGCACAGGACACCCACCACGATGGGCACGCAAGGTCCTCGCCCGATCACACCGGGTTGTGCTATTTCTGATTTCCCCGCCTCACCACGGTGGATTTCGTCCGGTCGCTCATCCCTGGCACCGGGCCTGGTAACGAGGGGTGTACGTGACCGGTCATCAGACAGGCGGTTTCCACCGGATGCCGAGCCGGCCGCCCCAGCCGCCGCTGGACCGCTGGTTCAGTTCCGAGCAGGCGATGGGCCTGGCCGCCTCGATCCTGATCGGCCTGGTCACGGTGATGGGCTGGGCGACGGCCTGGTCCGACTGGCACTCGTACGCCGTGCTGAAGACCTACGAGGAGACCCGGAACGAACGGCTGCTCGACCAGGCCGACCTGATCTCCGGCGCGCTCGGGATCGTCGCGGCGCTCGCGCTCTTCGCCGCCGCGGTGGTCTTCATCGTCTGGCTGTGGCGGGTCCGCTGGAACGCGGAGATGTTCTGCAAGGGCGAGCACCGCTTCACCCGGGGCTGGGTGCTCGGCAGCTGGATCTGCCCGGTGGTGAACCTCTGGTACCCGAAGTGGGTGGTGGACGACATCGTCGCCGCCAGCGACCCCCGGACGCCGCCGTTGACGCCGACGCTGCGAGTCATCCCCGGCACCCGGCTGGTCTGGGCGTGGTGGCTGACCTGGGTGGTCGGGCTGGTGCTCGACAACATCGCCCAGCGCAGCGTGCTGGACGGCGCGGCCCGACTCTCCGAACTTCGGACGAACGCTGTGATGTCCAGCATTTCCGCCGTAAGCACGACCGCCGCGGCTGTACTCGCAGTGATCCTGGTCCAGCGGATCAACGACCTGCAGATGCGCCGGCCGTGGACCCCGTGGTGGGCCGCTCAGCCCCCGCTCAACGGACCGTGGCAACCTCCTGCGCGGTAAACCAAACCGTCACGGACCGTCGGGTACGTCGTTACAAGTGGTGATGGAGGTACGAAAAGACCGCGTTAAGTCGATACCCTCCGTGCTGGGATCGACTCCACACGAGTACTTACTTCGTGGTATCAATGTGGCTCGGTCATGCGGGGGCAGGACTCGACCGAAGCGCCGAACAGACGGAGTTCCAGCAACGCGAGGGACGCACGACGTGAGCCACCCGCAACGAGCAGTGCTTTCTGCTGTTGAAGATAACGATGAGTGGCAGCCACACGCGCCTGAAGAATTTCAGGAGGTCGGCACGGTCGGCCGGATCGCGATCGGACTGCTCGGAGCCTCGACCCTCACGCACCTGCTCTGTACCTGGTCGGACTGGAACACTTACGGCGTCGTCCACACGTACCTGACCGGTGGACCGAACGTCGACGACGCGGATCTGAACCGCGCCGACAGCATCGCCCGGATCACCTCGATCCCGAACGTCATCATCTCCGTCGCCGCCGCCGTGGTCTTCGTGATCTGGCTGTGGCGGGCCCGGGTCAACTCCGAGGTCTTCTGCCAGGCCGACCACCGCCGCAGCCACGGCTGGGTGCTGGCCAGCTGGTTCTGCCCGGGACCGAACCTCTGGTACCCAAAGCAGATAGTCGACGACGTCTGGCTAGCCAGCGATCCGAAGACTCCCGTCTACGCCGACGACCTCCGCCGGCTCAGGAAACCCGTCCTCACGAACGTGTGGTGGGTGGCCTGGGTCGGCGCTCTCGTGTTCGACGTGGTCATCCGCCGGGCGCTGATGTGGATGGAGGCGACCGTCGGGTCGCTCCGCGGCATCGCGCTGGCCGGTACCGCGTCCCTCGTGCTGACCGCGATCTCCGCGGTCGGCGCGACGCTGGTGATCCGCAGGATCACGACCATGCAGACCAGCCGCGAGTGGATCCCGTGGTGGGACCAGCGCGAGCCGAGGATCGCCGCGGTGCCGAGCTACCACGCCTCCCAGGTGATGGCCGACGACGACACCTCCGAGCAGCAGGCCATCTCCGAGCCGATCGCGGCGCCGCCCGTGCGGGAGCGTCAGCTGCAACTCGCCGGCGGCTCGTCGTTCGGTGGGCCCGCGAACCACCCGGCGGAAGAGGCGCCGAAGTGGAGCCCGTTCGCTCCGGTCGTGGAGACCTGGCAGGACGCCGGCCCCGCGACGCAGCAGTTCAGCCCGGTCGAGAGCTGGCGCGAGGACACCGGCCAGGTCGAGGAGGCGACGCCCTCCTACCGGCAGTCGGCCGCCGGCCTCGAAACCCCGAGCTGGTCGACCCCGGCCAACCCGTACACCCCGGCGAACGACGACCTGCTGTCCGCGCCGCTGCCGAGCTGGCAGGCCGAGACCGTGGCACCGCCGCCGCCCGTCCAGCCCGACCCGTACGCGTACCAGCCCGCAGCCCGTACCGCTGACCCCTATCAGCCCGCGGCTCGCCCGGCCGAGCCGTCCTGGGCCAGCTCGTACTCCGAGTCCTACTCGTCGTCCTACGGCAACTCCTCGGACTACCTGAGCTCCTCCGAGCCGGCGGCTCCGGCCCCACAGCCCGCACCCGAGCCTGAGCCCGCACCCGTTGCGCGCGCCGGTCGCAGGGCCGCTCGAGTCGCGGTGGACAGCCCGTCGACGGTCCAGGCCGCAGTGCCGGCTTCCGCGAGCTACTACGAGCAGGCGCCGGCCGTCTCGGAGCCGGACGACTTCCTGACCCCGTCGAAGCCGCTCCCGCCGGTCCCGTCGTTCGGCCCCGAGCCGTCCTACACGCCGGAGCCCACCTACGCCCCGGAGCCGACGTACCCCGCCTACGACGCCCCCGCGGTCCCGTCGACCTACGAGTCGACGTACACCCCGGACTACTCGACGTCGTACCAGTACTCCGAGCCGGAGACGCCGCAAACGCCCGAGTCGACGTACACGCCGGAGAGCAACTACAGCCCGTCCTCGTACGAGTCGTACTCCTCGGAGCCTTCGTCGTACGACAACTACAGCTCGACCTATGACTCCTCGTACTCGTCGCAGCAGAACTCGTACACCGAGTCGGACTACAGCAGCGAGAGCTACGACACGTCGTACAGCCCGAACTACACGCAGGAGTCCTACAGCACCGACTACTCCACCCCGGAGTACGGCAACAGCTACTCGGACCAGCCGGCCACGGACTACCAGCAGAACTCGGCGTACTCCTACGAGGCTCCGGCGCAGCCGGCCGCCCCGGAGCCGGAGAAGGACGACTCCGAGATCACGGCACCGCGGACCCACCCCCGCCGCCGCTGGGTCTGACCCCAGACCTTCGAGACGTCAAGCCCCTCGAAGGCATCAGGCCATCAGGTCGTACGTCGAGGGGTAGACCTCGTGCTGCAGGTCCAACCCCGCGCAGTACCGGCGGATCTCCGTGACCACGATCGAGCCCTGGGTCCGCCGTGAGTGCCAGGTCTGCGCGCCGAGGTGCGGCGTGAGCAACACGTTCGGGAGCTGCCACCACTCCGAGTCGGCGGGTAGCGGCTCGGAGTCGAACACGTCCATCGCCGCGCTCAACCGTCCGCTGCGCAGTTCGACCAGCAGCGCGTCGGTGTCCAGCAGCGCGGACCGGGCGGTGTTGACGAGTACGCCGCCGTCCGGGATCAGTGCAAGCTCGTCGGCGCCCAGCATGTGCCGGGTCTCCGCGGTGACGGGCGCATGCAGAGCGACGACCGTCGACCGGGCCAGCAGCATCTCCAGCGGCACGAGCCGAGCGCCGAGCTCTTTGGCTTCGCTCTCGTCCAGATAGGGATCGTGCAGCAGAACCTCGGAGCCGGCGGCGACCACCAGCTTCAAGTAGGCCCGCCCGACGCGGCTCGCACCGATCACGCCCACGGTCGTCTCCGCCAGGGTCAACCCCAGTCCGAAGCCGGCACCGGCCCAGTCGCGCCGGCCGGTCATCACCCGGTCGACCCGATCAAGATCGCGCAACCGCGAGATCGTCAGGTACACCGCAAGCTCCGCGACCGACTGAGCCATCCCGGCGGACGCCTGGCTGACCCGCAACCCGCGCTCGAGCAGACCGGGCGGGATCAGTCCGCGGATCGTCCCCGCACTGTGGACGACGAGTTTCAGCCGCTCGCCGGGATCGGCAGGCAACGGCCGCGACCCCCAGCCGGTGATCAGTACGTCCGCCGCCAGCCGCGCGTCCGGATCAGCCGGACCGGACGGTCGCACCACCCGCGCGAGTGGCGCCAGCCGCCCCTCGAGCTCGGAGCCGAAGAGCTCGGACTCCAGGACGGGCGGCAGATCGACGAAGACAGCGACCATGGACGGGCCTTCCAGTAGTAACAGCTGAGCTTGTTTCTAGTTCGTTCCCATCGTGTTAGCTGGGTATTGCGAAACGATACTAGAAATGCCTACTGTAGCGGGAAGCGTTTACCGGCCCGCCGACGAGGCCGCGGACAGGAAGTGGTGAAGGGTATGCAGCGAGGACTCAAGGCCGCGGGGGCAGCGGTTCTGGCCGTCGCGATGGCGGCGTTGGCCGGTTGTTCAGGCGATGGCGGCGACTCGGCCCAGGAGGGCCAGGACCCGGCGACCGCGACCGGGACCCTGCGGGTGGTGGTGCCGAACTTCTCCGCGGACAACGAAGGTCAGGCGGTCTTCCAGGGCATCGTGGACATCTTCCACAAGACGTATCCGCAGATGAAGGTCGAGCCCGACTTCGTCCCGTACGACAACCTGAACCAGAAGATCTCCACCGCGCTGTCCGCGGGCAGCAACTACGACGTGGTCAGCGCCGGTATCGGCTGGGTCCAGCCGCTCGCCGACCTGGGCGCGATCCAGAGCCTCACCAAGCTGGGGGTGAAGACCGAGGACCTGGAGAAGACGGTCTACCCGGCGTTCGTCTCGCCGATGAAGTTCGGCAACGACCTCTACGCCGTACCGATCGTGGCGAACCCGCGGCTGCTCGCGTACAGCAAGAGCGCGTTCACCGAGGCCGGCCTCGACCCGGCGAAGCCGCCGCAGTCGCTGGCCGAGTTGCGCGAGGACGCGAAGAAGCTGACCAAGCGCGACGCCAAGGGCCAGATCACCCGGACCGGCTTCGACTTCTGGGCGCCGGCGAGCAACTACCGCCAGCAGTTCGTCGCGTTCATGGGCGCCAAGGGTGGCCAGATGTTCGACGCCGACGGCCAGCCGACCTTCGCGAGCCAGCAGGGCACCGACGCGCTCGAGTTGATCCACCAGATGGTGAGCGTCGACAAGTCGTCCACCTACGGCTACCAGAACAGCGCGAAGACCGCGCTCGTCACCACCGGCGAGGCTGCGATGGGCTTCGCCAGCCCGTACGTCGACTGCGGCACCTCCGGCGAGGGCATCGGCGCCAAGTGCAAGGACCTCGTCTACTTCAACCTGAAGGACAGCAAGGAGGTCATGTACGTCGGGGGCCGGGTCGCGGCGGTCGGCGACGGCACGAAGTACCCGCAGGCGGCACTGGCGTTCATCAAGGCGATGCAGGACCAGAAGTCGCAGGAGGCGATCTCCAAGCTCGACGTCGGGGTGCCGATCAGCAGCGACGCGGGCGACTCCGCGTTCGTGAAGTCGAACCCGGCCGGCTCGTTCGCCTGGAAGAACCTGGACAAGGCGGTCTTCGAGTACGGCGGCGCCACCTTCCTCGACTTCCGGGCCAAGTTCGGGCCGTCGCTCGACGAGGTGATCCTGGGCAAGAAGTCCGCGGCCGACGCGCTGAAGGAACTCGACACCGTGGCGCGCAAGTGACCGCGCAAACCGTCGAGCGGCCGGCTCTGGTGACCCCGGAGCCGGCCCGGCCGAGGCGCAACGGGGTGGAGCGGGCGAAGGCCCGGGCGGGCTGGATCCTGCTCGCGCCGTCGCTGGTCCACTCGGTGATCTTCATCGCGATCCCCGGCCTGATGGCGATCTACCTGAGCTTCACCAACGCCCGGGTGGCCGGGCAGGGCGACTGGATCGGGATCAAGAACTACCTCGACCTGTTCCAGGACGCGGACTTCCTGAAGGCGCTGAAGAACACGCTGCTCTACACGGTCGCGGTGGTCCCGGTCGCGATGGCGCTGTCCCTGGCCGTCGCGATCGGCCTGAACCAGAAGGTGCCCGGCCGGGCGTTGTTCCGCACGCTGTTCTACATCCCGGTGGTCACCTCGACCGTCGCGGTGGCCGCGGTGTGGCTGTGGATCTACAACCCGGCCGCCGGGCTCGGGAACCAGGTGCTCTCCTTCTTCGGCGTCGCGCGCTCCGGCTGGCTGACCGATCCGTCCGTCGCGCTGCCCGCGCTGATGGTGGTCGGCATCTGGCAGGGCCTCGGCGCCAAGATGATCATCTACCTGGCCGCGCTGCAGAGCATCTCCCAGGACCTGATCGAGGCGGCCAAGCTGGACGGCGCCTCGAAGTGGCAGACCTTCTGGCACGTCACCTGGCCGGGTCTGGCGCCGGTGCACTTCTTCGTCCTGGTCACCTCGATCGCCAGTTCGTTCCAGGTCTTCGACCTGATCTACGTGACCACCGGCGGCGGTCCGGCGAACGCCACCAACGTGCTCACCTTCGACATCTTCAGCAACGCGTTCGAGCGGCTGCACATCGGTTACGCCTCCGCGGAGACCGTGGTGATGCTGGTCTTCGTCGGCCTGCTGATCAGCGTCGGCCGCCTGAGCATGCGCAACCGGGAGGACCTGTGAGCACCGTTGCCGCACCCCGTACGCCGGCCCGCGCCACGGCCCGCCGTACCGGACCGGGACTGACCCCGGGCAGAGCCGTCCTGATGGTGGTGCTCGCCGTCGGTGGGTTCCTGATGGTGGTGCCGTTCCTGTGGATGATCCTGACATCGTTCAAGACGCTCAACGAGGTCAACGGCTTCGCCTGGCTGCCGAACCATGTCGAGTGGATGAACTACGTCAACGCGCTGAAGGCGGCGCCGTTCGCGACGTACTTCCGCAACAGCCTGATCGTCGTGGTCGGCCAGACCATCCCGGTCCTGCTCTTCTGTACTGCGGCAGGCTACGCGCTCGCGCAACTCCCGATCCGCGGCCGCAAGGGGATCCTGAACTACTTCATCCTGCTGCTGATCGTGCCGTTCCAGGTGCTCATCGTGCCGCTGTTCCTCGTGGTCCGGCGGATCCCGCTGGCCGGTGGCAACGACATCCTGGGCAACGGCGGCACCGGCTGGCTGAACACCTGGGCGGCGCTGATCGTGCCGTTCGTCTCGGCGCCGCTGTTCACCTTCCTGGCCCGGCAGTTCTTCATCTCGCTGCCGGCCGAGCTGGCCGACGCGGCCCGGGTCGACGGCGTCTCCGAGATCGGGATCTTCTTCCGGATCATGGCGCCGCTGGCCGCTCCCGCGTTCGTCACGATCACGCTGTTCAACGTCGAGTCCGCCTGGAACGGCTTCATCTGGCCGCTGGTGGCGACCAGCTCGGAGAACCTGCGGCCGCTGCAGTTCGGCCTCGCGACCTTCGCGCAGGGCTCGGGCAGCGTGCAGTGGCCGTTCCTGATGGCGATGTCCGCACTCGCTACGCTGCCGATGATCTTGCTGTTCATCTTCGGCCAACGGTATTTCATCGCGGGCATGGCTACCTCAGGGATCAAGGGATGACAAAACTCGCCTTCTCCACGCTGGGTTGCCCCGGCGCACCACTCGACCATGTCCTGAAACTTGCTCAAGGCAACAACATCTCCGGCCTCGAGCTCCGGACCGCGGACGACGAGTTCACCCACACCGGTCTGACCGCCACGGAACGCCGCGACCTGCGGAGCCGGATCGAGGATGCCGGCCTGGAGATCCTCGCGATCAACAGCTACGTCAAGCTGTGCGCGGTCGAGGAGCAACCCCTCGACGCGCACCTCGAACTCGCCGCCGACCTGGGCGCTCGCGGCGTCCGCGTCTTCCCGGGCGACGACCCCAGTACTGCGTCCGAGGCGGGTGATTCGCCCACGCCGGGCGAGATCCGCGCGCTCGACCGGGTCACGACGGCTTCGCGGGAGGTCGCCATCCTGCTGGAGACGCACGACTCCCACTCGGCCGGACGGAGGATGGCCGGGCTGTGCGGGTTGCTCGACAGCGAGGTCCCCGGCCACAACGCCAAGGTCATCTGGGACAGCGCGCACACCTGGAGCCACGGCGAGACCCCGGCCGAGGCGCTCGAGCTGCTGAAGCGGTGGATCGACTTCGTCCAGATCAAGGACGAGGACTCCACCAAGGACTACCGGCCGGTGCCGATCGGCGCCGGCGACTACCCGATCGACCAACTGCTGCAGGCGTTGCGGGGCACGGAGTACTGGCTGTCGTTGGAGTGGGAGCTCAAGTGGCACCCGCACCTGCCGCCGCTGGACGAGGCCCTGCCCGCCACTTGGAACTGGATCTCCGCCGCCGAAGAAAGGTAATCCATGCAACCCGTGCTCCCCCCGCTGCAGGTTTCCGGACCGCTGGGTTCCTTGCTCCCCGACGAGGACCGCGGTCTGAGCCCGTACACCGGACTGACCCGCGACCACTGGGTCGCCGTCGCCGACCACCTGCTGCAGTCGGCCGACGCGTACCGGTCCCCGCAGGGTGCACGGATCAACTTCCCGGGCCGTCCGTCCCAGCAGGGGCCGGCGACCGACGGGCTAGAAGGCTTCGCCCGCACTTTCCTGCTGGCGGCTTTCCTGCACGCGGGTGGCTCGGACAAGAACGGCCACCTGCAGAGGTACGTCGACGGCCTGGTCGCGGGCACCCGCACGGTCGGAGCCGATGACGACGAGTCCTGGCCGGTGGTCGGACACGTCGGCCGGACCGGGCAGCCGCACGTCGAGGCCGCCGGCATCGCGCTCAGCCTGCACCTCACCAAGGACGACACCTGGGGGCGGCTCGCGCCCGACGAGCAGGACCGCCTCGCCGCCTGGTTCCGCGCGACGATCGAGCAGGAGCCCTCGCCGAACAACTGGTACCTCTTCCCGGCCACGATCGCGAGCTTCCTCGAAGGAGTCGGCCGCGCGGACGAGCAGACGGCGTACGTGATCGAGCGGGCGCTCGGGCTGATCGAGGGCTGGTATCGCGGCGAGGGCTGGTACAGCGACGGCGCGGGCGATGCGTTCGACCACTACGTCGGCTGGGCGATGCACCTCTACCCGGTGCTGCACGCGCACCTGCGCGGCCTGACGGCGCTGGAGGAGAAGCTCGGGCCGCGGCTGAAGGAGTTCCTCGAGACGTTCGGGAAGACCTTCGACCGCGACGGCTCACCGCTGTACTACGGCCGCAGCATGACCTACCGTACGGCGACCCTGGCGGCGGTGGCTCTCGGCGAACTGGCGAACCAGACCCCGTTGAGCCCCGGGCAGTCGCGGCGCATCCTGTCGGCGGGACTGCGCTACTTCGTCGAACGCGGCTCGATCACGGACCACGGGGTCCTCTCGCTCGGCTGGCACGGCGAGCACCTGCCGACCGTCCAGCGGTACTCCGGCCCGGGTTCGCCGTACTGGGCGTCGAAGGGGTTCCTGGCACTGATGCTGCCGGCGGATCATCCGGTCTGGACGGCAGCTGAGGAGGAGCTGCCCGCGGACCAGGCCGACTATGTCCGCGCGGTGGGGCCGGCAGGGCTGCTGATCCAGAACACCGCGGCTGACGGACTCGTCCGGGTGCACAACCACGGCAACGACCACCTGAAGCCGGATGCTGCGGACGCGGGAGCGCCTGATCCGCTGTACTCCCGCTTCGGCTACTCGACCCGGACCGGGCCGACCTCGCTGCACGATCCGTCGGACAACGACCTGCAGGTGAAGATCCGCCGGGTCTGGAGTGCGCGACGCCGGATCCACAACACCGCGGCGGGGGACAACTGGCTCGCGTCCTGGCATGCGCCGAGGTTCCCCCGGTTCTCGCCGTGGGAGGGGAGCGACACGGCCGACGGTGGGCCCGTGCTGCCATCCGCGCGGATCGACAGCATCACCGCAGTCCAGGGTGCTCTCGAGGTGCGGATCCACCGGCTGGTCTGGGTTCCGCCCGCGCTGCCGTTGCGGTTGTCGGGCTGGGCGGTCGCGGGCTCACACCCGTCCGACTTCGAACAAGCCGTCGCCGGCACGACGGTCGGCGTACAGGCCGGAGGGCTTCGATCGAGTGTGTCCGGCTTGCACGGTTGGGAATCGGCGGGCTCGGCGTCCGCGTCGTACGGGACCGCGTACGGCGAGTGGGCGGTCGTGCCCGAGCTGGTCGGTACGACGTCGAGGGAGAACCCCGTCTATGTGGCGAGTGCTTCGCTGAGCGGTGTCGAGGTGAAGGACACCGTCAGCGCGAGCGTTGACGGCGTAATCGTGACGGTGGTTTGGCCGGACGGGCGCGAGCAGGAGTTCGACCTCGACGCAATTTTCACCGGGATCAGGTAAGAAGTACTGATGGCTGAGATCGAGGGAGCACCGACGCGACGCGGGCCGACGCTGCGCGACGTCGCCCGGCGCGCCCAGGTCTCGGTCGCCACCGCGTCGCGCGCGCTGACCAGCGACTATCCGGTCGCCGAGCCGACGCGCGCGAAGGTGCTCCAAGCCGTCGAGGAGCTCCAGTACGTCGTCACCTCCCGGACGCCGAAGCGGTCCGCCCCGGCGACGTCGATCGCGATGATCGTGTCGGACGTGGTGTCGCCGCTGCGCAGCCTGGTCGCCACCGGCGTCGCCGAGGCCGCGGGTGATTACGGCCGGCTCAGCGCGGTCTACATCACCGGTGGAGACCTGCGCCGCGAGGAAGAAGTGTTCGCCCGGCTCGAGGAGCAGGACGACGTCGAGGCGGTGATCCTGGTCGGCGGCGTGGAGCTCACCGACGACTACGAGCAGCGGATGGAGAAGCACGCTCGCGCCTTGCACGCCCGGGGTTCCCAGCTGGTGCTCTGTGGCCGGCCTCCACTTGCGCCCGGCGTACCGGCTCTGGTCGTCGAGTACGACAACCGCGGCGGGGCCTACGCGGTGACGAGCCACCTGTTGTCGATGGGGCACCGGCGGATCCTGACGCTGACCGGACCCGAGCGCTCGACCACGACGATCGGCCGGGTCGAGGGATACCGCACAGCCCACCAGGACTTCGGTACTGCGATCGACCCCGCGCTGGTGATCGCCAACACCGCCGACCGCAGCGGCGGCTACCAGGGCTGTCTGCGCGCTCTGGCGGAGGGCCTGCGGTTCACCGCGATCTTCGCGCACAACGACGTGATGGCCTCGGGTGCTCTGGCCGCCCTGCGGGAGAAGGGCCTCAGCGTGCCCGACGACATCTCCCTGGTCGGCTACGACAACATCCCGGTGGCGCAGGAGCTCTCGCCACCGCTGACCACCGTCTACATGCCGCACGAGGAGATGGGCAAGGCCGCCGTCCGCCTCGCAGTGGAACGCCCAGCCCCCGGCTCCGGCCGGGAACGCCAACTCCTGGGCACCCACATCGTCATCCGTACCTCAGTTCGCCCGCTCACGGGAGGAAGCCAGGCATGACCATGCCCCTCGACCCGACCCGGACCGCCTTGCTGGTGATGGACTTCCAGACGGGCATCGTGAGGAACCTCGCCGACCCGGATGAGCTGGTCCGGCGTACCGCGCAGGTCCTCCGGCGAGCGAGGTCGGCCGGTGTGCGGATCGCGTACGTCAGAGTCGCGTTCGGCGCCCAGGACTACGACGCGGTCTCCCCGCTGAACAAGTCGTTCGCCGTACTGGCCGGATCAGGTCGCCTGGCCGACGGGTCCGCGGAGGCTGCGATCATCGCTGAACTGGCCCCTGAGCCGGGCGACATCGTGGTCACCAAGACCCGCGTCGGCGCCTTCAGCACCACGAACCTGGCGAAGCTGCTCAACCCGCGCACCACCGACAACCTGATCCTGGCCGGCGTCTCCACGAGCGGCGTGGTGCTGTCCACCGTGCGCGACGCCGCAGACCGGGACTACCGCCTCTATGTGCTGGCCGACTGCTGTGCTGATCCCAACGCCGAAGTCCACCGGGTGCTGACCGAGCAGGTCTTCCCACGTCAGGCCGAGGTCATCACTGCTGCGACGCTGCCTGGTCTGCTCGGCCGCTGACCGGGTGAACCGTACGGCGAGGCGCGAAGTCCTCGTCGGAGTGGTCGGCAGCCCGGCCGTCGAGGTGCCAGCTCCAACTGGTCGTCGGGGTGATCCGGAGGTAGACGCCCGGACCGAACATCCCGCTGCGTTCGACGACCTCGGCGGTGCCGTAGACCCGCACGAACCGCGGTGACCACGGGTCGGTGGAGACGAGGTCGTCGATGACGAGGGCGACCTGGTCGTGCCCCGCCTGGACGTTGAGCACCTTGCGGGTCTTCGCGGGGTCGACGCCGCCCACGTAGAAGTGGACGCCGTCGTACTCGAAGCCGACCGGGACGACATCCGGCTGGCCGTCGGGGCCGACGGTGGCGATCCGTGCGAGTGGCTGGGACTTCAGGTACGCGAGTTCTGCTGCGGTGAAAGACATGACTTCCTCTGCGAGGTTAAGGTACAACGGGCGTTGTAATCAGTACAACGCCCGTTGTGTACCTTGAGCGCAAGGGGTTGTCGATGGACAAGCGGCAGGCGGTGCTGACCGGGGCGTTGACGGTCTTCGCGCGGGACGGCTACGCCCGGGCGAGCATCGATGTGATCGCCGCCGAGGCCGCCGTCTCCACCCGGACCATCTACAACCACTTCCAGGACAAGGCCGGGCTGTTCCGCGCGGTGATCCAGGACAGCGCCGCCCGGGTCGCCGCCGCGCAACTGGAGATCATCGACCGGTACCTACGCAGGATCACCGACCTCGAGGCCGACCTGGTCGACTTCGCCCTCGCCTGGCGGGCGCCGATGCCGGACTACGCCGAGCACTCGGCCCTCGTCCGGCAGGTCAACGCCGAGGCCGGGCACATCCCGCAGGAGGCGATCCAGGCCTGGCAGGAGACCGGCCCCCTCGCCGTACGGCGGGCGCTGGCCGACCGGCTCGCCGCCTTCGCCGCCGACGGGTTGCTCGAGGTGGACGACCCGCTCCGGGCGGCGCTCCACTTCTCCCTGCTCGTCTCCGGCGCCAACCCGTCCTACCGAGGAGAGTCCTTGACCACCGACGAGATCACCGAGGCCGTCACCACCGGCGTGCACGCGTTCCTGCACGGGTACGGCCGCTGATGCGCTACCGGTTGTTCGGCCGCACCGGACTGCGGGTCTCCGAGTTGTTCCTCGGCGCCATGCGGTTCGGCTCGGTGGACCAGGCCCGCCCGATCATCGACCTGTACGCCGGGTCCGGCGGCAACGTGATCGACACGGCCGACGCGTACGGCGGCAGCGAGGACATCGTCGGCGAGGTGCTCGCCGGGCGGCGCGACCGGTTCGTGCTCGCCTCGAAGTACTCGCTGCCCCGCGACCCCGCGGACATCAATGCCGCAGGCAACCATCGGAAGAACCTCCGGCTCGCCCTCGAGTCCAGCCTGCGCCGGCTGCGGACGGATCACCTGGACATCTACTGGGTGCACTTCTGGGACCGGCACACGCCGATCGAGGAGACCCTGCGCGCCCTCGACGACGCGGTCCGGGCGGGCAAGATCCTGTACGCCGGGATCTCCGACGCGCCGTCGTGGATCGTCGCCCGGGCGAACACCCTGGCCGAGTGGCACGACTGGACGGAGTTCGCCGGGCTGCAAGTGCCGTACAGCCTCCTGCAGCGAGATATCGAGCGGGAACTCCTGCCGATGGCCGAGGCGTTCGGCCTGACCGTGGCGGCCTGGGCTCCGCTCGCGCACGGGAAGCTGGGCCGATCCGCCGACACCGCTGTGGATGAACGCGAGCACAAGGTGCTGGTCGCAGTACAGGAGGTGGCTCGGGAGTTGGGCGCGACACCGGCTCAGGTGGCGCTTGCCTGGACGCGGGCGCACTCGCGGGCGGTCCACCCACTCGCCGGGGCGAGCTCGCCTGCTCAGCTGGCCGACAACCTCGCCGCGCTCGAGCTGGAACTGCCCGGCGAGGCTGTCGGACGGCTGGAGTCCGCGACTGATTTCGAGCTCGGTTTCCCGCGGGATTTCCTCACCGACGACTTCCTCGGACCGCATCAGCTCGACGGCCGTTGATTCATCCACAGGCGGTCGGCGGCCGACTGGATCGGTGCTGGCAGCCTCGAGCCGCGGGCGGTCGACAAGCGGGCCCGGCCCGGCATCGAGGGTGGACCGCCGCTGATCGGCCCGCCGCCCGACTTCAGCGCAGTGACCTCATTGGGGGAGCCGGCGGCGCCCGAGGTCGACGTCCCTGAGGTCGTCATCCCCGAGGTCGTTGCCGAGCAGGAGCCTGCGGCCGAGAAGGAGAAGGTCTGACCGGCTGCGGTCAGCTCCGCAACATCAGGCAGCTGTCGCCGAACTCGTGCCACAGGTAGCCACGTTGGAGGGCGGCGTCGTAAGCGTGCTGTACGACGCCGCCCCCGACCACCGACTCCAGCAGGAGCAGGTGGGAAGCGTCCGGCGCGTGCATGCCCGTGATCAGCCCGTCCACGACGGCAGCGGGATGATCCGGCCCCAGCACCAGGTCCGTCCAGCCACCCGCGGCCGCGACCGATCCGTCAGGCTGTGCGGCCGACTCGATCGCCCGCACCGCCGTGGTCCCGACAGCGATCACCCTGCCGCCGTTGGCCTTCACCCAGTTCACCAGGCGCGCGGTGTGCTCCGGTACGTCGTACCGCTCGGGCAGCGGTGGCTCGTAGCTCTCCAGCGACGACACCCCGCAGTGCAGCAGGATCGGCGCGATCAGTACTCCGGACGCGGCCAGCTGACTCACCAGCTCGAAGCTGAACGGCCTTCCAGCGCTCGGCATCTCCGCCGAACCCGGCTGGTTCGCGAACACCGTCTGGTAGAGCGCGAGCGGCCACTTCCGGTCGACGTACTTGTAGGTGATCGCGCGACCGTGACGGCCCAGGTAGGCGACCACGTCCGCAACTGGCGGCTTGGCTCGCCAGAGCCTGGTGCTCCCGGGGTCGTACGGCTCCAGCAGAGTCAGCGTGCCCTCTGGGAGCTCCACCCGGTCGCCGGCCGCGCCACCGAACATCGGCAAACCACCACTGCGCAACTCGACCACCCAGGTGCCGTCGTCGAGCGCTGTGGAGAAGTGGACGACAACCGGAGCAACTCCTGCGCCGGTGATCCACGAGCCGTCCACCGCCGCGGGCAGCGTGCCAGAGGTGTTCACGAGCAGCAGGTCTCCCGGCCGCAGGTGCTCCCCGATCCGGTCGAACCGGGTATGCGTGACGGTCGACCCCTCCGCGACCAGCAGCCTCACCCGGTCCCGGGCCAGCCCTCGCGCTTCCGGCGGCTCCACCGCGTTCAGCTCGTCGGGCAGGGTGAATCTGGTGTGGGGACGAACTCTCACGAGGTCACCGCCGGAGCGAACTCCGCCGCCCGGTAGCGACCACTGGCCGGCCGGCTGTCGAGCAACTGCAGGAACGCCGGTACTGCGGTGGCCGGCTCCGGGCGGTCCGAGATGTCCTCGCCCGGGAAGGCCGCCTGGTGCATCGCCGTCCGCAGATCACCCGGGTCGACCGCGTAGACGGCCAGCGCGGGGTGTTCCGCCGCCAGTACTGCGCTCGCGTGGTCCAGGGCAGCCTTGGCCGAGCCGTAACCACCCCATCCCTCGTACGCCTCCACTGCGGCGTCGGAGCTGATGTTGAGCACGATGCCGGAGTTCGCGGTCAGCGCCGGCACCAGCGCCTGGGCCAGGGCGATCGGCGCGATCACGTCGACCTCGTAAACGCGCCGGAGTTCGTCGATGTCGGCGACGGCCAACGGTTGCAGCGGGCTCGGGCCGAGGTAGCTGGCGTTGTTCACCAGCAGGTCGAGGCGGCCGAGCTCACCGACGGCGTCGGCCAGGTCGGCCCGGTGGTCGGGGTCGGTGACGTCACCGGCGAGCGGTACGACGTCGGTGCGGCCGGCCAGTGCGTCGGCCGCGTCCTTCAGTGCGTCGGCGCCCCGGGCGTCGATGATCAGTGCCCAGCCACGGTCGGCCAGACCGTGCGCGAGGGCGAGGCCGAGACCGGCGGAGGCGCCGGTGACGAGAGCAACGGGACGGGTCAGGGAATCAGGAGTCATGTCCGTCACTCTCATACCTCAAGAGAACTTGAGGTCAAGCGATCGCCGGATCCATTGCTTCGGCCATGACCGGCTGCGAGCATGAGGCGACCCGAGGAGCACGTATGACTGAAGGCACTCCCCGAACCATCGTCCTGATCCACGGTCTCTGGCTGACCTCACTGTCCTGGCAGCACTGGATCACTCGTTACACCGAGCGCGGCGAGACTGTCATCGCTCCCGAATGGCCGCGGATGAACGCGGACCTGGAGACCCTGCGCCGGGACCCGTCGGTGATGAACGGGCTCGGCCTGACCGAGATCGTCGACAGCTACGACCGCAAGATCCGCGACCTCGACACCCCGCCGATCCTGATCGGCCACTCGTTCGGTGGCACGATCGTCCAGTTGCTGCTCGACCGGGGACTCGGCGCGGCCGGGGTGGCGATCGACCCGGCGCCGATCAAGGGAGTCCTCCGGCTGCCGCTGTCGGCCCTCAGGGCCTCGGCCCCGGCGCTGACGAACCCCCTGAACCGCAACAAGACCGTCGGGCTGTCCAAGGAGCAGTGGCACTTCGCCTTCACGAACACGCTGAGCAAGGCGGACTCGGACGCTCTCTACGACGAGTACCACGTGCCCTCGACCGCGCGCCTGCTCTACCAGGCGGCGACCGCGAACTTCAAACCGAACGCGGCCACCAAGGTGAACTTCAAGAACGAGACCAGGGCCCCGCTCCTGATCATCGCCGGCGGCGCGGACCACACCGTCCCACCGGCGATGACCAAGGAGAACTACCAGCGCTACAAGAGCAACGCGGTCACCGACTACTACGAGTTCCCCGGCCGCCCCCACTTCACCGGCGGCGTACCGGGCTGGGAAGAGGTGGCCGATTACGCCCTGGACTGGGCACTCAAACACAGCTGACTGCTGTAGACCTCGTACTCGGACAGCTGACCCGCAGGCCATCGTCTGGGGTCGGGTCACCACCGCCCGTGCCCGGCTCCGCCCAGTTGCAGCCGCTCCAGGTGGAGTCAAGATACTAACTTGACGCGATAGCTCGATTACCTAACGCAAGTTATCAACAGCTGTGCATACCACTGTGGATGCCGGTCAGTCCTCGGGGAGCAGGATCCCGGGGTTGAGGATGCCGTTCGGATCCAGCACGTGCTTGACGGCCTGCAGGGCCTCGACCGCGAGCGGGCCGATCTCGGCGATGTAGGCGTCGCGGTGGTCGGTGCCGACTGCGTGGTGGTGCGTGATCGTTCCACCGGCCGCGGCGATCGCCTGGCTCGCGGCAGCCTTCGCCTTGCGCCACTGGACTACGGCGTCGTCGGTCTGGGCGGAGATCACCGTGAAGTAGAGCGAGGCGCCGGTCTCGTAGACATGGGAGACGTGGCAAAGCACCAACGGAGGGGTGCCCTGCTCGGACAGGGCGGTGACCAGTGCCTCGGTGACTTTCGCCTTCAGCGTCGGCAAGCTCGACCAGAACCCGGCGGTCTCGAGCGTCTCCACCAGCGCGCCCTCGTCGAGCAAGGGGTCGCGGAGATAAGGAGCGCGATAGCGACCCTGGCGCCAGGTCTCGCCCGGCCCTTTGCCGAGGGATTCGCCGCCTGCGGCGGTGAGGACTTCGGCCACCTCGGCCCGGCGTACCGCGGTACGGGTGCCTTCGAAGCCGACGATCGCGAGTGCTCCGCCGGTGCCGCCGCCGAGGACGTCCGGGTCGGCGAGGTTGATCGCGGTCTCGGCCTCGTCGGACAACCGCAGCACGGTCGGGAGCGGGCCGTCCTGGGCGAGGCGCCGAATCGCGGTCAGGCCTTCGTCGAACGATGCGAACTTCCAGCCCTCGAAGGACCGCTCCGCGGGGCGGGGGCGGATCCTGAGTACGACCGAGGTGATGATGCCGAAGGCGCCTTCGGATCCGAGCACGAGTTGGCGGAGATCCGGGCCGGCCGCGGACATCGGCGCGCGGCCCAGTTCGACTTTGCCGCGCGGAGTCGCCAGGGTCAGCCCGACCACCATCTGGTCGAACCGCCCGTAGCCGGCCGAGGACTGACCACTCGAGCGCGTCGCGGCATACCCGCCGATGCTCGCGCCCTCGTACGACTGGGGGAAGTGGCCGAGCGTATAGCCGTGCTCGGCGAGTATGGCCTCGGCGGCAGTACCGCGTACGCCGGCCTCGAGGGTCGCCGTGCGGGAGATCTCGTCGAGGCTGACGAGTCTGTTCAGGCGGCGCAGGTCTACGGCGATGAAGGTGGCGCGCTGTGGGGCGAGTCCACCGACGACCGAGGTGCCGCCCGCGTAAGGGGAGATCGCGATCCGGTGCTCGTCGCACGCGGTGAGGAGCGCCTGTACTTCGTCGTGGGAGCCCGGGTAGACGACGGCGGCCGGCAGGTCCGAGGTGTCGCCCGCGCGATGGCGGAGCAGGTCGGGCGTCGAGTAGCCGCGGGTATGACCCCAGCGCGTCTCGAAGTCGGTCTTCACATGCTCCGCGCCGAGCACCTTCTCCAGCACCTCCCGGGCGGCGAGGGTGAACTCCGGGTCGTCCGTCGAGCCACCCGGAGCCGCGTCGCCTGCCGGCTCACCCTCACCCGCAGTACGTCGTACGGCTGGGTCCACCACGGGAGCGGCCGGGCGGCGTACGCCGAGGTGCTTGAGGGCTTCGACGGCGGCGGCGGGGAGTTCGACCGGGTGGGCCGGGTCGCCCCAGCGGCCGGGCGTGAGTTGCACCACCGGCAGGTCGGACTCGGTCATTCGGGGCTCCCCAACGGTCGGCTTCGGCGGTACCGTCCGGAAGAGGTGAAACCCCCTGGTCTCCACCTCGTCCGGACGTTCCCCACACGCCGGAGTCGCTGATACACTCTGACGTGTGATGTCTCAGCGTAGCAGCGAAATCGCCAACGGCTCCAGCGGCCCCGGTTCTCCTGACAGCAGTTCGACAGGCAGCAGTTCCACGGGCAGCGGCTCCACTGGCGCGACCTCGGCGGACCCAGGCAACGGTGAGGCCGCTCCGGCCTCCACCCGGCCGACGCCGGCGAACGCGATCGGCGAGGAGCGGATCCTCGACGCGGCGTACGAACTGCTGCTCGCGATCGGCATGCGCCGGATGACGATGGCCGACATCGCCCGGCACGCGGAGGTCTCCCGGGCGACGCTCTACCGCCGCTGGCCGAACGTGCAGGCCGTGGTCGCCGCGCTGATGACCCGGGAGTGGACCACCGCGCTGGTCTCGGCCTTCCAGCCCGACTCCGTGGACGGGCGCTCCCGCCTGGTCGAAGGTGTCGTCGAGGTGGTCGCGAAGACCCGGACCCACCCGCTGATGCGCAAGATCATCGAGCTCGACCCGGAGTTCCTCACGCCGTACCTGCTGGAGCGGCGGGGCAGCAGCACGGTCGCACACCTCGCGCTGGTCAAGGCGGGGATCGAGGCGGGCCAGGCGGACGGGTCGATCCGCGACGGCGACCCGGACTGGCTGTCCCGGCAGATCATCCTGGTCTCGCTCGCGTCGGCTGTCTCGGGACCGGTGCTGGCCGAGCCGAAGGAATACCCGGAGCTGGACGAGGAGCTGCGGGTGATGCTGACGAGGTACCTGACGCCATGATCGCGGTGGGCAACGCCAGTTTGAACGCCGCCCGGCGGACGCGCGAGCTGGACTGGCTCGAGGCGACCGGCAAGGTCGACGTGCTGGTGATCGGCGGCGGCGTCACCGGGGTCGGGGTCGCCCTCGACGCGGCCGCGCGCGGGCTGACCGTTGCCCTGGTGGAGAAGCACGATCTGGCCTTCGGGACCAGCCGCTGGAGCTCGAAGCTGGTGCACGGCGGTCTGCGCTACCTGGTTTCGGGGCATGTCGGGATCGCGTACGAGAGTGCGGTCGAGCGCGGCATCCTGATGAAGACCACCGCGCCACATCTCGTCCACCCGGTCCCGCAGGTCGCGCCGTGGTTGCCGCAGGCAAGGATCGCGCAGGCGGCGATGCTGCGCGGTGCCTTCCTCGGCGGCGACGTGCTCCGCACCTTCGCGCGGACCAGTGACGACTACCTGCCGCACTCCCGCCGGATCAGCTCGGCCGAGATCCTCCGCTACGCCCCGACGCTGCGCCCCGAGGGACTGCGCGGCGGCTTCCTCACCTGGGACGGCCAGCTGTACGACGATGCGCGGCTGGTCGTCGCGATCGCGCGCACCGCCGCGTCATACGGCGCGCGGGTGCTCACGCGGTGCTCGGCCGAGCAGGTGACCGGTGCCGGCGCGGTGCTGGTGGATCAGCTGTCCGGCCGGCGGCTGAGCGTGGATGCCCGGATCGTCATCAACGCGGCCGGGATCTGGGCGGACCAGGTGGCTTCGGGCATCAAGCTGCGGCCCAGCCGGGGGACTCACCTGGTGCTGCCGCAGTCGGCCTTCGGGGGACTGTCGGCCGTGCTGACCATTCCGGTGCCGGGGGAGTTGCGCCGGGTGGTGATGGCGATTCCCGCGCCGGACGACCGGGTGTACGTGGGGCTGACCGACGAGGACGCACCGGGCCCGGTGAGCGACGTACCGCGCGCCACGGAGTCCGAGATCGACTTCTTGCTCAACACGATCAGCTCGGCCGTGCGCGTGCCGCTGACCAGGGACGACCTGCTCGGCACGTATGCGGGGTTGCGGCCGCTGCTCGACACCGGCCATCACCACGGCGGGTCCAAGACCGCCGACATCTCACGGCGGCATGCGGTGATCACGAGTCCCGAAGGTGTCGTGACGATCGTGGGCGGGAAGCTGACCACCTACCGCCGGATGGCGCAGGACGTCCTCGACACCGCCCTCGCGCAGTCGTCGGTCGAGGTCCGCCGGCCATGCCTGACCCACCGCATCCCCCTCATCGGCGCCGCCTCCCCAGGCCACCTGGCCGCCGTCCGGGCACCGGCCCGCTTCGTCCAGCGCTACGGCATCGAGGCGCCTGACGTCATCGCGGGAGACCCCTCACTCCTGCTGCCGATCGCGCCCGGGCTGGCGACGACCCACGCCGAGCTCCGCTTCGCAGTACGCCACGAGGGCGCCTTGACCGAAGACGACCTCCTCGACCGCCGCACCCGGATCGGTCTCTCCGCCTCCGACAGGGCCCTTGCCCTGCCAGCAGCCCAAGAGGCCTTCGCCTCGGTCTGAGCTGCGCGTTTGCACCCGCTCGGGCGGCCGATGGTGTGCTGGGCTGTGGATAACTGGGTGAGGGCTCCCTGGGCTGGGATAACTTGTCCCACGGGGAGGTGGGGAAGGTGAGTCAGCCTTATCCGGGGCCGCAGGGGCCTTATCCGGGGTATCCGGCGGGGCAGTATCCGCCCTATCCGGCGGTGGTCGCGGCGCCGAAGTACCGGCCGTTGCGGCGGATAGCGCTCATCAGCATCGGCCTGATGGGACTGACGGCGGTCGCTGCCGTGGTCCAGGTCGTGCTGATGTGGAGCTCGTACGACGACGTCAAGCGATTCGTCTACGGGCTGGTCTCCGAGGACGAGTTCGACAGCGGGATCGAGTCGATCACCAACAGCGGGCCACTGCTGGACCTGGTCGGGTACCTGTTCGTCGGCACGGCGATCGCCTTCCTGATCTGGCTCTGGCAGGCCCGGGAGAACACCCAGGTGTTCCGGCCGATCCCGCCCGGAGGGTTCGACTCGCACCGGCACACGCAGGGCTGGGTAGTGGGCAGCTGGATCTGCCCGATCGTCCAGTTCTGGTATCCGCTGGAAGTGGTCGAGGACGTCGTCCAGGCGAGCGAGCCACCCGCGCAACCGGGCGCGGCCAAGTCGGGCGAGGTCCGCGCGCTGCTGTACGGCTGGTGGGCCGCGTGGACCGGCTTCTGGGTGATCCTGGTCGCGGGCGGCGCGACGGTGCTGATCAGCTTCGTCGTCTGGATCGTGCAACTGGTCGATCGGGCGGATGCGGCCGGCGCAACGGGTGACTATGTGGACATCTACGACCTGCAGGACGACATGGTTCGGGTCGCCCTCGGGGTGAACATCGGCTTCACGGTCGCCATCGCCCTCCTGATCGCCGCCGCCGTCACAGTCTCCCTGCTCCTCCTCCGAGTCAGCACCTGGCAGGACACCCGGGGCGCCGAACTCGGCCTTCTCCACCCGGGCCAGCCTCCCGCCACCCCGGTTACCTACCCGCAGCCACCGCAGTACGCCCCGCGCCCGACGTACACCAGCCAGCCCGGCTTCGGTCCTCCACCGAGCCAGCAGCCGGGGAACGCGCCCCGCTCGTTCCCGTCCTACGGCGCACAGCCGCACCCAGGAGGGCAGCCACCGCCTGGCCGGCCCACGAATCCCGGGGAGTCGACGTCTGGAGCCAGGCAGCAGCCGCCTGGCTCACGGAGTTGGACGCCGCCGGGCTAGCCGCCAGAGGACTGCGCTGGCGTCGTCGTGGCGCTTGCCGCGGAACGTGCCCTCGGCCGCATTCGTGTCGTACGAGCGGACCCGGTCGATCAACTCCTGCGGCCCGGCCGTATCGAGTACCTCGACCAGGTCTTCCCAGGTGTGCCCGTAGCGCTCCGCATAGCGCGACGCCCCGTCGGTGAGCATCGCGACCACCTCGACGTCCGCGCGGTCCGTAGTACCGGCGACTGCTTCGTACGCCGCCTTCGGCTCGGTGCTCGCCACCCAGAAACCACCAGGCTGGTTCCGCAGTCGCCGCACGGCCCCGAACGTGTACTCCGGCAACAGGTCGATCCGGTCATCCGCCACCACCGTCATCCGCTGATCGGGCGACCGCAGCACCACCGGTGAATCCGCCAGGACCAGATGATCGACCTGGTCCGCTGAGGCTCGCACGATCGACACAGTCGACGACGGGCTGTCCGGATTCGCCAGATCGCAGCTGTCCGCGTGCTCGGCCATCACGGCGGCGATCGCGTCAGCCAACAGGTCCGCCAGCGGCGCCGCGGATCCACCGAGCAACGGCACCACCAACTGCCCGCCCAGCCGGCCGACCAGCCACGCCACCGAATGCCGGCATCCGGAGTCCAGCTCGGCCGGCGCGGTCGCACCGTCCAGCACCACCACGAACCCAGGCCCGCTCAACACCAGATCCTCGTTGACCGCGGGAGGACGACGGTCGGGCGCCGGCTGACACGCTGAGCGAATCTCCACCCCACCATTCTCCCGGTGAGCAGAAGCCGTCATCTGGACGGGCAGGCGATCCAGGTGTCGAGCAGCGACTGCTCCAACGGAATCCTGGCCGACCACCCGAGCTGCTTCTGTACCAAATGGTCATGCCGCGGTGCTCGATGCCGCGGTCCACGAGCAGCCGGCAGATCGCGCTGCCGAGGAAGCCGCCGGCGCCGAAGACCATCACCCGCTCAGATCCGGCCACGCTGATCACTCTCCTGGATTGGTCGTTCAGCTGAACGTGTCGGCCGGCTGAAATTCTGTCGGGCGGCTGAACTCTGTCGGTCCGAGGCGTCACACTGCAGGTGACCTGAGAGGAGTGCCGTGGCTGACCGCAAACACGGACGACCCGCACCGAAGACCGAGACGACGATCCGGGACTGGGACGACGCTGATCCGTCGGGCCGGACGTACGCCCAGGTGCTGTTCATCGACTCCGACCTGACCGAGGTCACGAACCAGGGCGGCGTCTTCGAGGAGTGCACCTTCCGCGGCGTGCGGTTCAACGCGTCCACCCACACCGACGCCGCGTTCGTGAACTGCACCTTCGTGCGGTGCTCGTTCTTCGACACCACGTTCACGCGATGCAAAGTGATGGGCAGCATGTTCGACGACTGCTCCTACAACCTGATGAAGGTCGAGGGCGGCGACTGGTCGTTCGTCGGCCTGCCCGGCGCGGATCTGCGCGGCGTCGAACTCACCGGCGTGAGACTGCGGGAGGCCGACCTGACCGGGCTCAGGGCGAGCAAGGCTTCATTGCGGGATGTGGACCTGTCCGGCGCCTGGATGCACCAGGCCGACTTCTCCGGGGCCGACCTCCGCGGCTCAGATCTGTCCACCCTCGACCCGCTGACCGTGGAGCTCAAGAACGCCATTGTCGATCTCACCCAGGCGATGGTGATCACCACGTCGCTGGGCCTCGAGGTTCGACCCTGACCACGATTCCACCTGTGGATATCTTCAGCGTCCTGACCGGTCATCCCCCGGTTCATCCACAACCTGTGGAAAACCATCCACGCCCCCTCATCGGGCTCTGGCCACCGGTCGGAGGCGGCCCGAGCTCTTCGCCATCGCGAGTGCCAGCTCGGCCCGGCGATGCCTGACCGACGGCCTGCGAACCGCCAGTACCGCGTTGTGCTCCACGACGTACACGGGGCTCGTCAGGGTCCGTGGCCCGCTGACGGGGCGCAGTACGAGTTGCACCGTGGCCGCCGGGCCGACGCCGGCGATCGCGCCCAGGGAGTTCGCGACCAGATCGTGCAGTTGGCAGGAGCGGCCGAGCTGGGGGATCAGGGTCCGGATCCTCCGTAGTCGCGGCTCACGCAGTCCCGATCGGTCAACAACCTCGTAGCCCCCGGCAACAATGCTTACGCTGGTCCGGCAGTCCACGTACTGCGGACCCGGGCACCGAGGGGTTGGGGAAATGATTGTCACGTGTCTCGAGATGACAGCTGCGGGGCAGTTGATTCCTGGGCGACCGGCACCAGCTCCGTTGGTCCTGGAAGAGGTCGGTCCGGACTCCGCCGAGCTGATCCGCGCGGTCTATGTCCGCATCTGGGAGCCACTGGGCTCAGGCGGTCGGAGTATCTGGACCAACGAACGGTGGGCGGACGAACTGTCCCAGCCGGCAGTCCACACGTGGGTCGCCCGGGTCGAGGGCGCCGTCGCCGGTCTCGTGGAACTGGAGCTAGCTGCAAACGGCAACGTGGGCATCGTGATCTTCGGCCTGCTCCCCGAGTTCCAGTCCAAGGGCTTCGGCGGCCTTTTCCTCACCCTCGCAACCGAAACCGCCTGGAATCTCAGCTCCCCCTCCGGCAAACCAACCACTCGCGTCTGGCTGCAAACATCCTCCGCAGACCACCCCCACGCCCTGACAAACTACAAACACCGCGGCTTCCGGATCATTGAAACCACACCTCTGCCCTGAGGCCTGAGCCAGCCCCCAGGACAGCTGAACCAGCGCGCTGTTTCGCCACCGACCCTCGGTCGCGATCGTGCGGCGACGGCGCCATCGCCGCACGGACCGGGCGGTCATCCTCGGGTCATGCGCCGGGCACGCGACTTCGCGGGCCAGGCGCTTCCGGCTATCCGAACTGGCCGGGCTGGTAGTCGCCGGCGGGCTGCTGGACCATCACGTTCACCCGGTTGTAGGCGTTGATGATGGCGATCACCGACACCAGTGCGGCGAGCTGCTCCTCGTCGTAGTGCTTGGCCGCATTCGCCCAGGCCTCGTCTGTGACTCCACCGGCCGCATCGGCGATGCGGGTGCCCTGCTCGGCCAGCTCCAGCGCAGCACGCTCAGCCTCGGTGAACACCGTGGCCTCCCGCCACGCCGCCACCAGGTTGAGGCGCTGCGCCGACTCACCAGCCGCGGCGGCGTCCTTGGTGTGCATGTCCGTGCAGAAGCCGCAACCGTTGATCTGACTCGCGCGGAGCCTCACCAACTCCTGCGTCGCGGCGGGCAGCGTCGAGTCCGCAGTCACCCGCCCCGCGGACCCGACGTACTTGAGCACCTTGCCCGCAGTCGGGCTGTCGAAAAGGTTCAAACGAGCATCCATACCGAACTCCTCTACCGTTCTCGTTGGCTACACGACTCCGACGAAACGGCCCCCCACGATGTCAGGCGGCACGAATGTGACCTACGTCCCCGACCCTGACCGCGGGCAATTCCGACTGACCCTCGACCTACTGGGTCTTCCGCCTGATCGGGTGCTGCATGTCGGTGACTCCCTGACCGGCGACGTGGGCGTACGCGATCTCACCCTCGGGGGACGATGTTCCATGGCCGTTTGACTGTCAGAGTCCGAGCGTGGCCGATCAACCTGTGGAGATCCCCGTTGTCGCTGGGAAGCGCGCGTGGCGCGTGGTTCTCCTGGCCGGCCTCCTGGTCTGGGTGCTCGCGGCTGGAGTGACAGCAGTCACCGACGACGAGATCCTGATACCGACCCTGTTCCTGATCGGGAGCTTTCTGGTGCCGATCACGGTCGTGACGTTCGCGCTGGCTCGGCTGGACGACTGCAACCTGACCACCAGTGTGGTCCTCACGGGGTTTGTCGCGGCCGGGACGATCGGGGTCGTTGTATCCGCCGTGACGGAGATCTACCTGCTGCCGACGGGGTCTGGGCCGGTGGGCAACGCGCTCGGGTTCTTCGGCGTCGGCTTGATCGAGGAGGTCTCCAAGGGTGCAGTGCTGGTGGCGGTCGCCTGGCGGCTACGCGAGCGCACGGTGCACGGAGGGATGGTCCTGGGCGCCACTGTAGGCGCCGGCTTCGCCGCCTTCGAAAGCACGGGCTACGCCTTCTACGCGTATGTCCAGCACGCCGATGACCACCCCGAGCTGAACATCCTGCAGACCGAGGTGTCGCGAGCCATGCTCGCCCCCTTCGGCCACCTGACCTGGACCGCGCTGCTCGGTGGAGCCCTTTTCGCCGCTTCCGCTCGAGCCAACGGCGGGTTCCGCTTCACTATGCGGGTGGGTTGGACGCTCGCCGGCGTCGCCGCACTCCACGGAGCATGGGACGCGACGTACGGCTGGGCCATCTGGATCACCCAGGGACTCACCGGAAACGGCTGGGTCGCGGACTGGCCGGACGGTAGCTACTGGGAGGAGGTTCCGACACCAGAGGAGCTCTGGGTCTTCCACGTGACGTACGACGCCGCCCTGGCACTCAACGGCCTCGTCGGAGTCCTCTGGATAGTCCGCAGCTGGCGCCGAGGCGCCACACCACACCCCACAGCCCGGCCCTGACCTCTCCGCCGCCAGGTGGCGGTGAAGTTTCGGTGAACGCGGACCGTGGCCGTTGGTGCGGCCCGGTTCCGGTGCGACCATGGCGATGACCCGCGCTCGGGCGAGCTGCCTGACCTAGGCGCCCTTTGAGGCGGACTGGAGGAAGCATGCGTTACATGGCGAATTCACGGATCGCAGAGGGTGTGACGCCAGAGCAGCTCACCAAGTTCTTCGACGGGAACAGCGTGTCGACGGAGGCCTGGGAGCTCGTGCGGCACCGAGTCGTTACCGAGTATGCGTTCAAGGTGGGTGACGTGCCTGGAATCGTGCTGTTCCTGGAGGTCAACTCCCCGGACGAGGCCTCCGACATCCTGAACGGACTGCCGGCAGTTCAGCGGGGCCTGTTGACGTTCGACCTTGACCCGCTCGGAAAGACCATGCGCTTTTGAGCAGGCGGAGAAGGGGAAGTCCAAGTGAACGGCGCGCCAGTGGCGCGAAGCCGCACGCGGGCTCGGTGCACGCTGGTCGGCCACGAATCACGTTCTGACCAGGGGAAGAAGGTTGTGGAGACGAGGGGACTCGAACCCCTAACCCCTGCCTTGCAAAGGCGATCCGGGCTGCTGCCTGCACCTGGCTGAGCGGTGAACCGCTGAGCGCCGGGCTCGGCTGGCCAGTGACCGCCACTGACCAGCAGGGCCCACTCGTGCGCCCCCGCTGTGGCACAGGTGTGGCACGAGCTCCCTGGGGGACAGTGGAGTTTGGCAGCGCCCGAACGCTGCGCGTTCAATCGCTGTGGTACCTCTGATGAACTCGAGGGTCGTTGACGGCTGTTCACGGCCCTTCGGGGGCCTCTCGGGGGGCCTCGTTGTCCGCGAGATTCAAAGTTGCCGCAGACCCGTCCGTAGCGGTCCATCCGAGGCTGCCACTCACCCCGGTCTGAGGTCGAATGCGCGGATCGCGGCTACTTGCGGTTGGGCTACTCGTAGCCGGTGGCGGGCGCCGTGATCTCCGCGAACAGGGGATACATGGCGCCTGCGCGGGGACCGAACGGCGGAGGTCCCGTGGAAACTTTTGGCCGTCGGCTGTCGTATCCACCGGACGCCGTTCGTAGCGTAGGTGGAGGCGGACAGCGGGTCCGCTCGAGCCGAAGGAGCAGACATGCCCGAGTACCTCATCTACTTCAACCAACAGTGGGTGGGTGACCACACCGAGGAGTGGTTCCGCGGGCGCGGGCCACGCGCCATGGCGGTCGTGAACGAGATGAAGGCTGCCGGCACGTACGTCTTCGCCGGGGGACTGGAGGAGGAGGACGGCCCGGTCTACAACGCCGACCCCACCAGTGGCGACGTATTGATCACCGACGGACCATACGTCGAGACCAAGGAGTTTCTGGGCGGGTTCGCTCTGGTGGACGTGGCCGATGACGAGGCCGCCAAGATGTGGGCGGGCAAGGTCGCGGAGGCATGCGGTTGGCCGCATGAGGTTCGCCGCTTCAAGCCGCAGCCTCAGGCCGACTGACTCCATCGCCATGTTCCTCACCAAATGGTGAGGAACATGGCAGGGCTCTCACGCGTTGTACGGACCACCACCAGCAGTACGCCGCGAGCAGCCTCGTTCGGGTGATCCGGGCTGCTGCACCTGGCCGAGCGGTCAAGTGCTGAGCGTCGGGCTGGGCTGGTCAGTGACCGTTGCTGACCGGCCGGGTCCGCTCCTGCTCTCCCCTTGTGGCACGTCCGTGGCACGGCGACCTTCTCATGACGAGTCCGTCCGATCCCCCGTTGACAGCGGTCGGCCGCGTGGTGCCGTGGCCGGCCGTGGATTGGTGTGACCCTGTGCGGCCCTCGTAATGGCCCGTTATTGGCACGCGTGCGAACAGCATCACGAGCTTGATGCGGGCGGCCTAGTCCTCGATGTGAGCCCGCGTCCGAGCACCGCCTGTGACCAGGTTCTGACGTGGACCGACTCGCCTTTACAGGTCGCGCGCCCGGGGTGTTTCCTGGCCTCGGGACCTTCGGCGGATGTCCGCTGTGGTGTTCGTGCATCTGGGGGAAGGATGCCTCTGGCCGGCATCAACGCGGCAGAGTCGCCTGGTCGCGCTCTGCTCGGGAGGGGGACCCGCGCTGGCGGGCGTTCGGTGTGACCGAACGCGTCCGCTGCCGGGACAGAACCACGAATGGAGGGGACCAATGCGTAGGTTCGCACTGGTGGTCGGAATCGTCGTTGCGCTCGGACTGGGCGCAGTGCCATCGGCGGTCGCCGCTAATCCTGGCGTCATCCACTTCACCATGACCGACTCGTTCACCGATCCCAACTTCTGCGAGACCAGGCATGCGGTGGACACCGCGATCTCCATCAAGCAAACCACGTTCCTCGCACCCAACCAGCCGGTCGACGTCCGCAGCGTCGGCGTGGTCGACTTCGTCTACACGAACCCGCAGAACAACGCCACCGTCTTCCGGCACCAGGCTGGGCAGTTCTCCGAGACGATCATCTCCGGCGACCCGCAGGGTGTACACACAGTCGAGCGCACCGTCACCGGGCTGAGCGGGCACCTCCACACCACCGACGGCGTCGTCTTGCTGGGCGCGGGCAACCTCGTGTTGCACGAGGTCTTCAACGGCGACGAGTTCGTCAGCCGCGAGATCGTCGTCAACAGAGGACCTCACCCCAACATCGAGAGCGACCTCGTCCTGTTCTGCGAGGTCGCGACCGCCGCGTTGGGACTGAACTAGCAGCTGACCCGGAGCCACGCTCCGCTCGCCGGATCTGCCCCGTCCCCTGCTAGCTGCCAGACCAAGGTCAGCGCGGTGCGGGTCAAGGGTCGAGCGCGGTTTGCTCGATCGCCTGCGACGCACGAAGTGCGCCCTTGACGCGTGCCGGATCTTGCGGCAGGTGGCGTAGGCCCTGCGCTGCTGGTTGGGCCGCGAGATGAGCGTTACCGACTTGGGGAAGATGCGGCGCTCCGCGAGGGCGGCTCGGGTGAGGACGATGTTTTCCCCGGTGTTGGTCGCCTCGGACTCGATGATGATCGCGTCTGCCGGGACACCCAACTCCTGGGCGTGTTCGGCATAGTGAATCGCCTCGCCTCGGGGAAATCGCTCTACTGTGGTCGGAGCGTTCGCGCCGGTGAACACGATCAGCGGAAACATGCTCCGCAGGTAGCTCGGCGGCGTATGTGGCGACCCCGAGATCGTGGCTACCTAGCCGACACCTACGTCGGTCGGCCGGAGCTCGTGATGCATGTCGTGGGAGTCCCAAAGGACCTGCGTCGCTTCGAGAACGTCAGCGGGTATGGCCGTGGTCGGACTCATTCGGGATCGTAAATGTGTAGGACCAGGCGAAGCGACTGGCGGCATGCACGCCTCGGGCGAACTCGATTACTCGGCCTGTGCTCGTCATCGCCCTTGCATGGTGAGCACCGCGAACCCGCCGCCGCGTCCAGCAGGCCCCGCGCTCAGATCGCGAATGCGCGCGAGGACCAGGGCGACGACGAGGTGAACGGCTGATGTCGCACGCGCGTGGCGCGCGGATGGACCTGGCCGTCAACCTCAACGGGGGAGGGAGCCGGGAATCAGGCTCTGCCCAGGGGAAACGTGGTTGTGGAGACGAGGGGACTCGAACCCCTAACCCCTGCCTTGCAAAGGCAGTGCTCTGCCAGTTGAGCTACGCCCCCGTGGGGGTGGTCAGCGGCCCGGGGTGACCGGGTCGACGGCCTCGGCCCAGAGGTCCTGCTCGGCGCGGGCCTGCTGGGTCTTCTTGTAAGCGAAGTATCCACCGATGCTGGCCAGCAGGACCAGCAGAACCTTCTTCAGCACCGGGACTCCTTGGATCGCCTGTCGATCTGGGGGTGGGCCTAACTGGACTTGAACCAGTGACCTCTGCCTTATCAGGGCAGCGCTCTAACCGTCTGAGCTATAGGCCCGCGTTGCGGGGTCGAACCCGGGAGAGATTACCGCACTGAACGCCTGTCTCCCAAACCGGTTCCGATCGGGTCAGGCCGCGGCCCGATCGAACCCGGTTCCAGCCGTCAGTCTTCGGACGCCAGCGTCACCTCGAGGCCGCCCAGCAGGGTGGCCGCGATGTTGTAGAGGAAGGATCCGAGCGTCGCCAGCGCGGTGATGATCAGCACATCCGCGCAGGCCAGCAGGGTGGTGAAGCCCATCACCTTGCCGGTGTTGATGTAGTTCTCGATCCGGAACGGTTCGGCCGCCGGAGTACCCAGGACCTCCGTCACCGTGTTGTTGATGTTGTCGAAGACGCCGGCCGCGCCGATCGCGGACCAGACGATGAACACCGCGACCCAGACGACGATACCGAAGGCGATCGACAGCAGGAACGAGGTCTTCATCACCGACCACGGGTCGAGCCGCGACAGCCGCAGCCGGGCCTTGCGGGTCTGATGCCGGGTCGACGTCTTCACACTCGGCGAGGTCGTCGTGCGGGCCCCGGTGGCCGAGTTGGCGGCGACCGCCGCGCCGGTGCCCACACCAGGCGCCTCGGCCTTCGCGTCCGTCTTGACCCCGAACCGGTTCGGTCTGCTCTCGGTAGCGCTCCGGGCCTTGGTGTCAGCGCCCGACGTGGCCGCCTCTTTGAGCGCGCCGGCCTTGTCCATCACCGCCTGCTTGGCTGCGTTCACCCGGTCCCCGAAGGACTCGCCGGTGGACTTGCCGGTCTGCCCGTACGACGGGGTCGTGGGCTGGCCGCCCCCAGGCGGACCAGCGGGAGCGGGGAACCGCGGCTCCGGACGACCCGGAGTGCTCGGGGTCGCCAGCGGCGGCCGCTGTCCCGAAGGAGCCTGCGAAGACCCGTGAGACGACGGCGGGACCACAGGCGGGGCCTGCTTGACGACCGGCCGGACCGGTGGCTGCTGCGGCGGCCGCGGCAGCTTGGCCGCGTTCGCCGGCGACGGCTGGTTCGCCGGAGCACCCGGACGGGGCTGCTGGCGGATCTCGCCGGGCTGCCCGTTCGGAGTACTGGGTCTTGGCTGGCCGTTGCCGGGGGTGCCGTTGCCGTTGGCGGCACTCTTGCCGTTGGCGCTCGGCGTGGTACGACCGTTGGAGGTCGGTGTGGCCGTGGGGGTGGACTGGGACTTCCCGTTGCCGCCTTGCGAGGGCCGCTCGGATTTGCCGCTGTCCGCCCCGTCAGGCCATGTCGGCCTCGCGCGGTTGGTCATCAGGTGCCCTCCTGGCCGGCTTCGTCTCCTTCGACGGTAGCCGCGCCGTCGACGTCCGTCGAATGCTGGTCATCATCCTGGACGCTCTGAGGGGCCTGTTCGGTTGGCAGTCCGTCCACATCCTGGGCAGCAACCTCCCCGGCGCCTTCGACACCCTCGATCTCGACGGTGAGATCGGTGTTGCGGGCGATCGCGACCACAGCATCAGATTCCCCGACGCCCGCGAACTTAACCCCCATGGTGTCGCGGCCCTTGACCGGAACGCTGTCCACCCGGCTGCGCACGACCTGCCCGCTGGACTTGATCGCGAGCACCTGGTCGGAGTCGACGACGATCAGCGCGCCGACCAGCGAGCCACGCTCGTCGTTCAGCTTGACCGCCTTGATGCCGAGACCGCCACGACCCTGCTGGCGGTACTCCGAGACGCGGCTGCGCTTGGCGTAGCCGGCGTCCGTCACGGTGAAGACGTACTGCGTGTCCTCCTCCGAGCCGGCCCGGATGACGGCCATCGAGAGCAGTTCGTCGCCGTCGCGGAACTTCATCCCGGTGACGCCGGAGGTGGCCCGGCCCATCGGGCGCAGCTGCTCGTCGTTCGCGGTGAAGCGGATCGACTGGCCCTTCCTGGAGACCAGCATCAGGTCGTCCTCGGCCGAGGCGAGCTCCGCACCGATCAGCTCGTCGTCCTCGTCGCGGAAGTTGACCGCGATGATGCCGCTCTGCCGGGCCGAGTCGTAGTCGGTCAGCGCCGTCTTCTTCACCAGGCCACGCTTGGTGGCCAGCAACAGGTACGGCTCCTGCTCGTAGTCGCGCAGCGTCAGTACCTGCGCGATCTCCTCGTCCGGCTGGAACGAGAGCAGGCCGGCCACATGGGAGCCCTTGGCGTCGCGCGCGGACTCGGGCAGCTGCCACACCTTGGCGCGGTAGACCCGGCCCTTGGTGGTGAAGAACAGCATCCAGTGGTGGTTCGTGGTGGCGAAGAAGTGCCCGATCTCGTCCTCGGCTCGCATCGTCGCGCCCCGAACGCCCTTGCCGCCGCGGTTCTGCGTGCGGTACAGGTCGGTCTTGGTGCGCTTCGCGTAGCCGCCGCGGGTGATCGTGACGACCACTTCCTCGTCCGGGACCAGGTCCTGGACGGACAGGTCGCCGTCGGCCGCGATGATCTCGGTCCGCCGCTCGTCGCCGAACTTCTCGACGATCTCGGCCAGCTCGTCGCGGACGATGTTCCGCTGCCGCACCGGGTCGGCCAGGATGTCCTCGAGGTCGGCGATGACGGCCTCGAGCTCGTTCAGCCGGTCGATGATCTTCTGCCGCTCCAGGGCGGCCAGCCGGCGCAGCTGCATGTCCAGGATCGCCTGGGCCTGCACCTCGTCGATGTCCAGCAGGCTGATCA
Source organism: Kribbella orskensis (assembly GCF_004342085.1). Lineage (NCBI taxonomy): Bacteria > Bacillati > Actinomycetota > Actinomycetes > Propionibacteriales > Kribbellaceae > Kribbella > Kribbella orskensis. Next base: position 327,837 of record NZ_SLWM01000003.1, read on the forward strand.
GTCCCTGACGGGCCTCGTCGACGTCCGGGCTGCGCCGGATCAGCGCGATGACCTCGTCCAGCGCGTCGAGCGCCTTCACGTAGCCGCGGTAGATGTGGGCCTGCTTCTCGGCCTCGCGGAGGCGGTAGCGGGTCCGGCGCTGGATGACCTCGATCTGGTGGTCGATCCAGTGCGTGATGAACAGGTCCACGCTGAGCGTGCGCGGTACGCCGTCGACCAGCGCGAGCATGTTGCAGCCGAAGGTGTCCTGCAGCTGCGTGTGCTTGTAGAGGTTGTTCAGTACGACGCGGGGCTGGGCATCGCGCTTCAGCACGATCACCAGGCGCTGACCGGTCCGGGACGAGGTGTCGTCGCGGATGTCGGCGATGCCGTTCATCTTGCCGGTGTTGACCAGCTCGGCGATCTTCTGCGCCAGGTTGTCCGGGTTGACCATGTAGGGCAGCTCGCTGACGACCAGGCTGGTCCGGCCCTTGGCGTCCTCCTCGATGTCGACCACCGCGCGCATCGTGACCGAGCCACGACCGGTGCGGTAGGCGTCGTCGATGCCCTTGTAGCCGACGATCAGGGCGCCGTTGGGGAAGTCCGGGCCCTTGATGTGTTCCATGCACGCCGCCAGGACCTCTTCCTGGCTGGCGTCCGGGTTCTCCAGGCACCAGTTCGCCGCGGCGGCGACCTCGCGCAGGTTGTGCGGCGGGATCTGCGTCGCCATCCCGACCGCGATCCCGGCCGAGCCGTTCACCAGCAGGTTCGGGAAGCGGCTGGGCAGGATCACCGGCTCCTGCGAGCGGCCGTCGTAGTTGGGGCGGAAGTCGACCGTGTCCTGGTCGATGTCGCGCACCATCTCCATCGCCAGCGGGGCCAGCCGGCACTCGGTGTACCGCATCGCGGCGGCCGGGTCGTTACCCGGCGAGCCGAAGTTGCCCTGTCCCTGGATCATCGGCGCGCGCATCACCCACGGCTGAGCCAGCCGCACCAGGGTGTCGTAGATCGCCGAGTCACCGTGCGGGTGGTATTGACCCATCACGTCACCGACGACGCGCGAGCACTTGGAGAAGCCCCGGTCCGGCCGGTAGCCACCGTCGTACATCGCATAGAGGATGCGACGGTGCACCGGCTTGAGGCCGTCGCGCACCTCCGGCAGCGCGCGGCCGACGATGACGGCCATCGCGTAGTCGAGGTACGACTGCTGCATCTCCGTCTGCAGATCGAGGGGCTCGATCCGGTCGTGTCCCGGAGAAATGGGGGTCTCGGTCATCTGGTGCTCGTCCCGTTCGTTTCAGTACGTCGGTGAGGTCGGCGCTGCGAGTGGTCCGCCGGGCCCCGATAGCCGTGGGCTGCCCCGGCTCCGGGGGACGCGGCGGGCCTGGATGTCAAGGCGGCGCTAGATATCAAGAAAGCGGACGTCCTTGGCGTTGCGCTGGATGAAGTTCCGGCGGGCCTCGATGTCGTCGCCCATCAGCGTCGCGAAGGTCTCGTCGGCGCGGGCGGCGTCGTCCAGGGTGATCTGCAGCAGCACCCGGTTGGCCGGGTCCATCGTGGTCTCCCACAGCTCCTGCGCGTTCATCTCACCCAGACCCTTGTACCGCTGGGTGCCGTTCTCCTTCGGCAACTTCTTGCCGGCCTCGGCGCCCGCCGCCATCAGGCCGTCCTTCTCGCGCTCGGTGTAGGCCAGCTCGTGCGGCGAGTTGCTCCACCGGATCTTGTACAGCGGCGGCTGCGCGGCGTACACGTGACCGCGCTCGATCAGCGGCCGCATGAAGCGGAACAGCAGGGTGAGCAGCAGCGTCCGGATGTGCTGGCCGTCGACGTCGGCGTCGGCCATGATCACGATCTTGTGGTACCGGAGCTTCTCCTCGTCGAAGTCCTCGTGGATGCCGGTGCCGAGGGCGGAGATGATCGCCTGGACCTCGTTGTTCTGCAGGACCTTGTCGATCCGGGCCTTCTCGACGTTCAGGATCTTGCCGCGGATCGGCAGGATGGCCTGGAACTTCGGATCGCGGCCACCCTTGGCGGAGCCACCGGCCGAGTCACCCTCGACGATGTAGACCTCGCACTCCTCCGGGTTCGTCGACTGGCAGTCGGACAGCTTGCCCGGCAGGCCGCCGCCACCCAGCAGACCCTTGCGGTTGCGGGCCAGGTCGCGCGCCTTGCGGGCGGCGATCCGGGCACTCGCGGCCGCGGTCGCCTTGCGGATGATCTCGCGCCCCTCGGCCGGGTTCTGCTCGAACCAGGCACCGAGCCGGTCGTTCACGACCCGCTGGACGAAGCCCTTCACCTCGGTGTTGCCGAGCTTGGTCTTGGTCTGGCCCTCGAACTGCGGGTTGCCCAGCTTGACCGAGATGATCGCGGTCAGGCCCTCGCGCACATCGTCGCCGGTGAGCCTGTCCTCCTTCTTCTTGATCATGCCCTGGTCCTCGCCGAACGAGTTGACCAGTGAGGTGAGCGCGGCCCGGAAGCCCTCTTCGTGGGTGCCGCCCTCATGCGTGTTGATCGTGTTCGCGAAGGTGTGCACCGACTCCTGGAACGAGCCGCTCCACTGCATCGCCACCTCGAGGCTGAGGCTGTCGTCGCCCTGGGCCGCCTCGAAGGCGATCACGTCGCGGTGCACGGTCTCGCGGATGCCGGTCAGGTACTTGACGTAGTCGACCAGGCCGTCGTCGTACTTGAAGGACTGCTCGACCGGCTCGCCGTCGGCGGTGTGGTCCGGGCGCTCGTCCCGGATCACCAGCTCGAGGCCCTTGTTCAGGAACGCGTACTCGCGGAAGCGGGTGGACAGCGTCTCGAAGGAGTAGACCGTCGTCTCGAAGACGTCCGGGCTGGGCCAGAAGGTGATCGTGGTGCCGTTCGAGTCCGACGTCCCGACCTCGGCCAGGTCCGCGTCGGGCACGCCGACGGTAAAGGACTGGGTGTAGGCCTTGCCGTTCGTCTTGACGTCCACCCGCAGGCGGCTGGACAGCGCGTTCACCACCGAGACGCCGACGCCGTGCAGACCACCGGACACCTTGTAACCGCCGCCGCCGAACTTGCCGCCGGCGTGCAGCACGGTGAGCACGACCGTGACGGCCGGCTTGCCCTCGGACTCGACGATGCCGACCGGGATACCGCGGCCGTTGTCGACGACGCTCACACCGCCGTCGGCCAGCAGCGTGACCACGATCTTGTCGCAGTACCCGGCGAGCGCCTCGTCCACCGCGTTGTCGACCACCTCGTAGACCAGGTGGTGCAGACCGCGTTCACCGGTGGACCCGATGTACATGCCCGGGCGTTTGCGGACCGCGTCGAGGCCCTCGAGGACCTGGATCGCGCTCGCGTCGTACTCCTGCTCCACGATGCTGGAGGGGATCACGCTGAGCGGTACTTCGGTGCCGGTGCTGTCGGCGGACGGGGTTACATCGATCTCGGTCGGCTCGTCGGTCACCGGCTGTTGTCCTCCTCGGACCCCGCGCGCGCGGGGCATTGATGCACAGTAGAAGCCGCCCCTACTGTGTTCATCAGCGGTGCGGCTTTCTCAACAGCTCCATCTTACCCGTCGACCGAAGCAGAACCTGCCATGAGGCGGCTCTAACTGTGGACAGGGCGTGTTTTCGGACTCCTGTCCATGTCCCCCCACGCGGGGTGGGGGCTCCGAAAGCGCTCACGGCGCTCAGTGGCTTCTGGCCGGATCACGGCTGACTGTCTGCCGGACGAGACTCGGCGCATCGGGCCGACCGCCCCTCACGCCCCTTAGGATCGCTGCCGTGGAAAGTCTCGACGACGTCATCGACGCCATGATCGCCGACCGGGTGATCCACCGGCACCGGCGCAAATGGCTGATCGCCCTCGCCCTGGTCGTCGTCCTGGTCCTCGTCATCCTGTTCACCGGGGGCTGGAAGGAGAAGCAGGGCCGCAAGGTCGACACCGTCGACGCACCCACCACCTTCGAAGCCGGCCGGTACGAGTTCGGCGTCACCTCTGCGCAGATCATCCGGACGCCGAAGACGAAGTACGACCCGGCGAAGGCGCGGGTGGAACTGTCGTTCGACGTGAAGAACATCGACGACGAGGAGCACAAGAGCAACTCGCTGTCGGGCAAGATGGTCCTTCTGGTGGTCGGCGGCGGCGAGGACCCGATCGAGTCGAACGGCGCGACCTGCCGCGGCGCGATCAACTGGGTCTTCGTCTACGGCCTGCCGGCCGAGTCCTGCACCACGAAGTTCGAGGTACCGGTCAACTTCACCGGCGACAGGCTCGAGTTTGGCTTCCTGGCGGAGGGCTACGACTCCGACATCGGTTTGCTCGGCGCGTCCGAGGACCCGTACTGGCACAACGAGAAGGCCGCCATGGTGGTCCGGGTGCCGACGACGACCACGACGGAGACCAAGTGAAGCTGTATCGCACCAGCACGGTGCTCGTCGGCGTCCTCTTCGTGCTGCTCGGCGGACTGACCCGGCTGGCGACGCCGGAAAAGGTGTACGACTCGGAGAACCGGGAGATCGTGCACGGCACCATCGGCGAGACGCTGAAGTACCGCGACTCGACCATCACCGTGCACCGGATGAAGGTCGCCAAGGCCTACGTCTACAACGACGACAAGCCGGTCGAGACCAACGGCGCCTTCGTCGCGGTCGAGTACGAGACGGTCCGCGGCACCCAGGACGTCGGCAGCAACGACGCCACCCTGACCACGGACGACGGCACGGAGTACCGGCCGGTCGCCGCGACGATCGTCAACGGCGCCGACTTCGCCGAGCCGGGGTTCGCCCGGTCCGGCAGTCTCGTCTTCGAGGTGAACACCGCTGACCTCGACGGGCTCACCCTCAACTTCGTCACGATCCAGTTCTGGACGGTGCTGACCCAGGACGTCTCCGTCGATCTCGGGGTGCCCGACGAGAAGGTCGCCCAGCAACTCGTCGACACCGCGGCGCCGGAGTACGTGATCCCCAAGTCCGTCACCAGGGTGGCCTGATGAATCCCTCGAACCGCCTGCTCCGGCTCACCGCGCAGCTCTGCCTGCTGATCGCACTGCTGGGCGTCAGCGCCTTCCTGCTGCTCCGGGTCTATCTGGACGATGAGGAGAACGTCTACGACAACGGCGCCGTCACCGAGGTGGTGGGGCCCGGACCGGCGACGATCGGCCTGGTCGAGTGGAAGCTCGATTCGCTGCAGCCGTACACGAAGCTGGTGGACGACAAGGAGAAGGTGATCGACCTTGACCAGCCGGCCGGTTCGGTGGTGATCGTGGCGACCGCGTCCATCACGCCGAAGGACGGGCTGAAGATGGACTCCGACGGGTTCACCTGCGAGGCGAAACTGCGCGACGACCGGGGCAACCTGTGGAAGAGCCAGAGCGCGTACGGATTCCCGCTGCCGACGTACTGCGGGGACGACGACCACCCGTTCACCCGGAACGAGGCGGGCAAGCTCGCGCAGATCTACGTGGTGCCCGAGTCCGCCGTACCGCACCTGACTGGCATCCAGGTCGAGAACCTCAAAGAGCGCCGGCGCATCCTCCTGACCCGCTGACCTCGCCGGACCCAAGCAGATTCCCTGCCGGCTGCCGCCGGCTGACTCAGACCGTGACGGGTTCGGGCTCGTTCTTCTTCTCGTCGGCGGCCACTGTGGCCTCCGACGCCTCCGCTGCCTCCGCCCGGCGTTCCGCGCCGACCGAGATGCACAGGTCGAAAGCGGCAGCCAGCAAAGCGATCCGCAGCGTCTCGAACAGGATGTCCCGGATCGCGGCCGCGATCTCGTGGTTCATCAGACCCCATTGCTGCCCGTGGACGCCGATCCCGCGCTGCAGCGCGACGAACGCCCAGTCGCTGCCGAGCAACCAGAAGGTATAGACCATGCAGACCACGCCGAGGAAGACCGGTCCGACCCGGACCAGCAGCCGGAACGCGTTCAGGGCCGGGTAGAACTTCTCCCGCAGACCGCCCAGCAGCAGGTTCGGCGCCTGGTTGGTGAGCGCGACGATCCGGTTCTGCTTCGGTGCGTCCGGGTCGACCCGATGACCGAGGCGGCGTTCGAGCCGAGTACCGCGGAACACCCCACCACTGGACAGGACCCGGTGGCCGAAGACGACGGTGGTGATCGCGAGCCAGGTGAGTGGTTCGGCGACGCCGAGCTTGAACAGCGGCCAGAGGGACTCCCAGAAGAAGCCCCAGAGGAACTCGAGGCCGGCCGGGACCGGGATGTGGATGCCGGCGAAGAACTCCTTCGCGCCGTCCCACCAGTCGACCGAGAGGTACCAGAAGTTCCGTTCCTTGAACCAGGACTTGAAGTCCGCGATCGCGAACGGCGTGACCACCACGGTCAGCAGCAGGAAGAACGACTCGGCCCAGACCTGGGTGAACTTGGCCGGCCGGCTCGGCCAGCGGTCGTCGATGGCCTCGATCACCCGGCGAAGGACCAGCAGGATGACGATCGCCGGCAGATAGGCGCGATAGGCCGTCCCACCGAGCTCGAAGAACTGCCCGCCCGGCTGCAGACCACGCTGCACGAGGTTGCTGGTGGTCAACTCCTGGACCTGGTCATCGAGGAATCCCCAGGCAGACCAGACGGCGACCAGCGGCAGCAGGGTGATCGAGAGCAGTTCCAAGAGCCCGCGCTGCGTCGGGTCCGACGTCTCCTCGGCCTTGTTGGAGGCGGCGTCGCGCCAGCGGTACAGCGAGTTGGCGCAAGTCCGGATCATGCCGACCGTGGCGGCGATCTGGATCAGCACGCCGGCCGAGAAGACGCCGACGCCGAGGCTCGAGTGCTGGTGCTCCGACAGCCAGATGGCAGCATTGATCGAGGCCCGGAAGCCGATATAGCCGGCCAGGAACCAGGTCACCAGGGGCAACAGGTTCCGCCACCACAGCCGGAACGTGTCGCCGATCAGGTGGACCATCTCGCGGAAACCGTCAACGATCGTGCGCATCGGGCCGATCCTAGGGGATCAGGTGGGTCTCCACGGCACCGCTTCAGGAGGGTCCGTCAGCCGTAGGTGTCGCGGGGGCCGCGACCGCCGCGGACAGTGCGGGGGCCCTTACGCCAACTGGGTGCATGCGGGCCTTGGACGTTGACCCTGGTGACAGTGCCGTCGCCGAGTTCGGCGTTCAGCCGGCGGACCAGATCGGGCGCCAGCATCTTCAACTGCGTGGCCCAGGCGGTCGAGTCGGTCCGCACGGTGAGCTCGGTGTCCTGGTAGCTCTCGGGCTTGCAGTGGGACGCCATCTCGGGTCCGACGATCGACGGCCAGCGCGCCATCACGCCGTGCACCGCGACATCCACCTCCCAGCCCTGCTCCCGCATCAGCCGGCCGAGGGTGTTCGTCAGCAGTTGCGGATCGCGCTCGTCCGGTCGGGATCCGCTGACCTGCGAGCCGGTGGCCCGCCGGCGACGGGTCCGCTTGACCGGTTTGACCGGGCCATTCGACGCCATCCCCTTCAGCCGGCCGGCCAGCGACTTGGCCAGATCGAGGCCCTGCTTGTCGTGCTCGGAGCCCTTCTCCGGCGTTTCGGGGGAGTCGTCGACCTCGCTCTCGAAGCCGCTCTCAGAGGAATTCCGGGGTTTCGGCTCGCTCCGGACGGGTTCGGCGCGCGGTTTCGGTTCGGGTCGATCGGGCAGCGGCTGCGCTCCGAACCCGCCGAGCAGGTCCGCATCCGGACGGAGGTCCCGGTCCTCAGGCACGGCGGACTGTCCCGTCGCCGACGTCGAACCGAACTCCGCTCAGCTCGGCCGGTACGTCGGCCCCGACGGCGGCCGTGACGAGCACCTGTTCCGCGGGCGCGACCAGTTCGGCCAGGCGATCCCGGCGCTGGGTGTCGAGCTCGGCGAACACGTCGTCCAGGATCAACACCGGCTCACCCCCGTCCGACCTGAGCAACTCGTACGACGCCAGCCGCAGCGCGAGCGCGAACGACCAGGACTCACCGTGACTCGCGTACCCCTTCGCAGGCAAGTCCCCGAGTCCGAGCACCATGTCGTCGCGGTGCGGCCCGACCAGCGAGACCCCGCGATCGAGCTCGTCCGACCGCCGTTCGTGTACTGCGCTGAGGATTACCTCCGCAAGCTCTTCCCGCGAGGTCACTCCTGGCTCCAACGGCACCGACGACTTGTACTCGAGCCGGGCATCACCCTTGCCTCGGGCAACAGCGTCGTACGAGCCGGAGACCAACGGGCGCAGGGATTCCAGCAGTTCGAGCCTGGTCGCGAGGAGTTCGGAGCCGGCTCGCGCGAGGTGCGAGTCCCACACCTCGAGGGTGCGGAGCTGTCCCTCGACGGCACCGCCCGAGCGGTTCTGCCGGCGGGCGACCGAGGCGCTCTTCAGCAGGGAGTTCCGCTGCTTGAGGATGCGGTCGTAGTCCTGCCGGACACCTGCCATCCGGGGTGTCCGCAGGGTGAGCAACTCGTCCAGGAACCGTCGCCGCTCGGACGGATCGCCCTTCACCAGGGCGAGATCCTCGGGCGCGAAGAGCACCGTACGGAGCAATCCGAGCACGTCCCGGGGCCGGGGGACCGGTGCGCGGTTCACCCGAGCCCGATTTGCCCTCCCAGGATTGATTTCCAGCTCGATCACCAGGTCGCGTTCCTGGTCGGAACGGACTTCGGTGCGCACGATCGCCCGAGCTGCGCCGGCTCGAACCAGGGGAGCATCGTTCGCCACCCGGTGGGAGCCGAGTGTCGCGGTGTAGTGGATCGCCTCGACCAGGTTGGTCTTGCCCTGACCGTTCGGTCCGACGAAGGCGGTCACGCCCGGGGCGAGCTGGACCTCCGCCTGCTGGTACGACCGGAAATCGACCAGCCCCAGGGCGGTGACATACACCTCAGTGCTTGATCGGCGGTGTCGCGTACGACGGGTCCTCGGCGCCCTTCACCGCGTGGCCGCCGAACTGGTTCCGCATCGCCGCGATCGCCTTCATCGCGGGGGAGTCGTCCTGCCGCGAGGCGAACCGCGCGAACAGCGACGCGGCGATCGCCGGCACCGGTACGGCATGGTCGATCGCGGCCTCGACTGTCCAGCGGCCCTCGCCGGAGTCTTCGGCGTAGCCGCGGATCTTGTCCAGGTGGGTGTCTTCCTTGAGCGCGTTCACCATCAGGTCGAGCAACCAGGACCGGATCACGGTGCCCTCGCGCCAGGAGTCGAACGCCTCCGGCACGTTCTCGACGATCTCCGCGGCCTCGAGCAGCTCGAAGCCCTCGGCGTACGCCTGCATGATCGCGTACTCGATGCCGTTGTGGACCATCTTGGCGAAGTGGCCGGCGCCGACCTTGCCGGCGTGCACGAAGCCGAACTCACCCTCGGGCTTGAGCGCCTCGAAGATGGGCATCACGGTCGCGACCGTCTCGGTGTCTCCACCGCACATCAGCGCGTAGCCGTTCTCCAGACCCCAGACACCACCGGAGACACCGCAGTCGACGAACTTGATGCCCTTGGTGGCGAGCTGCTCGGCCCGGCGGATGTCGTCGGTCCAGCGGCTGTTGCCGCCGTCGATCACGATGTCGCCCTCGGACAGCAGGTCGGCTAGCTCAGTCAGCACCGGGTCGATGGCCTGCACCGGCACCATCACCCAGATCACCTTCGGCTGGTCCGCTGCCGTCAGCTTGCCGACCATGTCGGCCAGATCCGTCGCGTCGGAGATGCTCGCGTTGTGGTCGAAGCCGACCACTTTCAGGCCCGCGGCACGCATCCGCTCGCGCATGTTGCCGCCCATCTTGCCGAGACCGACAAGGCCGAGCTCCATCGTGAATCCCCTTGTTCTGTTGGCTTTCCCTGATTCAGCTGTTCAGGCGGACCGGCATCAGCACGTACCGGAACTCGCTGATCGGGTCGCCTTCGAAGTCCTTGACGCCGGTCAGCTCGGCCGGCTTCGTCGCCTGGGTGAACGCCAGATGGGCGACCGGTGTTCCGATCGCGTTCAGGCCGTCGAGCAGGTAGGTCGGGTTGAAGCCGACGGTCACCGGTTCCCCGACGACCCGCGCTTCAATCGACTCCGATGCCTGCGCCTCGTCGCCGCTGCCGGCGTCGAGCGTCACGGTGTCCTCGGAGAAGGTCAGCCGGACGGGCGCGTTGCGCTCGGCCACCAGGGCGACACGCTTCACGGCCTCGACCAGGTTGGCGGTATCGATCCGGACCCGCGTGGCGATCGCCGCGTCGGTCGGGATGATGCCGCGAACCTTCGGGAACTCGCCGTCGAGCAGACGGGTGGTGGCGCGCCGGTTGCCGCCGGACACCTGACCCTCGAAGCCGACGATGCCGTCACCGCTGCCAGGGGCGGCCAGGGAGACGATGATGTCGGTTCCGGTCATCGCCTTCGCGGTTTCCGACAGCACGCGGGCCGGGATAAGGGCTGCAGCAGAGGCATCTGGGCTTTGCGGGCTCCACTCGAGCTCGCGGATCGCCAACCGGTACCGGTCGGTCGCGAGCAGCGAGATGGTGGATCCCTCGATCTCGACCCGTACGCCGGTCAGCACCGGAAGGGTGTCCTCCCGGCCCGCGGCGGTGACCACCTGAGCGACCGCCTGGGCGAATACGTCGCTCCGGACGGTGCCGCTGGCCGCCGGCAGGTCTGGCAGAGCCGGATATTCCTCTGTGGGAAGCGTCTGGAGCGTGAAGCGCGACGTGCCGCAGGTGACTTGCGCCTTCGCGCCGTCCACGGCGATGTCCACAGGCTGGTTCGGGAGGCTCTTCGAGATGTCGGCGACGAGCCGGCCGGAGATCAGGCACTTGCCGGTGTCCGCCACCTGGGCGGGCACGGTAACGCGCACGGAGGTCTCGTAGTCGAAGCCGGACAGGGTGATCTGGCCTTCCTCGGCCTCGACAAGAAGTCCCGCAAGGATCGGGACGCTGGGACGACTGGGCAAACTGCGCGCGGCCCAGGCCACCGACTCGGCCAGTACGTCGCGCTCGACGCGAAACTTCACCGCTGGGTGCCTCCTGATTCGGCTGTGTGCCAGGCAGATCCTGCCACGGACAGATGTGATGTGCGCCAACCGGGCTTGACGTGGCGGTTCGGGCGGGTCGCGACCCGAGCTTTTCGGGGCTCGTGAGGACAGCCTGACAGGTCGTGCAAGACGGGCCGGCAGCAGGTACGAAATCTGGGTTTTCCCCAGGTTGGGCGCCCAGACCCTTTTGTGGACTGGGACTTCCTTACAGATTCCATAGGGTTGTTCGCACCGGTGGAAACTGTGGACAAGTGACGAGTTCGCAGGTCAGAGGCCGAAAGTGGCTGGGGACCGGCTGTGGACGAAATCAGGCCGTTCTCTGGACGGCTGGTGACGACGCTCGCGATCCACACAGCCAATCCACAGGCAAGGCGAGAGTGTCCACCGGGATACCCACAGTTATCCACAGGACTTTCCCCAGCCTGTGCGGTTCGTGTGACCATGTCGTAGCGCTCGGCGTACAGGGCTTCGGGCACGGTCACACGGCACGTCATTGCTGCTTGGCCTGGTGCTTGATCCGGTTGGTCAGCTCGGTGACCTGGTTGAAGACGCTGCGCCGCTCCGACATCAGCTGCCGGATCTTCCGCTCGGCGTGCATCACGGTGGTGTGGTCCCGGCCGCCGAACTGCTGGCCGATCTTCGGCAGCGACAGATCGGTCAGCTCGCGGCACAGGTACATGGCGATCTGGCGCGCGGTCACCAGGACCCGGCTCCGGCTCGAGCCACAGAGATCGTCGATCGACAGCCCGAAGTACGAGGCGGTCTGGCCCATGATCATGCTTGCCGTCACCTCAGGTTTGCTGCCTTCGGGGATCAGGTCCTTCAGCACGATCTCGGCGAGGGACAGGTCGACCGGCTGCCGGTTCAGGCTGGCGAACGCGGTCACCCGGATCAGCGCGCCCTCGAGCTCACGGATGTTCGTCTGCACCTTGCTGGCGATGAACTCCAGCACCTCGGGCGGCGCGGTCAGCCGCTCGGTGGCGGCCTTCTTCCGCAGGATCGCGATCCGGGTCTCGAGGTCGGGCGGCTGGATGTCGGTGATCAGGCCCCACTCGAACCGGTTCCGCAGCCGGTCCTCCAGCGCCTCCAGGCGTTTCGGCGCCCGGTCGGAGCTGATCACGATCTGCTTGTTCGCGTTGTGCAGCGTGTTGAACGTGTGGAAGAACTCTTCCTGGGTCTGGATCTTGCCTTCCAGGAACTGGATGTCGTCGATCAGCAGCACGTCGACGTCGCGGTACCGGCGCTGGAACTGCGCGGCCTTGTCGTCGCGGATCGCGTTGATGAAGTCGTTGGTGAACTCTTCGCTGGACACGTACCGAACCCGCGCGCCGGTGTAGAGGCTGCGGACGTAATGGCCGATCGCGTGCAGCAGGTGCGTCTTGCCCAGACCCGAGTCGCCGTAGATCAACTGCGGGTTGTAGGCCTTGCCCGGCGCCTCGGCGACCGCGACCGCGGCGGCGTGCGCGAACCGGTTCGAGCTACCGATGACGAAGGTCTCGAACGTGTACTTCGGGTTGAGGCGCGCCTCGCCCTGGGCCTCGGTCGCCGGCTGGATCGGGGCGGATCCGTTCGGCGGCGGCGCGACCGAACCGATCGGCTCGCTCGGCTGCTGAAGGCCCGGCCGGAGGGACTGTCCGTTGGCCGGCTGTCCATGCATCGGCTGCCCGTGCATCGGCTGCCCGTGCATCGGCTGCCCGTGCATCGGCTGGGGCGGCTGCTGGAGTCCGGATTGCTGTAGTCCCGATTGTTGAAGGCCCGGCTGCTGGAGCGGTTGGTGCAGCGGGGAGTGGATCGCCGGCGTTGAGTCCTGTACCACGGGCTGAGCCGCGCTCGGCTCGCGTAACTCGGGGTCGAGGGACGGGTCGACCGTGACGGCGATCCGGATGTCCCGACCGAAGCTCTCGGTGAGGATGCGCTCCAGGTCAGGCCTGAGGCGCGTCTCCAGTTGACCGCGGGTGAAGTCGTCCGGGACGGCGACGATCGCGGTGCTCTCGTGCAGGGTCACTGGCCGGGAGTTCGTCAGCCAGGCCCGCTGGTTCGGTGGTAGTCCCGCGAGTACCCGGGTCCAGGCCTCGTCCAGATCCTTCACTTCCGCCTTGCGTTCCGCACTGGCGGACTGGTCCTCGACCACGCGTTGCTCCCCGAATCCTTCGCTGCGGTGGCCGGCGCTCCCGGGTTCGTCCCCGGTACAACGCGACCTTGACCCGTCACCCGGCCACTACTCGTGCAGCCGGTCGGCCGCACGTCGCAGTTGCTGTTCTCCTCAGCCGGTTTCCTCATTGTCCACACTGTTGTCCACAGTTGTGAACGAAGCGCGGAGCTACTTGTTACCGAATCTCGGGGTACGGGACCTCTGGTGTGAGTGGCTGACGCTAACAAGTCCGCGTACACCGCATCAAGCCGTCATCCACAGGCTGTGGGACCCAAAATGTGGGCGACCTCCGGCGTGTCGGGTAGACGCCGGAGCGTAGTCATGATGAGGCCATGGCGTCACTGTCGCCGTCCGTAGCCATTCTGACCAGTGTGTGACCATCCGTTGATGGCACGTTCTATCCACAGGCCTGTGGAAAAGTATGGGGATGACTGGTTTGACCTGTCCACAGGCAGCCACGTACCGTGGATCAGTCGGTGTTGAGCCGGCCGTTTCGTGCTGCGCTCCCAGCGGGACCATTGTGGATAGTCAAGGTTCTCGAGCGGTGGGCAGGACCTGCACCAGGGACAGATCTATCAGTGGATTTGTCGACACACGTGATCTCGAGTAACCGGAGTCATTCCAGTGAGCAAGCGGACGTTCCAGCCGAACAACCGTCGTCGGCACAAGAAGCACGGCTTCCGTCTTCGGATGCGCACCCGCGCGGGCCGTGCGATCCTCGCAACGCGTCGTAGCAAGGGTCGCCAGCGCCTGGCGGCCTGAGCCGTTGAGCTGGCGACGGTGACCACCTCGTGTTACCCGCGTCGAACCGGCTCCGCCGGTCCGACGAATTCCGCCGCGCTGTCCGGTCCGGACGGCGGGCTGGTCGGCGTGCCGTGGTGGTCCACCAGTTGCTGCGGGCCGGCCCAGAGGCCGAGCCCGCTCGCATCGGATTCGTGGTGAACAAGGCGGTGGGTAATGCGGTTCTGCGGAACCGCGTCCACCGCCGTCTGCGTGCTGTGATGGCGGCGCACCTCCCGAACCTGCCGACCGGCAGCCTGACGGTGGTACGCGCACTCCCCGCGTCGGCCTCCTCGTCGTACGACGAGCTGGCCGACGACGTACAGGGCGCCCTGCGGCGTCTGGACACGCGATGAAGATCGCGCCCGTCAAGTACGGGATCATCGGTTTTCTGAAGTTGTACCGGAAGTTCGTCAGCCCGATGTACGGGCAGGTCTGCCGGTTCTACCCCAGTTGTTCTGCCTATGCTTTGGAAGCGGTCGAGCGGCACGGCGCGGTGCGCGGTAGCTGGCTGGCGGCGAGGAGACTCGCCCGCTGCCACCCGTGGAACCCCGGCGGCTACGACCCCGTTCCACCTACAGATGTCGACCAGCGCGGAGATTCCGACTCCGCCAACCAGCCCGGACCGTCCATCGACGCCGGGCCCGCGCAGCGAGGTGCTTGAGTGACTCTTCTGGCCATCCCCCAGCTCGCCCTGTGGGACGGGATCGTAGACGTTTTCAACGCGGTCATGACCCCGCTCTACTGGGCCGTGTCCGCGCTGCTCGTCGGGTGGCACTGGCTGTGGAGTCTGGTGCTCGATCCGAACGGCGGCTGGGCCTGGGCGCTGTCCATCGCCGGTCTGACCATCGTCATCCGGACCCTGCTGATCCCGCTCTTCGTCCGGCAGATCCGATCCAGCCGGAATATGCAGCTGCTGCAGCCGAAGATGAAGGAGCTGCAGAAGAAGTACGGCCATGACCGGGAGAAGCTCGGTCAGGAAATGATGAAGCTGTACAAGGAGACGGGCACCAACCCGTTCTCCTCGTGCCTGCCGCTGCTGCTCCAGTCGCCGATCTTCCTGGCCCTGTTCCGCGTGCTCGACTACGCGTCCAAGGGCAAGACGCACAGCAGCATCATGGACCCGTACGTCGAGTCGCTGCAGCACGCGAAGATCTTCGGTGCGGAGATCTCGCAGACGTTCCTGCGGGCGAGCGGCCCGGGTGCGCTCAACGTGAAGATCGTCGCTGTCGTGCTGATCATCCTGATGACCTCCACGATGTTCATCACCCAGCTCCAGCTGATGCGCAAGAACATGCCGAAGGAGGCCCTCGAGGGCCAGGCGGCGCAGATGCAGAAGATCATGCTCTACGTCTTCCCGGTGTTCTTCCTGATCGGTGGCTTCAACTTCCCGATCGGTGTGCTCATCTACTGGTTCGTCTCGAACCTGTGGACGATGGGCCAGCAGTTCTACGTGATCCGGCGCAACCCGGCGCCCGGCACCCCGGCGTACGACGCGATGGAAGCGCGCAAGCGCGAGCACAACCTGCGCGCCGGCAAGCCTGCCGACGCGGGTCTGGCCGGGGCCGATGGCGAGGGCGAAGGCTCGGTTGCCACCGACCGCCGTCCGGCCAACCGCCAGCAGCCGAAGCGTCAGTCGCGCAGCACCCGGAAGACGGGTTCGCCCGCGTCGGCTGCCTCGGGTGCTTCGGATGACAGCTCGCCCGTGCAGGATGCGCCGAAGTCTTCGAGCAACGGCCAGCAGCAGCCCGCCAAGAAGGCTGCCGCTGCGAAGCAGACCTCCTCCGCCGGGAAGCGTCAGCCGGCCGCGAAGTCGCGGGCCGCTCGGCAGGCAGCCCAGAGGAAAGCCGCGCAGAAGAAGCCCGGCGGTGGCTCGTCCGGCCGCTCCTAGGACCGACGGCTGACCGGCAGATGCCGGCATCCCCCTGATTTCTCTGCTCTGTACTACGTGGGTCCCCGTGGGGCGGATCTCGAACCGTGAAGGAGTGGCCGTGAGCGACGGCATGCAGAACACCGAGGCGGCGGAGAAGTCCGCTCCGGCGACGAACCAGGCGGCCGACCGCCTCAAGGCACTGGAGGCCGAGAGCGACATCGCGGCCGACTACCTGGAGGAGTTGCTGGACATCGCCGACCTGGACGGCGACATCGACATGGACATCGACGGCGACCGGGCCGCGGTGTCGATCGTCGGGGCCGACCTGAGCAACCTGGTCGGCGAGAACGGCAAGGTGCTCGAGGCGCTGCAGGAGCTGACCCGGCTGGCCGTCTACCGGGAGACCGGTGAGCGGTCGCGGCTGATGCTCGACGTGTCGAACTACCGCGCCAACCGGAAGGCCGAGCTCGAAGAGGTTGGCCGGAAGGCAGTCGAAGAGGTGAAGGCGAGCGGCGCTTCGGTGCGGCTGGATCCGATGACCCCGTTCGAGCGCAAGGTCGTGCACGACGTCGTCGCGGCCGCCGGTCTGACCAGCGAGTCCGAGGGCGAGGAGCCGCGTCGCCGGGTCGTCGTCCAGCCCGCGTGATCGCCGTGTTCTGCTCGTGACGGAAGACGTTTCACGTGAAACCCCGCCGCTCGTGGAGGAACTCTTTCCACGAGCGGTGGACCGGCTTGCGGCGTACGCCGACCTGCTGGCCACAGAAGGAACACTGCGGGGCCTGATCGGTCCGCGCGAGGTGCCGCGGCTGTGGGACCGCCACCTGCTGAACTGTGCTGTGCTGGAGCGCTTGATCCCCGAGGAATCCACCGTCGCCGATATCGGCACCGGTGCCGGTCTGCCGGGGATCGTGCTCGCCCTTGTCCGTCCCGATCTCCAGGTCGCGCTCGTCGAGCCGTTGCTCCGGCGCACCACCTTCCTGCAGGAAGCCGTGGAGATGCTCGGCTGTAACAACGCTGAAGTAGTCCGCTCCCGCGCCGAGGATCTACCGGCCGCGTCGTACGACGTGGTCACGTCCCGGGCCGTCGCGCCGCTGGGCAAATTGGCCGCCTGGTGCCTGCCGCTGGTGGTCGAGGGCGGCCTGATGCTGGCGATGAAGGGTGCCTCCGTCGAAGAGGAACTCGCTGCGTCCGAACGTGAATTGCAGGCCCTCGGCGCAGAGGAATGGCACATCCACGAACTCGGCGTGGATGAACTGGCCCAGCCGACGACAGTCGTGAGTATTGTGGCCGGACGTGCTGCGCGGGGATCCCAGCACAGAAGACGCGGGAGGTGAGCGGGTTCGTGAGTCGTGCCCTCGGATGGCCTGAGAAGAGCACCGGTGAACCTCGGGTGTCACAAGGAATCGGCTGGCCGGCCGCAGACCAGGCCACCATCCGCCAAGTCCCGCCAACCCCGGACGCTCCCACCGAAGATCTGTCCCCTTCCAACACCTCAGCCTCTGCCGCAGAGGCGCCCGCTTCCTCTTCCCCTGTTGCCGCGTCCGTGTCGTCGGCAACCGTGTCGCCCAGCGGCACGGCCGCGCCGCTGACGGCGCCGGCATCACCGACCGCAGCGGCATCGCCCAACACCAGCACCGCGGTCATCGACGACCGCCCGACCGCCGCGCACGTCGCGGAAGGCGTGGACGATCTCGCCGGCCGCATCGCGGGGGTGGCGGCCGCTACCACGGCACAGGCGGGAGTGCAGCCGACCGCCGAGGTCGCGGTGGGACTTCCCTCCGAGGTAGCGCCAGGACGGACCACCGAGGTGGCAACAGAGCAAGCCACCGGGCTTCAGCCAGAGGAGACGGCCGGCCAGGAGCAGCCGTCTCCCTTGCGCGCGGCCGCCTCGATCGGGCTCGACGCCGAACCACTTTCTGCTTCACCAGAACCTGTTTCACGTGAAACCGAGAGCGCCGAAGCTGGGGCACTCGCGGACGTCGTTTCACGTGAAACCGCCACCGCCGAGGGATCGGGCGAGGACTACCCCGAATCCCCACGGCCTGTGGATGACTACCCCCTGGAAACTCCTCCTCACACGGGAATTCATCCACAGAAGCCTGTGGATGAACCTGGGGGCAAACCCGCCCCGACCCCCACGGACATCCTCTTCGGGCCAAGTCCCGCACCTATTGGAATGGGCGCTATGACTGCCGCACAGATCGCCGCGCGGGCCACGTCGGACGAGCTTCAGCGACGCCTTCTCGAAACTCCGATCGCCGCCGCCACCGAACGGACCCTGCTGGTGAATGAAGGACGCACGATGGGCCGCGAGTTCCCGCTGCCCGCCGAAACCCGGGTCTTCGTCGTCGCCAACCAGAAGGGTGGCGTCGGCAAGACCACGACGACTGTCAACGTCGCTGCCGGCCTGGCGCTTTACGGCGCGCGGATCCTGGTGATCGACCTCGACCCCCAGGGCAACGCGTCGACGGCGCTGGGGATCGACCATCAGGAAGGCACGCCCGGTGTCTACGAGGCGATCATCGAGGGGGAGCCGCTGAGCAAACTGCTGGCTCCCTGCGTCGAGCACCCCGGCATCGTGGTCGTACCGGCCACCATCGACCTGGCCGGCGCCGAGATCGAACTCGTCAGCATCGTGGCGCGGGAGAGCCGCCTGAAGAAGGCGCTCGACGCTCACCTTGCCGAGACGGAGGCCGCGGGCGAGAAGTACGACTACGTCTTCATCGATTGCCCGCCGTCGCTCGGCCTGCTCACCGTCAACGCGCTGACCGCAGCCCGTGAAGTACTGGTTCCGATCCAGAGCGAGTACTACGCACTCGAGGGTCTGTCCCAGCTCCTCCGCCACATCGACATGGTGAAGTCGCACCTGAACCCCACGCTGGACGTCTCCACGATCCTGCTGACCATGTACGACGCTCGCACCAAGCTGGCCGGCGAAGTCGCCGCCGAGGTTCGCGGCCACTTCCAGGACGCCGTACTCCGTACCGCCGTGCCCCGCTCGGTCCGCATCTCCGAGGCCCCGAGCCACGGCCAGACCGTCCTGGCTTACGACCCGGCCTCAGCTGGCGCCCTCTCGTACCTCGAAGCCTCACGCGAAATCGCCATGCGCAACAACGCCTGATCCCAGCACTCCCGAACGCTCGCCGCCCACGCTTCCACCGGGTCGGCGAGCGTCCTTCTTCTGGAGGTACGAGTCCTCGACGCCGTACGACGCGTGGTGTCGGCTCTACGAACTTGGACCGGATGTCGTGCCATCGGGGCCGACCGGTTACCGTTGCGAGGTTGTCTTCGCCGTCACGGAGTATGGCGACTTGTCACCGTGGTGACTGGTCGACAGCTCAGACGGCGAGGCGACATGCTGCATCGCCGGCGATGGGTATCCCGGCGAGCTTGTGGAGCACCACCTCACCGAGGTGGTGCTTCGTGCAAGGGTCGGCCGCGGTGGCGCAGTACGGAGTAGGTCGAACACAGGCGGCGGGTCGTGAGGTCTGTCGGCTGGGAGCAGTGAACAGTTGTCGTCAGTACTAGTGCAGTCGAAAGTACTAGGCAGTCGAACCTCGAGGGAGCGGCGATGAACACCCGACTCGGACGCGGACTTGGTGCGCTGATCCCCAGCACACCGGCTGCCGGGACCAGCACCACCCTGGGCAGGAAGTCCAGCTCCATCCCGGGCGCACCGCCCGCACCGGCGGCGCCTGAGCTGGCTGCCGTTCCGGGCGCCGAGTTCGCCGAGATCGACGTCGACAAGATCACGCCGAACCCGAAGCAGCCCCGCAGCGTCTTCGACGAGGACGCCATGGAGGAGCTCGTCCACTCGGTCAAGGAGATCGGCCTGCTCCAGCCGATCGTCGTCCGCCGACTCAGCGACGACAAGTACGAGCTGGTGATGGGCGAACGCCGCTGGCGCGCGACCCAGCAGGCCGGCCTCACCACCATCCCGGCGATCGTCCGCGACACCGCCGACGACGTGATGCTGCGCGACGCCCTGCTCGAGAACCTGCACCGCAGCCAGCTGAACCCGCTTGAAGAGGCGGCCGCCTACCAGCAGATGCTCGACGACTTCGGCTGCACCCAGGAAGTCCTCGCCACCCGCATCGGCCGGTCCCGCCCCCAGATCTCCAACACCCTCCGCCTCCTGAAGCTCCCAGCCTCCGTGCAGCGCCGAGTCGCAGCAGGCGTCCTCTCAGCCGGCCACGCCCGCGCGCTCCTGGGCCTCCCCAGCGGCGACGCTATCGAGCGCCTCGCCCAGCGCATCGTCGCCGAAGGCCTCTCGGTCCGCACCGTCGAAGAGATCGTCGCCATGGGCGAGATGTCCGCCGACGACCCGAT
This sequence comes from Kribbella orskensis, assembly GCF_004342085.1. Taxonomy (NCBI): domain Bacteria; kingdom Bacillati; phylum Actinomycetota; class Actinomycetes; order Propionibacteriales; family Kribbellaceae; genus Kribbella; species Kribbella orskensis. The sequence goes on from NZ_SLWM01000003.1 coordinate 347,876, forward strand.
CCCCGCTCGCCGCCGCAACAAGCCGGTAGCCCCGCGCCTCGTCGACTTGGCCGACCGCCTCTCCGACCGCTTCGAAACCCGCGTCAAGGTCGACCTCGGCAAAACCAAGGGCAAGATCACCGTCGAGTTCGCGTCCCTGGACGACCTAGAACGAATCGTCACCCTGATGGACCCCAACAAGCCCCAACAGCCCTAACCCCTCGCTCCACCCCGCCGAACTCCCACCATCCTCCGGCGAATCCCAACCACATAACCCCTCGAACGTCGCAACGGCGCCCTGCCCCGGCTAACTCTCCAGCCGGACCGGGGTGCCGTTCCACGTGAAACACAACCAGCAACAGATCGTCCGGGCACCCGCTGCGCCCCCCGGAAACCCCGCCAAGCCAGTAGGACCGCCGACGTGCATCGGTCGCCAGGGCCAAGCCGACCCTGAAGCAGACCGTCGTCGACCTCGACCAACTCCTGACACCACCGCCTCAACGACCTCCGAGCGGCGCTGGCGCGCTCACGTACGCGCACACGTGCGCGACGAGTCGCGAGACCAAGGCCGATACCCGGGCAGGGACTGGTACCCACCCCCAGCCAGTCCGGGTAGCGCGGCAGGTCTCGCCGAGAGCGCCGCACGGTTCACGTGAAACGAGCGAAGACGCGCACCGTCGGGCAGGCCAAACGCAGCGCACTCAGTCAGACCCTCGTTCGGATTCGGGTACGACCACCCGGCCCCGCTACCTCCGCTAAGCCAGCGCGAACGGCGACAGGAAGCTCGTGACCCCTCGTAGGCCCGACCGCGGCGTTCCACGTGAAACGTGCTCATCGGGAGCCCAAACCGCCACCAGCGCGCTCCTGCCCGCCCTGCCCATGGAAGGAACCCTCAGCCCCGCCCCGTGTCCGACCCTGAACAGGTCGCCGCCGGCGAGGCTGTCCGAGACCAAGCCGCGACAACGACCACGCAATCGACGCCAGGGAGATGGCGAGCCAAGGGGCACGCGCGAGGAGGGTTGTCGGTACGGCCGCGACTTGGTCGGGCTCAAGTCTCGCGGAGGACCTCGAAGGTCGCGGCCGGGCTACTGGTACTTCGTCAGCCAGTCAGCTCCCGGCGGGGGACGTCGGACGCCGGAGATCCGGTCAGGCCTGAACGCCGGACTTCCCGTCGCCGGACGTCGGAAGCCGGAGATCGGAAGCCGGACGTCCCATCGCGCACCCCAAGGCGCGGTGCCCGAGCAGAGCGGGTGCCCAGTGCCTTTGGCATCAGACTCCACACCCGCGGCTGACCGCCTGAACCCGTTGCCTCCGTGCCCCACGGATCCCACCCAGTGGATCCACACCCCTGAACACCTCTGAATCCGAACCCTGCATCAGTGCCTATGCCTCCGCGCCGCTGAGCAGCGCCTCCGGCTACCCCGTACACCTTCCCGCTCTGTCGCCGGGCCCTTGCCCGTACTGTCCGCCTCCACGCAGCCTGCCGCCGTCTAGACCCTTGCCCTTGCACCTGCACCATGGGCCTGGAGTTTCTGGCCCACACCCCTGCGTCAATGAGGGGCCGAGCGCCGGCCTATCCGCATCGCGTGGGCCCTGGGCCCCGAGTTCCGTGAGCACGCCAGCATAAGTCGGGTAGCTGGGTGTGGCTGGCTGAGATGGATGGCGTGACCGGCGCGGGACTCGACTTCGTCGACCACGCAGTTTGTTTGGGTCGCTCGCAGTCCGGGATGGGATGCCGGAGGCGGAGGTCTGTAGTGGCGATCGGGATCCGCGGTGCCGAGCTGGCGGATGGTGTCCGCGAAGTGGTGGCTGCGCGAAGGGTCGTGGCCAAAGCGCTATCGGCTCACGGCAGCGCGGGTCAGGTGCGGCTGTCGTTGTGCGCGTGCGGGTTGCAGTCGGTGGGTGGCGTCGGGCGGTCGTGGCCATCGGAGTTTGCGGCGACCCCGTTGCGGCGGGCCTCGTTGTCGAAGGGCTTCCTCTCGCAGCCGCGTCTCCTGTTGCTGGGGGAGGTTCGATGTATTGGGGGGCGAGTCTGACATCCGGCCGGTCTGGCGGGGGCGGGCGGAAGGTCGCGCGTTGGTGGTGGCTCGGTCTTGCGCGACTGGAAGCGTGTGCCGTGTCGCCGTTCCTGAGACGGTCGGCGATTGGCACTGAAAGGTCACGGTCGCTTGCCGACTGCCAGCCACGCCCGCCCTTCGACTGCCGGCCACGCCCGCCCCTTCGACTGCCGGCCACGCCTGCCTCCGGTCGCCGCGGGCAACACGCAACCTACGGATCCGATCGCGGCCTTCAGGCCCGGCGCCCAAGGTTCCTGACCCCGAACTTCCCGGGCATCCGACCCGCTTGCCCCCCGCGCCGGCCGTCCACCCCGGCGTACCCGCGCCCCGTCCACCACCCGAGTCCCGCGCCGACCTGCCGCGCCGACCTCCGGATCGCGACTCCTGCGCCCGACTCACGACTGCCTCCCGACGAACGTCCCGACCCAGGCTCCTCGGCTTCCCCACCCGGTCAGCCGGCCCCCAGTAGTCCGATCGCGATTCCTGTGCCTGACTCCCGACATACGATTGGCGGCCCTCGCCCCGGCCTACCCAGACTCTTGATCTGCGTTCCCCGACTCGGTCCTTCGAGGCGGGCACCGGGGCTCGATCGCCGAGGCGGTCCTGGAGGTTGGCTGGTGGGGGTTGGTGGGCCGAAGGTTCTGTGGGAGGCGTTCTAAGCGATCTTGGCGATGCTTGGTGGTCGCTGTCAGTGCTTCTGCTGGCGGGGCTGGGCGTGCTCTCCAGGGGTGCATCCTTGGTCGGGCTTCTAGGGAGCGGGGTGGAGAGATTTGTCGACAAAGGGATTTGGCGATGTGTCGGTGGGTGTTTCACGTGAAACGTGGGGGTGGGGCTTGGCGGCTTGGAGGTAGTAGCAGGCGGGGGGGTGGGGCCCAGGGCGGGGTAGAGGGTGGCGGCGGGGGATTCGGTGAAGGTGGTGAGGTGAAGGTTGGCGGTGAGGAGGCGGTGATTACGTCGCTGGTGGGCCAGATGAATGTGGAGAACGGGGGTGGGGTCGGGTGGTTGCGGGCGTCGGTGGGGAGTTTCGCGTTGTTGGTTTCAGGGGTCTGGCGAGGGGTGGTGCGGGCGAAGTAGTTGCCGGCTACCGAGAGGTGGTTGTGGCCTTCTACGGCTAGGACTTCCCAGAGGGGGTGGTGGTCGGCCAGGAGGATGGAGCCGCCGGGGCGGAGGCGAGTGGCGACGATCTGGGCGAAGGTGGAGAGGTCCGGGACCCAGCAGATGGCGCCCCAGCTGAGGTAGATGAGGTCGACGTCGACCAGGTCGGCTGGGAGGTCGAGGATGTCGGCCTGGCGGAAGTTCGATGCAGGCGTCGGAGGCCGTCTGGCCATCTGGACGGCGACGTCGGAGATGTCGATGCCGGTCGCGATCGCGCCGAGGTGGCCCAGGACAGGACCTCGTAGCCGCAGGAGCAGGCCAGTTGGAGGATGCGTTTGCCGTGGACATCGCCGGCCAGTCCCTGCTCGTAGTCCTTGAGGACGACGCCTCCGGACCTGAAGAACTCGGCCGGCTGGCCGGGGCGGGAGGGGGCGATGGTGTTCCAGCTGGAGCGGTTGGCCTCGGTGGTGGTGCGAATGGTGGCGTCCATGCGCAGCACCGTAGGTGAGGAGAATCGCCCGAACGACTGCATTCGAGCGAGCAGTGGACCTGCATCAGGATGGCGCAAGCGGAACTCTTGCATGGTCGCGCCGGCCGGTCGGGAATGAGTGGCCAGCGCGGTGCAGGACGTCGATGTCGGACCAGGTCCGTTCACCGGCCTCGCGGCGGAAGGGTCAGTGCTGGGTGAGCTCGTGGGTGACCTTGCGCTCGGCGTAGAAGCTGAGGAAGGGGATCGTGCCGGCCAGGGCTACGAGGATCATGCGGCCGAGGCTCCAGCGGACCCGGCGGGCCAGGTCGAAGGCGCCGAGCAGGTACACGACGTACAGGAAGCCGTGCAGGGGGCCGACGACGTTCATGGCGGCAGGGTTGTCGCCGAGGTACTTGAGCGGCATCGCCACGAAGAGCAGCACGAGCAGCATCACGCCGACGATGTAGGCGATGATGCGATAGCGGGTGAGGGCGCCCCGGACGGCCGGCGTGATGGTCGGGCTTGCGGCGGACGTGGCGGGGTCTACGGGGGAGGTCACGCTGAAACGGTACCGCTTGGCCCCACGTCGCCATCAGCCTGGTCGTCCTCGTCCGAGCGGTGCGCGTCGAGGACCATCCGTCCCCACATCCACAGCGTGAAGGCGGCGAAGATCCACCACTGGAAGGCATAGGCGACGTTGCGGAGACCCGCGTGGTCGGTCGGCGGGCTCGGCGGCGTCACGCTCGCCGGCGCCTGCCCAGAGCCGGCAGCGCTGTCAAGAGAGGTCTGTACGACGAAGGCGTCGTAGATGCGGTAGTCGACCAGGTGCACGATCGTCGGAATCCGCAGCGACTGCAGGACCCGTCCCTTCGCGGCATCACCTGACGCGTCCTGAGCTTCAGAAGCGGCAATTGCTCCGGTCAATGAAACGGGCCCGGTAGGTGCCTTGGCCGCCACATCGTCCACAGTCGCCACCCACCCGCGCACGACCATCACCGCACCAGCCTCGGTGCCAGAAGAACCGAGCATCACGGGTGACACCACCCAGAACCCGTCGCGGTCGCCGTTCCGCCGATCGGAGATGTACAGCTGATCCGCGGCCGGTCCCCATGTGCCGGCGACAGTCACCTGTCGGCCGACAGCCTTGGAGGGAAGCCCGTCGTTCACCGAGAACAACGACTCCAGCGGCACAGGTGCACCTTCAGCCCGCTTGGCAGTCGCCGCCGCAGTCTTCGACTGGTAGACGTCCAGCTGCCACACACCGAGCACAGACATGACCGCAGCGATCGCCGCAGCCAGGAGGAAGAGCCCGGTCCATCGCGGAGTCAGAATCGTCCGCCACAAAGGTCGCGCCGGCGACTGCGGGTCGGTAGCCACGGGGTCGGTAGTCGGCGCGACAGGCATCAGAACCTCAACGAGCGGCGGCAGCGGCCAGCAGATCGCGGCACAGCACACCGAGCTCGATACCAGCAGCCTCAGCCGCGAGCGGCACCAAGGACGTCTCGGTCATCCCTGGCGCGACGTTCACCTCGAGGAACCACGGCACCCCATCGGCGTCGACAACCAGGTCCGACCGCGACAGATCCCGCAGCCCCAACGCCTCGTGCGCCGTGACGGCGGCCTCCGCGCAAGCCTTGGCCACCGACTCCTCGAGCCGAGCCGGTACGACGAACTGGGTGGCCCCGGCGGTGTACCGGGCTTCGTAGTCGTAGAACCCAGAGTCCGGCCGGATCTCCACCGCAGGAAGCGCGCGTGGTCCGTCGCCGGTGTCCACCACGGTGACGGCGACCTCGGTGCCGTCCACGTATCGCTCGATCAGCGCGACCGGGCCGTAGGCGTAGCAGTTGACCATCGCCGAAGGCAGTTCGTCGGCCGAGCGTACGATCGAGGCGCCCAGGGCCGAACCACCACGGGCGGGCTTCACCACGAGCGGCAGACCGATCTGGGTGATCACGGACTCCATCAGCGCGGCAGCCCCGAGCTCGCGGAAGGTGTCGTGGCCGAGAACGACCGAAGGTGGCGTGTTAAGACCGGCCGAGCCGACCATGGTGGCGGCCACCGGCTTGTCGAAGGCAGTCCGGCAGGCGGCCGCATCGGCGCCGACGTACGGCACGCCGTACAGGTCGAGGACCTGGCGGAGTGCGCCGTCCTCGCCGGTGACGCCGTGCAGCACCGGGAAGACCGCGTCGGGTGGATCGTTGCGGAGTCGTTCGACCAGGCTCGCGTCGACGTCGCGCTGCTCGACCTCGACACCCACGCTGCGCAGCGCATCGGCGACTCGGCGGCCGGAGCGCAGCGACACATCACGCTCGTGCGACAGACCGCCGGCCAGTACCAGCACTCGACCCAGATCACTCATAGAAACTTCCTGATCACTCGTGGGCGACTCCGGCAGGGCGCCGGTCCCGAGGCCCATTCGAACGGTACCGCTACTGCCCGGCCGACCGGGCCGGAGCCCGGTCCAACGGCTTCCACACCACTAGCTCAGCTCCGGGCCCGGAGCGTCGTAGTCGCGGCCGGCACCCGGCTTCAGCGGTCCGAAGGTCTGGCGGAGCTCGAGCTCCTCGTTGATCACCGCGGCCAGCCGGGCAACACCTTCGGTGATTCGCTCCGGGGTCGGGTGACAGTACGACAACCGCATGCACTGGGAGCCGAAACCGTCCGCAAAGAAGGCGGTTCCGGGCACATAGGCCACGCGGGCGGTGACAGCGCGAGGGAGCATCGCCTTCGCGTCGAGCCCCTGCGGCAGGGTCAGCCACACGTAGAACCCGCCACCAGGACGGGTCCAGGTCGTTGCCGCAGGCATCTTCTCGGTCAGTGCCGCGAGCATCGCGTCCCGGCGCTCGCGGTACATCTCCTGGAACTGCTTCACCTGGCCGAGCCAGTCGTGGCGGGTCAGGTACGACGAGATCGCCAACTGGCTGAACACCGGCGGACACAGGGTGGCCGACTCCTGTGCCAGCACGAGTTTCTCCCGTACTGCGTGCGGCGCGACCGCCCAGCCGACCCGGAACCCCGGGGCAAACGTCTTCGAGAACGAGCCGAGGTAGATGACCCCTTCGCGGTTGTCCGCTCGCAGCGCGCGGTACGGGTCTCCCTCGAAGCCGAGCAGGCCGTACGGGTTGTCCTCAAGCACGAGCAGATCGGCCCGCGCGCAGATCTCGAGCACCTTGCGGCGACGCTCGGCCGACAGCGAGACACCGGCCGGGTTGTGAAAGTTCGGGATCGTGTAGAAGAACTTGATCTTCTTGCCGGCCGCCCGGACAGCCGCGATCGCCTGCTCCAGCGCCTCCGGCTGCACCCCGTCGTCGTCCATCGCGACGTGTACAACCTCACACTGGTAAGCGCGGAAAACGCCCAGCGCGCCGACGTACGAGGGGGCTTCGCAGATCACCACGTCGCCCGGATCGCAGAACACCCGGGTGACCAGATCGACCGCCTGCTGGCTACCGACCGTCACCACGACGTCGTCCGGATGGGCGTCGATACCCTCCAGCCGCATCACGTCGCAGATCTGTTCGCGCAACGTCGGATCGCCCTGACCGGAGCCGTACTGCATCGCGACCGCGCCGTTGTCGACCACCAGATCGCGCACCGCGCTGCCGACCACGTCGAGCGGAAGCCCTGCGATATTGGGCATTCCGCCCGCCAGGGAGACCACCTCAGGCCTGCTGGCGACCGAGAAGAGCGCCCTGATCTCCGATGCGGTCATGCCCTTGGTCCGTGCTGCGTACCGGTCGACATAGTTGTCGAGACGGGTCTGCCGGACGTCGGGCAGGTCAGCACTCACGGAGCGGCTCCAAAGCGGGTGATGAGGGGCTAGCTTTCACCGGGGAAGGCACCAGGCTACGCCGACGTAGCCGAGCGTGTTCGCGAACCCGGACTGCCGATCGGCGCAACCTCTCACTACCATGCCTTATAGGGGCACGTTCGACCATGCTGCTGACTGGCAGGTGAGACGGCCGGTGACAGGCCGGCGCCCCGGCACGACCTGGAGTGCTGCGGAAGGCAGGGGACGCGATGAGCGTGGGCAAGGCGTTCGGGTGGATGCTCGGTGGACTACTCCTCGGCGTGCTCGCCGGGTTCGCGGGCGAGCTGTTCCGACGGCAACCCGCGGCCAAGATCCAGCAGCGATACGTCGCCCCCGAGGCGGCGGAGACTCCCGGCGCGCGGACTCCGGCGCCAGCCGCCCGATGAGCCGGGCAATGCTCCGGCAGCGGAAGGCTCGGCAGCAGCTGACCGGGCTGCGATCTACCTGGCAGCAGATCTACGGGCAACGGATGCACTGATGGCGCGACGGCTGGAACCGCTCACGCTCGCCAATCTCGACGAGCTACCGGTGCCATGCCGTTCTTGCGTCTTCTGGGAGCTCGATCCGGTCGCAGCAGGCCATGCCGGCCGCAACGGCGATACCGGCCTGGAGAAAGAGGCGTGGCTCTCCCAGTTGCTGCTCGACTGGGGTACTGCGGGGGTGGTGCTCACCATCGACGACGAGCCGGCGGGATTCGCGATCTACGCGCCGGCGTCCTACCTCCCGAGGATCCAGGCGTTCCCGACCGCGCCGGTCAGCCCGGACGCCGTAGTACTGGCGACGGGGCGGATCCTGCCGCGGTACCTCGGGTTGGGCCTGGGCAAGATCCTCGTGCAAGCCGTCGCGAAGGACGTGTTGAAGCGGGGTTTCCGGGCGGTAGAGGCATTCGGTGACTCCCGGTGGAACGGCCCGGGCTGTGTCTGGCCTACCGACTTCCTGCAGGCGGTCGGTTTCGGCGTAGTACGGGACCATCCTCGCAACCCGCGACTGCGGCTCGACCTTCGCTCGACGGTCACCTGGCGCAGTGAGATGGAGGCGGCTGTGGAGCGTCTGATGGGCGCGATCAGGCCCGAACCGTCCCCGCACAGGCCGGTCACCGTGCGGGACGCCGTCATCCGCGAGTCCCACCGATAGCCCGGACAAGGAGAGCGTGATGGTGTACCGCGCCCTCGCGGATCTGGTGATGGTGATCCACGGCGCCCTGTTGGTGTTCTTCGTCATCGGCGGGTTCCTGGCCTGGCGGTGGCCGCGACTGATCTGGGGGGTCCTGTTCGTCGCGGTGTGGAACCTGTCCATCGTGATCCTGGACTTCGGCTGTCCGGTGACAGCGCTGGAGAAGTACTTCCGCCGCCAGGGTGGCGAGCAGCCGTACCAGGCCGGCTTCATCGAGCATTACCTGGACGGCAGGCTCTGGCCGGAGGGCGCCACCCCGACGGCGGAGAAGATCGGCTTCGCCCTACTGGTGGTGTCGTACGTCGGATTCTTCGTGATCAGGCATCGCCGCAAGGCGCGCGTGAAAGCCGCTCCCTGACGGACAACCAGGGGATGTTCAGTGGACACCCCGACGTGGTTCGGCCGGGTGGTCCCCATACTTGAGGGCGTGCCCCGCACCAGAGCCGTCGTCGCCGCGCCAACACCGGTCGAGACCTATCTCGCCGAGCTGAGTCGTGCGCTCAGTGGACCGCGCCGCCGCAAGGCCGACCTGATGGCGGAGGCACACGACAGCCTGGTGGACGCCACCGAGGCGTTCGAGGCCGACGGTCTGAGCAAGCTGGAGGCAGAGCGCAAGGCCGTACTGGACTTCGGTGACCTCAGTGAGGTCGTGCCGGGCTACCGGGCGGAGCTCGGGATCGCCCAGGGACGGCGTACGGCGGTGATGCTCTGCCTCGTCATGCTCGCCCAGCCGATCGTCTGGCAGGAGGGTGTCTGGGCGTGGACCCAGCATCCTGAATCCGCGAACGCCTTCGTCGCCCTGATGAACCAGCTCGTGATGGTGGTCGGCATGCTCGCGATCGCTGGCGCCGTACTGGCACTCGTCGCGACCGGTCTGGGGCTGCGCTATCCGGCGGTGCGGGACCGGGCGACCCGGATCACGGCGATCTTCGCGCTGATCAGCTGCGTGCTGGTCGGCGGGATCTCGATCTGCCTGGGCGCCTCGAGCAACGAGCTGCACGGCTCCACCCTCGCCGGCATGTCGGTGGTCGGCGCCTTCGTACTGCTTCCGCTGAGCCTTGTCACGCGCTCGGCCCACCGCTGCCTCCGCCTGACGCTCACCTGAGTCAGCCGCCAGCCTGGTGAATCAGGTGGTGCGGGGCTTCAGCACGCCCTCGATGACCGTCCGGAAGGTCTCCCAGTCGCCTCGACCGGCCGCGAGCATCTTCTGTCCCGCGGACGTGAGCTGGTACGTACGGCGCTTGCGGCCGCCGACGGTGCTCCACTCGCTGGCCAGGTAGCCGGCGCGCTCCAGACGCCGCAGAGCCGGGTACAGCGTCCCGGTCGGCAGGTCCAGCTCGCCGCCGCTGCGCTCCAGCAGCGCCTCCATGATCGCGTAGCCGTGCAGGGGCTCCTGCTCGACCACCGCCAGGATCATCGGGTCCAGGTGCCCCCGCAGCGCATCCGCCTTCATGTAGGCAGTCTACCCATAGAGGTGTTACCGTCGATAGACGACATGTAGAGAAGCTACATGTAGACGTGCGACTTTGGAGGAGACGAGATGACCGACGACCGTGGAAGGGACCGCGGTGGCCTGCTGCATCGGGTGTCCGCGTGGGCGATGCGGCACGCCGGACTGGCGGTGTTCCTGTGGCTTCTCGTCCTCGTCGGCGTGACCGTGGGCTCGACGCTGGCCGGGAACGCCTACCGGGACGAGAACTCCCTGCCCGGCACAGACTCGCAACGCGTCATCGACGTCTTCCGCGAGCACCAGCCGGGAGGCGAGACGGACTCGGTCCAGATCGTCCTGCACGACGAGGACGGCTTGACCCAGCCCGTTACCAAGAGCCAGATCGCTGGGATGCTCGCGGAGGTCGGCAAACTCCCGCGTGTCGCCGCGGTCGCGGATCCCTTCACCGCGAAAGGCTCTCTGTCGACCGACGGCAGTACGGCATACGCGACTGTCGACCTCGACGTGGCAGCCGTCGACATGCCGCTGGCGGACGTGCGAACGATCATCGACAAAGCCCAGGGAATCGCCAAGGACGGCCTGGAGGTGGAGGTCGGCGGCGACCTGGCCCGCAGCGCGGCCGACAGCGCGGGCGGCGCGGCCGAAGGCGCAGGAGTCCTTGCTGCGTTGGTGATCCTGGTCTTCCTGTTCGGGTCGTTGCTGGCGGCAAGCCTTCCGCTCTTGACAGCCGTGTTCGCTGTCGGCAGCACGCTCGGCCTGTTGGTGCTCGCCTCCCACGTGTTCACGATTCCCAGCTACACAGCCCCGGTGATGATGCTGGTCGGCCTGGGCGTCGGCATCGACTACGCGCTGCTGATCTTCTCCCGCTACCGCAGCGAACTCCTCAAGGGCGCCGACCGACCCAAGGCAGGCCGTATCGCCCTCGACACCGCGGGCCGATCGGTACTCTTCGCCGGCTGCACAGTCGTGATCGCGTTGCTCGGTCTACTGGCACTCGGACTCGGTTCCCTGCAGGGGCTTGCGCTCGGCGTGACAGTCACCGTGTTGATGACGATGCTCGCCGCAGTGACCTTGCTGCCGGCCCTGCTGACCCTGTTCGGCAAGAGGATCGAGCGCAGCGTCCGCAAGCACGCGGCCAAGTCGCGTCGTCAGCCGGGAGACGGCTGGAGGAGGCTCGCGACTCGCGTCCAGCGCGGTCCCTGGGTGCCGCTCGTCCTCGGAACGCTTGCTCTCGTGGCACTCTGTCTGCCCGCACTCGACATGCGGCTCGGATTCGCCGACGCAGGTACGGACGACCCGGCCAAGACCAGCCGCAAGGCGTACGACCTGCTGGCGCAAGGATTCGGCCCCGGCTTCAACGGTCCGCTCATCATCGTCTCGGAGGGGGACCAGGCGGCCGCGGAGGCGCTGGGCCGCAAGCTGGCAGCAGATCCAGGTATCGCGGCCGTCACTCCGCCGCAACTGATGGCGGACGGCAAGGTCACGACCGTGATGGCGTTCCCGAAATCCGCGCCCCAGGACGAGGCGACCAGCGACCTGGTGCATCGGCTGCGCGAGGTAACCCTTCCTCAGTTGGCGGCTGAGACCAGTGCGACCTATCTCGTCGGCGGCACCACCGCGGCGGCAGACGACTTCGCCGGGGCGGTGAGCAAGCGGCTGCCGATCTTCGTGCTCGTTGTGGTCGGCCTGTCCGCGCTGCTGCTGATGACGGTGTTCCGGTCGATCCTGATCCCGCTCAAGGCGGCGGTGCTCAACCTGCTCAGCATCGGCGCATCGCTCGGGGTCATCACCCTGGTCTTCCAGCAAGGCTGGTTCGGCGCGCAGCAAGGGCCGATCGAGGCGTTCGTACCGGTGATGATCTTCGCGATCGTGTTCGGTCTGTCGATGGACTACGAGGTCTTCCTGATCTCCCGGATCCATGAGGAGTGGCGGCGTACAGGCGATGCCAGGGAAGCGGTCCGGGAAGGCCTGGCCAACACTGGCAGCGTGATCACGGCTGCGGCGGCGATCATGATCGTGGTCTTCGGGGCGTTCCTGCTCAGCCCGGACCGGATGCTGAAGCAGTTCGGTCTCGGGCTGGCGGTCGCGGTGCTGCTCGATGCACTGCTGATCCGCTGCGTGATCGTGCCCGCCGTACTGCGGCTGATGGGCACCCGCGCCTGGTGGTTGCCGCGCTGGCTCGACCGGATCCTCCCCACCATCGCCCTCGAACGCGAGGAACCGGTGGAGGAGCAGCCGAACAAGGCGGAACTCGTCGGCTCGGAGGTCAGACGGTGAGTTGCCCGAAGCGGAGCATGCCGGTGGCGGCGTCCTGCTCCGGCGGCAGGTAGACGCGCTGGATCGCGACCACGATGGCCTCCGCGATCACATCGCGGAAGGCCGGGTCGGCGAGCCGGGCGGAGTCGTGCGGGTTCGTCACGTAGCCGATCTCGAGCCGGACGGCGGGCATCTTCGTGCGCCGCAGCAGGTCCCAGGTCTTCTGGTGGGTCCGGCAGTTCAGCAGGTCTGTCCGCGCCACGATCTCGCGCTGCACCAGGCCGGCGAACTGCTCGCCCACGCTGGAGGAGGCACCATGCAGATCGGTGCCGTAGTAGTACGTCGCGACGCCCTGCGCCTCCGGGTTCATCGACCCGTCGGTGTGCAGGGACACGCAGAGATTGGCGTCCGTCTCGTTCGCGAACGCGGCGCGGGCCAACTCGTCCGGCCCCTGGTCACGCCCCCGCGAAAGATAAGCCCGTACTCCGGTCGCGCCCAGGCGGCCTTCGATCCGGGAGGCGAGGTCGTAGGCCACGTCGGACTCGCGCAGGCCGAAACCTTCCCAGCCGTAGTCGAACCCACCGTGGCCCGGGTCGATCACCACGGTCTTCCCGGACAGCCGCGGCCCGGCGGCGCGAACCGCCTCGTTGGCGCGCAGCGCGTCGGGCCGGCCACCGGTCGCCATCGGGCGGATCCGCTGCAGGGCCTTGAAGGTGGATGGGCCACAGGTGCCATCGGCCGGCAGGCCCATGTTGCGCTGGAACTCGGTCACCGCGCGCTGGGTGTCCGGACCGAAGATGCCGTCCACCCGGGCGACGGCGAAGCCCAGTTCCTGCAGTTTCGCCTGCAGGGCCTGGACGTCGTCGCCGGTGAGCGGGTGCGAGACGACGTACGTGAGCAGCCGGTCACCCAGCCGCCAGCGCGCGTCGTCGAGCGCCCGGTAAGTCTGCGGGCCGACGATCCCGTCGATCATCAGCCCGCGTTGCTGCTGGAACCCCCGCACGGCGCGGGCGGTCGCTTCGTCGTAGACGTAGTGATCTCCCGGCTCCAGCAGGCCGAGCCGCTGGAGCTTCCCGATGATCTCGGCGACGGCCTCACCGCTGTCGCCAATTCGGTACAGGGCGTGCGCGCCATCCAACAGGTTGTCGGGCATCAAAGCTCCTTACCGTGCGGCGGAACGTCCCTGACGGGACGCCAAAACAGTCTCAGCCGGTGAAGTCGGCCAGTTCCTTCAGCAGCGCGGCCTTGGGCTTGGCGCCGACGATGGACTTGGCGAGCTCACCGTTCACGTAGACGTTGATGGTAGGGATACCGGTAACGCGGTAGTTGCTCGGGGTGACCGGGTTCTCGTCGACGTTCATCTTCAGGAAGGTGAGCTTGTCGCTGTGCTCACCCGCGAGCTCCTCCAGGATCGGGGAGACCTGGCGACACGGCCCGCACCACTCCGCCCAGAAGTCGACCAGTACAGGCTTGTCGCTCTTCAGCACGGTGGTGTCGAACTCGGCGTCGGTGACGGCATTCATCTTCTCGCCCACGGGCGTATCTCCTTCAGGTGGTTTGTGTGAGGTCAGACAGAGACAGGCTCGGTGGCCGCAGCGGCCGCGGCGCCCGCCCCGTACTCCAGCGTCGCCAGGTAGCGCTCGGCGTCCAAGGCGGCGGAACACCCGGTCCCGGCGGCCGTGATGGCCTGCCGGTAGGTGTGGTCGACCAGGTCGCCGGCGGCGAAGACGCCCGGCAGGTTGGTGTTGGTCGAGCCGCTCTGCACCAGCACGTAGCCATCCTCGTCCAGGTGCACCTGGCCCTTGACCAGATCCGAGCGCGGGTCGTGACCGATCGCGATGAACAGCCCGGTGACCGGCAGCTCACGGGTCTCACCGGTGACGGTGTCGTTCAGCGTGATCCCGGTCAGCTTCTCCTCGCCGTGGATCGCGGCCACCTCGGAGTTCCAGGCGAACTCGATCTTGTCGTTCGCGAAGGCCCGCTCGGCCATGATCTTCGACGCGCGCAGCTCGTCGCGGCGGTGCACGATGGTCACCTTGTCCGCGAACCGGGTCAGGAAGGTCGCCTCCTCGATGGCGGTGTCGCCACCACCGACGACGGCGATCTCGTGCTGACGGAAGAAGAACCCGTCACACGTCGCACACCAGGACACACCGTGCCCGGACATCCGCTCCTCGTGCGGCAGCCCCAGCTTCCGGTAGCCCGAACCCATCGCCAGGATCACGGTGTGGGCGCGGTGCCGGGCGCCGGCGGAGTCGGTGACCACCTTGATGTCACCGGTCAGGTCGACCTCGACGATGTCGTCGGGGACCAGCTCGGCGCCGAACCGCTCGGCCTGGGTCCGCATCTCGTCCATCAGCGCCGGGCCCATGATGCCCTGCGCGAAGCCGGGGTAGTTCTCCACCTCGGTGGTCGTCATCAACGCGCCACCCGCGGTGACGGAACCTTCGAAGACCAACGGCGCCAGCTGGGCGCGCGCGGCGTAGACCGCGGCCGTGTACCCGGCCGGGCCGGAGCCGATGATGATGACGTTGCGGACTTCTGCCTCGCTCATGCAGGTGTTCCCCGGTCTCCTCGAGACGATCATTACGTCGTACTCAACGGATCCTAGAGGCCGACCATTCCCACGGTACCCATCGCCCGCGCCGAGCACACCGGGGGCTCACCGGCTGAAGTCAGCGAGTGCGAAGCGTCACCGTCGTGTCGTAGAACGGGGTGGCAACGCCCCCGGATCCACTACAGCCCGTGACCACGGAGAGCTGGATGTCTTGTGGGGAGCCGCCTGGCAGCCCGATCACCGTCGCCCGCTTGCCGTCCACCTTGGCCGGCTGGACGAGCCTGAGCTCCGAGCCAGGACGCCCGGCCGCGAACACGCGCGCGCACTGGATCTCGTCGTTGCTCCCGTGCAGGACCGGGCCGTTGGAGTTCTCCAGCCACTTCTGCGCATTGGGACCCACCTGGTCGGTGGTCATCGACGGCACCTCGCCGGCCGGCAGCGTCGGGTTGATCCCGGCGGCGCCCTCGTTGCTGTGATCCGCCGTGCTGACCACGACACCCACGCCGACCGCTGCGATCACGATCACCCCGGCCGCGGCGAGCACCAGCTTCGGTAGATGGCGGCGCGGCTCCTCGCGGAGCTGAACCAGGGAGTGCACGCCGACGGTGGAGGAACGCAGTACGGACTCGGAGACGATCACGGCGTCGAGGTGCTCGGCGACGTCGGTCGGCATCGGGATGTCCGCCCGGCCGTCGTCGGCGAGGTCCTCGGTCAGCTGCACCAGCGCGTCGTACGTCTGCTGGCAGTCCGGACAGGCTTTCACGTGTTCACGAGCGCGATGCGCCTCGGGCGCGGGGAGCAGGTTCTCGATCAGGTCGGCGATGGTGTCCGTATCCAGGTGTTCCAGGTGCTCACTGGTCGGCAGACCGGAATCGGTCATCGGGAACTCGCCTCCTCACGGGAGGTCCGCAGAGTGGTCATCGGTGAAGTGCTCCGGTAGGCGATCGCAACGAGGTCGCGGCTGAGCGACCTCGCTGAGACGGGATACCCGGTCATTCGGTTCCCACGGATTCGGCAGCAGTTTTCTCCGGTACGTCGGAGCCGCCGCGGGTGGTCTGCCAGTGCCGGAGCAGGGGAAGCAGCCGGGCGCGACCTCGGGCGCAACGGCTCTTCACGGTGCCCGGCGCACAGCCGAGAATGGCGGCCGCCTCCTCGATCGAGTAGCCCTCCATGTCGACCAGCACGAGCGCGCTGCGCTGGTCGGAGTTGATCTGCCTCAGCGCGTTCAACACGTCGAGCCGGCGCTCGCGCACCTCGGCCGGGTCGTCCTGGGCGGGGCCCGCCAGCTCGGCGGCGCGGTCCTCGTCCTCCGGCAGCGGGTCGGCCGCCCGGACCTGGCGACGGCGGATCCGGTCCAGGCAGGCGTTCACCACGATCCGGTGCAGCCAGGTGGTCACCTTGGCGTCGCCCCGGAACGAGTCGGCCCGGCGGAAGGCGGAGATGAACGCCTCCTGCAGCGCGTCGGCCGCCTCCTCGGGCTCGCCCAGGGTGCGGATCGCGACCGCCCACAACCGGTCCCGGTGCCGCTTGACCAGGATTCCGAACGTGTCCGGGTTGCCGGCCACGTGCAGCCGGAGCAGCTCGTGGTCGTCCATCGTTTCGTACCCGGCCGGCCGCGCGCCCGGCCCGTCGGCCGGGGGGCCGCCGGCGCCGATCCGGGTGATATCAGAGGTCATTGCTGGATCGTGACCTCCGAGATCTCGCCGCGGTAACCGCTGCCTTCCTTCGGCAGACTGGTCAGCCAGACGAGCACGTACCGCGTCTCGGTCGGCGCCGCCAGCTTCAGCGCGGCGGGCCCGTCGGGGGCGTCCTCCGCCGAGGCGACCGACTTCCAGCCGCTGACGGTGCTCGCCGACTTGTCCGGGTCGGCCTTCGGGATCATCAGCTCGAGGTTGGTCTTGTCACCGATCAGGTCGACCGTCACCTGGGACACCGTGGTGACCGCACCGAGGTCGTAGACGATGCCGACGCCCTCTTTGGTGCCGCCCAGGTCGGGACGCCGCTTGTACGACATCGTCGTCCAGGTGGTGTCCTGCTTGCCGTCGTAGGTGTTCTTGACGTCCTCGGGGTGCTCCTCGCCGTTGCCGTCCGGCGGCGGGTCGAAGTCCTTGGCGCCGACGATCTTCGCCGGCTCGTTCGTCGCCGTGGGCGGCCCGCTGGTCTGCGGCGCCGGGCTGTTGCCGCTGTCGGTGCCGGAGCCCTGGTCGTTGTTGATCGCGCCCTTGACCAGGAACTGCGCGATCCCGATCACCGACAGCAGCGCGAGGATGGCGAGCAGGATCAGGATCCGGCCGCCCCAGCTTCCGCGCGCCCGCGGCTCGTCGGCCGGCGGCTTGCGACGGCCGTAGCCGTCGTGGCTCGGCGGCGGTTGCCGGCGCACCGGACGGGATTCGGGGGGTGCAGGGGTGTAGACCGCCTGCGGCTGGGTCTGACCGTTGCCGTTGTAGGCGGCCTGCGGCGGCGTCGGGTCCAGCGCGGGAGGCGTCTGAATGACCGGCGACACCTGGGTGGCGTCGTCGATGCTTCCGTTCTGCCGGGCCACGGCGACGGTCTCGTCCATCTGGTTCGGCGGCTCGTGCGAGCTACCGATGACCCCGGACAGAGCGGCCGACAGTCCGGCGGCGCTCGTGATCGGAACGGCGTGGTGCCGCGGCGGGTAACCGAGCAGGCGGTCGGAGATGTCGTCCAGCGAGCGGGGCACGCCGGCGCGGACCTGGCGCGGGCTCAGCAGCCGGCCGTGCTCGACGGGCGCGGGCTGGAGTCCCCAGGCCGGAGCCGGGCCGGGCCACCTGCCGGTCAGGGAGGCGTACAGCAGTTCTCCGAGTGCGCGGACATCCTGCTCCGGCGAACCGGGACCGGTGGAGCGGAGGGCGGCTTCGGTGGCGAGGCCGACGACCTTGATGGCGCCGGCGTCCGTCACCACGACGGTGGACGGGCTGATCGAGCCGTGCGACTGGCCGGTGCGGTGCAGGTTCTCCAGTGCCTCGGAGACCTCGCGGGCCAGCCAGCCGGCCTGTTGCCCGGTCAGCGGTCCGGCGCTGAGCATCCGCTCGAGCGGGCGGCCGCCGGCCCATTCCCGCACGCAGTAGGTGACGCCCTCGTGCACGTCGCAGTCGAGGACGCGGAGGAAGCGCGGGTCGGCCGCGGCCGCCGCACGGCGGGCGGCGTCGAAGAGCAGGTTCGTCCGCGGGTCGCCGACCGGCAGGACGTCCACGACCACAGCTCGGCTGAGCACCTCGTCCACTGCTCGCCAGACGCGCGCACCGTCGATCTCCGCGAGTAACTCGGCGATCCGGTAGCGGCCCGCGAGCAGGGCACCAGGACTGACGGTCTGGTTCGACACGGCGTCTCTCGCCCTCCTCGATGCACTGGTCGTCCTGCGTCTCCGCTCGGATCCGGTCGGCGAGGATCCGATTGCGAGCGGTTGGCGGTCCGATCGCAGCCCCCATGCTAGTGCCCTCGTCAGCTGAGAAGTGGTGCACGATCGCACAAGCGGGCCGATCAGGACCGGCGGCGCCGTCCCGGCAGCTTCGATGTGACGACGGACACCACGTCCGTGACCTCGTGAATCCGGAGTACCCGGGCCACTCCGACGTACACGGGGAGCATCACGATCGCGCCGACCGCCAGTTGGAGCAGCGCCGCGAGCGGGCCCTTCCAGTCGAGGGCGGAGTTCAACAGCATCACCGCGCCCCGGCCGATGCCCGCGGCGAGCAGAGCGGCGATGACCATCGCGACCAGTGGCAGGCCGATGCCCGCGCCGTGGACCCGCGGCACCGTGCGGGCCAGCACCCGGCGGGAGAGCAGTACGGCGACCAGATACGAGACCGAGAAGGCGGCGCCGAGCATCACACCGCTGAACCGGAGGTGCTCCTGGTCCAGGATCACCCGTACGCCGATCAGCGCGGCCGCGATGTTGGTCGTGGCGATCGCGCACTGCAGGAAGAACGGGGTCCGGGTGTCCTCGAAGGCGTAGAAGGTGCGCAGCTGGAAGTACTGCACCGTGAACGGCACCAGCCCGAACGCCAGCGCCATCAGCGTGTACGCCATCAGGTTCAGGTTGTTCTTGCCGGAGCCGTAGCCCGCGATCACCGTCATGATCGGGTACGCGAACGCGATCATCGCGGCAGCCGCCGGTACTACGATCGCCAGCGTCTGGCGGATCGACCGGGCCGCCAGCCGGGCCACCTCGGTCACGTCGCCGTCCGCGGCGAGCGCCGACATCTGCGGCAGCGCGGCCGTCGCCAGGGAGACCGTGACGATGCCGTGGGGCACCAGGATCACCAGCATCGCCGTGCTGTAGGCGAACAGACCCGCCTTGGCGCCGGGGTCGAGTGACGCGCTACCGGCGATGGCGAGCTTGGTGACCACGACGAGGGTCACCTGGTTGACCGCGACGAACAGCAGGGTCCAGATGCCAAGCCGGGCGGTGTGCCCCAGTCCCGTGCCGCGCAGACCGAACTTGGGCGCATACAGGTGCCCGCTGGCCCTCAGGTACGGCAGCAGCACCAGCAGCTGGACCGCGATCCCGAACGTGTGGCCGAGACCGAGCAGCAACTCCTCACCGTGGCTGTAGGTCGGCGGCGTGTCGCCGGTGCGGTAGATCAGCAGGAACACGACGATCGACGCGCAGGCGACGATGTTGTTCGCGATCGGCGCCCACATCATCGGGCCGAACCGGCGCCGCGCGTTCAGCACCTGGCCGACCAGCACGAACGCGCCGTAGAAGAAGATCTGCGGCAGGCAGAGCCGGACCAACACGATCATCGACTCACGCTCGGACGCTCGCGACGGATCCTGGAGCTCCCTCGGCATGTACAGCTCGGCGATGAACGGCGCGAGCAGCACACAGCCGACGGTGACCACGGCGAGCAGCACGAAGCCGAAGGTGAGCAGCCGGTTGGTGAAGTCCCGGCCGCCGTCGTCGTGGTTCTTGATCGCCCGCACCAGCTGTGGCACCAGCACCGTGTTGAAGACGCCGCCGGCCAGCAGGATGTACAGGCTGTTCGGGATCGTGCTCGCGGCGGTGAAGATGTCGCTGCGCAGGGCGGTGCCGATGGCGGCCGCGAGCAGGGCGATCCTCACGAATCCGAGCAGGCGGGACAGCACAGTTCCGGCTGCCATCACCGCCGCGGAGCGCAGGGTGCGGTCAGCCATCCTTCGTTCCGACTCCTTCTTTCAGGCTCGCGTCGCCCTCGATGCCGCCCGGTACTCCGTTGCCCGCGGCCCCGTCACTCTCCCCGGCCTGTACTTCGGTGCCGCCGTTCGGGTTGACTCGCAGCGGCTGGACGGGCTCCAGTGGGTTCGGCTCCACCCCGGCCGGCTCATCATCGGGCTGCTCGCTCTGGAGGGAGTCGGCGGGCTCGGCTGCGGCCAGGTCGTGGGGGTCCAGCGGGGCCGGGTGCAGGGGGTCCGCCTCGGTCCCGGACGGCGTCGGGTTGCGCCGCTCGGAGCGGATCCGGCGGTAGATGCGCACGGCCGAAGTACCGAACAGCAGCGCGATCGCGGCGCCGACCAGGATCCAGCCGACACTGCCGTACTGCGCGGCCTGGATCACCAGCTCCTGCGACTTGCCGACCGGCAACTGCTCGGCGGAGATCACCTGGGCGTTCGCCCGGATCAGGCCGTTCTGCTCGGCGCTCGCGGTGATCTGGAAGGTGCCCTTCTGCCCGGCCGGGAGCACCAGCGTCCGCAGCGGGGCGATCCGCAGGTCGGTCCGGTTCGCGGGCTTGACCGCGACCCCGACCCGGACGGACCAGTCGAGCTCGTTCACCACCGAGAGCGGGAAGGTGCCCTTGCTGCCGGAGAGGTTCACCTTGATCTCGCGGTGCTGACCCCGGTCGACGGCGTTGTTGACCAGGTGCACCTTGCCGAGCCAGGTGTTCACCGAGCCCTGCTCGAAGGTGAGGAACCGCTGGGCCTCGTCGGGGTACTCGCGCCAGCTGTAGGAGCTGACCCGGAGCAGCGCGCGCTGTAGATCCACGGGCGCCTGCTCGCGGTCGGCGAGGAGCGAGACGAAGGTGGTCGTCGCGGCGTTGAGCTGCTTGATCTGGTCGAGCCGGCCGCTCGGCAGTCCGGGTGTCGACCGAGGCGTGCTCGGCGGCCTGGCGGGCTGCGCCTTGGCGGCTGTCACCTGGTCGATGGAGATCGGGGTCACCCAGGGCAACGAGAGACCCTGCTGTACCAGCGAGGCGGTGGCGGAGCCCTCGGTCTCCCAATCACGCGGAGGCAGCACCACCACGGTCGCAGTACCGGTCCCGGTGCCCGCAAGCATCGCGGTCTCGGCGGCGAAGCGCTGGCGCACCTGGAGCGGCTGGTCGGCGGAGGCCGGGTCCGGACCGCCGGCGGTCAGACTGGAGTCCGTCACCACCGTCCGGACGGACTTCACCGGACCCTCGGGCGTCGTGACGTTGTAGACCGGGGTCGGCAGCAGGCTCGGCCGGTCGGCGGGCGCCCAGGACGAACTGCTGACCAGATTCACGTCGCCGGGATTCGGGGCCCCGGGGTAGCCGGTGGAGGCGGCAGCCAGGTTCCGGCTGCTCGCGGAGCCGTTCTCGAGCCAGAGGCCGCGGTCGAAGTTCGGGTGGTCGCCGCCCAGGCTGTATTTCTCGGTGGCGTCGCGCGACTGGCCGACGAGGCTCTTGAGCGGGTCGCCGGCGTCGATCAGGCTGCCCACATCAGGGTCGCCGTACGGGAGCATGACCACCGGGTTGCGGGCGCGGCTCGCCTCGAAGGCGTCGAGCCAGGCCTGGACGATCTTCTGTCCGGTCCCCGGCTTGGTCTGGTTGTTGCCGTCGACGACCCTGTAGTTGCCCTGCTTGATCCGGGCAGCCTCGTCGAGCATCGCGGGATCGACGAGCCAGGTGACCTTCTGCTTCTCGCCGAGCGCGAGCAGGCGGCCGAGCGCGCCGTTCGGAGCCATCGCCTCGGCCAGGGAGTCGTTCGCGAACTGGTTGCCACTCAGCAGGGTCGGCCGGTGCCGGAGCGGCACGACCATCGCGGCGTTCACCTTGCGCGGCAGCTCCGCGGGGTCGATCACCGGCATCAGGGTCCGCACCCGGCCGACGGTCAGCCGGTCGCTGTCCTCCGGCTGGTCCGGGGTGGCGCGGATGACCACGCCGACCGTGTAGGCACCCGGTCGCTTGCCGATGTTCCACTCCGCCCAGGGCACGGTGAACTGGTAGTTCGCGGTGGCGTTGGGCGGCAGTTCGCCCAACTCCTGGAAGGTGGACTCGGAGTTGACCAGCCGGCGGCAGCTGTTCTGCTCGTCGACCGGGATGTCGTTCTCGGCCGGCACCGCGGCGAGGTCGGCCCGGGTGTCCAGCCGCTTGGTGTCGATACAGGCGATCGCCTGGGGCGCCTTCAGGGTGACATCGCTGGTGTTGGTGACCTGACCGCGGATCGTCACCGGGTCGCCCGGTGTCACCGCCGTCGGGTTGAACGAGTCGATCCGGACGGCGACCACCGGAGGGTCGGCGGTGGGCGCCGCGACCGCCGCCATCGCGGCGGAAACCGCCGCCGACGCCGCGATCAGCAGGCTCACGCCCGCGGCCGCGGGGAGCCTCAGTCGCCGTCTGAACACGCCGTCACCGTAACCTAGTTCCCCGTGTCTCCTACTCCCGACCGTTCTGCCTCCTCCGGATCGCTGTCCGCGGTACAGCGGCAAGCTGTCCAGTCGCTGCTGCAGATCGCGCCGGTGGTCGACGAGCTGGGTGCCCGCTTCGCCACCGCCGGTCATGAGATCGCCCTGGTCGGGGGTCCTGTACGGGACATTCTGCTAGGCCGGGGGAGCAAGGACCTGGACTTCGCCACCTCGGCCCGCCCGGAGGTGGTCGAGCGGTTGCTGGCCGGCTGGGCGAACCACGTCTGGGATATCGGCAAGGCTTTCGGCACCATCGGTTGTCGGAAGGGCGAGTGGGTCCTGGAGATCACCACTTATCGGTCGGAGTCCTACGATCCCACCTCGCGCAAACCGGAGGTCTCCTACGGCGACAGCCTGGAGGGTGACCTGTCCCGCCGCGACTTCGCGATGAACGCGATGGCGGTGCTGCTGCCGTCCCACCAGTTCGTCGACCCGTACGGCGGGATGGAGGACGTCGCGAACAGGGTGATCCGGACGCCGGGATCGCCCGAGGACTCGTTCTCCGACGACCCGCTGCGGATGATGCGCGCGGCCCGGTTCGCGGCCCAGCTCGACTTCACCCCGGACCCGGCCGTGGTGGCCGCGATGGAGGCGATGGCCGACCGGATCACCATCGTTTCGGCCGAGCGGGTCCGCGACGAGCTGATCAAGCTGGTGATCTCGCCGCAGCCCCGCAAGGGCCTGGACCTGCTGGTGGCCACCGGCCTCGCGGACCACGTGCTGCCCGAGCTGCCCGCGCTGCAGTTGGAGCTGGACGAGCACCACCGGCACAAGGACGTGTACGAGCACTCGCTCACGGTGCTCGAGCAGGCGATCGATCTGGAGCCGCGGCTGGGTGTCGAGCTGCCCGACTTCGTGACCCGGTTCGCCGCGCTGATCCACGACATCGGCAAACCGAAGACGCGGAAGTTCGAGGACGGCGGCAAGGTAACGTTCCACCACCACGACGTGGTCGGCGCCAAGCTGGCGAAGAAGCGGATGAAAGCGCTGCGGTTCAGCAACGAGCAGATCGACCAGGTCGGCAAGCTCGTCGAGCTGCACCTGCGGTTCCACGGCTACGGCACCGGCGAGTGGACCGACTCCGCCGTACGCCGGTACGTCCGGGACGCGGGTGATCTGCTCAGCCGGTTGCACGTGCTCACCCGGGCCGACAGCACTACCCGGAACAAGCGCAAGGCGGAGGCCCTCCGGTCGGCGTACGACGATCTGGAGGAGCGCATCGCCCGGCTGCAGGAGCAGGAGGAGCTCGACTCCATCCGCCCGGACCTGGACGGCAACCAGATCATGGAGATCCTCGGTATCGGGCCGGGCCGCGAGGTCGGCGAGGCCTACAAGTTCCTGATGGAGCTCCGGATGGACGAGGGCCCGCTCGGCGAGGACCGCGCTCGGGAAGCACTCCTCAGCTGGTGGAACGCCCGCTCCTGAGCGGTGAGGTCTGCCGACACCCTTCACGCTGACTGACGGCGACAGGTCGTTCGACCGAGGGCGACGAGTTGTTGCGATCTGTCGCCGGTTCCGCAACGAGCCGGGACCGATCGTTCCTGGGCGCTCCACAGCGGCCGGAGGCGGCGGTACCGTCGGTAGATGTTGTGGCTTCTAGCGGTACTGGGTGGGGGCAGCATCGCGTTGGGTGGGCGGTACTGGTGGGACCGCCGAGCAGCCAAGCGCGGTGACGCCGAGGAGCTCGAGGGGATCAGGAACCTCGCCGACGAGGACGTGACGTTGCTCGGTGAGGAGCTGAGCCGACTCGGTGAGTCGGTGCAGGGCCGGGAGTTGGACGCCGACACCCGGCTGGACTATCAGCGGGCCCTGGACGCCTACGAGTCAGCGCAACGGTCGGTCGGCGGGATCAAGTCCGCCGAGGCGATCAGCACGGTCACGGACACACTGGCGACGGGCCGGTACGCGATCACCTGTGTGCAGGCCCGGGTGGCCGGCGAGCCGGTGCCGGAGCGGCGGGTGCCGTGCTTCTTCAATCCGCAGCACGGCCCGTCCACCATGGACGTGCTCTGGAACCAGCCTGCCCATGGCACTCGCAAAGTGCCGGCCTGCGCGCAGGACGCCGCCCGCCTGCAGGCAGGTCAGCAGCCAGAGGTGCGCTACGTCCAGTACCACTCCCGCCGGGTTCCCTACTGGGAGGCGGGCGCCGCGGTCGCGCCGTACGGCACTGGGTACTTCGCGAGCGGGGCCGGGGCCTCCTACATCGCCCTCGCGTCGTTCGACAGCATGAGCGGCGGGATGGCGTGGGGCGGCTGGAACGCCGCCCCCGGCGGCGCGGTCGACTTCGGCGGTGGCGGGGACTTCGGCGGGGGCGATGGTGGCGGAGGCGGTGACGGCTAGATCTGCTGCGGGGGAACTGCCTCGAACGCTGCCGCGATGAGAGCGGTCGACGCTGGGTCGGTCCTGTACTCCGTGGTGCCGGCAGGCGTGGTGATGGACGCGACGGGGAGTGCTGGGTCGATGGAGTTGGTGAGGTAGGCCGCGTCGTACGAAGCCAGGTCCGTCAGCGGGACGGGGACGGTCGCGCTGCGGACGCCGGTGGCAGCCAGACCCGCTTGCAGGGTGAGCATGGTGATGCCGGGCAGGACCTCGGCCTCTGGCCAGACGATTCCATCCCGGCCGGCGAAGCAGATGTTCCAGATCGACGCCTCCGAAACGTTCCCCGCGCGGTTGTGGAACAGCGCGTCGTCGTACCCAGCCAGGTGCGCCTGGCGACCGAAGTACACGAGCGGGAAGGTGCCCGTGTGCTTGAGATGCGGTACGACGCGTTCGTGCTCGACCGCGAGCAGCCGTGGAGGATCCGGGGTGGGATCGAGCGGGTCGGTCACGGTGATCAGCAGTTCGGGCGACACGGGGATCCCGGCGTCGAGCTTGGCGCGCTCGCGAGTGAAGGCGTTGACCCGGATCGACAGGTCGGCTGAGTCCGCCCGATCCAGGGCCAGTCGCAGGTAAGACAGCGCTCGGTCGGCCGGGACGCCCTGGCCGAAGAGTTCGAGTGAGCTGTGGTCGAGCCGTTCCAGGTGCAGGTCGAGACCGCGGACCCGGCCGCTCCGGACCTGCATGGACGTGAAGTGGCCGTAGCTGGTTGCTCTGAGCAACTCCGGCTCCACGAACTCGACAGGCGCGTCGTTCAACTGCAGGAAGTCGGTCACACCCCGAGTCTGACCGAACCAGTCCACTCGGCTCTCTGGTCTAGTCTCACGACGTGGACGTCTGGAGCATTATCGGATGGGGTGGGTCGGCGCTGGTCGTGGCGTCGCTGCTGCAGGCCCGGATCCTGCGGCTGCGGGTGCTGAACCTGATCGGCTGCGTGGTCCTGGTCTTCTTCAACCTCGCCATCCAGGTCTGGCCGATGGTCGGCATGAACGCGGTGCTGGCCGTCATCAACGTCGTGCACCTGTGGCGGTTGCTGCGGCACCGGCACGACGAAGCCGAGTACACCGTCTTCGAGGTGAACCACGACGACGCCTACCTCGGGCACGTGCTGTCGTCGCACGAGAAGGACATCAGCCGGTTCAACCCCGGGTTCACTCCTGAGAACAGTTCGTATGCGTTCCTGGTGCAGCGGGGCGAGCGGACCGTCGGGGTGGTGCTCGCGCACGACGCGGGCGACGGCCGGGCGCAGATCGACCTCGACTACGTGCTGCCGCAGTACCGCGACTTCACGCCGGGGGAGTTCGTCTACCGGCGCAGCGACGTGTTCACCCACCACGGGTTCCGGCAGGTGATGGCTCCGCGGCGGATGCAGGAGTCTGCCTCCTACCTGAGCAAGGTCGGCTTCCACCCGGACGGCTCCGACCTGGTCCTCGACCTGCCGTCCCAACCCACAGCCTGACTAGACCAACTGCTTGGCGAAGCAGCGCGACACCGTTTCGTTCTCGAACGGCGGGTACGGCGGCGTCGGGAGGTAGCCGTGCCGCGTGTAGAGGCCGATCGCCTCGTGCTGCCGGGTCCCGGTCTCCAACCGCAAGGTGGTCAGGCCCTGGACCAGTGCCAGCGACTCCACCTCCGCCAGCAGCTGGCGGGACAGACCCCAGCCGCGCGACGACGGCTCGACGTACATGCGCTTGATCTCGCCGAGACCGGGGCTGATCGGTTGCAGGCCGACGCAGCCGACCGGGGCGCCGTCCAGCCGCAGGACGATGAACTCGATGTCCGGGTGCAGGTCGACGAGCGGCTGGTCCTCGCCGTACAGCGCGGCCAACTCGGCCTGCTGGGCCGTCGTCAGTGCGAGCACCTCCGCGTCGGTCCGCGCGGCCGGCTTGATTTCCACCCCGTCGATCATGGCTCCGGACGGTAGCAACGAGCCGTGACACCACTGTTTCGTTTTCCTCTCCGCTCGGATCGGAGGCAGTGAGGTCCACGCTGTGTCACTGGTTGGTCGGTCGGTAGTGCGCGGGGCAGTTCCACGGTCGAGGTGATCTGATGGGGCGGTGACGTCTCTGGAGAGGATCGCCGCGGCGGTCCGAGCGGGTGAGCTGGATCCGGTCGACCTGGTCGAGCAGGCGCTGCGGCGAGCGGAGGAGACGGCCGTACTGAATGCTGTCGTGCACCTCGATGCCGACGGAGCCCGGCAGGCCGCGCGACAGGTCAGGTCGGGCGCGTTGGCCGGAGTGCCCGTGCTGGTGAAGGAGATCGTCGAGGTCGAGGGGCTGCCGTTCCGGTGCGGGTCGGCGGCGATGGACGAGACCGCCGCGAAGGATGCCGAGATCGTCACCAGGTTGCGAGCCGCCGGCGCGATCATCCTCGGGCTCAGCTACAGCCACGAGTTCGCCTACGGCTGCACCGGCACGTCCAACCGCGTCGGGCCCTGCCGCAACCCGCACGACCACTCGCGGATGACCGGTGGCTCCAGCGCCGGTGCGGGAGCGGCAGTTGCGGCCGGGGTGGTTCCACTGGCGATCGGCACGGATACGGCGGGCTCGGTGAGGATCCCCGCGGCCCTGTGCGGTGTGGTCGGTTACAAGCCCGCCCGGGGGACTCTGCCGATCGACGGAGTGTTCCCGCTGGCGCAGAGCCTGGACCATGTCGGCGTACTCACCACCTCAGTCGTCGATGCGGTCTACGCGGTGAACTCGCTGTCCAGCACGGAATCGGGTGCGGCCATCGAGGCGCCGCGGCTCGGGCTGGTCTCGAATCCCGAGCACCAGGACCATTCTGAAGAAGTAGGTAAGGCGTGGTCGGCAGCGATCACCCGGCTCCGGGCCGCCGGGGCGGTCATGCGGGAGGTGGAACTGCCCGACTGGACGGCGACCAACCGGACGGCGGTAGACCTCCAAGGGCCGGAGGCGGTGGCCAACCACGCCGGTCGATCCACCGAGGCGTACCAACCCGACGTACAGCAGCGCCTGCGGGAGGCGGCCGAAGTACCGGCTTGGCGTTATGT
Organism: Kribbella orskensis; assembly: GCF_004342085.1. NCBI lineage: Bacteria > Bacillati > Actinomycetota > Actinomycetes > Propionibacteriales > Kribbellaceae > Kribbella > Kribbella orskensis. Next base: position 375,751 of record NZ_SLWM01000003.1, read on the forward strand.
GCAGGCGCGTGCGGAAGCCGCGGAGCTCACCAGGACCGTCGCCAACCGCTTCAGCGAGGTGGACGCCCTCATCCTTCCGACTGTCCCGGTGGTGGCACCACCGATCGACGCAGTGGCAGACGCCGACGGCGCGGTAGCCGTCAGAGCGAGGCTGATGCGCAACACCCGCCTCGCCAACCTCACCGGGTTCCCCGCCCTCAGCCTCCCGCTGCCGACCACAGGCCTGCCGATCGGTCTCCAGGTGATTGCTGGAAGCAACCAAGTGGCGGCCCAGGTCGCATCCTGGATCGAGCGCGTCCTTGACTTCGAGGAAGCTTGAGGTCCGAGGCTGTCGGTATGGATATGAGTCTGCGCGTGGAAGTGTTCGCGACCGACCCCGAGGCCTCGGGCGAGTTCTACCGGCGAGTGCTGGGATTCGAGGAGCTCTCGCGCCAACGTGCCGACGGAGTTGTCCACTACCTGTGGATGGGCCGGGGGACAGCGCGGATCGGGATCGGCACCGCCTGGCAGGTGGTCGATCCGGCGGTCCGGTCGGTGCCCGCCGGCACCGAGATCGTGCTCGAGGTGGACGACATCGACGCGGAGTTCGCCCGGGTGCACGAGACCGGCTGGCCGCTCGAGGGAGGTCTGCGGGAGCAGCCGTGGGGGCTGCGCGACTTCCGCTTGCACGATCCCGACGGCTACTACCTTCGGCTGACTTCCCGGGGCTGATCAAACTGACGCCCTCCCACGCGGACTGCGTGGGAGGGCGTCAGGAGTGGGACTACTTGTAGAGGCGGACGTCGGCCAGGCTCCACCAGTGGTCGCTGGTGCCGGTCGAGGTGATGCGGATGAAGCGGGCTCGCGTCGGGCGGACATCCACGTTGGTGAGCTGGCCGGTGCTCGCGCCGCTCGCCAGCGGATGCCACGAGGTGCCGTCGAAGCTGGTCGACACCTGCCAGCCGCGGGCGTAGTCGCCGATGTTGCCGCCGCTGTCGATCGCGACGCGGCGGAACTGCTTCGCCGTACCGAGGTCGACCTGCACGTACTGCCCGGCCGCCTGCGCAGCCTTGGATTGCCACACGGTCGACCCGTCCGCGTCGAAGGCGAACCCCGCGTCAGCAGCCGGTACTGCGCTCGCCGTCGCGCCCGTCAACGAGACGGGAGAGAGCTCAGGATCCAGCGTCTGCGACCGCGGCCAGGTGAACGTCGCCACTGAGCCGCCGGGCAGCGTGTACTCGAAGCTCTGGTCGCCGACCGCCACCGCGAAGGTCCGGGGATCGTCGTTCTCGTTGTGCACGAGGAGCGCGGTGGAGCCGTCCGGGTTGCGGAACGCGGAGCTCATCAACTGCCCGTTCCACCCGGTCGTCCCGTACGACGTACTCGCGATCCGCACCGCGCCGGAGCGGACGAACTTCGACAGGTGCCCGATCGTGTAGTACTCCGCGTCGGTGGTCACGGTGCCGGCGGGCTGCAGCGTCACCAGCCCGGTGCACGTGTCGCAGCCCCCGTTGTGCGGGCCACCGGTGGAGTCGAGCGCGATGTTCCAGTTCACGACGGACTTGGCCCAGTTGCGCGTCGTACCGAGCATCAGGGTGCGGGCGTGCCAGGTGAGCGTGCCGCGGAAGATCTGCTCGGGGGTGTCGTTCGGCCCGTGGGAGCCGGAGCACTCGGTGAACCAGATGCCCTTGTCCGGGAAGGTCTGGTGCAGGGCGCTCTGCGCGCTCGGATCACCCGAGTAGCAGTGGTACGCCGTACCGGCGATCCACTTGCCGGCCGGGCTGTCGAGCAACTGGTACGGGTAGTCCGTCTCCGGGTCCTCGCCGGGCGGGGTGGACTCGATGTCGCCGGGATGGGTCGTCCAGTTGTGGTCGTAGCCGAGGATCTTCGTCCGCGGGCTGGCCGCGCGCAGCATCGGCCCGAGCGCCTCGATCACCGCGGCCTGCTGGCGTACCGGCATGTCCGTGCCTGGGTAGGCGCTCGGCTTGCGGTTCTGCGGCTCGTTCTGCACCGAGAGGAAGTCCACCGGTACTCCGGCCGCCTCGTATGCCTTCACGAACTTCACCAGGTAGCGGGCGTAGGCGTTGTAGACGGCCGGGTCGTCCTTGAGGCGACCACCCACCAGTGAGTCGCCGGTCTTCATCCACGCGGGCGGACTCCACGGGGTCGCCATCACCTTGAGGGACGGGTTGAGCTGCTTCGCCCGGCGTACCAGCGGCAGGATCTGCGTCTGGTCGTGCGCGATGCTGAAGTGCCGCAGCGGGAAGTCCGTCTGGCCGGCGGGCACATCGTCGTACGTGTAGTGCTGCGGCGCGGCGGTGAAGTCCGACGAGCCGACCACCTGGCGCAGGAAGCTCACGCCGATGCCCTTGTCCCGGTCGAACAGCGAGCGCATCGTCTTGTCGCGCTCCGCGGGAGTGAGCCGGTAGAGAATGTCCGCCGACGAGTCCGTGATGGAGGCACCGAAGCCGTCCATCGTCTGGTACTGCGTGTCCGGGTCGACCGTGATCGTCGTCTCCGCGCTCTGGCTCTTCCGGAAGGCGACCGGCGCTCGCTCGTGCAGCAGTTCGGCCCGGTCCGGGGTGGTCACCCAGACGCGGGCGGTCGCTGTCGCCTTGTCGGCCTGACTGTCCTGCTGGGTCTGGCCGGACAGGTCCACCGCCTGGGCTCCGGCACCGCTCAGCACGCCGCTCACCAGCAGGGCGGACCCGGCCACGGCCGCCCCGATCGCATGTCTCCTCATCGCACTCCTCAGGTCAACCCCGTTGAAACAAATGAAACAAACACGCAACACACGGTCTTCAGCAAACGACGGGCGCCGGGTGCTGTCAAGACTTCCTGACTCGCGAGCTGGCGTGGTTTAGAGTGGCAAGCGTGAAACAAAGCGATGTAACAAATGCCTAGCCAGGAACCGCACGGCCGAGTGGGCGGGGGAGGTCTTCGGGCGACGGTGCGGGATATCGCGGCGGAGACCGGCGTCTCGATCGCGACCGTTTCCCGGGTGCTCAACCAGAGCGGGAGCGTCGCTCCGCGGACCCGCGAACTGGTGGAACAGGCAGTCGAGCGCCTTGGCGTGCGTGCGCCCAGTCCTCGGGGCGGTTCGCCGAAGCCCGTCGGCGGCGCGGTCTTCGTCCGCTGCCCGTACGTCCTCACCGACTACTTCGGGCTGATCGTGTCCTCGATCGCCGAAACCCTCGATCGCCACGGCCGCCAACTCGTCCTCAACGCCGGGCAAGGCGCAGCCGGAGCCCAGATCCTGCCCAGACTCCTCACCGACAACGGCCTGGCCGGGGCGATCCTGATCCTCCCGCCGGAATCGGCCGACGACCTGGTCCGCCTCCGCTCGCGGCGCTTCCCCTTCGTCGTGGTCGACCCCCGTACTGCCTTGCCGCGCGACATCGCGTCCGTCTCAGCCGCTCACTTCGCCGGCGCGCGCCAGGTGACCTCACATCTGGTCGGCCTCGGCCACACCCGCATCGGCGTGATCGGCGGGCCGCGGGAGTGGCTGGCCAGCGACGCGCGCCTGGGTGGTCACGCGGCCGCGCTGGCCGACGTCGGCATCCTCCCCGACCCTGACCTGGTCCGGCCGGTCGAGCCGACCACCGAGCAGGGCCGTCGCGCCGCGGGGCAGTTGCTCGACCTTCCCCAGCGTCCGACCGCGCTGGTCGCCTTCAACGACAAGGCCGCAGTCGGTGCCCTCCAAGCGGCGGCCGAGCGTGGGCTCAACGTCCCCACGGACCTGTCCGTCGCCGGCTTCGACGACATCGACCTCAGCCGCGCTACCTTCCCGACTCTCACTACCGTCCGCCAACCCCTCCAGGAGATGGGCCGGATGGCCGTCAGCCTCCTCATCCGCCTCCTGGACCGCCACGAACTCGAAGCCCTGCACGTAGAACTGGCCACCGAGCTGGTCATCCGCGACTCCACCGCCCCGCCCCGTTGAGGGTGCCGTGCCGATAGCGGGTTACTCGACCTGTAGCGCCTTACCAGCACCCAGCGGTCTGACAGCCTGCCAGTGGTTCAGAGGGTGCGGAGGCAGTGGAGCGCGTCGACGAAGTGGGTGACGAGCTCGTCGGGGGTTGACGAGCGGGAAGACTCGGGGAGGCCGGACCATTCGATGGCGAGGTCTTCGACATAGGCGAGCCAGGCGTGGACGGTCAGCCGCACCGGTGAGGCGGGTCGGGCGGCGGCCGCGGAGTCGCCGAGCAGGTCGAGGACGCGGGTGGTGAGAGCGGCCCGGGTGTTGGCGTAGACCTCGACGACGTACACGTCCCCGCCTGCGGCGCCGCGGACGAAGGAGATGTACGAGTCGCGGCGCCTGCTGACGAAGGCGACGAAGGAGAGCAGCATCTGCCGCAACTGCTCGTCGGGAGGCAGGGCCGGATCCGGCGCGGTGACACGCAGCAATCTGCGGCCGGCGGCGCTCATCACCGCGATGTAGAAGTCGCGCTTGGTCGGGAAGTAGTGGAAGAGCAGGCCGCGGGAGATGCCCGCCTCGGCCGCGACGGCGTCGATCGACAGGTCGTGGATCGGCTGGGTGCGGAGCATCTGCAGCCCGATGCCGACCAGTTGCTTGCGGCGATCCTCCGCGCTCAGTCGTCTCCGTCTGCCGTCGGCTGCCTCCCCGGCAGCTAGCGGTGCGTCTGCGGCTTTCACGCTATTGAGCATTGCTCAGTAACTGCGCTACCGTCAACAGGAGTCGAGGTGAGGAGCAGCTGATGGGTTTCGAGCCGTCCGCCAGGGCGCAGGAGTTGATCGGCAAGGTCGACGAGTTCATCCGGACCGAGATCGAACCGGTCGAGGCCGAGCTGCACGCGGCCACTCGCGCCGCGGCCGACCCCTGGCAGCCGCAGCCCGCCTTCAAGGAGCTGCAGGCGAAGGCTCGCAAGCAGGGCCTCTGGAACCTCTTCCTCCCGCCTCCCGAGCCCGGCAACGAGAGCTACGGCGAGGGCCTGAGCAACCTCGACTACGCCCCGATCGCGGAGCTCACCGGCCGCTCCTTCCTCGCGCCGTACGTGTTCAACTGCAACGCCCCCGACACCGGCAACATGGAGGTCCTGCTCCGCTACGGCTCGGCCGAGCAGAAGAAGCAGTGGCTCGAACCGCTCCTCGACGGCGCGATCCGCTCGGCGTTCTGCATGACAGAGCCCGACGTCGCGTCGTCCGACGCCACCAACATGGCCGCCACCGCGACCGTGGAGGGCGACGAGGTGGTCATCAACGGCCGCAAGTGGTGGAGCACCGGTATCGGTCACCCCGACTGCGAACTGCTGATCTTCATGGGCCTCACCGATCCCGACGCCCACCGGTACGCCCGCCACACGATGGTCCTCGTGCCGCGTGACACCCGCGGCGTGAAGGTCGAGCGCCTCCTCCCCGCGATGAACAGGTACGACGAACCGCACGGCCACGGCGAGGTGTCCTTCACCGACGTCCGGGTGCCCGTGGCCAACATCCTGGTCGGGCCGGGTGGCGCCTTCGAGATCGCGCAGGGCCGGCTCGGACCGGGCCGGGTGCACCACTGCATGCGGCTGATCGGCCTCGCGGAGAAGTCGCTCGAGCTCGCGCTCCAGCGCGGTACCAGCAGGACTGCGTTCGGCAAGCCACTGGTCAACCTCGGCGGCAACCGCGAGCGGATCGCCGATGCCCGGATCGCGATCAACCAGGCCCGCCTGCTGGTGCTGCAGACCGCGTATCTGCTGGACACCCAGGGCCTCGCGGGCGCGCTGAGCGAGGTCAGCCAGATCAAGGTGGCGGTACCGCGGATGGCGCAGGACGTCATCGACATGGCGATCCAGTTGCACGGCGGTGGCGGGCTGTCCGACGACTACCCGCTGGCCGCGGCGTGGACGAGTGCCCGGGCGCTGCGGCTGGCCGACGGGCCGGACGAGGTGCATCGTGGAGTGGTCGCCAGGATCGAGCTGGCGAAATATCAGCCGAAGGAGTCGAAGTGAGCAGGGTTCTCGTCACCGGCGGGGCCAGCGGACTCGGCGCCGCCCTGGTCGCCCGCTTCGTTGCTGATGGCCACCAGGTGCTCTGCACCGACCTCGCGGCCGAGTCACCCGCAACCGGCGGAGCGCAGTACCGGCAGTTGAACGTGCGGGATGCGAGCGACTGGGAAGCGGCGGTCGCCTGGTGTGAGGAGAACTGGGGTGGGCTCGACATCCTGGTGAACAACGCCGGCATCGCCACCGGCGGCCGGATCGACGTCGAGTCGCTGGACGAGTGGGACCGGGTCGTCGACATCAACCTGATGGGTGTGGTCCGCGGCTGCCGGGCGTTCACGCCGCTGTTCAAGAAGCAGCGCTCCGGGCACATCGTCAACACCGCCTCCGCGGCCGGTCTGGTGCATCCGCCGATGATGAGCTCGTACAACACGGTCAAGGCGGGCGTCGTCGCACTGTCCGAGACGCTCTCGCACGAACTCCACCCGTACGGCGTGACGGTGTCCGTCGTGTGCCCGTCGTTTTTCCGGACCAACCTGGCGGACTCGATCCAGGGCGACGACGCCGAGATGGGCGCGACCGCGCGCCGGCTGATCGAAAAGTCTCCCCGTACTGCGGACGACGTCGCCGCGGGCGTGGTCGCCGGGATCAAGAAGAAGCAGTTCCTGATCATCCCTGACCGGCCGGCCTTGCTCGCCTGGCGAACCAAGCGCTTCGCCCGCCCGCTGTACGACCGCCAGATGCGCAAGATCGCCGCCCGGGCCAGGGAGCGCGCTGAGACCCAGGTGCCGTCAACCGGAGAGCGGTGATGGCGGTAGAGCAGAGTGCGGTGCCAGGTGCCCGGGAGGTTCGGGACGAGGACTCCTTCGACGTGGCGGCGGTCGACACCTGGCTGCGGGTGCAGACAACGCTGCCCAAGGGATTGCCGGTGGTTCGGCAGTTCTCCGGCGGTGCCTCCAACCTGACGTACCTGCTGCGCTACCCCGGGCATGACCTGATCCTGCGCCGGCCGCCGGTGGGGACGAAGGCGAAGGGGGCGCACGACATGGGGCGGGAGTTCCGGATCCAGCAGGGGCTCGCGCCGGTGTTCCCCTACGTGCCGAAGATGGTTGCTCACTGCAACGACGAGGCGGTGCTCGGGTCCGAGTTCTACGTGATGGAGCGGATCGCCGGCACCATCCCGCGGCGCTCCGAACTCGGCGTAGACCTGACCCCGGAGCAGACCCGGCAGCTCTGCCACACCCTGATCGACACGTTGGTGGATCTGCACCAGGTGGATCCGGCCGCCGCCGGGCTGGCGGATCTCGGTCGCGGCGAGGGGTACGTCGAGCGCCAGGTGGCCGGCTGGTCCGGGCGGTACCGCAAGGCCAAGACGTGGAACGTGCCGAGCTACGAGCGGGTGATGGCCTGGCTCGAGGCGAACCGCCCGGCCGACGTACGGATCTGCGTGATCCACAACGACTTCCGGCTCGACAACGTGGTGCTCGCGCCGGACGACCCGCTGCGGGTGGTCGGTGTGCTCGACTGGGAGTTGGCGACGCTCGGGGATCCCCTGATGGATCTGGGCAGCGCGCTCGCGTACTGGGTTCAGGCGGACGACGACTGGGCGTTCCGGCGGTTCCGCCTGCAGCCGTCCGACGTACCGGGGATGGTCAGCCGGGACGAGATCGTCCGCTACTACTGCGAGAAGTCCGGCCTCGAGCCGGCGAACTGGGCGTTCTACGAGGTGTTCGGGCTGTTCCGGCTCGCGGTGATCGCCCAGCAGATCTACTACCGCTACCACCACAAGCAGACCCGGAACCCGCGGTTCAAGAACCTCTGGGTGCCGGTCAACCTGCTGGAGCGGCGCTGCCGCCGGATCATGGGCAGCTGAGTGCCGACCATCTACCTGATCCGGCACGCGCAGGCGTCGTTCGGGCGCAGCGACTACGACCGGCTCTCGCCGCAGGGCGAGCAGCAGTCCGTCCGGCTGGGCGAGGCACTCGCGGCGCGCGGGGTGAAGCCCGATCTCGTCGTCTCCGGGGCGATGCGCAGGCACGCGCGGACCGCGGAGCTCGCCCTGCAGACCGCCGGCCTCACCAACCCGGTGGACGTCGACGAGGGGTTCAACGAGTTCGACCACGACCAGGTGATCGTCGCGCACAAGCCGGCCTACAAACGCCGCGCGGTACTGCTCGCCGACCTGGCCCGGACCGGTCAGCCGGCGCGTGCGTTCCAGGAGATGTTCGGCGCCGCGACCGAGCGCTGGACCCGCAGCGACGGCGACGGTTACACCGAGTCCTTCCAGACGTTCTGCCGCCGCTCGGAGGACGCGGTACGACGTACTGCGGATCGGCTGGGCAAGGGGGAGACCGCGGTCGTGTTCACCTCGGGTGGACCGATCGCGGCGGCGGTCAGCCGGATGCTCACCGGCACCGACGACCTGTGGTTGCGGCTGAACCCGGTGACCGTCAACACCGCTGTCACCACGGTCGTCTCGGGGCGCAGCGGGCTGACGCTGATCAGCTTCAACGAGCACGCGCACCTCGACGGCACCGACATGCTCTCCTACCGATAAGGCGGTCCGATGCGACGCAACATCCTGATCACCGGGGCGAGCTCGGGACTCGGTGCGGAGATGGCCCGCCAGTTCGGGGCTCTCGGCCACAACCTGGTGCTGACCGCGCGCCGGGAGGACCGGCTGAAGACTCTGCAGGAAGAGCTGACCGCCAAGCATCCCGCGATCAGCGTGATCCTGCACCGGCTCGACGTGACCGACCACGAGCAGGTGTTCGAGGTGTTCCGGGCCGCGGAGGCCGAGTTGGACGGCGGGCTCGACCGGATCATCGTGAACGCCGGCATCGGCAAGGGCGCGCCGCTCGGCAGCGGCCGGTTCGACGCGAACCGCGAGACCGCGATGACGAACTTCGTCGCCGCGCTGGCGCAGGCCGAGGCGGCAATGGAGCTGTTCCGGGCCAAGAACGCCGGGCACCTGGTGATCATCTCGTCGGTCGCCGCGCTGCGGGGTCTGCCGAAGACGGTGACCACGTACGCCGCCACCAAGGCCGCCGTGGCGACGTTGGCGGAGGGTCTGCAGCTGGAACTGCTGGGCAAGCCGATCACCGTGAGCGCGATCTACCCGGGCTACATCCGGTCGGAACTGAACGAGAAGGTGACCAGCGCGCCGTTCATGGTGGACACCGTCAAGGGCGTTCGTGCGATCGTGAAGGCGATCGAGGCGGAGAAGGCGAAGGCCTACGTGCCGCCGTGGCCGTGGGTGCCGATGGCAAGGTTCCTGAAGTACGCGCCGTTGCCGTTGCTGAAGAGGATGATCTGATGCGCTGGGGTCTGACCGTTCCGCTGACCGGGGTACCGCTGCGGGACCATCGTCCGCTGGTGTCCGAGCTGGCTTCGCTGGGCTACACCGATCTGTGGTCGGCCGAGGTGGCCGGCGCCGATGCCTTCACGCCGTTGGTGCTGGCGTCCGAATGGGACGACCGGTTGCGCCTGGGGACGGCCGTGGTGCCGGTGCACACTCGCGGGCCGGCTGCGCTGGCGATGAGTGCGGCGGCGTTGGCCGAGCTGGCGCCAGGGCGGTTCGTCCTCGGCATCGGGGCTTCCTCGGAGACGATCGTGACCGGCTGGAACGGCATCGCCTACGACCCGCCGCTCGCCCGCACCCGCGACGTACTGCGCTTCCTGCGGCAGGCGTTCGCCGGGGAGAAGGTGGACGGGGAGTTCGACAGCTTCACGATCAACCGGTTCCGGCTGGAGAAGGCACCGGACATCCCGCCTGCGATCATGCTCGCGGCGCTCCGGCCCCAGATGCTGCGACTGGCCGCGCGGGAGGCGGACGGCGCGATCACCAACTGGCTGTCCGCCGACGACGTGCGGCAGGTTCGCGCCGAACTCGGTGCCGACAAGGAACTCGCGGCGCGGATCTTCGTCTGCGTCACCGAGGACGCGGAGATGGCCCGCAACATCGGTCGCTTCCTGATCGCCACCTACCTGACCGTCCCGGGCTACGCGGCCTTCCACGACTGGCTCGGGCGCGGCGAGGCGATGAAAGAGATGCGCGACGCCTGGGCAGCCGGGGATCGCAACGCGGCGATGGCCGCGGTACCGGTCTCCGTCATCGACGATCTCGTCGTCCACGGCACCGCCGCGGACTGCCGCGCGCAGATCAATCGCTACGTGGAGAACGGCCTCGACACCCCGATCATCGCCGCGCTTCCCACTGGTACAGATCTCTTGGACACGGCCAGGGCCCTCGCTCCCTGAGGATCAGGACTGTTCCTCGCAGAGCGCGCGGACGGCCTCCAACTCCGCTTCGACGATGGCCAGCTGCTCCGCGACCGCGTCGTCGGCCACTTCCGCGGGGAACATCAGCGTGAACTGGTACTCACTGCCCGCGCCGTTCGGCAGCACGCGGGTGAACACACCCTGGTTCTCGGCGGTCAGCAGGTCGACGGTGCCGTGGTCACGCGAGGTGCGCACGGTGAGGCGGGTTTCGCCCTGGTCGTTCTCGAGAATCCAGTCGTCACCCTCCACGCGAACGGCACGGGCGACCCCCGGAGCCCAGCGCGGCAGGGCGGCGGGATCGGTCACCAACTCGAAGACGGCTCGTGGTGACGCGGCGATCGAGATGGACCGGGTTCGGGCAGTCAACAACGAATTAGTAGGCATCTGCTGATGATATGCGTCTGCATATCATTTCTCAAGTCCTATCATCCGAGGCATGGAACGCGAGGATCTGGGATCGCTGTTCGGGCGGATCACCCGGCGGCTCATCGCTGCCGAAGGCCCGCTGCTGGACGGTCACGGACTCTCGATGTGGGGCTACAGCGTGCTGTCACAGCTGGCTCGGCAACCCGGGGTCAACCAGCTGACCCTCGCCACCGCGATCGGGTACGACAAGTCCCGGTTGATCGCGCTGCTCGACGTACTCGAGCGAGACGGCTTGATCGTCCGCGAGCCCGACCCGGCCGACCGCCGGAATCGCCAGGTCCGGTTGACCGCCGCGGGTCAGGGGCGGCACACCGCAGTACAGGCCGACATCCGCGCGATGGAAGACGACCTGCTCGGCGAACTGACCGCTGCCGAACGGCGCTCACTGATCAGCATGCTGGGCCGCCTCGCCAACGGGTGACCAGGCTGTTCCTTGCCCTCGGCATCGACCTGGTGATCAGCGCGAGGTTCATCCCCCGTACGTCGGAACGCGTCGGCGAGTGCGCGGCGGTCAGCTGAGGCGGTGTTCTTCCAGCCAGGTGGTGGCTCGGCGTTTGGAGGCTCGGGCGAGCCAGGCGTCTTGGATCACTTCGGTCAGTTCCTGGCGGGTCAGTTCGCCGAGGTGGCTGGCTCGGACCAGGACGGACGGGTGGCCGTTGAAGTGTGGGGTGGTGAAGAACGGGTTCGAGTCGTCCGACACGAGGGCGAGCTTGTCGTCGGCGGAGGGCACCCAGATCACGATGACGTCGTCGTACCGCTCGCCGGTGTCTGGGTCGAAGGCGTCCGGCCGCGGCGTACGGAAGAAGACGAAGGACTTGCCGCCGACCTGGTAGACGGGGTTCTCCGCACCGCCCTGCTCGACGGTGACGTGGGGCATCCCCAGCGCCACCTCGTGCACGTCCGCGACGCGCGCCTTCCGGGTCCGACCGGCCATTGCCGCAGTCTAGTGTCCCGTAAGGGATATAACTTGACGCTATCGGCGCCCAGGTCAAGCCTTGTCGGGCGGGAACGGGCGGCTCGGCAGGTGGATGGTGAAGGTGGAGCCATGGGTGAGCTTGCTGGTGACGGTGATGGTTCCGTGGTGCGCCTCGACCAGGTGCTTGGTGATCGCTAGGCCCAGCCCGCTGCCACCGGTCGTCCGGCTGCGGGAATGCTCGGCTCGGTAGAACCGGTCGAACAGGTGGGGGAGATGCTCCGCGGCGATCCCGGTCCCGTTGTCCACGACCGTCAGGTTGTAGCCGTCACCTGCCCGCCGTACGCCGACCACCACCTTCCCGCCCGACGGGGTGAACCGGATGGCGTTGGACACCAGATTCCCCAGCGCCTGGCGGACGCGGGCGTTGTCCACCACGGCAGGCGCCGGCCCGTTCACCTCGGCGATCAAGCTGACTTCGGCTGCTTCGGCGGCCGGCCGATGAGCCGAGACCACCTGCTGCGCCAGCTCGGAGAGATCCCGCAGTTCGGGATGCACCCGGAGCTTCCCGGCATCGGCAAGGGCGAGATCCTGCAGATCCACGACCAGGCGCTCGAGTAGCCCAGCCTCCTCCAGCAACGAGCTCACCAAAGCCTGGTCGAGCGCGACCACGCCGTCCTCGGACGCGACCAGGTAACCCTTGATGTTGGCGAGCGGTGTCCTCAGCTCATGGGCGACATCGCTGACCATCGCCTTGCGCTGGTGGTCGTGATGCTGGATCGACTCCGCCATCGCGTTGAACGCGTGCCCGAGCCGAGCTACTTCGTCCTTGCCGGCCACCGGTACCCGGGTGGCGTGGTCCCCGTTCGTCATCCGCTGGGCGGCACCCGTCAGCGCCAGGATCGGCCGGACCAGGCGCCGCCCCGCGAACACCATCACCAGCGCCGCGATGAGGAGCACGCCGAGCGCGGTGGCCGCAGTACGGAGGAGTCCTTCGCCGGAGAAGACGTTGAACGCGTTCTTGGCTCCGAGGTAGAGCCGCGCCTCCGGAGCGACGTACGGCGCGAGCGCGTCCGAGCGTGCCTTCGAGGTGCACTCGATCATGGTCTGGGAGAACGGCTGGTCGGTGTTCGCCGGCACCACTGTCTGCAGGCCCGGGAGCTTGTAGGAGCTGAGGGAGAAGGGCTCCCCGGCTGCCTTCAGGCAGGAGACAGCACGCCGTACCTCGTCCTGGTTGATCATCAACGCCTTGGCACTCGGGGCGTTCAGCTCGGCCGGCATGCACTCGTCGTCGACCGGGGCGGCACCGACCTTCATCACCTGCGTGACGGCCACACCGTCGACGGACCCCCCGGATTCGACGATCACCTGCGGGCCTTCGCCGCCGCCCTTGGAGACCGTCGCGGTGGTGCCCTTGGACTGGTAGCAGGCGACCGCCTGGTCCGCCAGCCGGTCCCGCTCACGGCGCTCCTGGTCGGTCAGCCCCCAGCTCGGGGACATCAGGTACGGCGCGCTCATCATCACCCTTGCCTCGGCCTTGCCAGGCGGCATCCGGGTGGCGATCGCCGCGGACGCCTTGGTGAAGAGCGCGTTGCCCTCGTTGCGCACGTCGATCGTTGCGGCCGGCATCGAGGGGAGCTCGGGACCGGCGCCGAGCATCCGGGCGGAATCGGCGATCACCGTGCCGTCGGGCTCGGTCACCGCGATCCGCCGGCCGGTCTCGTCGGCCAGCTGCTTGACCACCTTGTCCACCCCGGACCAGGTCGGGTGCTCACCGGCGTACTCGTTCAGCCGGCTGTAGATCTCCCCGTCGGTCTGCAGCTGGGACGCGTTCTCGGCGATCTCGCCCTGGAGCTTCTCCGAGGTGCTGTAGGTGGCGATCACCGCGGTCGCGATGACGGCGCCGAGGGCGACCGCGAGGGACAGCCCGAGGAACCGGAGCAGGACGCTACGACGCATCCGAGGTCACCACCTTGTCGGCGAGCTTGTAGCCCACCCCGTACACGGTTTTCAGGTACGCCGGGCTGGCGGGTGCCGGCTCGATCTTCTTGCGCAGGTTCATCACGTGCACGTCGATCGTCCGGTCGAACACGTAGTGGTCGAACCCGAAGGCATGCTCGAGCAGTTGCTGCCGGGAGAACGCCCGCCCGGGGGACGCGGCCAGGCAGGCGAGGATCTTGAACTCCGCCGGCGTGACCTCGACGAGTTCGTCCTCCAGCCGTACTTCGTGCCGGACCGGGTCGATCTCAAGCCCGCCGACCCGGTACACCTCGCCCTCGGAGCGACTCCGGGTGCGACGCAGTACGGTCCGGACCCGGGCGACGAGCTCGCGCGGGTTGTACGGCTTGGTCAGGTAGTCGTCCGCGCCCAGGTCGAGCCCGAGCAGCAGGTCGTCCTCGGTGGACCGGGCGGTCAGCATGATGATCGGGACATCCCCGCCACCCGCGCTGTCGGCCCGCAGTACGCGGCAGACGTCGAGGCCGTCGACCTTCGGCATCATCACGTCGAGCACCAGCAGGTCGGGGCTGCGCCGGCGGGCCTCGTCGATGGCGGCCCGGCCGTCGTGCACCACGACGGTCAGATGGCCCTCTCGCTCGAGATAGCGCCGGATCAGCTCCGCCTGCTTCCGGTCGTCTTCGGCGACGAGGATCCGGGCTGGCATGCAACGACCATGACTGATCTTCATGAGATTTCGATGAAGATCAGCTGAGAGCATCGGGTGCTGATCGGTCTTTCACAGGTTCTTGACAGCCCCGCCGCCAGGCTCCCACCCATGAAAACCACACGGAAAGCACCAGTGCCCCGCGTTGGACACCATTCGGCGCGGGCGGCACTTGCTCTGGTCGCCGTGCTGGCGCTGGCCGGCTGCGGTGGGACCAACGACCCGGGTGCCTCGGGCAACGACGACCAGGGCGAGAAGAGCCCGCTCGCGGAGTACATGGGTGACGGGTTCATGAGCAGCTCCGGCGGCGGGATGCGGGTCGCGATCCGGGCCGGCGGCGGGCGGGGCTCGTCCGAGGAGGAGCTGGCCAAGCAGCGCAAGGTGGAGGACGGCACCGCCGCCTGTATGAAGGCGGCCGGGTTCGAGTACGTCGCGGTGCCGCCGGAGTCGAACCCCAAGTCCAAGTTCGACGACGCGTTCAACCTGCCGCCGGACAAGTTCGCCGAGCAGTACGGCTATGGCATCAGCACGATCGACTGGTCCAAGCCGGGCGGCGAGGACGACACCAACCCCAACACCAAGATCCGCAACGCGCTGTCCGCGACCGCCAAGAAGGCCTACGACAAGGCGCTGAACGGGCCGAACGCGACCGGCGACGGCAACGTGATCGCGGTGCCGGCGGACGGCAAGAGCAACAGCACCGGCCCGACCGACATGGGCTGCCGGGGCAAGGCGGTCGAGCAGGTCTACGGCAAACGCGACAAGCTGGCCGACTTCAGCAAGTACGAGTCGCTGTTCAAGGATCTCGAGGCGCTGCGGAAGCGGATCGAGTCCGACCAGCGCGTGGTCGACGCCACCTCGGCCTGGGCCGACTGTCTGGCTGATGCCGGGCACGCCGGGTTCAAGAAGACCGACGAGCCGCGCGAGAAGGTCAGCCAGAAGCTCGACGAGCTGACCGGCAACGACAACGGCAGCCCTACCGGCGGGGCGACGCCCAAGAAAGGCAAGGTGACCGCGGTCGGCCCGCCGTCGTTCGACAAGGTCGACGCGCAGAAGCTGGCGGACCTGCGCAAGTTCGAGATCGAGCTGGCCAAGGCGGACCAGGGCTGCAAGGCGAAGGTGTACGACGAGTCGTACAAGAAGGCGCAGTACGAGCAGGAGACGGAGTTCGTCGCCTCGCACAAGGCCGAGCTCGAGGCCTACCGCGACGGAATGGCTGAACGGTGACCGCTTCGCCCAAGTCGCGCCGGCGCGTGCTGGTCGGGGTCTCCGCGGTGGCGACGTTCTCGCTCGGCGTGGGTGTCGCCGCCGGCAGCCGGCTGATGTCACCGGAGGACGCGGCCGCCAAGACCGCGCCGCCGAAGGCCTCCCAGATCACTGTGCCGGTGGAGAAGAAGGCGCTGTCCAGCAAGGTCGTCGCGCGCGGGGACACCTCGTTCGACGGAGCGGTGAATGTCCGGGTCGAGACGAGCGGCCTGCAGACCCCGGCCGTAGTGACGGGCAAGGTGCCGAAGGTCGGCTCCACCATCCAGGCGGGCAAGGCGCTGCTGGAGATCGCCGGGCGTCCGGTGATCGGCCTGCCCGGCGTTCTGCCGATGTACCGCACGCTCACCCCGGGCTCCAAGGGGCCGGACGTGCTCCAGCTCGAGCAGACCCTGGACAAGCTGGGGTTCGACCCGGGCACCGTCGACACGAAGTACGACAGCAGTACTGCGCGGGCGGTCGAGGAGCTCTACGAGTCGGCCGGGTACGAGGCGCCTGAGCCGGACGAGCAGCTCAAGCAGGCGGTGGAAGGCGCGGACAAGAATGTCGACGCGATGAAGAACCAGCTCCGCCAGGCGCAGGCGGCGCTCAAGCAGGCCAAGGCAGGCCCGGGCAAGGGCGACACCTCGGTCCAGCAGGGCGCGGTCGACGACGCGGAGGAGAACCTGGACGACGCCCAGGAGGCGCTCGCCGAAGCCGAGTTCAAGGCCGGTACGCCGCTGCCCGTGTCGGAGGTCGTCTTCGTGAAGACGCTGCCGCGCCGGGTGGACGACGTGAAGGTCGAGCGCGGCGGCACGGTGAACGGCGTGGTGATGTCGGTCAGCGGCGCCTCGCTCGTGGTCACCGTCAAGGTGGACGCGGCGACGAAGGAACGGCTGAAGGTCGGCATGCCGGCCAGCTTCGACCTCGGCGACGGCAGCCTCATCGCCGCCACGGTCCGCCGGATCACCCGGAACGCGGACCAGTTCGACGTGGTGGTCGCGCCGAAGACCCTCACCGCGACCCAGCTGGAACGCCTGCGCGAAGCGAATGTCCGGGTCACCATCCCGGTGAAGAGCACCAACGGCAAGGTCCTCGCCGTCCCACTCGCCGCGTTGTCAGCGGGCTCCGACGGCGGCTCCCGAGTCGAGGTACTGCGGGACGGCAAGGTCGAGCTGATCCCGGTCACGGTCGGGCTCTCCGCGGACGGCTACGCCCAGGTCACCGCGTCGGGCGACGCCACACTGACCGAGGGCGACCAAGTGGTGGTCGGCCGATGAGCGCCACGGCAGTCGCCTTGCCGGCGCCGGTGGTAGAGATGATCGGCGTCCGGCGGTTCTTCCCCGGACCACCCGAGGTGCAGGCGATCCGGGAGGTCGACCTGACCGTCGGGCAGGGCGAGTACCTCTCGATCGTCGGCCCGTCCGGCTCCGGCAAGTCGACCCTGCTGCATCTGCTCGGGCTGCTCGACAACCCGACCGGCGGTGTCTACCGCCTCGACGGCGTCGACACCCTCAGCCTGCGCGAACGACGTCGCGCGGTACTGCGGGGCGAGCGGATCGGGTTCGTCTTCCAGTCGTTCCACCTGCTCGATCACCGCACGGTGCTGGAGAACGTCGCCCTCTCGATGGTGTACGTCGGAGTGCCGCGGCGCGAGCGGATCGCCCGAGCTCGGGTAGCCCTCGAACGGGTCGGGCTGGCGCATCGGATGGACTTCGCGCCGACCACGCTCTCCGGTGGTGAGCGTCAACGGGTGGCGATCGCCCGGGCACTGGTGGCCGAGCCGAGCCTGCTGCTCGCGGACGAACCCACCGGCAACCTCGACAGTGCCAATGCGGAGGCGATCCTCGAAGTGTTCGACGAGTTGCACCACGAGGGCATGACGCTCGCCGTCATCACCCACGACGACAACGTCAGCCGCCGGGCGCAGCGCCAGGTCCGCATCGTCGACGGGACCCTCCAGTGGTGACCCCTCCAGCAGGCCCCCCGGATCCCGCCGGCGGGCCGTCCACTTCCCGCTCCACCAGATTGTTCCGTCGTACCCGCCTCGCCCTCGCAGGCGTAGTACGGAGGGGCGCCGGATCACGGCGGAAGCGGTTGACGCGCGGGCCCGCAGTACGGGATCTGCTCGACGAGGCGTTGGCTGGCGTCGCCGCGCGGCCGACGCGGTTGATCCTGACCACCCTCGGCACCGTGCTCGGTATCGCCGCGCTGGTCGGAACAGTCGGGCTCGGGCAGACCGCGGCCGGCCAGATCACCCAGCGATTCGATCTGGCCGCCGCCACCCGGGTCGTAGTACAGCCGGATGACAAAGGTGGGCAGGAAGGTGAGGCCGCGACCCAGTTGCCGTGGGATGCGCCGGAGCGGATCGCCCGGCTGAACGGCGTGGACGCGGCCGGCACGGTGAGCCAGCTCGAGGTCGGGGACGACCTGGTCCGCAGCGTCGCCGGGCTGGACGGCCAGAAGGAAGGGCACGCGCTGCAGGTGATGGCGGGCTCGCCAGGCCTGTTCGACGCGGTCCGCGGCGGCCTGAAGACGGGCCGGTTCTTCGACGCCGGGCATGACAACCGCGGCGACCGGGTCGTCGTTCTGGGCAAGAATGCGGCGGAGCGGCTCGGCATCAACCGGATCGACTCGCAGCCGGCGATCTTCCTCGGCGACCAGGCGTACACCGTGATCGGCATCCTCGACTCGGTCAGCGGCCGGGCCGAACTGCTCGACGCGGTGATCATGCCGAACGGCGCGGCCAAGCTGGCCTACGACCTGGAGGCCCCGGACGCGGTCGAGATCCGTACTGCGGTCGGCGCGGCGCAGTTGATCGCCGGCCAGGCGCCGGTCGCGATCGACCCGAACAACCCGAGCGCGCTGAAGGTGGACGCGCCGCCGAAGCAGGGTGGCGTTCGCACGGGTGTGGAGTCCGACCTAAATGCGCTGTTCCTGCTGCTCGGGGCGGTCGCGCTGCTGGTCGGCGGGTTGGGTATCGCCAACGTCACTCTGCTGTCCGTGCTGGAACGCGTCTCGGAGATCGGCCTGCGCCGCGCTCTCGGCGCCGCGCGACGACACGTGGCGGCGCAGTTCCTGGTGGAGAGCGTGATCGTCGGGTTCCTGGGCGGTCTGCTGGGGACGGCAGTCGGGGTACTGCTGACGGTCGGCGTCTCGTGGTTCCGGGACTGGACGCCCATCCTCGACAGCCGGCTGTCGCTCGGAGCGCCGCTGCTCGGCGCGGTCATCGGCCTGATCGCCGGCACCTACCCCGCTTGGAAGGCCTCCGCCATCCAGCCGATCACTGCCTTGCGTGGGACGTGATCCTAGGACGTGGCCGGCAGCGGGTCCTTGGCGGACAGGCGTGAATAGGCGAGAGCAGTCAGCAGGAAGCCGAGCACCACGAAGATGAGGACCGAGTAGGACTTCCCGTCGTCGGGCAGGATCAGGGCGCCGAGTGCGGCGGCGGAGACCTGCCCGACGTTGAAGATCATGTCGTAGAGGGAGAAGACCCGGCCGCGGTAGACGTCCTCGATACCCGTCTGGACGAGGGTGTCGACGCTGATCTTCACGCCCTGCGCGCAGAAGCCGGTGAGGAATCCCGCCACCAGGATCGCGGGCTGGGTGTAGAGACCGCCCGGGACCGCCGTCACCACGCCGGCCGCGACGAAGAGCGCGGTGATCCATCGCCGCAAGGTCAGCGCCCGGGTCGCCCAGGGAGTCACGAGGGCGGCGAGGAACAGGCCGGCTCCGACCGCACCGGTCGCCAGCGCGAGTGCGCCGAAGGCCTCGTCGAGTTGGTCCGGGCCGTAGAAGCGGTTGCGGTACAGCAGAATCATCGCGACGGTCACGAGTCCGAAGAGGAACCGGAGCGAGCCGATCGCGGCCAGCCCGAGGGCAGGTTGCCGCCGCTCCTTCAGATGGCGGGCGCCATCGATCAAGCCGGCCGCGATACCCCGGATCGCCTCGCCCACTCCGGGCCGCCGGCCGGTCAGGTCGGGCCCGAGTTGGTACCGGCCCAGCCGGAGGGCCAGCAGAGCCGCCGCCAGGTAGACGACGGACGTCGTACCGAGGACTACCAGGTCGGAGTCGGAGATCAGTTTCACGCCGGCCCCGACGCCACCGCCGATCAGGAACAACGCAGTGCCCGAGGTTGGTGTGACCGCGTTCGCCATCACGAGCTCGTCGGTGTCGACCACGTGCGGCAGGCCCGCCGACAGCCCGGACAGCAGGAAGCGGTTCACCCCGAGGGTCAGCAGCACGGCCAGGTAGAACGGGACTCCCGCGTTGCCGACAGCAACAATCGCGCCGACCACCAGGACCAGCGCCGCCCGGGTCAGGTTCGCCCCGAAGAGGATCTGCCGGCGGGACCAGCGGTCGAGGAGGACCCCGGCGAAGGGGCCGAGCACGGAGTACGGCAGCAGCGCGACGGCGAACAATCCCGCGATGGCGGCAGCGTCCGGCGCCCGCTCCGGCGAGAACAGCACGTATGACGCGAGCGCGACCTGGAACACCCCGTCGCCGAACTGCGAGGTCAGCCGCACAGCAAACAGTCGCCGGAAGTCACCCCGCCTCAGCAACCGCCCAAGATCCCGCAAGAACTGCACGCCAGCACTGTAACCACAGCCCTCACCACAACCCCGCCCGCCTCAACCAATTCTCCGAGCTAGTGCTTGGTGCTCAGCCGTTGGGCGGCGGTGCGACCCCGGGAGTTCACCGGGATGACGCCCGAGACCTTCCCGAGGCCGAGCAGCGGCATGTTGCCGTAGATCGTCTCGGTGTGTCCGGCCGGAACGACGTACGTCTCGTGCCAGATGCCGACCGTGTTGCCCTTGTACGCGCGCTTGTAGAACTCGGTCCAAGCCGGCCGATGCGTCCGCTGCGCATCATTCGCGAACGCCTGCAGTTTCTCGACGGACTCCCAGTACTGGATCATCGTGACGCTCCGCAGCCCGGGGAAGCTCCGGAAGCCGAGCAGCCCGCTGTCCGGATCGGCGCTCAACTCGCGCAGCATCGGCCCCATCGCCTTCGCGACCGGGATCCACTGCCGCCAGGCGCGCAGCGAGTTCACCCGCATCCCGATCAGGAAGACCACCAGGTCGCCCTCGTACGCCGCCGTCTGCCGTCCCTCGACCACTGACATCTCGATCTCCTCTTTTGGATACCCAAGCTCTCTAATATTGGAAAGTGATACTCTCCAAAAGTCAAGAGGAGGACCGGATGTGGATCGCGGAGCTGTCCCGGCGGACGGACGTCCCCGTGGCGACGATCAAGTACTACCTGCGCGAGGGCCTGCTGCCGCCCGGCGAGTCGGTCGGCGCCACCAGATCCCGGTACGACGAGTCGCACGTCCGCCGGCTGCGGCTGATCCGCGCGTTGGCGGAGGCGGGTGGTCTGTCGCTCGCCCGGATCCGCGGCGTACTCACCGCGGTCGACGAGGAGTCGCGCGAGATCCACGAGGTGCTCGGAGCGGCCCACAGTGCCCTGCTCCCCGACACCATCGAAGCCACTCCGGACTCGCTCGCCCGGGTGGACAGGCTCCTCGAGGACCACGACTGGCAGGTCGACCGGGAGTCCCGCGACCGCGCACTCCTCGCCAGTGCCCTCGACGGTTTGGAGAAGGTCGGGTATCACCTTGACGACGACCTACTGGAGACCTACGCGACCACCGCCCAGCAAACCGCCGAGGCGGAGGTGGCCCACCTACCTTCGGGCGATCGCCAGCACACGGTGGAGACCACCGTGCTGCTCACCGCCCTGGGTGGACCGGTTCTCCTGGCTCTCCGCCGGCTGGCCCAGCAGAACGCCTCAGCCCACCGCTACAACGCAGTACCGCGAAACTGCCCCTGACTCAGACTTCGGCGCGAGCGGCCTGACGCTCCCGCAGGCGGGCGCGCTGCTCGACGAAACGGCTGGCCTGGGCGTCGAGGGCGGCCATGAACTCGGCGAGCTCGTCGCGGGCCTTGGCGCCGTCGCCGCTCAGGTCGTCGCGCTCGAACACCTTCCACATCCGGAGGATCGGCGCGACTACCTCGTCGTGGTGCAGCCGCAGATCGTAGATGCCTGCCTTCGCGATCGTTACCGAGTTCCGGGCGAACCCCTCCATCGTGGCGCCCGGCATCGAGAAGTCGCGGACCTCGTTGACGACGGCTCGCATCGTCTCGTTCGGCGCGGACTCGAAGGCGGCCGCGACCAGGTTCCGGTAGAAGATCATGTGCAGGTTCTCGTCGGTCGCGATCCGGGCCAGCAGCTGGTCCGCGATCGGGCAGCCGGTGGCCTTGCCGGTGTTGCGGTGCGAGACGCGGGTGGCGAGCTCCTGGAAGCTGACGTACGCGATCGCCTCGAGCATGTTCTTCTCGACCACGTGACCGGCGGTCATGTGTGCCATCCGGGCGTTCTCGAGCTCGACCGGGTCCACTCCGCGGGTGACCACCAGGTAGTCGCGCAGCGCGATCCCGTGCCGGCCCTCCTCGGCGGTCCACCGGCCGACCCAGGTGCCCCAGGGGCCGTCGAGGCCGAACTGGGTGGCGATCTCCCGGTGGTACGAGGGCAGGTTGTCCTCGGTCAGCAGGTTGGTGATCATCGCGACCTTGGCGACCGGGTCCAGCCGCGACTGCTCCGGCGCCCAGTCCTCGCCGCCGAGGAAGGCGAAGTCGCGGCCCTCGCTCCACGGCACGTAGTCGTGCGGGTTCCAGTCCTTGGTGATGGCCAGGTGCCGCTCGAGATTCTGCTCGACGACAGGCTCCAGCTCGTGCAGCAGGTTCGTCACCAGCTTGTCGGTCACCGGGGTCTCCTTGTCGTCGGGTCCCCCCACCCTACGGCACCGTAAGTTACGCCACCGTAGGTTCCGCGCGCCCTGCCGATCCCGGCGGCTCGCGACCCGCGCCCGGGATCAGGAGGTACGTCATCTTCTGCACCTTATGGTGGGCGGATGGATCGGAGCTCCTACGCGCAGTTCCTGGCGATCACCACGCGCTGGAAGGACAACGACGTCTACGGGCACGTGAACAACGTCGAGTACTACAGCTTCTTCGACACGGTGATCAACGAGTTCCTGATCCGGGCGGGTGAGCTCGACATCCATCGCGGGGACGTGATCGGGCTGTGTGTCGAGTCGGCCTGCACCTTCAAGCAGTCGCTCGCGTTCCCGGAGACGGTGGATGCCGGGTTGCGGGTGTCGCAGCTCGGCAACTCCAGCGTCCACTACGAGATCGGGCTGTTCCGCGCGGGCTCGGACGAGCCCGCCGCCACCGGCCGCTTCGTGCACGTGTTCGTGGATCGCGAGCACCGCCGCCCGGTCGCCCTGCCCGACCGGCTCCGCGCCGCCCTGGAAGGAATCACCGGATGATCGTGCGAGGCGCAGTACTGCGGGAGATGGGACTACCCAGCCCGTACTCCGAGTCGCGGCCGCTGCGGATCGAACAGGTCGAGCTGGATCCGCCGGGCCCGGGGGAGTTGCTGGTCCGGATCCGTGCGGCCGGGTTGTGCCACTCGGATCTCTCGGTGATCGACGGCTCCCGGCCGCGGGTGATGCCGATGCTGCTCGGCCACGAGGCGACCGGCGAGGTGATCCAGTCGGAGGCCGGGGGTTTCGTCCCTGGCGACACGGTCGGCTTCGCGTTCGTCCCAGCCTGCGGCGCCTGCGGCCCTTGTGCGGAAGGGCGCGCGGCCCTGTGCGAGCCAGGAGCAGCGGCCAACACCGCAGGCACCCTGCTCTCGGGCGCGCACCGACTCGGCCGGCCGGATGGATATCAAGCGGGTGAAGGTCTGTCGGGTCAGGTGCACCACCACCTCGGCGTCTCCGGTTTCGCCGACCACGCGGTGGTCTCGGCGCGGTCGGCCGTGAAGATCGACCCCGACCTGCCCCCGGAGATCGCCGCGCTCTTCGGGTGCGCGGTGATGACGGGCGTCGGTGCCGTGGTGAATACAGCCCGGGTCCAAGCCGGCCAGAGCGCAGTCGTCTTCGGCCTCGGCGGCGTCGGGCTGTCAGCCTTGCTCGGGGCTGAACTGGTCGGCGCGCATCCGCTGGTCGCGGTCGACGTCGTACCGGAGAAGCTCGAGCTCGCACTCTCGCTCGGCGCGACCCACGCGATCGATGCTCGAAGCAACGATGTGGTCGAGCAGGTACGCGAGGCGACGGCTGGCGGCGCACATTACGCCTTTGAAACCGTCGGCAGTGCGGCCGTCCTCGGCCAGACCTACGCAGCCACCCGCCGAGGTGGCACCACCGTCACTGTCGGACTCCCGCATCCCTCACAGATGCTGAGCATCCCCGCGGTCAGCCTGGTCGCCGAAGAACGCACCCTCATGGGCTCCTACGTGGGCTCCGCGATCCCCAGCCGCGACATCCCTCGCTACATCTCCCTTTATAGAGCAGGCCGCCTACCGGTCGACCGGCTGCTCACCTCGACGGTCTCCCTGGACAACCTGAACGAGGCCTTCGACACGCTCGCGGCCGGCACCTCCATCCGCCAGGTCCTGGTGCTCTGAGGAACACGCGGGCGGTGACCGATGTCCCGGCCACCGCCGTCCGCAGTACTAGTTGTTGTCGATGAAGCCGCGGGCCGGCTCCTGGCAGCAGTACCAGGGGCTCAGCGAATCTCCTTCTCCTTGCCGTCCTCCACCTCGATGTCGCCGACGTGGAACGGCTTCGGCTGGAGCGCGACGTACGTCGTACCGGTGCGGGTGATGCGGCTGTCGACCACGGTGAAGCCGGAGGCCTGGGCGCCGTCGGTGAAGAGGCGCTTGCCGGTGCCGACCGCCACCGGGAACGTCAGCAGTCGGTACTCGTCGATCAGCCCGGCCTGGTGCAGCGACTGGGCCAACCCGCACGAGCCGTGCACCTGGAGCTCCCCGCCGGGCTTGCCCTTGAGTTCGCGGATCTGCTCGATCGCGTTGTCCGTCAGCGCCGTGCTGTTGTTCCAGGCCGGCTCGAGCGGGGTCGACGTCGCGATGTACTTCGGCAGGTTGTTGAGTGCGGCCGCCACCGGGTTGTCCGGATCGGTCACCTGGGACCAGAAGGCCTGCATCATCGTGTAGGTGGTGCGGCCGAGCAGGATCGCCTCGGCGTGGGTGAACCAGTCGCTGACGATCTCGCCCATGCCCTCGTCGGAGTACGGGACCAGCCAGCCACCCCGCTCGAACCCGCCGCTGCGGTCCTCGTCGGGACCGCCGGGGCCCTGCATGACGCCGTCGACGCTGAGGAATGTGTGCAAGGTGAGCTTCATGGTCGATCTCCCTTTCGCTGCCTGACATCGGTTGTCGTGTCCGTTCACCCAGGCGTCGGCCGGCGGCCGGCGTACTCGACATTCCGACTTCTGTGATCTGTATCACAGGCGCCCCGCTGTGCCGTCAACGAGCGGCGGGCAGGCTCGGGCAGCCTTTGGGGAAGGTAAATTCCGCCGGAAAATGTGTACACCGGACAACCGATGAGGCACTCTACGCAGAGTGCGCGCCCGCGTACGACAAGTGAGGCAAACGGCACGCCCCGGCCGTCCCCCCAGAGTGCCGGCGGTGCCGTGGAGTCCCTGAGGAGGGCCCCAGATGCACAGCAGGTTCCGCCGAACCGGAATTTGTCAAGGTGGTTGAGGCCAGCGGGAGTTACGCGGCGGTCTGTTGAACTGTCTTGTTTTGTTGGGTTTCGTGGATGGGTGGGTTGATCCAGGCTGTGTCGGGCAGGTTGAGGATGGCCGGGGTCGTGGTGGTGGTGAACCGTTCGGGGTTCGCGGTCCGGGCTGCGGCCAGGGCATGGTGGCGGTGGCGGTCGGTGGCCGCGGTGAGGCCGTAGTGGACGTCGGCGGGGGTGTGCAGCCCGATCCCGGTGTGGTGGTGGTCATGGTTGTAGAACTGGGTGAACTCGTCGATGAAGGCCCTGGCGTGCTGCAGGGACCCGAACCGCTCGGGGAACACCGGCGCGTACTTCAGGGTCTTGAACCACGCCTCGGAGAACGGGTTGTCGTTCGACACCCGGGGCCGTGAGTGAGACCGGGTGACGCCGAGGTCGGCGAGCAGGGCCGCGACGGTTTTCGAGGTCATCGAGGTGCCACGGTCGGCGTGCACGACCTGCGGGATCCCGTGGATCGTGAACACCTCACGCATCATTTCTTCTGCCAGGACGGCGGTTTCGGTGACATGGACATGCGCGCCGACGACGTACCTGGAGTAGATGTCGATCATCACGTAGGCGTCGTAGTAGACGCCCTTGGCCGGGCCGGGCAGCTTGGTGATGTCCCAGGTGAACACCTGCCCCGGGCCGGTCGCGATCAGCTCGGGACGGGCCCTGGCCGGATGCCGGGCCTGGCGCCGGCGGTCTTTCACCTGCGCGTTCGCCGCGAGGATCCGGTACATCGTGGACACCGAGCACAGATACTGGCCGCGCTCCAGCAGCACGGCATACACCTGCACCGGGGTCCGGTCGATGAACTCGACACCGTTCAAAACGGCCAGAACGTTGGCCTGCTCGCCCACAGTGAGCTGGTTGGCCGGTGCTACCCGGGCTGTCACCAGCCCCACCGGCGGCGCGGGTCGCCCGGCGGTCGCACGAGACACACCCGTCAACCCGGCCGCGTCCCGGGTCGTGACGCCGGCCGCGGTCAGTTCCCGAAACGCCGCCATCAGCGCCGCTTGGGCGGCTGCTCGTCCGGTGCGCTCTCGGAGATCTCCTCCAAGAGCGCGTGTGCTTTTCCCATGATGTCCAACGCCACCTCGGTCCGAGCCAGCCGCCGCTCAGCCTTGGACAACTGCCCCCGCAACCGGGCGATCTCCGCCTGCTCAGCGCTCAGCCGCCCGACCTTCGCGCCCGGCTCGCGCCCTTCCAACACGCCACCATCACGCAACTTGCGCCACTCGGTCATCTGAGACGAATACAGCCCCTCACGCCGCAGATACCCACCACCCTGACCGTCGCGGCAAGCCAGGTCATACGCAGCCACGTGCGCCAGCTTCTCGGCCGGTGTGAACGTCCGACGAGGTCTCGGACCACCAGCTCTCGGACCCGATTTACCCATCCCACCATCATCGACTACCGGTGCAAGAACAGAACCAGCCATCTCTTCAACATCCAAAATCTCGCCCTGCAGAAGCGGACTTGCTACGAGCCGCTGGCCTCAACTGACCCTGACACGCAGGGAACCGGTGCGCTCGTAGGCGCCGGTGCCGTTCTGTTCGGAGCACTGGCCGTCGCGGCCGGCAACCAGGCAGACGCCCAACAGGGTCCGTCCCCGGCCCCGTTGGACCAGCTACTCGGCCAGCCGCTTCAGGGCAAGACCGCCCTGAGCAAGGTCCAGCCGCGACTCGCGGAGCTGGCTGAGCGCAACGGGATCGCCGAGCAGCAGTTGGAGCGGATCCTGGCCAGTGACAAGACCAGTTGGCTCGACAAGGACGGCAAGCTCTTCTACAGCGAGCCCGTCGCCACCGCCAAGGAGCGGACCGCGACCACGAAGTCCCCGAACTGGGCAAAGCGCGCCGTCGCGGCCGCCACCGGTCCGGCGTTCGAGCTGCACAGCAAGGCCGGCTCGAACCGGGTGATCTACCTGGACTTCGACGGCCACACGATCAGCGGTACGGCGTGGAACACCGGCGGCAAACCCGCCACCGTGAACATCACGCCGTACGACACCGACGGCAACACGAGCAACTGGAGCACCGCCGAGCAGAACGTGGTCCGCGAGGTGTGGGCCCGGGTCGCCGAGGACTACGCGCCGTTCGACGTCGACGTGACCACCCAGGCGCCGCCGGAGTCCGCGATCACCCGCTCGGGTTCGTCGGACCAGCAGTACGGCACGCGCGTCGTGATCGACCCGACGACCTGGTACCAGTCCGGCTGTGGCTGCGGCGGGGTCGCGTATGTCGGTGTCTACGACAACACCAGGCAGCACAGCTACTACCAGCCCGCCCTGGTCTTCACCAAGGGCGTCGGCACCGGCGCGAAGAACATCGCCGAGGCAGCGTCGCACGAGGCCGGCCACAACGTCGGGCTCAACCACGACGGCACCTCGTCGGTCGGGTACTACGCCGGCCACGGTGCCTGGGCGCCGATCATGGGCGTCGGCTACACCAAGGCGATCAGCCAGTGGAGCAAGGGCGAGTACTCGAACGCCAACAACAAGGAAGACGACTTCGCCGTCGTCGGCCGGAACGGCCTGGCCCTGCGCGCCGACGACCACGGCAACGGTACGGCGGACGCCACCGCACTGACCCTCGGCGCGACCGCGAACGGCATCTACGCGAGCGACTCGGACGTCGATACCTTCCGGATCGACCTCGCGGCCGGCACCTTCACCTTCGCGGCCAACGCGGCGGCGACCGGTGGCGACCTGGACATCAAGCTCCAGTTGCTGAACTCGGCCGGCACCGTCGTCGCTACCGCCGACCCGGCCTCCGGTCAGTCCAACTCCGGTACGCCGACCGGCCTGAGCGCGAGCATCAGCCGCCAGGTCACCGCCGGGCGGTACTACCTCCGGGTGGACAACACGGGTTACGGCAGCCCGCTCAACACCGGCTACTCGACCTACGGCAGCCGCGGCGCCTACTCGGTCAAGGTCACCGCCGGGTAGCACGTCCGGCCCGGAGCCCCCGGTGGTCGCAGTACGGGGGTTCGCACAGGGTTTGCCCGCGTCGCCGCCTTCTGGTGAGGGCGGCGGCGCTGGGCTCGGGGGAAATATCCGTGAGGTCGGGGGGAATCCTTGAGGAGGATTCCAGATGCAGAGCGAGTTCCGCCGAACCGGTGCGCTCGCGGGTGCCGGTGCCGTCGTGTTCGGAGGGTCTCTGGCCTACCTGGCTGTTCCGCTCGTTGCCAAAGGCGTATAGGTTTCGCGACTGCTGTCAGCGGTATAGACCGCTAGGTGTGCGGGGGGATTCAGCCGGACCCGAACGTGTCCGCGGTCGCCTCTAGTACACATCGCTGGTCTACGTACCGGCCAACGGCGAGGCCAACAAGTGGACGGCCTTCAACGCCACCACCGACACGGCCAAGCACTGGGGCCCGACGGGCGCTGCCTTCCTCCGGTCCGCCCACCCGTGCGTTGGCCTTCAGTTCTCCACAGGCAGCTCGGCGCCGCGCGCGAGTCCGAGAGTGGCGATCAGGTCCTCGTGTAGCTCGAACCAAACCGTATGGCATGAGTCGGCACCCGTTCGGTCGACCCACGAACTGTCTCCGGCGATCACCCGGCCGAGCGCAGTACTGAACCTGGTGTCGTACCCCTGGAAGCGATCGAGCACCGAGGTGAGCCGCTCCGACACCGCCTCGAGCGCGTGGCCCAGCGCGGCGAGTTCGTCGATCACCTGGCCGTCCCAAGCGAGGTCGCTGTGGTCGTTGAAGGCCAACGAATCGTCGGCTGTCGGCCTGATCTGCCAGTCGGTACAGGCCCGCTGCAACCGCTCATTGAGCGACAGAAACGCCCGATACGCCTCACGAACCACCTCGGCATCGGCGACCTCTCCCGGCTCCGCACCGGCTACCTCTCCCGGCTCGGCGCCGGCGACCTCTCCCGGCTCCTCCGGCTCTGCCAGTCCCGCCAGCTCTGCCGCCAGCTGCCTCTCGTTCTCCACTCGCCCGGCCTCGGTGAGAGACCACCCACCGGTACCGGCGAACTCCGACCACGTGACCCACCCGAACGCCTGGCAGTCGAGCAGGACGTCATCCGCAACCACCTGCCCAACCCCGAACCGGGCGGCGACCGCCCGACCATCAGCCATCCCCCGAAGCCGAACCGCATGAAGTACCAACAACTCCACCCCCGACCCCCGACTCACGCCCTCACACCGCCGCCCGCCTCGGCAGAGTCTTCAGCCGGGCGCCCGTTGCGAGCGGTGAGCCGGTCGAACCGCTGCTGACAAGCCTGCGGTGAATTCATCCCGAGCGCGTCAGCCATCTGCGCCCACGTGAGCCCAAGCCCACGGGCCGCGAACAACAACCCAGTCTCGAGCTGATCGAGCTCAGCCCGCGCCGCCGGCAACAACTGCAACGCAGCCACCGCCGCGTCCGTGAGTTCCTGATCCGGCGGACTCCCGAAGCTTGCCGAGCCCGACCGCCACAGAAAGAACTGAATCAGGTCAACAGCCGACGGCGGCATAGACCCGACCTGCCAAGGCCGCCGCTCCAGCCCATCAGCCCCGG
Organism: Kribbella orskensis; assembly: GCF_004342085.1. Lineage (NCBI taxonomy): Bacteria > Bacillati > Actinomycetota > Actinomycetes > Propionibacteriales > Kribbellaceae > Kribbella > Kribbella orskensis. The sequence continues at coordinate 405,297 of NZ_SLWM01000003.1, forward strand.
CCGCCAACAACAGCCCCCGCGCCTCGCGCTCCCGCTGCGCCTGAGCCTGATCGTCAGCCCCACTGCCCTTGTCATTGCTTCTCACCCGCAAACAGTCCATCATCAACAAAATGTTGTCAACATCATGTTGAACCCCAGCGCTGACAGGAAGGCAGCAGGAGGAAAGCAGGAGGAGCGTCCGCAGTCGCAATCGGCCCGGCAAGACCCACACGCAATCGCTCGGCAAGAGGCCACGTGCGCAATCGGCCGGCGGATCCCGCACGCGCAATCGGCCGGCAAAGCCCGCACGCGCAATCGACCGGAAGGTAGGGCCGTTGATCACCGGACAGGGAGGGTCTTTGATCATCCGTCTCGCCGACGCCACACCAGAGAACGCCGGCCCCAAAGCCGCGACCCTAGGCAGACTCGCCCAGGCCGGCTTCCCAGTCCCACCGGCCTTCGTCATCCCCGCCGACACCTACCGCGATTTCGTCAGCGACCTGGACCTCTCCACCGTCCTCTCCACCCACGGCCCAGCCGAAGCCCGCCGCTTGATCAAGCACCACCCCCTCCCACCCCGGCTGCTCAAAGAGCTGACCGAGGCACTAACCGACCTAGCCAGCCACCCCGTCCCATCCTGGCCGCACGCCCAGGCGGCCGAGGCCCTAGCCGAGCTGGCCAACCTCCCCGTCCCGCCCTGGCTGCAGGGCCAGGCGACCGAGCCTCTGATCGAGCTGGTCAACCTCCCCGGCACGTCCAAACCGCACGGTCAGGCGACCGAAGCTCTGACCGAGCTAGGCAGCGACCCTGCACTGCAGCGTGAACCCCGACGCTCGCTGGGGTCCGCAATCCCGCCGGACGCAGTGCCGCCAGTCGCTGTACAGCCACTCGCACTGGCGCCGGTCGCTGTGCGTTCCTCGGCCTCCACCGAAGACAGTGCCGCAGCCTCAGCCGCCGGACAGCACGACTCTTATCTGGGTGTGCAGGGGATCGACGCAGTCGCCGACGCGGTACGCGCAACGTGGGCATCCCTCTGGACCCACCGAGCAATCACCTACCGCCAGACACCCGGACCGTCCCCAGATCCGGCGATGGCGGTGATCGTCCAACGCCACATAGACGCCGAGGTAGCCGGCGTCCTCTTCACCGCCGACCCGAACACCCCCGACGGCGCCTCCCTCATCGAAGCATCCTGGGGCCTCGGCGAAAGTGTCGTCCAAGGCCTGGTGACCCCGGACGCCTACACAGTCACCCCCACCGCCATCCTCGAACGCCACCTAGGAACCAAGCTCACCCGAACCGACCGCACCCCCACCGAAACGACTACTCCAACGCGAACGACCACTCCAACCCGAACCACCACCACCCCCGTCCCCCGAACCCACCGCGAACGCCCCTCCCTGACCGACCCCCAACTCCACCACCTGAACCAGCTAGGCCGAGACGTAGCCGCCCTCCTAGGCACCCCCCAAGACATCGAGTTCGCCCTAACCCCCACTCACCTCTGGCTCCTCCAATCCCGCCCCATCACCACCCCCCTCCCCACCCGAGCCGCAGCGTCGAACGCCCCCGTCGGCAGTACGTCTGCTACTTCAACAGCAGCCTCGCCGCCAAGCGCCCCGGGAGAAGGCGGCTCGAGGCTGCGCGGCCTCGTCGAACCACCGGCAGCTCTCCAGGGAACCGCTGGAAGTGCTGGGGTTGTATCGGGTCCAGCTCGGCTCGTGAACGGACTTGAGGACTTCCGGCGAGTGCGGGCCGGCGACATCCTGGTCTGCCGTTTCACGGACCCGGCCTGGACCCCACTGTTCACCATCGTGTCGGGAGTGATCACCGAAACCGGCGGTCGGCTCTCCCACGCCGCGATCGTCGCCCGCGAACACCGCATCCCCGCCGTACTTGGCGTTCCGTCCGTCATGACCACCCTGCACGACGGCCAGCCCATCACGATCAACGGCACCACCGGCACGGTCCACCCACAGCCCAAGCCCTAGGCAGCACCACCTTGGCCCCGAGATACCCCTGCGGTACAAGGCGCCTGAGGCATGCCGCCCGGTCAAGCCAGCTGCCCCGAGAAAGCGCCGACCTGGCCTCCGTTGCCGGGCGCGTGGCACAGCGGGATCTGGTGGTGTGCATCGGTGATGTTGCCCCTGGCATGGGGTTGCTGCGCCCGTGTCGGTCAGGAAGTTTCGCTGGAGAGTTGTTTCGGGGTCGAGCGTGGCGATTGGTGGGTTGCCGCGGATTCGGGGGTGGAGTGTCTGGGTGGGCTAGCGAGTTGGGGGTGAGGGCGCGGGCCGGTGTGGGGGTTGTTGGGTGGGCGGGGCTTGGAATTGGGGTCGGTTGGTGGGGTCATGGGTGGATGGGGTTGGTGGGGCCAGGCCGGAGAGGGCTTGGTGGAAGGCGGCTTGGGGATCTTGGTGGATGGGCTTGGGAGTAGGCGATTTGACGGTGGCTGACTCGGGGACGGCTACCACGGGGACGGCTGGCTTCGTGGCGGGGGCCTCGGAGGTGGCCGCCTTGGTAGTCGGGCGATGGTGGGTGGGGGTGTAGTGGGATTCGGTGATGGTGAGGTTGTTGTGCAGGAGGGTGAGGATTCGGGTGCCGGCTGAGTGCGAGCGGGAGGAGGCAAAGCCTCGGGGGAAGGGTTCGTAGGTTTCCAGGGCCTGGAAGGAGGTTCGGAGGGCCTTCTCCAGGTGGAAGCGGACTCCTGGTTGTTGATCTGGAGGGACCAGGTGGGGGAGGCGGGTAGAGCGGTAGATGAGGTCTACTGCGACCGGCCATTGGTGTTCGGCGGTTTGGCGGTTCAGGCGGTGCAGGGTCTCGCCGTGAGGGAGATTGGCCTGACGGTCTATGTCATTGGTGAGTAGGCGGACGGCTGGGACGAAGGCGGCGTACGAGGGTTCGCTGCGGACGGTGGTGATGCCGGGGGCAACCTTGTCGATGCCGAGGTGGCGGATGTAATCGTTCAGGTGGTCGTGTGCCCAGGCTTCGGCGACGCCCTCTTCCAAGTGGCGGCTGCCGGGGACTTTGAAGGCCGCCCGGGCTGCCTCCTGTGTGGCGCCGACCGGGCCGAGGAAATGGGACTGCTCGTGTAGGAGGGTGACCAGAGCTTCGCGGTAGCGGATCAGGTCTGCGTCGGAGTGTGGGTAGCCGGAGCGGTCGTACATCTCCTCCAGTGGGTTCAGGATGCATTCGCGGTCCAGGTGGAGGGTGCCGTCCCAGTGCGCCAGGCCGAGGATGCCCTCGCCGGCTTCGACGACCTTGCCGCTCCAAGCGGTCTGCTCGGCGCCGCTGATGTGGACGGTTGCCTGGGCGTGCTGTTCGAGCAGCTCCGCCAACGAAGTCGGAGTGGCTGATGTCTGGGCCGCCGTCATGGGCGGAGCGCCGTGGCCAGGCGGACGAGGGAGTCGGCTGAGCGGCGGAGGTTGGCTTGTTCGCGTGGGTCTTCGCAGGTCTCCGCGCGGCGGCGGAGATCGGCGATCAGTACCTGGGTGCGCTCGTAGCGGTCGTCCGTCGCGCTGGTGGGCTTGCTGCGGTCTTGGTCCATGGCTGTCCTCCCGAGAGTTGTTCCTCGCCGGAGAACATAAGGAGATGCACCCGCCGCCCAGCCGCGGATTCACTGCCTGTGGATAACGCCTCTAGAAGAGCGTCGGCGGCTCGGCCGGGATCGGCTCGGGCAGCGGATCGAGCTCCGGCACACGGACCCGGACGTCGTCATGGAACCGACGAGCCAGCGCCAGGGACTCGGCGTTGTCGGGGGTGTGAAGGAAGATCGTGGGCGAGCGACCTTCCCGCAGCCACGAAGCGGCCTGGTCGGCGAGGTACTGCCAGCCCTTGATCGTCACGTCGACGTCGTCCCGGCCGATGTAGCGCACGATCGGATACCCGGTGAGCGCGCGTGTCCGGCGCTGCACCCGCGGTTTGTTCAGCCAGGCCTCGCGCTCGCCGTAGCTGGTCGCCGGAGTCTGGAACAGCGTCACCGTGTCGAACGGAACCCACTCGGCTCCCACTCGCGCAAGCACCTGCTCGAGTTGCCACGCCGGACGCTCTTCTTCGAAGAATGCCGGATGCCGTACTTCGACTGCGTAGCGGAAGCCGGTCGGGGCCTGATGCAGGAAGGCGGCCAGTGCACCCAGATCGGTTGGAGCGAACGAGGCCGGGAGTTGGATCCACAGAGCATGGGCCCGCGGACCGAGCGGCTCCATCGCGGTGAGGAAGGTCCGCAGTTCCTGGTCGACGTTGTTGAGGCGGTGCTCGTGGGTGATGACCTTCGGGAGTTTCAGGACGAAGCGGAACTCCGGCTCGACCTGGCCGGCCCACATCTCGACGGTTGCTCGGGCGGGCGTGGCGTAGAAGGTGGTGTTGCCCTCGACGGCGTTGCACCAGCTCGCGTAGGCGTGGAGGCGTTCCTTGGGTGGTAGCGGATGCGGTAGGAAGCGGCCCTGCCACGGTACGTGCGTCCACATCGCGCATCCCACGTGAAGCCGCATGGGGAAAACCTAGTGGGCCTTCAGGTTGATGGACGAGTGACCGGTATTGGCGGAGCTCCCGCGCCGGATAGTCCGGCGGCGGGAGCTCCGTGCTGCTCAGGCTGCGGTGGCGGCCTGGGTCAGCGGTCTACCTCGCCCTTGATGAACTTCTCCACCAGGTCGCGGCAGACGTCGTCGGCGTACTGCTCCGGCGGGGACTTCATGAAGTACGACGAGGCGGACAGGATCGGGCCGCCGATGCCGCGGTCCTTGGCGATCTTCACCGCGCGGATCGCGTCGATGATGATGCCGGCCGAGTTCGGCGAGTCCCAGACCTCGAGCTTGTACTCCAGCGACAGCGGGACGTCGCCGAAGTTGCGGCCCTCGAGCCGGATGAAGGCCCACTTGCGGTCGTCCAGCCAGGCCACGTAGTCCGACGGGCCGATGTGCACGTTGCGCGGGTCGATGTCGTCGACCAGCTGCGAGGTGACGGACTGGGTCTTGCTGATCTTCTTGGACTCCAGCCGCTCGCGCTCCAGCATGTTCTTGAAGTCCATGTTGCCGCCGACGTTCAGCTGGTAGGTCCGGTCGACGGTGACGCCGCGGTCCTCGAACAGCTTGGCCAGCACCCGGTGGGTGATGGTGGCGCCGATCTGCGACTTGATGTCGTCGCCGACGATCGGCACGCCCGCCTCGGTGAACTTGTCCGCCCACTCCTTGGTGCCGGCGATGAACACGGGCAGCGCGTTGACGAAGGCGACCTTCGCGTCGATCGCGCACTGCGCGTAGAACTTCGCGGCCTGCTCCGAACCGACGGGCAGGTAGCAGACCAGTACGTCGACCTCGGCCTCGCGCAGTGCCGCGACGATGTCGACCGGCGACGCCTCGGACTCGGTGATGGTCTCGCGGTAGTACTTGCCGAGACCGTCGAGGGTGTGACCGCGCTGCACCGTGACACCGGCCGGCGGCACGTCGCAGATCTTGATCGTGTTGTTCTCGCTGGCGCCGATCGCGTCGGCGAGGTCGAGGCCGACCTTCTTGCCGTCCACGTCGAACGCGGCGACGAACTCGACGTCGCGGACGTGGTACTCGCCGAACTGGACGTGCATCAGACCGGGCACGCGCTCTTCGGGCTTCGCGTCGCGGTAGTAGTGCACGCCCTGGACGAGCGAGCTGGCGCAGTTGCCGACACCGACGATCGCTACGCGGATCGCAGTCATCTGGAGCTCCTTAATTGGGGGGTGTTGCAGGCGGTTGGTGCGTGTCAGGGGGCCGCTGCTGGCGTCGTTCACCGTCGATCAGCTCGTTCAGCCAGCGGACCTCGCGCTCGGCCGACTCCAGGCCGTGCCGTTGCAGCTCGAGGGTGTACGCGTCGACCCGCTCCGCGGTCCGGCTCATCGCGGCCCGGAAGTTGGCCAGCCGCTCCTCCATCCGGGCCCTGCGGCCCTCGAGGATGCGCAACCGGGTGGCCGGATCGGTCCGGCCGAAGAACGAGAACCGGACGCCGAACGTGTCGTCCTCCCACGCCGACGGACCGGCGTCATTCATCGCGCTCGCGAAGTGGTCCTTGCCGTCGGCCGTGATCGTGTAGACGATCTTCTGCCTCCGCCCGGCGTCCGGCGTCCCGGCGTCGGCGGAGATCAGTCCGTTGCGGAGCATCGCCTTCAGACACGGGTAGAGCGACCCGAACGACAGCACGCGTCCCCAGCCGAACTGGGCGTTGACGCGCTTGCGGAGCTCGTAACCGTGCATCGGCGCTTCGTGCAGCAGGCCGAGTACGGCGAGCTCCAGGACACCAGTGCGGTTTCCCATGACCCACCTCCCTCGACCTGGTTTGTCATGACGTGATGTATCGGTTCGATACATCGCATTGCCACTGTAAGCAGGGCGATCCCCGTCCACAACTGCTGACAAAGGTGGACTTTGTCAGGTCCGTCACGCCTAGCCGGGCCGAAACCGTTACGTCAGGCGCTGTCCTGCGTTAACCAGCTGACACGGAGTCGCGGCGCGAGAGCGGAGGGTCATGGCTGACCTGGGCTACACCTTCACCATGTTCCTGGCCTGTTCCCGACCGCGTTGCTCGCCGTGACCTTCCTTGCGCCGCACGTGACCGGCTGAGCGGTGCGGGTGACCGCCCGAGCCGCTACGATCCAGGCGGAATAGGGAGCGCTACCACATCGCCCGTACTCTGGGTCGCAATGACTTCAGCGAGATCGTCGAGGATTGCACTGTGAGTGAAGCTCGTAGGAAGGCCCCTTCCCGTGCGCGCGCAAAGAAACATTGGGCACTGAGGATCGCGGGCTGGCTGCTGGCACTGTTCTTCCTCGGAGTGATCGGGGCTGCGGCCATCTTCTTCATCGGGTACCAGACCACGGACATCCCGGACCCGAACAAGGAGTTCGCGACCAACACCACCACGGTCTACTACTCCGACAACAAGACCGTGCTCGGCACGTTCTACGAGCAGAACCGGCGCTCCCTCCCGCTGGCCAAGATCCCGAAGCACGTCCAGGACGCGGTGATCGCGGCCGAGGACCGGACCTTCTGGACCAACCCGGGCATCTCGCCGTCGGGCATGGCCCGCGCGGCGTTCAACATCGCCCGCGGCGAGCAGCTGCAGGGTGGCTCGACGATTACCCAGCAGTACGTGAAGGTCATGTACCTGACCCAGGAGCGGACCTTCTCCCGGAAGTTCTCCGAACTCTTCATCGCCACCAAGCTGAGCCGCTCGGAGGACAAGAAGAGCATCCTCGAGGGCTACCTCAACACCATCTACTTCGGTGAGGGCGCGTACGGCATCTCCGCGGCCGGCCAGGCGTACTTCGGGGTGGGCGACCCGCAGAAGCTCACCGTTCCGCAGGCGGCCCTGCTCGCCACGGTGCTCAACAACCCGACTTTGTTCGATCCGTACGACACGTCCCCGACCACGAAGAAGCGGATCCTCGAGCGCTACCGCTACGTGCTCGACGGAATGCGCCAGACCGGCACCATCACCGACGCCCAGGCGCAGGCGTACAGCAAGCAGATTCCCAAGGTCGTGACGGCCAAGCGGAGCGACCGCTTCAAGGGTCCGCAGGGCTTCCTGCTCGACATGGCCCGCAAGGAACTGGTGAAGGTCGGCATCCCCGAGGACGAGATCAGCGGCGGCGGCCTGCGGGTGGTCACCACCTTCGACAAGAAGCTGCAGGACGACATCGTCAAGGCGGGCACCGAGCGGCTGCCGAAGAAGCGGCAGAACCTCCACGTCGGCCTGGCCTCGGTCAAGCCCGGCACCGGTGAACTGGTCGCCATGTACGGCGGACCCGACTACCTGAAGAGCCAGTTGAACTGGGCCACGCTGAAGGCCCGGCCGGGGTCGGCCTTCAAGCCGTTCGCGCTCGCCGCGGCGCTGAAGGACGGCAGGAGCATCTACGACGTCTTCCAGGGCGACAGCCCGATCGAGGTCCAGGGGCTCAAGCTCAACAACGAGTTCGACGAGGACTACGGCGACGTCAACCTGCTGAAGGCGACGCAGGAATCCATCAACACCGCCTTCTACGACCTGGTCGACAAGCAGATGGACAACGGCCCTGGCAAAGTGGTCGACGCCGCCGAATTGGCAGGGATCCCGAAGACGACGGCGCTGGAGCGTGGCCGCAACAACCCGTCCACGGTGCTGGGACCGGACCCGTACGCCTCGCCGGTCGACATGGCGAACGCGTACGCCACGTTCGCTGCCGGGGGCAAGTTCATGCCGGTACACACGATCAAGTCGGTCAAGGGTCTGGACAACAAGACCAAGTGGGCGGATACGTCCCTGGCCAAGCAGGGCAGGCAGGTCTTCGACGCCGACGTCGCCAACACGGTCAACTACGTGCTGCAGAACGTCGTCGAGAAGGGCACCGGTGAGGACGCCAAGGAGCTCGATCGTCCGGTGGCCGGCAAGACCGGTACGGCCGGTGGCGTCGCCCTCGAGCACCGCGCGGCGAACGCCAAGTGCGACGGCTGCATGGACGGCGACGACACGCTGACCTCCTGGTGGGCCGCCTATACGCCGCAGTTGTCCACAGCGGTGCTCTACCGGGCCGGCGCGAGTGGTGAGGGCGACCTCGACCCCTACAGCTCGGACAAGGCCTTCTTCGGTGGCAACTGGCCGGTGAAGACCTGGCTGGCCTTCATGGAGCCGGCGCTCGACGGACAGCCGGACGCCGAGTTCCCCGAGCCGGACGAGGACTCGATCAAGGACACCTCGACGCCGACGTTCACGCCGAGCGAACCGCCGCCGGACCCCCCGAGCGACACGCCGCCGCCGACGCCGACGTTCACGCCGAGCGACCCGCCGTCGAAGACGCCGGAGACCAAGCCCACCAGGACGCCGACGAGGACGAGGACGCCGAAACCGCCCTGGCCGACGCTCACCTCACCGCCTACGCCGGCCCAACCAAGTGATGGCCCCACCAACGGCTGACCCCGAAGACGGCATCCCTCACCGGGTGCCGCCTTCGTTTCCGGTCACCAGAGGTGGTGACGACCAGTCGGGTTCGACCGCGGATGGGGCACCATGGGGGATGTGATGGCGGCGAGGCGATCGGGGGCGTGCGGGTCGGCCCGTGCGCAGAAACGAGCGCCTGGTGGTGGTTGAGCGAGCGGCTGAGGAAGACCCGCCGCGCGGGGCGTGGCGCGCTCGGGAGGCTGGTCGTTTCCGGGAGTTCGTGCCTGACCTGATGGCCCGGGAGACGCTCGGCTGGTGGCTGGTCAGCCGGATCGGGATCTTCGTCCTGTCGATCTCCGCGCCGATGCTGTTCAACCGCGGCGACACCTACCCGAACGTCTGGCGCGCCTGGCTGCAGTGGGACGTCTGGCATTTCAAGGCGATCGCGGACTTCGGCTACAACAACGGTGAACCCTCCGGGGCGCCGCTGGCCGCGTTTTTCCCCGGCCTGCCGTTCCTGATGCGCTGGATCGGCTGGATCGGGATCGGCCCGGTAGCGGGCGGCATCGTGATCTCCCTGGTCGCGAGCGCCTTCGCGGGAGTTTCGCTCGCCCGGCTCGCGCAGTACGAGTTCCCGCAGCTCGCGAACCTCGGGCCGAAGGCGGCGCTGATGTGGTTCGCGGCGCCGGTCGGTGTGTTCCTGGCCGCGCCGTACACGGAGGCGCTGTTCTGCGCCTTCGCCTTCCCCGGCTGGCTCGCCGCGCGGCAGGGCCGCTGGGCGCGCGCGGCGATCTTCGTCGCGCTGGCGTCGACCGTCCGGGTGTCCGGGATCTTCCTCGCCTTCGCCCTGGTGGTCGAGTTCCTGACCTCCAAGAAGCGCGATTGGCTCTCCATCCCGTGGCTCGCGGTGCCGGCCATCCCGGTGCTCGGCTTCATGGCGTACCTGAAGCAGATCCACGGCTCCTGGTTCGCCTGGCAGGAGGCGCAGGAGAAGGGGTGGGCGCGCGAGTTCACCGAGCCGTGGATCTCCCTGATCCACACGGTGGAGGCCGCGACCAAGGGCCACTTCTCGGCGGATCGCAGTGACTGGACCTGGATGTTTCGGGCCGAACTGGTCGCGCTGGTGGTCGGCCTGGTGCTGCTCGTCTGGTTGGTCTGGCGCCGGTCCTGGGGCGAGGCGGCCTGGGTGGCGAGCACGGTCGCCGCGTTCGTCACCTCGTTCTGGATCTACTCGCTGACCCGCGCGACGCTGCTCTGGTGGCCACTGTGGATCGGCTTGGCGGTGCTCGCGGAGCGAAGACCGTGGCTGGGCCGCCTCTATCTGGCCGTGGCGATACCCCTCGGGGCGATCTGGGCAGCCGCCTTCTTCACGGGCCGCTGGTCCGGCTGACCTCCCGCACCAGGTAGCTGAACCTCCGCGCCGCCGTTTCGCCGTACGGCGTGACGATGGTGACGGCGAGTTCGTGGACGCCGGGGGTGAGGTCGAGCGTCCACTCCTCGGTGTCGACCACCTCTGTGCCGATGCGCAGCCGGATCCCCGTGCCGTAGGGATGGGAGTGGCTGAAGCGCACGGTCGACGTGGTCCCAGTGCCGCCAAGGCCCGTGGTGATCGCCGACAGCCGCGGATAGGCGAGATCGCCGTCGCGCAGCAGCCTCGGAGTACGGATGGCTCGCATCGCCTGGAAGACCGGCGCGAACGACCCCTCGGCCCAGGTGTATCCCGTGGTCGTGGCGGACGCGAAGTACGTGAACCAGCCCGCCGCCTGCTGCTCCGTCAGCGACTCCACCGCACCAGCCCCGACAAACGCCGGTACTGCGGACCCGGCCGCGGCCAGTCGCTGCAGTTCCCGCACGCCGAGGGGGTTGCCATCGGCATCGGTCCAGTGCGAGCCGTTCTGACCGTCCAGCAACACCCACCGGTCGAGGTCGTCGATCCACGCCTCGCTGACCACGTGGCCGCGGCCGACGCCGACGTGGTGGTTCAGCTGTCGCAGATCAACCCGGCGCGACGGGATCCGTACCGCGTTCAGCGCCTGGCTGAGCACGATCGAATACTCGACACAGGCGAACCGCGCGCCGGCATCCACGCGCTCCAGCACGTCCAGCGCGTCCGGGTCCTCGACGTGGTCGTTCGCGTGGGCCCAGGAGTCGTGCACCCAGGCGAGCAGCCGGGTGGCCGTCTCCCAGGCCGACCCCGAGGCCTCGGGCAGCCGCTCCAGCAGGGCCGCCTCGCGCTCCGGGCTGATCCGGTAGAGCTCGACCGGCAGGGTCGGACCAGGCTCCGGCCACTCGGTCAGCTCCACGAGCGGCAGCGGCACATTCGCCTGGATCCGGCGCTGCAACTCCGGCCAGGTGGCGTCGACGCCGAACAGTTTCTCGAGTTCCCCCTCGAACAGCTCCGGCTGGCTGAATCCGGCGGCGATGCTCTCCTCGAGCAACCCGACCGCCTCGGGTGACCCGAGGCGCCGCGCGGCGATCGCGGCAGCCGGCCCCCAGAGATGGGCCCACCACTGCTCGTCGGCGCGCAACTCGCCCACCAGGTCCAGCAGCGACTGGTCGTCCTCATCCCGCGCGAACTGCTCGGCCCGAAGCCGCAGGTCAGCCAACTCACGCGACGGCAGATCATTCACAGGCTCGGTCACCCGGCCATCATCAGCCCGGTGAGGGTCGTCCCGCCCACGCGGTGATCGTCCGGGATGTGGACAGTTTTGTGGGAAGGCAACCTATCGTGGGACTTGCTCGTCAGTAGGAGTGTTGGGGTGGCAGGCCGGGCGGGGTCGCCACCCCTCCACTTCTCTGCACGACACCACAAATGTCCGGCGGAACCTCTCAGGGGCAGGTTCCGCCGGAAATTTTTGCCCGGACAGACCCACGGCGCCCGCCGGCCGAGGAGTCGGCCGGCAGACGCCGCGAGGATCAGCCGTAGTTCCGGTCGAGGGACTGCGACGGGGTCGGGCTCGGCTTGGTCTGGGCCACCCGCTGGTCACTCGGGTGAGTGCCCGCCTCGACTCCCTTCAAGGTGCCGAGCAGCTCGAGCTCGGAAAGCGTCACGCCGTTCGTGCCCGCCGCCGGAGTCATCACCAACCGGTACTGCGTGTACGGCTTCGGCGCGACGACGCTGAAGGACCGGGTGTACGCCGGGAAGGCCCAGGTCTGACCCGTACGCCGGTCCACCGTGGCCCAGGTGGTCCCGTCGTTGGAGCCCTCCAGAACCCACGCCGACGGCGCAGTACCGGTGTTTCCGCTGGTCAGGCTGTACATCGCGACCGGGCGACCCTGCTGCAGCTGGACCGTCACCGTCGGGGTGGCCCCGGTCAGCGTGACCTGCTGCTTCGAGTCGTTGTCGGTCAGCGCGGACACGTCCACCCCACCGGCGGCAGTGACAGCGCCTTCGTCCTCCGTCGAGTCGCGCCAGGTCTTCGGGTCCTCGCCCGGCTTGGTGAGCGACGGGGGAGCGTCGTTGCGGCCGGTGCCCCAGCTGGACGGCTTGTCGGTCATGTCGAACTCGATCTTGCCGCCGTCGGCGATCAGCGAGTGCGGCAGCGCGGTCGAGGACCACTTCTTGCCGTTCACCCTGACGCCCTTGACGTAGAGGTTCTTCGCGCTGTTCTTCGGTGCGCTGATCACCAGTTTGTTGCCGTCCGCCAGCCGCACGGTCGCCTTGGTGAACAACGGAGCACCGATCGCGTACGTCGGCGAGCCGACCTGCAGCGGGTAGAACCCGAGCATGCTGAACAGGTACCACGCCGACATCTCGCCGTTGTCCTCGTCGCCTGGGTAGCCCTGGCCGATCTCCGAGCCCAGGTACAGCCGGTCCAGCACCTCGCGGACCTTCTCCTGGGTCTTCGCCGGCTGACCGGTGAAGTTGTACATGTAGGCGATGTGGTGCGACGGCTGGTTGCTGTGGCCGTACTGGCCCATCCGGACGTCCCGCGCCTCGAGCATCTCGTGGATCGTGCCGCCGTACCCGCCGGTGTGCAGCGCGTCCTCCGGGGTGCTGAAGAACTCGTCGAGCTTCTTCGCCAGGCCGTCGCGACCGCCGTACAGGGCGGCCAGTCCGGCGCCGTCCTGCGGGGTGGAGAACGCCATGTTCCAGGCGTTCGTCTCGGTGTAGTCGTGACCCCAGTCGCGCGGGTCGAACGTGCTGGGGGAGTTGCCCCAGACGCCGTCCGGACCCTTGCCCTGGAAGAAGTTCAGCGCCGGGTCGAACAGCGTGACGTAGTTGCGGGCCCGGTTCAGGTAGTAGTCGTAGTTATCGAGGTACTCCTGCTTGCGCGGGTCGTTCTTCTTGGCGGCGCCGTACAGCGCCTTCGACATGTTCGCGATGCCGAGGTCGTTGATGTAGCCGTCCATCGACCAGCTGAAGCCCTCACCGGTGGTGTTGGCGGTGTAGCCGTTGAAGACGCCGCGGTCGAGACCCTTGCGGCCGACGTTCTCTGTCGGCGGCCGGGCGGCGGCGTTCTTCAGGGCCGCGTCGTACGCCGCTTGGACGTCGATGCCCTTGATCCCCTTCAGATAGGCGTCGGCGAAGGCCACGTCCGAGCTGGTGCCGACCATCAGGTTGGCGTAGCCCGGGGAGGACCAGCGGGAGATCCAGCCGCCGTCCTTGTACTGCTGGACGAACCCGTTCACCAGGTCGGCGGCCTCGCCCTGCGCTAACAGGCTGTACGCCGGCCAGACGGTCCGGTAGGTGTCCCAGAACCCGTTGTTCACGTACGTCTGCCCGGCCACGATCTTGGAGCCGGTCGTCGACGGGGTGTCCGCTGCCACCTTCGGGGAGGTCGGCGAGGCGTAGGTGATCACCGGCTTCTTCGCGGTACCGGTGTTCTCCGAGCCGTTGTTCGGGTAGAGGAACAGCCGGTACAGGTTCGAGTAGAGCGTGGTCAGCTGGTCCGCGGTGGCACCCTCGACCTCGATCGTGCGGAGCTTGGCGTCCCACGCCTGCTGGGCAGCCGCCTTCACCTTGTCGAACTTGCTGCCCTCGGCGAGCTCCAGCTCGAGGTTCTTCTTCGCCTGCGCGGTGCCGATCAGCGAGGTGGCGACCCGCAGTTGCACCTGCTTCACCTTCGGGTCGAAGGAGAAGTAGCCGCCGACGTTCGCGCCGCCGCCGTCGGCGAGCTTGCCGCTGGCGGTCACCTCCTGGTCGACCACGCCGTACACGAAGAGCCGGCCGGCGCCGGTCGACAGGCCGCTCTTCACGTCGCTGTAGCCGGTCACCACACCGGTCTCGGCGTCGAGGGTGAGGCCGCCGAGGTTGCTGGTGTTGTCGAAGATGAGCGATGCCTCGCCGGCCGGGAAGGAGAAGCGCAGCATCGCCGCGTGGTCGGTCGGGGTCAGCTCGACCGCGTTGCCGTTGTCGAACGTGACGCCGTAGTAGTACGGCCGGGCGACCTCGTTGTCGTGGCTGAACGCCCAGGCGCGGGCGTCGCGGTCCGCGGTCGGAGTCGCCGCGGTCGACGGCATCACCTGGAACGTCTGCCGGTCACCCATCCACGGGCTCGGCTCGTGGCTGATCGAGAACGCCTCGAGCTGCGGCTTGTTCTGGTCGTTGTTGCCCTTGGCGAAGTCGTACAGCCAGGAGGTCGATCCCGCGTTGGTGACGGGCGTCCAGAAGTTGAAGCCGTGCGGCACTGCGGTCGCCGGGAAGTTGTTGCCCCGGGAGAAGCCGCCGGTGGAGTTCGTACCGCGGGTCGTGATCGCCAGGTCCGACGGGTGCTTGGCGGCGGTCTTCCGGGCAGCTTCGTCCGGGTTCGTCGCCTTGCTGATCCGTACGTCGTCGATCCAGCCGCGGAAGTCCGCCGGGCCGGACGGCTTGTCGTAGCCGACCAGGATCCGCTTCACCGTCTTGCCGGCGGCCACCTTGCCCAGGTCGGCCTCGATGTTGTTCCACTGGTTCGTGGACAGGCCCTTCGCGTCACCCTGGCCACGCGGGCTGAGCGGGAAGCCGTGGTGGTCCTTCGCCTTCAGGTCGCTCAGGTAGGTGCCGTCGGAGAACGCCAGGTCCACCGCCGCGGAGGTGCTCGGGTAGCTCAGGTCGCCCTCGACGTGCTCGGGGAAGATCTTGTACGCCAGCCGGGTGTCCTTGCCGACCTCCAGGTCCACGTCGGCGATCCTGTTCCAGGTGAAGCCCCGGCCCTCGGCGGTCTGGTGGCCGGCGTACCGGAAGGACTTCACGCCGGTGAAGCCGGTCCGGGCGCGGGCGTTGTACGCGCTGGTCGGGCCCGAGTCGAGCCGCGACTCGGCGGTCTCGCCGGGAGGCGGCAGCGGGGCGCCGTTGGACAGGTACCAGTCGGCCAGCTGGACGATGTCCTCGCCGTGGTTCAGCGTGATGTCCAGCTTGAAGAACTTGTACGCCGTGTCGTTGCCGAAGGTGTATTCCTTCGTCTGGAACCGGTTCTCGAAGTCCTCGCCCGTCCGGGTGTCCAGGGTGGTCCAGGTGGTGCCGTCGTTCGAGCCGGACACCGTCCAGTTCTTCGGGTCGCGGCCGTCGGCGTCGTTCGCCGAGGTCAGCGCGTACTTCTTGATCGTGACCGGGGCCGACGTCTCGTAGACCAGCCAGCCGGTCGGCTCGAACACCAGCCATTTGGTGAACTTGTCGCCGTCGGCCACGTTCGTCGCGATCTCGCCGCCACCGGTGTTCTCGTCGTTCGCGGTCACCTTGGTGACCTTGTCCATCTCGCTGCCGCCGATCCCGGTCGGCGTCGGGCCTTCGACGCCGCCGGCCCGCGGTTCCCCGTCCGGGCCGGTCTCGACCTCGTCGGCGTAGCCGGGTTGCGGCTGGCCTGGTTCGAAGGAGGTGAAGAAGGAGGAGGACCCGGCGGCGACGGGCTGGGCCGTCGGTGCTTCGGCGGGTACGGCGGCGCTTGCTGGCTGCGTCATGGCAGTCATTGTCACAACAAGCCCGAGAGACGTGACGAGCCCCAGGGGGCGGCGGAAGTTCATCTACGGCTCCTAGCAGGACAGACCGGTGCCAGGAGCCCGGATCGAAGGGTCCTCCACACCGAGATGTTTACGCGGCCCCGATGACAAGGTTGTCAGCACGCGTCGGGGCCGATCCTGCCCACCATCGTCACCCGCGGTCAAGGCTTCGTCGCACACCGTCCGCTCGTAGCGCCCGATCAGACGCCGAACGGTCGTTCCGGGCGACCGGCGGTAGGTTGGCTGACATGGCTGAAACGAACTCGGACCTCGACCGGGTGCTGGTGACCGGAGGAGCCGGGTTCATCGGCCGGGCCGTCGTCGCCGCGCTGCGCGAGCGGGCTGTGCCGGTGACCGTGGTGGACCGCGAGCCGCCCGACCCGTCGTGGGACGAGGGCGTGACCGTGATCACCGGGGACCTGGCCGACCAGGAGGTCTGCATCTCGGCCTTCGAGACCCGGCCGCGCGCGGTGATCCACCTGGCCGCGCTCACCTCGGTACTGCGCTCGGTGGACGCCCCGATGCGGACGTTCGCGGAGAACGTGACGATCACGCAGGTGCTGCTGGAGCTGTCCCGCGGTAGTGGTGTCGACCAGTTCGTGCTGGCATCCACCAACGCGGTGGTCGGCGACGTCGGGACCGCCACCATCACCGCGGACCTGCCCCTGCGCCCGCTCACGCCGTACGGGGCGACCAAGGCGGCGTGCGAGATGCTGCTCTCGGCGTACTCCGGGAGCTACGGCCTGGCGACGGCGGCGCTGCGGTTCACGAACGTGTACGGGCCGGGCATGTCGCACAAGGACAGCTTCGTCCCGCGGATGATGCGCGCCGCGCTCACTGGCGAGGGCGTTCGCGTGTACGGCGACGGGCTGCAGCGGCGGGACCTCGTCTTCATCGACGACGTGGTCGCCGGGGTGCTGCAGGCGCTCGACAACCGGTTCGACGGCCGGGCGATCATCGGTTCGGGGAACTCCGTCTCGGTGCTCGACATGCTCGAGACCGTGCGCGACGTGACGAGTGCGGAGGTGCCGGCGGAGCACATCGAGGCCCCGCCCGGGGAGATGCCGGCGGTGGTGGTGGACGTGTCCGCGAGTGCCGAGACGCTGGGCTACCGTCCGGCCGTCTCGCTGAAGGATGGTTTGGCCCGGACGTGGCAGTACTTCCAGCAGCAGTGAAGAAGGTTCTGAGGACGCACTGGCTCCTCGCCATCCTGCTGGCGGCCGGCCTGGTCCTCCGGGTGCTGGCGACCGTCGCCTACCGGCCGGCGATCATCTACACCGACTCGGTCCAGTACCTGAACAACATGGAGCACCTGAAGCCGGACCAGCTCAACCCGATCGGCTACGACTTCGTACTGCGCCCGCTGGTCGACCTCGGCGGTCTGACTCTGGTCGTGATCGTGCAGCACCTCGTCGGTCTGGCTCTGGGGATCGCCATCTACGCCCTGGCCCGCAGGCTGGGCGTCTACCGCTGGCTGGCCGCACTGGCCGCCGCACCGCTCCTGCTCGACGCCTACCAGGTGCAGATCGAGCAGAACATCATGGCCGAGACCACCTTCGACGTTCTACTCGTGGGGATCCTCTGGACCCTGCTCGGCTGGGGCAAGCCCGGCTGGAAGCGTGCCGCGCTCGCAGGTTTGCTCCTGGGCGCTGCCTTCGCAGTACGGACGATCGGCCTGACCCTGATCGTTGCCACCGTCCTCTACCTCGTCGTGGTGGGCTCGGCCTGGCGCCATCTGAGGGCCTGGCCGCAGCTCGTACTGCGGGTCGGGGCGGCGGTGGCCGGCTTTGCTGTGGTGTTCGGCGCCTATGTCGGCTACTTCCACGCGGAGACCGGCAAGTGGGCCATCTCCGGCGCCGAGAACCAGGTGCTCTACGGGCGGACCGCAGTGGTGGCCGACTGCGCCAAGCTGCCGTTGAACGAGGGCACGCGGCTGTTCTGCCCCAAGGAGCCCCTCGGGCAGCGCCTGGGTGTCGACAAGTACGCGCACAACCACTACGGCGACCCGAACTGGCCGGGACCGTTGCCGCCGGGGACCACCAAGCAGCAGTTGGCCGAAGAGTTCAGCGCCCTGGTGATCCGGCATCAACCGTTCGACGTCGCGTGGGCGGCCTTCAAGGACTTCCTGAAGGGCTTCGCTCCCACCCGGACCACGTCGCCTGACGACGTACCGCTGGATCGGTGGCAGTTCCAGCTCAGCTACCCGAACCTGTCCGACCCCAACACGGCCGAGGCGGCCGAGAAGTGGGGCGGCTCCGCGCCGCACGTGAACCACGAGCCGGCCGTGATCCTGCGGGCCTACCAGCTGAACGGCGGCTACACCTCCGGCCTGGCACTGGGATTCGCAGTACTGGTCGCGCTGGCCGCTGTTGCGGGGTTGGGCCGGGCCAAGAAGTCCGGGCTCCGTTCTGCCGCGTTGCTGCCGGTGGCTGCCGGGCTGATCCTTCTGCTCGGGTCTGCCGCCTTCGAGTTCTCCTGGCGCTACCAGTTGCCCGGCCTGGTGTTGTTCCCGCTGGCGGGAGCGATCGGGCTGCGTGCACTCCTCGGCGCTGACCAGGGACGCCCGGCCATGGCCGACTACCCGGACCCGGTGGACTCCGAGGCGCTGGACGACTTCCGCGAGCGGCACGGTGACCCCGCCTTCGCTCCGCTGGTCGTGGTGATTGCCGCCTACAACGAGGCCGGCGGGATCGGCCCGGTGCTGGCGAACATGCCGAAGACCTGCGCGGGGCTGCCGGCCGACGTACTGGTGGTTGTGGACGGTGCCGAGGACGACACAGCCGAGATCGCCGCCGCGCAAGGGGCGTTCGTCTGTGTTGCTCCCCGCAACCGTGGCCAGGGTGCCGCGCTCCGGCTCGGGTATCACCTCGCTGTCCAGGGCGGAGCGGAGTACGTCGCCACGACGGACGCGGACGGGCAGTACGACAACTCGGAGCTCGACGTGCTCCTGAAGCCCATCCTGGACGGGCAGGCCGACTTCGTCACCGGGTCACGCCGACTGGGCGCGGAGGACGCGGACAGCAGGTTGCGCTGGGTCGGCGTACGGGTGTTCGCCACGCTGGCGTCGATCCTGACCAGGCGGAAGCTGACCGACACCTCGTTCGGGTTCCGCGCGATGCGGGCGGGCCTGGCCTGCGCGGTGACGCTGCGGGAGCCGCAGTACCAGTCGTCGGAGCTGCTGCTCGGGGTGCTGGCGAGTGGCGCGCGAGTGGTCGAACTGCCGATGACGATGCGGCGGCGTGGTGACGGCTCGAGCAAGAAGGGCCCGGGCCTGGTGTACGGCGCCAACTACGCGCGGGTGATGACGACTACCTGGTGGCGGGAATACGTACTGCGTCGGCGGCCCTTTGCGTACGGCAACCAATCAGTGGGTGGTCACGAAGGAACTCGGGCTACGCAGAGGACGGTCTGACCGAACGGGACCCGGACGCGGCTCTCCACGGCACGGGTCACCGGTACGACGAACTGGTCGTAGATGGCGACCAGCTTGGGATTCGGCGCGGTACTGCCGCCCCGGCGGACCGCGGCCCACCAGGCGATCCCGCCGAGCAGGTTCACCGGTTTCGCGAGCTCCACCTGCAGCCCGGCCCGCAGTACGGCGTCACTGACGGTGGCGGGGGTGTAGCGGCGGACGTGGCCGACGCGGCGGTCGAACTCGCCGTACAGCTGCTGGTAGCCGGGCACCCAGAGCACGATGGTCCCGCCGGGCACGACCAGTTCCGCGAGGGAGCGCAGCGCGCCCGCGTCGTCGTCGATGTGCTCGAGCACGTTGATCGCGATCACCGAGTCCACCGGCTTGTCCATGCTGAGCTCGTCACCCAGCGCGAGCTGCCGCGCCTCGACCTCCGGCCGGTCGGCGAACCGCTCGGCCAGCAGTTCCACCGCGCCCGGGTCCGCGTCGGTGACCACCAACCGGTCCAGACCAATGAAACCGGCGGCGAACTCGCCGAGGCCGGCGCCCACCTCCAGGACCGTGCTCCCGCAGTGCGGCGAGATCAGATCCAGTTGGTAGCGGCGGTAGCGCGGCTGGTCGGCGCCGCCCTGCTCGAGGTCGCGGCCGGTCGCGTCGCTGAAGGCTCCGGTGTGTTCTGGCATCCCGCCCATTCTGCACCGTGCGCTCGGACGGCGGTCCGTGCGACCTTATTCACAGGAGATTCCCAGCTTCCGGCAAGGTGTTTGAAGCCGGGGTTGGGTACACATGATCAGGACAAGCAACATTCCTGTCCGGAAGGTGGTCGCTTCGTGCGTGTTCTCGTCCTGGGTGGTGACGGTTACCTGGGGTGGCCGACAGCGCTGCATCTGTCCGACAACGGGCATCAGACGGCGGTGCTGGACAACTTCGCCCGGCGCGGCTACGACCAGGAGCTGGGGGTCGAGAGCCTGGTCCCGATCGAGGACCTGGACACCCGGATCGCCGCCTGGGAGGAAGTCTCCGGACAGGAGATCGCGTCGTACACCGGTGACCTGCTCGACGCCGACTTCGTCTACGGGGTACTGCGGGAGTTCCGGCCCGAGGCGATCGTGCACTTCGCCGAGCAGCGGGCCGCGCCGTACTCGATGATCGACCGGCAGCACGCTGTGTACACGCAGCAGAACAACGTGATCGGCACGCTGAACCTGATGTACGCGATGGCCGAGATCGACCCGGGCATCCACCTGGTCAAGCTCGGCACGATGGGTGAGTACGGCACGCCCAACATCGACATCGAGGAAGGCTGGCTCGAGGTCGAGCACAACGGCCGCAAGGACCGGATGCTCTATCCGAAGAAGCCAGGCTCGTTCTACCACCTGAGCAAGGTGCACGACTCGCACAACCTGGAGTTCGGCTGCCGGGTCTGGGGACTGCGCGTCACCGACCTCAACCAGGGCGTCGTCTACGGTCAGCAGACTCCGCAGACCGTGCGCGACCCTCGGCTGGCCACCCGGTTCGACTACGACGCGGTCTTCGGCACCGTGCTGAACCGCTTCGTCATCCAGGCCGTGCTCGGCGAGCCGCTGACCGTCTACGGCACCGGCGGTCAGACCCGCGGGTTGCTGGACGTCCGCGACACCGTCGAGTGCATCCGGCTCGCGGTGGAGAACCCGGCCGAGGTCGGTGAGTTCCGCGTCTTCAACCAGATGACCGAGAGCTACTCGGTCGCCCAGATCGCCGAGAAGGTGGCCGAGTGCTTCCCCGGCCCGGTCCAGGTCGAGCACCTGGAGAACCCGCGCGTCGAGCAGCCGGAGCACTACTACAACGTCAAGCACACCGGTCTGGTCGGCCTCGGCCTGCAGCCGCACCTGCTGTCCGAGACGCTGATCGAATCGATGTTCGACATCGTTTCCGCCAACAAGGACCGGGTGAACCTGGGCGCCCTGCTGCCCACGGTCCGCTGGCGCGGCGGGCTCAAGGACGGCTGATCCTCAGCGCCCCGCCGCCCAGGCGGTGACGTACTCCGAGAAGCGGCGCGCTGCCGGGCTGGCGGCGTGGCCCTGGGGCAGCACGAGATCGATGCGGCGGACCAGCTCGACCCCGGTCAAACCGACGAGCCGGACCGCGGCCGCGACCCGTGGTGCCAGGACGAATCCGGTCGGCGCCAGGGTCACGCCCACGCCGGCCGCGACCAGTTCGAGCACCATGGTCCACTCGTTGACCTCGCACGCGATCCGGCGCGTGAGACCGGCGGCGCGGAAGGCGTCGTCGACCACCACCCGGATCGCCCACTGCGCCGGCGGGTCGACGAACCGCTCGCCGGCCAGTTCCCGGAGTGTGACGGACTCCGCGGACGCGAGCGGGTGATCTCGCGAGACGACCAAGCGGACGGGCTCGGCCAACAGCGGGATCACCTCCAGGCCCCGCGCGTGATCCTCGACGACGGAGACGAGCGCGCAGTCGAGCCGTCCGTCCGCGACAAGATCGAGCATCTGCAGGGCGGGCAGCTGCTGGACCGAGATGTCCACCCCCGGGTGGGCCAGCGCGAACTCCGCCAGCCAGGTCGAGAACGGCAGGGAATGGCCGCTCGTCTGGAGTGCCCCGATCCGCAGTCGGCCCGCGAGAACTCCGTGCGCATCCTGGACCGCCTGCTGAGCGGCTTCGGCCGCGTCGAGCGTGTGACGAGCGGCCGGCAGCAGCGCCGTTCCCTCCGCCGTGAGCCGGACCGGCCGCGTACCGCGGACGAACAGCAGCGCGCCGACCTCTTTCTCCAGCGCGCGGATCGACGTCGACAGCCCCGACTGGACGATCAGCTCGCGCGCGGCAGCCTTGGTGAAGCTCCGCTCCTCCGCGAGCGCCACGAAATGCCTCAGATGCCGCAGCTCCATCCTCTGAGTATCTCTCTGAGAGATGGAATCCATCTAATCCAGGTCCCGTAAAGCTGGTATGAGCCTTCTCGGACCGTCAGTTGCCACTGGAGGACAACTTCTTTCCGAGAGGCTCTGATGAGTACTGCAACAACGACGCGGATCGTCACCGCGAGCCGTCACATGACCGGCTTCTGGTTCGTCGGGATCGCCTTCCTGACGCTGATGGCGTTCGGCACGGTGCCGACGCCGCTCTGGTCGATCTACCAGACCCGAGACCACTTCGGTGCGACCACGGTGACGGTCGCCTTCGCGGTGATGGTGGTCGGCGCGGCCGCCAGTTTCCGCCTGCTCGGCCATCTCTCCGACCGCCTCGGCCGGCGCCGGATCATCGTGCCCGCGCTGCTGGTCGGGATCCTGTCCGCCGTGGTGCTGGCCGTCTGGCCGGACCTGCCCGGGCTGATCCTCGGTCGCGTGCTGACCGGGGTCGCCGTCGGCCTGATGGCCTCCACCGCGACCGCCTACCTCACCGACCTGTACTCCGAGGCCCGTCCGGCGGAGGTCGGGTCGCCCAAGCCAGGGCTGGTCGCGACCGCCGTGAACCTCGGCGGTCTCGCGCTGGGTCCGCTGGTAGCGGGAGCCCTCGCGCAGTGGGGCCCCGCTCCACTTCACACGTCGTACGTCGTGTTCGGGGCGTTGATGGCGGTGCTGCTCGGGCTCGTGCTGTCCAGCCCGGAGACCGTCGACACCGAGGCGGCGGACGAGTCCCGGCCGGTGCGGTTCGCGCTGCGGCCGGGCCAGGGCGCGGTGTTCGGCGCCGCCGCGGCCGTGGGCTTCTTCGCCTTCGCCGTGATGGGGTTGTTCTCGTCGCTCGGCGCGATCATCGTCCGGGGCGAACTCGGCATCACGTCGTACTTCGTTGCCGGGCTCGCGCCGTTCACGGCGTTCGCCGCGTCCGCGGTCGCGCAACTCGCGGTGGGCCGGGCTCCCCTGGCCAAGGTGCTGCCGATCGGTACGGTGCTCTTCCCGATCGGCCTGGCGTTGACGGCCGTATCGCTCTACCGGCCCACGTTGTGGCTGGCGCTGACCGCGGCGGGGTTGGCCGGCGCCGGTGCGGGGCTACTCTTCAAGAGCGCCGTCACGCAGACGGTGATCGCGGCCGATCCCGCCTCACGTGCGGGCGTGCTGGCGGCGTTCTTCGTGATCGCGTACTTCGGGTTGGGCGCGCCGTCGATCGCCTTCAGCCTGGTGATCCAGCACATCGCTCTGAAGCCCGCGATGATCGGCTTCGCCACGATCTTGTCGGTGGGCACCATCGCCGCGGTCGCGATCGCCCTCCGCGGTGGCTCGACCCAGCGCGTTGGAGCAACTCAGCGCGGCGGATTGGTCGGTGGTTCAGCGGGTCGCGGCGACCAGTAGCGTCGGGAGGATGGCGAGGAAGCGGTCGCGGCGGCCGCGGTCGGCCTGGTCGGCGAGCCACTCGGACGCGTCGTCCCGGGTGATCAGCGCCTTCTCGACCGCGGCCGCCGCGGCGCCTTCCAACTGCTTGGCCATCAGCCGGTGGTCGGTGATCACCTCGTTGTGGACGAGCACCTCGGCGTCGCGGAAGCCTGTGTCGAGCAGGAGATCGCGGTAGCTCCGCGCTGCCCGAGGCGCCACCGAGCGAGACTCGAGTCCGAGCAGCACCACGTCGGTCAGATCCTGGTCGCTCCCGTCGATCAGCAGGAACCCGTAGTCCTGACCGACGAGCACCGCCCGCCCGCCGGGCCGCAGTACCCGATGAGCCTCGTGCAGCGTCGGCAGGGGATCCGCGAGCAGGTGGAATAGCCGGGCGGCGCGATAGCCGTCGACCGACTCGTCCTCCAGCGGCAACTGATCGGAATGTGCCACGTGAAACATTGCGTCCGGAGTACGGGAGCGGGCGACGGTGATCGCGTCGGGATCGGCGTCGACGCCGATCGTCTTGATCTGCGCTCGGGTCAGTTCGCAGACCGCATGTCCGGCGCCGCAGGCCACGTCGACGCAGATGTCGCCGGGCTTCAGCGCAAGCAGCCGGTAGGACTCGGCCCGCAGTGCCAGCGCACCGGTCGTCTGCTCGATCCGGTCCAGGAAGGTCAATTCACCCATGGCACCACGCTGCAACCTCAGGTGGACCTGAAGTCAACCCCGGCGGCCTTTGTCACACATTTCGGGCCGCCTGCGTCAGGCTGGGTGGCGGGATCGACCCGGCCGGTTGGAGATCGGAGGCTGTTGTGAAGTTCGTGAAGACGATCGTGTACGTCGAGGACGCGAAGGCGTCGGTGGAGTTCTTCGAGAAGGCCTTCGGGCTGAAGGGCACGTACCACGACCAGGGGTACGGGGAGATCGAGACCGGGGGCGACACCAAGATCTCGTTCGCCGACTACCCGGTCGGGCAGTACCACCTGCCGGAGAAGTACGAGGTCGGAGCGCCCGGCAAGGTGGTGTTCGAGCTGTCGCTGGTGTCCGAGGACGTCGAGGAGGCTTTCCGGAAGGCGGTCGAGGCCGGAGCAGAGCCGTTGCAGGAACCGGAGAAGAAGCCGTGGGGACAGGTGTCGTCGTTCCTCCGGCTGCCCGACGGCACCATCGTCGATCTCGCCTCGCCGGTCGCCTTCTGACCGACCTGACCCCTGCCTGACCTGACCTGCGGCGGTCACCGCGGAGGTGACCGCCGCACAGCTCGTCAGTCCATCGACACCTTGTCGAAGACGGTGGTGGTGAACCGGACGTCCACGCCCACCTCGTCGCCGACCGCCGGCGGAGCCACCGAGGACGGCAGGAAGAGCATGCTCGCCTGCATGTGCGGGGGCTCGGCGAACCAGCGCTGCTTGCCCTCGATGGTGAACGGCGACAACGCCATCCCGGCGGCGTCCAGGCTGCCCTTGGCCATCGCGATCGCCCGCTGCCGCACCGTGGCCGCCGCGGTCGGGGCCTCCAGGCCGACGCCGTGCGCGGTGCCACCCGAGACGACCAGGATGTGGCCGTCGCCGGCCACCCGGCGCTGGCGATACCCCACCCGCTCGCCCCGGCGTACCGAGTGGACGTCGAGGACGGTGGCCCGGACGGTGAAGGCGCCGCGGTCACCGAGCCACAGACCGGTGCCCATCCGGAGCCGGACGTCCTCGCCGATGTCGGCCAGCTTCTGCGCCGGGACGTGGGACACCCACAGCGGGCCCTGCCGGACCGCCCGCGCGGCCTTGCCCAGCTCCTGCGCCTCGCGGAGGTTCGCCGACGTGCCGCCCGCGCCCATCGGGAAGTGCAGCGACCAGCCCTCGAACTTGATCCGGTCCAGCGCGTTCAGCAGCATCGTGTGCCGCAGCTCGCGGGCGCCGATGCCGTGCCGGCGCATCGAGGTCTGCACCTCGATCAGCACCCGGCTGCCGGCCGGGATCGATACCAGGTCGGCCAGCCGGCTGACCGTGTGGATGACGTTCTTGCCCTGTGGGATCTCCAGGAACGGCCGCCACGGCGACAGCACCACGACGTCGTCGCGGAACTCCGGCGGTACTTCGTTGTAGGTGCCGACCGCGACCGTCTTCGCGCCGAGGGCGCGGGACTCGGCCAGCAGCCGGGCGTTGCCGACGCCGTACCCGTTGCCCTTGGCGACCGGGATGATGTCGGGGTTCCAGGTGGAACGGAGGTGATCGCGCCAGCGGTCCGAGTCGATGTGCAGGATCAGGGGCATGTCAGGTTCATCGCCGTCTCATGTAGAGGTCGAATGCGGTGTAGAGCGCCTTGTTCAACGGCAGATCCCACTCACCGACATACTCGACGGCCTCGCCGCCGGTGCCGACCTTGAACTGGATCAACCCGACGTGAGGGTCGTCGGGGTCCAAGGTGTCGGTGATGCCCCGTAGGTCGTACACGGACGCGCCCGCGGCGAGCGCATCCGCCATCATCCGCCACTGGATCGCGTTCGATCCGCGGACGTCTCGCTTGGCGGTCGAGCTGGCCCCGTAGGAGTACCAGGAGTGACCGCCCACCCGGACCCAGATCGTCGAGGCGACCAGGTCCCCCTCGTGGTAGGCGTTGTAGAGCCGGAAGTCGCAGACGCCGGCCGGCTGGTTCGCCATCGCCGCCTGCATCTTGGTGAAGTACGGCAGCGGCCGCGGGGTGAAGTGGTCCCGCTCCGCGGTCTCGACGTACAGCGCGTGGAAGGCCTTCAGGTCCTCCGGCGTACCGAGGCTGACCTCGACGCCGAGCTTGTCGGCCTTCTTGATGTTGCGCCGCCACAGCTGGTTCATGCCCTTGAGCAGGTCGTCCTCGCTCCTGCCGGCCAGCGGCACCTGGAACACGTACTGCGGCTGGCCCGCGGCGAATCCCTCGCCGACCTTCGGGGCCTTCCAGCCGAGCGCGCGGAGTTGGGCCATCACGGTGGCACCCGACGGCTCGATCACGTCGGGCCGGACGTCGCCGAGCTTGGGCTGCTGCCCACCGGCGATCGCGTCCTTGATCGTCTTCGCGGTCCACCGCCGGGTCGGCACCGGCGGACCCATCCGCAGACCGAACGCGCCCTGCTCCTGGGTGTGCGCCGCCAGCGGCCGCAGGAACCGGCCGAGGTCGATCTCGTCCCAGTCGATCACCGGGCCCTCGGGCAGGTAGGCCAGGTAGCGCTTGACCTTCGGCATCTGCCGGTAGAGCACCAGCGCGACCCCGACCAGTTGATCCGGAGCGGCCGGATCGAACCAGCCGAGCGACTCGGCTTTCCACTCGCTCTTCACCGCCGCCCACCCAGGGGTCTGCAGGAAGCTCGCCGACGGCTGCGCCGCCAGGTAGGCGGCATGTTGCTCGGCGGAGATGGTCCGGATGCTCAAGTCACTCACGGTCGGTCAGGTTACCGGCCCGGAGCCTCAGACCGTAGCCGAGCGGACGGCTGTACCTACCGGTACGACGCCGCGGCGGGGTGGGCGGCGGCGTCGTACCGGGGGTGGATCAGCGGTTCACGTGGTCGAGCGAGACCTCCCAGAGCCGGGTGGCGGCTTCCGGGTCGAGGGCGTACTCCGCGACTCCGCCGTCCCGGCCGGGCACGTGCGGCTCGGCCTCGTTGACGTCCTCGAAGTACCGGCCGCCGACGCCCTCGAGCAGCGGCGACGCTGCAAGCAGGACCGAGGTGGCCGCACCCTCCTCGACCGTCTTCCAGGCGTAGTTGTCGAAGATCCTCTTGAGCTCCGGGTCGTTGTCCGGGTCCTGGTGCCGCTGCAGGGCGGTGCGGATCCCGCCTGGCATCAGCGCGTTCGCGGTGATCCCGTTCGGCGCCCAGCGCTTGGTCGCCTCGACCGCGAAGAGCACGTTCGCCGTCTTGGACTGCCCGTACGCCGACCACGGCTCGTACGGGCGGTTCTCGAAGTGGATGTCGTCGAACACGATCCCCGAGCGCAGGTGGGCGCTGGAACTGACGGACACGATCCGGGCGTTTCCGGCGGCCGCGAGCGCGGGGTGGAGGCCGAGGGCCAGGCCGAAGTGGCCGAGGTGGTTGGTCGCGAACTGGTGCTCCCAGCCTTCCGGCGTCCGGGTCAGCGGCTCGGCCATCACGCCCGCGTTGTTGACCAGGATGTGCAGCGGGCCCTGCCAGCGGCCGGCGAAGGCGCGGACGGATTCCTGGTCGGCCAGCTCGATCGGCTCGACCAGGACGCCCTGGTTGCCGGTCCTCGCGGTGATCTCGGCTGCGGTGCGCCGGCCGGCCTCGACGTTGCGGACCGCGAGGGTGACCTCGGCGCCGGCGGCTGCCAGCACCCGGGCGGTCTCGACACCGATCCCGGACGCGCCGCCGGTGACGACGGCCCGCCGTCCGCTCAGGTCGACCCCGGCGAGGACCTCGTCCGCCGTCGACTCCCGGGTGAAGGGGGTGGTGATTCTGCTCATCGTCTGTCCTGTTCTGGTCCGAGCTAGACTTAAACGGAGGAACCTCCGGTAAGAGACAGTTAACCGGAGGAACCTCCGGTTCTCAAGCCGACGCTGTGGTCGGCTAGGTTCGTGGTCCGTAGGCAGAGCGGGTGGAAGGGGAGTGGGATGGGGGTGACCGGTGAACGTCCGCTGCGCGCGGACGCCCAGCGGAACCGCGACCTGCTGCTCGCCGCGGCGGTCGAGTCCTTCTCCAAGTGCGGCCTGGAGGCGACCCTCGAAGGCATCGCCAAGAACGCCGGGGTCGGGATCGGCACGCTCTACCGGCACTTCCCGACCCGGGAGGCGCTGGTCGAGGCTGCCTACCGCAACGAACTGGCCGTGGTCTGCGACGCCGCTCCCGAGCTGCTCGCCTCGATGCCGCCGGCCGAGGCGACCCGGGCGTGGATGGATCGCTTCATCGACTACATGACCCGCAAGATCGGCATGGCCGACGCGTTGCGCGCGGTGATCGCGTCCGGCGCCGACCCGTACGCGCACAGCTTCGAGCTCCTGGTCGGCGCGATCCAGCCGCTGCTCGAGGCCAGCTCTGCCGCGGGCGAGATCCGGTCCGACATCGCAGCGGGCGACGTACTGATCAGCCTGAGCGGCGTTGCACTGGCCGCCGGGTCCAACCGCGAGCAGGCCGGGCGGTTGCTCGACCTCCTGATGGACGGCCTGCGGTACCGCGGCTGAGAGATCGGCTGAGTTACCGGAGTCTGGCCCGGATCAGGTAGCGGTGGTTGTGGGCGACGAACGGCCCGTTCGTGCGCATCCGCTGGTCCAGCGCCCGAAGCGCGGGCTCGTAGTTGTCCACGTCGAAGTCCGGGATCTGCCACGGGATCGCGCGCAGGTGGAAGACGATCGCGCCGACGTCGAGGAAGACGAACTCCGGCCACTCCTCGGCGGCCTCGAGGATCTCGAACCCGTGCTCGCGAAGGGCGTTCACTGCGCCCTCACAGGTGTTGGCGTCCGGCAGCATCACCGGTGCAGCACCGAGCGCCTCGTTCAGGTCGGCGTCGTTGCGGCTGCCGACCTGCTGGGTCACCAGCACGCCGTCGGTTCGCAGTACGCGGGCCAGCTCCGCGGCGTCGAGGCGGCCGTGGCGGTTCAGTACCAGGTCGACCGCGCCGTCCTCGACCGGGAACGGGTCCCCGGTCGGGTGCTGCCGGACGTCGACGCCGAGCGAGTACAGCCGGCAGCGCGCGAGCGGGACGTTCGGCTCGTAGCCCTCGGTGGCAATGGTTGCCGCGGGCAATGGCGCGAGCGAGGCGAGCAGCTCGCCGCCGCCGGTGTCGACGTCGAGCACCCCGGTCGCCTGCTCCAGCGCGGCACGGGCGAGCCGGTCGTATGACCAGGAGAGATCTGCGCTCACCGCACGGTAACCGAGCCAGCTGAAGTCCCACCCGCTGAAGGAGGCCGACGTGGCCTCCTCGACGAGTTCCTCATATGCCCCCATCTGCTCACAGTAGGGACGATGGGCGGCCGCGTACACAGACTTCCTAGGCTGTGTCGGTGCAGACACGTGCGGTGGCGTTGGTGACGGGATCGACCTCAGGGATCGGTGAAGCGACGGCGAGGCGGCTCGCCGCCGACGGGATGACGGTGGTGGTGCACTCCCGGAGCAGCCGCGACACCGGCCTCGCGCTGGCCGCCGAGCTCGGTGGAACCTACCTGCAGGCCGACCTCGCGAACGACGACGAAGCCGCCGGGCTCGTGCCGCAGGTGATCGCCGAGCACGGGCGGCTCGACGTACTGGTGAACAACGCGGGGATCAGTTGGCCGGTGCCGCACGCCGACCTGGAGGCGTTGACCGCGGCCGACTGGCGACGGCTGCTCGACGTGAACCTGATCGCCCCTTGGTTGCTCTGCACTGCGGCGCTGCCCGCGCTGCGCGAGTCGGGTGGCTCCATCGTCAACGTGACCAGCCATGCCGGGGTCCGCCCGAAGGGAAGCTCCATCGGGTACGCCGCGAGCAAGGCTGCGCTGAACCACGTGACCAAGTTGCTCGCGGCCGCGCTCGGACCCGAAGTACGGGTCAACGCGGTCGCGCCCGGGCTGGTCGACACGGCGATGACGGCATCGTGGACCGATGCCCAGGAGTTGTGGCGAACCGCGAGTCCGATGCGACGTGCGGCGCAGCCCTCGGACGTGGCGGACCTGATCGCCTCGATCCTCGCGAACAGGTATCTGACGGGTGAGGTGATCCTGCTCGACGGCGGGCTCAACCTGCGCTGACGGGAAGATGTCGGTGGCCGGTCCTACGATCGGCCGATGCCCTTGGGTCAGGACTTCCGCCGGTTGTGGACAGCCTTCACCGTCAGCGCGGCAGGGAGTGCGATCGGGTTCGGAGCGCTGCCGTTGGTCGCGGTGCTCGTGCTCGATGTGACCACGTTCCAGGTGTCGATGCTGGCCGCGCTGTCGGCGCTGGCGGGCGCCGCGATCGCGTTGCCTGCGGGCGATTTCATCGAGCAGCGCTACAAGCGGCCGGTGATGATCGCGGCCGACCTGGTCAGGTTCGGATCTCTGCTGAGCGTGCCGCTCGCGGCGGCGATCGGCCTGCTGACCTATGTGCAGTTGTGCGTGGTCGGCGTCCTGCAGGCCGCGGCTCTGATCGTGTTCACAGCTGCGAGCGGAGCGCACCTCAAGGCGCTGGTCTCGGCAGAGAACCGAGCCGAGGCGAACAGCAAGTTCGAGCAGACGACGTGGACGACGCTGAGCATCGGACCACCGATCGGCGGCGCGCTGGTCGGCCTGGTCGGAGCGACCGTGACGCTGGGGATCGACGCGGTCTCGTTCCTGTTCTCGGCGCTCGGCATCCGGCGGATCCGGCAGCCGGAACCGCGTCCGGCCGAGCGCACCGAGAAGACCGACGTCACCGCCGGCTGGCGCTACATCTGGCGGCACCGCGGGCTCAGGGCGCTGTTCTGGAACTCGCAACTGTTCGGCGGCCCGGTGATGATGACATCGCCGCTGCTCACCGTCTTCATGCTTCGTGACCTCGGCCTGGCCCCCTGGCAGTACGGGCTCTTCCTGGGGCTGCCGTGCCTGGGAGCCGTCCTCGGCGCTCGGCTGGCGCCGCGGCTGACCCGCCGGTACGGGCTGCATCGCATGCTGCTCGTCTTCGGCGTACTGCGGACGCCGTGGCTGCTGTTGTTCCCGCTTGCTCCACCCGGCTGGGGCGGGCTCGCCCTGCTGGCGATCGCCGACACCGGGCTGCTGGTCGCGGCCGGCGCCTTCAACCCGTCGTTCGCCACCTACCGGATGGACGTGACCGAGGACGGGTTCATGGCGCGGGTCCTCACCTCGTGGTCGATCACCTCGCGGTCCGTGCAGCCGGCCTTCATAGCGGCCGGCGGTGTGCTGGCCGGTCTCACCAGTCTGCGGACCACGTTCCTGATCGCCGGCGTTGGCTGCCTGGCCAGCGCCTTCGTACTGCCGTGGCGCTCGGCTAAACCAGTCCCATTGCCTG
Source organism: Kribbella orskensis (assembly GCF_004342085.1). Lineage (NCBI taxonomy): Bacteria > Bacillati > Actinomycetota > Actinomycetes > Propionibacteriales > Kribbellaceae > Kribbella > Kribbella orskensis. The sequence continues at coordinate 436,720 of NZ_SLWM01000003.1, forward strand.
AGCCAGTCTGACCACGTTGCCCATCACGCCGTCCGGGTGCTCATCGAGATAGGCGATCGCCTCGTCGGGCGGCAGCACCAGTACTTCGGTCACCTGCTCGCCGTCCGGCGGGTTGGTCGGGGCGGCCTCGATCACGACGTCCGCGACCACGTTGATCCAGTACGAGACCGGGTGCGGCAGATGCGGCCGGTAGGGCCCGGGGCGGCGGTGGTCCGCGCGGTGCGCGCCGATCCAGGTCAGCGGGCCGGTGATCCGGGCGCCGGCCTCCTCCAGCAGTTCGCGCCGGGCGGTCTCGTGGATCGGCTCGTCCGGCTCCCTGGTCCCGCCAGGCAGGAACCGCCAGCCGAGGTCGTTGGCGCACACGACGACGCCACCCTCGGTCCGGCCGACCACGTGCACGTTGCTGACCAGCTCGTCCGCCGGCTGCTCGGTGGTGAACCTGACGTCGAGCTCGCCCCACGCCCAGAAGGCCGGCGCGAAGAGCTCCGGAAACCGCTCCACCCAGGTCTGCATCGGGACATTCTCCCCTGCGGACGAGCGCTGCTCCGCTCAGGCGGGAGTGTTGCGCTCCGTCGGGCGGAGGTTGTGGAGCCAGTAGGTGATGGCCCAGGGAAGGAGTAGGGCCAGGCCGCCGGTGTTGCGGGCGGGGATGAGGATGTCGGCGCCCACGGCGATCACCAGACACAGGGTAGAGAGCTGGAAGAGGGTGAGCTTGCCGACGGCTTGTTGGTTCAGGCTGAGCCGGCCGGAGGCGCAGCCGGCGTACAGGACCGTCAGGCTCAGGATGGCGAGAGTGGACAGGGCGACGCCCACCCAGGCGAGTGCGGTGTACCGGTCGGCGGTGCGGATCACGTCGGAGACGAGGAACACGCCGACCAGCACCGTCAGTCCCGCGCTGGTCCAGAGGAGTCGCGTGGTGGTGCGCTGGGCACGCTCGGGGGAAGGTTCGGCCGCTGCCATGCGCCGGACGCTACCGCAGTTCTCCGCGTCAGGCCGCCAGCGCTACCGCCAGTACTCCACGCCGGAGCCCCGCCACTACGGCGGTACGACGTCCCGGGATGCCGGTGCTACTCCCGCCCCGTCCCAGGGGCCGGGCTCACTTCAGGTGGGCTCGCAGGTAGTCGATGTCCGCCTTCTGGCCGTGATCGCCGTTCGGCGTCTCCACCACCACCGGCGCGCCCGCGGCCTTCACCACGGCGACGATCTCGGCGGGATCGATCTCGCCCTCCTCGAAGTTGCTGTGGCGGTCGGCCCCGGAGCCGAAGGCATCGCGCGACCCGTTCGCGTGCACGAGGTCGATCCGGCCGGTGATCGCGGTGACCTTCTCCACGATCGTCGACAGTTCCTCGCCGCCGGCATGGAAGTGGCAGGTGTCGAGGCAGAACCCGACGCGGTCGAGGTTCTCGTTGCCTGAGTCCTGCACCGCCTCCCACAACCGCGCGATCCGGTCCAGCTGCCGCGCCATCGCGTTGTCCCCGCCCGCGGTGTTCTCGATCAGCAGCGGCACCGGGAGCGCCGCCCGCTCGATGCACTTGCGCCAGTTGTCGAACCCGGTCTCCGGGTCGTCACCCTTGCCCACGTGCCCGCCGTGCACGATGACGCCCTTGACGCCCACCTCGGCCGCCTTGTCGAGCGTCTGCTGCAAGAGTTTGCGGCTGGGGATCCGGATCCGGTTGTTCAGCGTCGCCACGTTGAGCACGTACGGCGCGTGCACGTAAAGGTCGATGCCCTCGGCTTCCGCCCGCACCCGCAACGCCTCGGCGCCGTCGGAGTACGAGACCTTCGGCCCCTTCCATCCCTGCGGGTCGCCGAGGAAGAACTGGACCAGGTCGGCGCCCCGGTCGGCCGCCTCGGCCAGCGGGTCGTCCTGATCGACGTGCGCACCTAGTTTCAAGGTCATGCCGCCACCTTATGGCCGCCGACCGACAGTCCCGCAACCCGTGTCAGGACCAGCCTTGGGAGCGTGTCACCGGGCGGGCGTCGGGCACTGGTGGCTGGACCGGGCGGCCCTCGAACTCGGTGGACAGGACGACGTGGGTGTTCATCTCGCCGTGCTCGCCGAGCCGCTCGAACAGGCCCTCCAAGTGCCGCATCGAGGCGACCCGGACTCGCAGCATCGAGCACGAGTTGCCGCTGAGCTTGTGGATCTCCAGCACCTCCGGGAAGTCCTCCGAGCGGGTCGTCTTCAGCAGGCACCGCCCGGTCGTGCACCGCATCTGGACGAACGCCGACAGCGGCTGCCCCGCGCGGGCCGGATCCACCTGCGCCTTGTACCCGGCGATCACGCCCGCCTCCTCGAGCCGCCGTACCCGATCGGCCACGGCCGGTGGCGACAGGTTCACCCGCTTGCCGAGCTGGTTGAACGACAGCCGCCCGTCGGCCTGCAGTTCGCCGAGGATCTGCCAGTCGGTGGCGTCCAGGTTTCGCTCCTGAAAGGTCATCTCCCCAGAACACCTTTGGTATCGCTACTCCGCAAGCCCTGACGCCTTACTTCAGGTATTCAACGGAAGCAGCGGCCTTCCTAGCGTTGAAGACATGCTGATCCCCGTCGTTCTCGCCGCCGCCCTGATGAACGCCGCGATGGTCGCCGCCAGCGCGGTCAGCACCATCCTGATCGCCGACGAACTCTCCCCGGCCCTGGCCGGCCTGCCCAACACCGCAGGCGTCCTCGGTACGGCGGCCGGCGCCGTGGCCGTCGGCCGGTGGAGTTCCCGGCTCGGCCGCGCACAAGCACTCCGCACCGGCTACGCCATCGCAGTAGCCGGCGGCGCCTTGACAGTGCTGGCAGCCGTTGGAGCACCGGTCATCCTGCTCTTCCTCGGCATGCTCCTGCTCGGCGCCGGCAACGCAGCCAGCCTCCTGTCGCGGTACGCCGCTGGGGAGTCCGTCGACCCGTCCCGGCGAGCCGCCGCAATGGGCACAGTCGTCTGGGCCGGTACTGCGGGCGCGGTGGGCGGGCCGTTCCTCCTGGAGCCGGCCCAGGGGTTTGCGGTCTCTGTGGGACTCCCACCCCTCGCCGGCCCCTTCCTCCTTGCCGTAGCGGCTGCCTTCTCAGCCCTGCTGGCTGCTAGCCGTATCCAGCCCATCCACGCCACCCCTGCAACTCCGAACGCTGTGGGGCTCGACGACGCGCAGCGCGGGCCGGCGGCACGCAGTACGACGGTCTTCGTGGCGGCGGGCGTGATGCTCGTCGGGCATCTGGTGATGGTGGCTCTGATGACCTCGGTGCCGGTCCACGCTCACCACCACGGGCAGGGGCTCAGCATGCTCGGGCTGATGCTGTCGGCGCACACCTTCGGCATGTTCGCGTTGGCGCCGGTCACCGGCTGGTGGATCGACAGGTCCGGCCCGCGTCCGGCGATGCTCGCGGGACTCGCCACCGTCGCAGTGTCCGCACTTGTCATCGCAGGACCGAGCGGCATGACCTTCACCCCGGCATTGTTCGTCCTCGGCTACGGCTGGAACCTCTGCTACCTAGGAGGCAGCGCGCTCCTCAGCACCGCGGGCGCGAACTCCCCAGCCGCCCGAGCCAAGCTGGAGAGCAAGGTGGAAGCCTGGGTGTGGGCGGTCGCCGCACTGGCCACTGCCGCTTCCACCTGGCTCTTCGCGGCCGGCGGCTTCGCTCTCCTGGCCGCGTGCTCGATCACTCTCGCCTTGCCGCTCCTCCTCCTGGTGGCCCTCCGCCGCGACACTCCTGTCGACCAGAAGTCCCTCGAACCCTCCTGCTGATCGCTTGGACTGGCTAGCCTTGCGCGGTGCCGACTCCGGAGAACTTCCACGCCCTGCGCCCAGGACCCGTTCTGGTCGACGGGCAGACCTGGGCGCTGACCGTCCACGATCTCGGCCTGCTGCAGGTGCCGAGTGGTCACCTGGAGGCGAGTGACCCGTTCGTGAATCTCGGCGAAGGACAGGTCGTCGGCGTTCCGCCGGGGGAGTACCCGGTCCGGGTCACCGTCGCGGACGTGTCCGACGAGCAGGACGGCAGTCACCTTCGCGAGGCGTACCTCAGCGTCGTACTGGCCGAGGGCGAGGCGGCCGCCGTGGAAGCGGCGCGGCAGTCGGGTGACGACCTGCCGGACGGGGAGTACTGGGTGGTGCCGGTGGACGCGGGCACGGTCGCCTTCGCCGATGCCGAGGCGGTCGGAACCGCGATGCCGGCCGGCGACTGGTACGAGGACGTGTTCGACAACGACCAGGACGACAGCTGGTTCGCGCTGATGGACTCGGCGGAGCACCTCCGCGGCGGGTGCGCGAACATCGTCATGCCGCTGGCGAAGGCCGGCGAGAACGTGGTCCTGTCCCACTCCGGCTGGGGCGACGGCGCCTACCCTGTACTGCGAACCCTGGACGCGACCGGCCGCCCGCTGGCCATCCACATCGATCTCCTGGTCGTGGGATCCGACGAGGAGGACGAGGCAGCTCCGGCTGAGGACGCTCCGGTCTCTCACGCGGACACACCGGCTCCGGCCACCGCTCCGGCGGGTTCGAGTGCGGGTTCAGGACCGGCTCCGGCTGGCGGCGAGGATCGGGGCCGGGGTTGCTGGGGAGACTGTTGGGGCGGAAGTGACGGGAGACCCTTCCAGCAGACCTGTGGATAGTGGTCAGGAGCACGTCCGGCCGCTGGTATTCTGTTTGTGTTGCCCGGTCCTTCGACCGGGCTCCTTGCTTGACGCCGACGGCGATTGTCGGCGTGGAGCACACCGCATCGCCCTCCTGCCACGGAAAGACCGTGGCCGCCTGAGTCCGAAGGAGGTGGAGTTCGCGCATGCGTCGTTATGAAGTCATGGTGATCCTCGACCCGGAGACCGAAGAGCGCACCGTCGAGCCCTCGCTCGACCAGTACCTGAACATCGTCCGCAAGGAAGGTGGAACGGTCGAGAAGCTCGACATCTGGGGTCGTCGCAAGCTGGCCTATGACGTGAAGAAGAAGGCCGAGGGCATTTACGCCATCATCGACCTGACCGCCGAGCCGGCAGTGGTGAAGGAGCTCGACCGTCAGCTCACGCTGAACGAGTCGATCCTCCGCACCAAGGTCATCCGGCCGGACCAGCACTGATCCCTGGGGTCGTCAGCAGCTTCAGTGTCGGTGCCGACCGTTACTGATTAGCTGTAGACACAGCCACACCCGATAGCAGGAGGAACGGCAATGGCAGGCGAAACCGTCGTGACACTGGTCGGCAATCTTGTCGACGACCCTGAACTCCGGTTCACCCCGTCCGGTGCGGCCGTCGCGAACTTCCGCGTCGCGTCGACCCCGCGGACGTACGACCGGCAGTCAGGTGAATGGAAGGACGGCGAGTCGCTGTTCCTGAGTTGTTCCGTCTGGCGGCAGGCCGCGGAGAACGTGGCCGAGTCGCTGCAGCGCGGCATGCGCGTGATCGTGCAGGGCCGGCTCAAGTCCCGCTCGTACGACGACCGTGAGGGCAACAAGCGCACGGTCTTCGAGATCGACGTGGACGAGGTCGGTCCCAGCCTGCGCAGCGCCACCGCCAAGGTGACCCGGGCGATGCGCTCGGGCCCCGGCGGCGAAGGTGGCGGCGGCTTCGGTGGTGGCGGTGGCAACCAGGGTGGTGGTGGTTTCGGCGGTGGCGGCCAGGGTGGCGCGCCGGCGAACGACCCCTGGGCGACCCCGCAGGGTGGCGGCGGTGGCGGCCAGGCCGCTCCGCAGAACGACCCCTGGGCAGGTCAGACCGGTGGCGGCTCGATGGAAGAGCCTCCGTTCTGACCCGAGCAGGACAACAATCCGAGTGACCATTCCGGCACCAGCCGGGCTTTCGTAGTAGGAAGAGAGCACCACAATGGCCAAGATCATTCGGAAGCCGAAGAAGAAGGTCTGCGGCTTCTGCAAGGACAAGGCAACGTACGTCGATTACAAGGACACCGCGCTGCTGCGCAAGTTCATCTCCGACCGCGGCAAGATCCGCGCGCGCCGGGTGACGGGCAACTGCGTGCAGCACCAGCGCGACGTGGCCACCGCTATCAAGAACGCTCGCGAGGTGGCTCTGCTGCCTTACACGAGCACCGCTCGCTGAGGGAGGTCTGAGACATGAAGCTCATCCTGGCGCAGGAGGTCGAGGGCCTCGGAGCCCCCGGCGACATCGTCGAGGTCAAGGACGGCTACGGCCGCAACTACCTCGTACCGCGTGGTCTGGCCATCGGCTGGACCCGTGGAGCAGAGAAGCAGATCCAGTCGATCAAGCGGGCGCGTGACGCCCGGGCGATCCAGGGCAAGGAGCACGCGAGCGAGGTCAAGAACCAGCTCGAGCAGCTCGGCGTCAAGCTGGACGTGAAGGCCGGCGAGACCGGCCGCCTGTTCGGCTCGGTCACCCCGGCGGACATCGCCGGCGCGATCAAGTCGTCCGGTGGTCCGCTGGTGGAGAAGCGGGCGATCTCGATCGGCTCGCCGATCAAGACCACCGGCAAGCACCAGGTGTCGGTCCAGCTCCACCCGGACGTGGCGGCCACCGTCCGCCTCGAGGTCGTAGCCGTCTGACGGCACCCTCACCCGAACACCGAACGGCCCGCTCTCTCGAGAGCGGGCCGTTTCGTTTGTCCGTTCGTTGCCGCCGGCCCCTTACGGGGATGCCGCCGCCTGCAAGCCGGTTGCCGTCGGCTACTGCTGCTGAGGGCCCGGCCAGGAAAGCACCGTGGGGTCGGAGGCCTCCCCCTCCGGGGGCTTGGCGACCGTCGGCGGGTTCGTCGGCCGCGGGTCCGACACCGTGCTGTTGGAGTCGGCCGGCTCGGCGACCGAGGGCCAACCGGAAGGCGCCGGGTCGTCGTCCAGCCCAGTGGCCACCGCCGCGATCGGTGTCAGGACCAACGCGCCGGCAGCCGCGATAGCCGCCGTCCACCGGGCCGACCGGGCCCGGCGTACGCGGAGTGCGTTCGAGGTCTTCATCGCGGGTTACTTCTTGTCCAGGGCGTACAGAACCGAGGCGTGGACGACGATGGCGTGGTTGCCGACGATGCCCCACGGCCTGGCGGTCGGCGCGGCCAGCGTGCCAGCACGGCCGCCCGGCACGATCGTGGCCGGCTTGCCGTCGAGGGTGCCGTAGATCGTCGTCTGGGTGACCGACTGCGGCGAGAAGTCCGTTAGCAGGCTCGTCTTGCGGCTGGTGAAGTTGATCATGCACTCACCCCAGGCGGCGACCTTGCCGCCCTGGTCGGGCAGCCACTTCCAGTCGTCCGGCTGCTGCGCCGCCACCTTCGGGCAGGTCGCGACCACCGAGCCGTCCGCGGTCGAGCTCACCGTCGGGATCACGTCGGTCGACTTCGCGACGTTCCAGATCACCAGCGCGCGCCCGGGGCTGGCCATCGCGATGTGGTTGATGCCGCTGGCACCGGCCGGCGGCTTGAGCGGCATTTCGACCAGGTCCTTGCCCGTCTGGCTCCAGTACAGCGGGCCCGCATACCTTGCCATCAAGGCCTTGTCGCCCTCGGCCAGCAGGATCGTCGACAGTCGCGGCTGGTTCTGCACGGGGTGCAGATCCTTGCCGCTGACAACACTCGCACCCGCGTCGCCGTCGTTCAGCAGTACCAGCGGGGACGTCCCGAAGAACTGCACCCGCGCGGCGTCCGGCAGTTCTACCTCCGTCGACTCGATGCCGTCACCGGGCCAGTAGAGCAACGATTTCGGCGTGGTCACCGCCAGCACCGGCTTGGAGTCGATGGTGGTGTAGACCGGGTTGTCCGCGTTCTTCGGCACCTTGTCCTGCCAGAGCACCTTGCCCGAACTGTCGAAGACGGCGATCTTGTTGTCCTGCGTCAGTACTGCGACCTCGCTACCGTCCGGGGACACCACCGGAGTCGAGTCCTCGGCGATGTCGACCGTCCAGGCCGCGTTCGTCGACCAACCAGGCGGCGCCGGCCGGGCCACGAACTGGTCGGGCACGACCTTCGGCGCGGGCAGTTCGGGCAGCTTGTTGGCGGCTGGGGGATTCGGGTCCTTGGGGCTGTTGTCGCGCGGCATCAGCAGATAGAAGGCCGTGCCACCGACGAGCACGATGGCCAGGCCGGCGGCGGCGATGATCGGCCAGATCGGCTTGTCCGACTTGGGTGCGGCTTCGATCGCCTCGACCCGGCCGTCGGGGTGGATGACCAGCGGCCAGGACGAGCCGTCGGATTCGACCGCGGTCGCCTTCACCGGGCGGCCGAGCTGACCCGCGCGGTCGGCCACGAGGGCGATCGCGGCCTGGCGTGGATCGTGGTGGTTCACCGGATGACTGCGCCCGGCGATCTTCACCTCGGCGTTGTGGTCGTCGTACAGCCGGATCGTGACCTTGGGCCACGAAGGGATGCCCTTCTCAGCCATGGTCACCCCTCATCCCCGCCACTGCTCTCCCTCGGTCATCGGGTTGTCGGCCTCTCGTTCTAGCATGTCGACCGCCCGAAGACATGCTGCCGCCCGAAGGCATACCACTCTGCGAGCCGGTCGGCTCGTCTGACCCCGACAAGGGGGTAGAAACATCCTCGCCTGTGGATGGGTCACATCAGCACACCCGGGAAGCGAGAGAATACTGTGGGCGACAGCCCGTGACACGCCGCGAGAGGAGGGGCCATGACGCAACCGCAGAACCCGTGGACTCGGCAGCAACAGTCGGGGCAAGGGTCAGCTCAACCGCCTCAAGGCCCCGTGCCGCCGCAGGTCGACATGACCCCGCGGGGCCCTTCCGCGCCTCAGCACGGAGTGCCCGCACCGGCCGAGGACCAGCGGCTGCCGAAGTTCGCCATCCCCGCGGCCGACACGCTCTGGTGGGTCGGGGTGCACGGTGGCGCCGGCGAGACGACGATGTCGCTGCTGCTGCCGGGGACGCGCGCGGCCGGTCACCGCTGGCCGATCCCACCTCCGCCCGTGCCGACGCCCGTAGTACTGGTGGCCAGGACGCATGGGTCGGGGTTGCGGGCTGCGCAGCGGGCCGCGATCGAGTGGGCCTCGGGCGTGGTCCAGGGGGTCGCGGTGCTGGGGCTGGTGCTGATCGCGGACGCTCCGGGCCGGTTGCCCCGGGTGCTGGACGACTTCGCCGACATCGTCGGCGGTGGGGTGCCCAGGGTCTGGGACATCCCGTGGATCGAGGAGTGGCGAAGGGGGGAGGATCCCACGCCAGAGAACACCCCTGACGAGGTTTTCGAAGTTCTCGAATCCATCTACGCTCTTCGCGCGTCAAACCCCGCGGACTACCCCGCCCCATACTGAAAGGCCTCATCGCTCATGTTGGCAAAGTTCATTCCCCTGCTGGTCCCGCTCGAGCCGCTGCCGGACGGCGTGCAGAGCAAGGTCGACACGGTGGTCAGCTGGGTCACCACGATCTCCATCTCGGTCTGCATCCTCGGTGTCATCATCGCGGGCGCGATGATGGCGATCGGTCAGCGCCGCGGTGAGGGTGGCGAGCACGCCGCCCGGCTCGGCTGGGTACTGGCCGGCTGCATCGTGATCGGCACCGCCTCCGGGTTCGTCAAGGCGCTGGTCTGATTGATCCGGCCGCACACTCCCCCGTCCGGCCCCGCCGAAGGCTGATCTCTGGTGGCTTGGTTCAGTCGCGACTCCTCCTCCGATGACGACGCCGGCGACGCGGAATCCACCTCTCCCTGGGAGAGCACCGGATTCGTGGCGTCGGCGATCGTCATCGGCGCCGTGGTCGTCTGTCTGGTGGTCTGGTTGCTCCTGGGCGGCCGTGGCGGGGGCACGCCCTCGACGCAGCCGACGGCCACGCCGAGCGTGGTCGAGCCGACCGACGAGACCACGGACGAGCCCACTGAACCTCCTGCCACTCCGGGGGAGCCCACCGCGACGGCGACTCCGCCGCCGCTCAACAACGGCCGTGGTGGCTGCAAGAGCAAGGCGCCGAACCAGAGCATCCCCCGGGTCGCCCCGGCGTCGGTGAGCTGGCAGTTCGAGACCGACATGCTGATCCCCCTGCAGGAGCAGGGCGGTCCGGCCGCGACGTACGCCAACGGTGTGCGCTACTGCTTCGCCCACTCGCCGACCGGCGCCGTGCTGGCCGCGATGGTGACCCTGGGCCAGATCCGCAATCCCCACCTGACCGAGGCCGTACTGCGGACCCGGATCGCGCCGGGCGCCGGTCTCACCCGGGCGCTTCGCGAGGTCAGGTCGACACCGACTCCCCGCGGCGAGGGCGATACCTCGCAGTTCACCGGGTTCAAGGTGATCGACTACGAGCCGACCAAGGCGATCGTCTCGATCGCGGTGCAGATCGACCCGCAGAGCGTGGCCGCCCTGCCGATGACGCTGCTCTGGCTGAAGGGCGACTGGAAGGTCGTGCTGCAGCCCGACGGCAGCTTCAACGGTGAAGTGGCGCCGGACGTGCTGCAGTCGCTGCAGGGGTATGTCCGGTTCGGGGGCGCCTGATGATCTCGCTCGGTTGCTCCTGGAAGCCCTGGGACTGGGACGACTGCGTCCACAAGTATCTCGGCGAGGCGCTGAACGGCGTCGTCGGCAGCCTCTTCAAATTCGTCTTCGACGCGATCAAGTCGGTCGTGGTGGCGGCTGTCAAGGCGATCATGGAGACCGTCGGCACGCTCTGGATCGACATCGACACCCCGAACGTCGCGAACAACAACGCCGTCACCTTCATCCAGCACTACACGCTCTGGATCCTGGTCATCGCCGCCACCATCTCGGTGATCATCGCCGGCATCCGGATGGCCGTCTCCCAGCGCGGTGAGCCGGTCCGCGACATCCTCCGGAGCCTGCTCACCATGGTGGTCGTGTCGGGAATGGGCGTCGCCTTCGCCGCCACCCTGATCGAGATCGCGGACTGGTTCTCCCAGGAGATCATCGACGCTGCCCTGGACGGCTCCTCGTTCTCCGAGCGGGTCGGCAACCAGTTGGTCGATCCGCTGGAGACCGACGGCCTCGGCCTGATGCTGGTGATCGTGATCGGCATCCTGCTGGTGATCACGTCGATCGTCCAGCTCGTCTTGATGGTGATCCGCTACGGCATGCTGATCCTGCTGGTCGGCATCCTGCCGCTGACCGCGTCCGCGACGAACACCGAGGTCGGGATGACCTGGTTCAAGCGGGCGGTGTCCTGGCTGGCCGGATTCATCCTCTACAAACCGGTTGCCGCGCTCATCTATGCCACCGCGATCAAGTTGATCGGCGTCCCCCGGGGCGCGGAGGGCGTGACGATCTCCGTCCTCACCGGCGTGACGATGATGGTGCTGGCCGTCGTCGCCCTGCCCGCCATCCTCCGATTCGTCTCACCGAAGGCGGGCTGACATGAACCCGTTGCTCTGCGACGACGGCTGGCTCGAGTGCATCAAGGACTTCCTGCTCGATGCCCTGACCCCTGCAGTTGAGGCGCTGATCAAGTTGATCTTCGATCCCATTCTCACCGCGTTGTCCGAAGCTGTCGGCGCCATGATGGCCGCGATCGGCACGTTCTGGGTCTTCGTCCCGACGCAGGCGGTCGGCAGCGCGACGACCGGCGCGCCGGCCGCGAACTCGGTCGCCTGGATCTGGCAGCACACCCAGTGGATCGCCGTCTTCGCGGCGACCATCGGCGTGATCGTGGCGGGCGCCCAGATGGCCTGGTCGCACCGCGGCGACAACCTCCGCGACCTGCTCCGCTCACTGCTCACGCTGGCGGTCGCCTCGACGATGGCGATCGCGGTCACCCAGGTGCTGATCGAGGTCGGCGACGAGTTCTCCCGCTGCGTCGTGCTGACCGGCCTGGATCGGACTCCCGGTGCGGGTTTCACCTGCAACGCGGGCGAAGTCGACCCGAGTGGTTTCGGCGCCGCAATGGTGGTCCTGCTGGGCCTGTCCGCGACCGGCGGTGCCGGCATCGGCCTGATGATCACGATCGGCATCATCACGCTGCTCGCCTCGATGCTCCAGGTCGTCCTGATGGTGGTCCGCACCGCGATGCTGATCCTGCTGCTGGGGGTGCTGCCGATCGCGGCGGCGGCCACCCACACCGAGATGGGCAAGGCCTGGTTCAAGCGGATAATCTCCTGGCTGGTCGCCTTCATCCTCTACAAACCGGTCGCGGCGCTGATCTACGGCACAGCGCTCAAGCTCACCGGCGCCGCCTTCGGCGAGGGCCATCAACAGGGCCCGCTGTCCTTCAACAGCGACCAGATCATGAACTCGATCACCGGCGTGACGATGCTGGTGCTCGCACTCTTCGCGTTGCCTGCCCTGATGCGGTTCATCACGCCGATGGTCGCCGCCACAGCGGGTTCGGCCGGAGCGGGCGCGCTCGCGGCCAAGATGGTCGGCGCGGACAAGGTCGCCGACAAGGTGTCCCAGTCCGCCGACAGCGAGAGTGACGGGCCGAGCGGTGCTCGCAACGTCGGCCGCGCCAGCAAATCGTCCTCCCAGAGCTCCAGCCCGAGCGGCTCGCAGAACTCCAGTCCCCAGCCCAGCGGTGGCGGAGGAGGCGGCGGTGGCGGTGGCGGCGCCAGTGGAGCCGGCGGTGGCGCCAGCGGCGGTGCAGGCGGTGGTGCGGGCGCTGGAGCCGGTGGCGGTGCTGCAGGAGGCGGCGCGGCAGCCGGTGGCGGTGCCGCGGCCGGTGGCGGTGCGGCAGCCGGCGGTGGCGCGGCGGCAGGAGCAGGTGCTGCGGCCGGACCGGTCGGCATCGCGGTCGTGGCGACAGCCGCCGCGGTCAAGAAGGGCGTCGACATGACCAAGGAAGCGGCTCAGGCCGGCGCCGCCGAGGCGATCGACAACGACTCGATGGATGAGGGACCAAGTGGCAGCGGCTGACGGCGTACGAAGCGCCCCCAGGACCTACGGCAACTGGCGGGCGCCCGCCAGCGCGGGCATCGCCGGTCTGGGCACGCTCGGCACCGGCATCATGATGGCCGGCCTGGTGGTGACCATGATCGCCACCCTGGCGGCCGGTCTGCCGGGCGCGCTGATCTCCCTGCTGATCGTCGGCGCGATCCTGCTGTTGCTGATGACCAAGGACAAGCACGGACACTCCACCCTGCAGAGGCTCTCGACGCGAATTGGATGGCAGCGAGCAAAGATGGCCAGGCACAACATCTACCGGTCCGGTCCGCTCGGACGTACGGCGTGGGGCAAGTTCCAGCTGCCCGGGCTCGCCGCGGCCTCGCAGCTGAGCGAGTTCAAGGACTCGTACGGCCGGCCGTTCGCGCTGCTCTACTACCCCAGCACCCGGCACTTCACCGTCATCATCAACGCGGAGCCGGACGGCGCCTCGCTGGTCGATGAGGACCAGGTCGACGTCTGGGTGGCGCACTGGGGTCAGTGGCTCGCGTCCCTCGGTCACGAGCCGGGCATCATCGCCGCCTCGGTGACGGTGGAGTCCGCGCCGGACACCGGCATCCGGCTCCGCCGTGAGGTCACCCACAACATGCAGGACGACACACCGGCGATCGCCCGGGCGATGCTGTCCGAGGTGATCCAGACCTACCCGGAGGGCTCGGCGCTGGTGTCGGCCCGGGTGGCTCTGACGTTCAAGGGCACCGACCGCAACGGCAAGCGCCGCAAGGAAGAGGACATGGGCCGCGAGCTCGCGTCCCGCCTCCCGGCCCTCACCCAGAGCCTGAACTCCACCGGCGCGGGTGCCGCCCGGCCGGTCACCGCGCAGGAGCTCTGCGAGACCGTGCGGATCGCCTACGACCCGGCGGCCGCGGTACTGATCGATGAGGCTCGGAGCCAGGGCATGTCGCCCGAGCTGCAATGGACCGATGCCGGACCGGCCGCTGCCCAGGCTTTCTGGGACAAGTACCGGCACGACAGCGCGTGGTCCATCACCTGGCAGATGACTCAGGCTCCCCGTGGTGAGGTCTTCTCCTCGGTGCTGTCCCAGCTGGTCGGTCCGCACCCGGACATCGACCGCAAGCGCGTCACCCTGCTCTACCGGCCGCTGGACGCCGCGACCGCGGCCCGGATGGTCGAGGCAGACAAGCGCAACGCCTCGTTCCGTGCGACCGCCTCCGCTCGCCCGTCGGCCCGCTCGATGGCCGAGGCGCGCGCCGCGGACCGTACGGCGCAAGAGGAGGCTCGCGGTGCGGGTCTGGTCAACTTCGGCATGGTGGTCACCGGCACGGTCATGACGGCCGAGCAACTGCCTGACATGGTCGCCGCGATCGACAACCTGGGCGCCACCGCCCGGGTGCTGCTCCGGCCGGCCTACGGGTCCCAGGACTCCGCCTTCGTCGCCGGGCTGCCGCTCGGCATCGTCGTCCAGAGCCACCTGTCCGTCCCGGCCGGTCTCCGGGAAGCCCTGTGAACCGTCGGGAGGCTCTGTGAGCAAGAAGAACAAGCCGGTCGATCCACTGCGCGGTGGCAAGCGCCCGATGCCCCGCGGCTGGCCCGGGATGGGCGGCGGCTACTCGACGTACCTGCAGGCCCCGGCCGAGTGGCGCGGTACGACGGTGCAGGTGTGCGGCATGTGGCCGTTCGCGGCGGGCACCGGCAGCCCGATGGTCGGCGTACCGATCGGCCGCAACATCCTGTCCGGTGCGACCATGTGCTGCGACCCGATCAGCTGGTTCATGCGGGCCAAGCTGATCTCGAACCCGTCGATGTTCGTGCTCGGCAAGCCGGGTCTGGGCAAGTCGACGATCACCCGGCGGATGGCGCTCGGCCTCGCGGGGTACGGGATCCAGCCGCTCGTGCTCGGCGACCTCAAGCCCGACTACAAGGACCTGATCCTGGCCCTCGGCGGCCAGGTGATCGAGCTCGGCCGCGGTCGTGGCCACCTGAACGTGCTGGACCCGGGCGAGTCCCGGAGGGCGGCGCTGCGGCTGACCGGCAGCGCCCGACAGGCGATCCAGGCGGACGCGCACGGCCGTCGCCAGACGATGGTGTCCGCGCTGATCTCGATCATGCGCTCGGCACCGCCGTCGGACCGCGAGGAGACCATCATCGACGAGGCCCTCAAGGTGCTCGACGAGCGCCACGAGGGCACGCCGGTACTGCGGGACCTGCTGAAGGTGGTCCAGGAGGCGCCGGACCGGGTCCGCAACGTCGCCCTGGACCGCGGCAGCATGGATCGCTATCGCCAGGTCACCGAAGGGCTCGAGGCCTCGCTGATCGGTCTGGTCGGTGGCGGCCGGCTCGGCGAGATCTTCTCCGAGCAGACCGACCATCCGATGGCGATGGACCGGCCGGTCGTCTTCGACGTGTCCAACATCGACGACTCCGAGACCAACCTGCAGGCCGCGGTACTGCTGGCCTGCTGGTCCTACGGGTTCGGCGCGGTCGCGGTCGCGCAGGCGCTCGCGGACGCCGGCCTGGAGCCACGACGGCACTACTTCGTCATCCTCGACGAGCTCTGGCGGGTACTGCGGGCCGGGCGCGGCCTGGTCGACCGGGTCGACGCGCTGACCCGGCTGAACCGTCAGCGCGGTGTCGGGATGGCGATGATCTCGCACACCATGTCCGACCTGCTGGCCCTGGAGCACCCCGAGGACCGGATGAAGGCGAAGGGATTCGTCGAGCGGTCCGGCATGGTCATCTGCGGCGGCCTGCCGCGGGCCGAGATGGAGAACCTGACCGCGGTGGTGCCGCTGTCCGACGAGGAGCAGAACATGCTCATCGGCTGGCAGGACCCGCCCGCGTGGGATCCCGCGACGGGTGAGGAGGCCGCGCCTCCCGGGCGAGGCAACTTCCTGGTCAAGGTCGGTGGCCGCCCGGGCATCCCGGTGCACGTCGGCCTGACCTCGGTCGAGCGCGAGATCAACGACACCAACAAGCTGTGGAAAACCGGCGCCGACGGCCGCCCGCTGAAGGTCGAGATCACCGAGGACGGCACCGAGGAGGTCCTCGAGGAGTACACCTTCGACGACCCCACCAAACTGCCACCACCGGACCCGAGCACCCGGGTAGTAGCGAGAACGGGAGTTGAGGAGTGAGCGTCGTCCGTCCGAACTCCGCACACTGTCTCCGGCGCCCAGGCGGGCGCCTCGCGGCGTTGTCGAAAGCGAACGATGGAAAAGCGTCGCCCGCTTCCTCCGCCTTGCGATCCACCCACCTGACCACCGGAGCCGGCGCACGGACTCCGAACGGAGGACACTGATGGCACAGGGCAGGCGCAGTACCGGACCTGGCGGGCTGTCCGTCGAGTCGGTGCTGGTGTTCATCGGCATCGGGCTGTTCGTCCTGGTGCTCGGCGGTATCTGGTCGTCGCTGAAGGTCGCCGCGGCGATCAACGACAGCCGCCCGATCTCCAACAACCCGGTGAACGCCCTGCTCGACCTGATCGACGGCACGGCGCGCTGGTCCGGCGCCGCCACCGGCATGCTCCTGCTCGAGCTGGCGGTGATCGCCGGTCTGGTGGTGCTCGGGTTCTTCCTGGTCCGCCGGATGCAGGGTGCCGGCTCCCGGGTGGACAAGTCCGCCCAGCTGATGTCGAAGCGCAAGGAGATCTACAAGCTCACCCGCGAGGGCGCGCAGCAGATCGCGAACCGCCTCGGCGCCGGGCACGCCGGGCCCGGCGTACTGATCGGCCGGACGGTCCGGGACAACCTCGAGGTCTTCGGTTCCTGGGAAGACATGCACGTCGACGTCTGGGGTCCCCGGACCGGTAAGACCACCTCCCGCGCAGTACCGGCGATCCTCGACGCGCCGGGCGCGGTGATCGCGACCTCCAACAAGCGCGACATCGTCGACGCCACCCGGGATCCGCGCTCGCAGCACGGACCGGTCTGGGTGTTCGACCCGCAGGAGGTCTGCGCCGAGGAGCCCAACTGGTGGTGGAACCCACTGAGCTACGTCACCGACGAGGTGAAGGCCCGCCAGCTGGCCGACCACTTCGTCGCGTCGCAGCGCTCGGAGAACGCCCGCACCGACGCCTTCTTCGATGCCGCCGGCACCGATCTGCTGGCCGGCCTGCTGCTCGCCGCCGCGGTGGCGAAGCGCCCGATCACGCAGGTCTACACCTGGCTTGCGGACCAGCGCAACGACGAGCCGGAGCGGATCCTGCGATCCACGCCCGGCCTGCAACTGTCCGCGGACGCGCTGTCCGGCGTCATCAACGCGCCCGACAAGCAGCGCGCCGGCGTCTATGGCACCGCCCAGCAGAGCGCCCAGTTCCTGGTGAACCGCAAGGTCACCCGCTGGGTCATCCCGACCGGCCCGAACGACAACAGGCCGCAGTTCAACCCGCACCAGTTCGTCCGCGAGGGCGGCACGCTGTACAGCCTGTCCAAGGAAGGCGCCGGTACTGCGGGCCCGCTGGTCACCGCGCTGACGGTGGCCGTGGTCGAGGCCGCCGAGGACTACGCAAAGACCTGCCCGGGCGGCCGGATGCCGAGCCCGCTGGTCGGTGTTCTGGACGAGGCGGCGAACGTCTGCCGCTGGAAGGACCTGCCGGACCTCTACAGCCACTTCGGCTCCCGCGGCATCGTGCTGATGACGATCCTGCAGTCCTGGGCCCAGGGCGTGGAGTGCTGGGGCGAGCGCGGCATGGAGAAGCTCTGGTCCGCCGCGAACATCCGGGTGTACGGCGGCGGTGTGTCCGACGCGAACTTCCTCGAGCGGCTGAGCAAGCTGATCGGCGACTACGACATCACCTCGAACTCGGTCTCGTACAACAAGGGCGAGCGCGGCACCAGCAAGCAGACCCAGCGGCACCACATCATGGAGGTCTCGGACCTGGCCTCGATGCCGCCCGGCCGGGCCGTGGTGTTCCCGTCCGGCATCCCGGCCACGATGATCAAGACCGTGCCGTGGATGGTCCGCCCGGACGCCGGTGCGGTGAAGGCGTCCTTCGCCCGCCACGACCCCGGCGCCTCCGCGCAGGCGATCGTTCCGCAGGGCGCGAGCGCCTGGATCGCGGCCGGTTCGCCACAGGCCGCCCCGCCGGCTCCGGCCGCGCCGTCCGGCCCGCCGACGCCGGTCTGGGAGCAGAACGAGGAGCAGCGTCGTGGATGGTGAGCAGGAACTCTTCTACCCGCACGTCGCGGCCTTCGTCGAGGACCGGCTCGTCTACCTGTACTGCCGTCGCCTCGGCCAGCAGTTCGTCTGGTGCCCCGAGTGGTACCGGCACGCCGAGGCGCTGAGCCGGCTCGACTCGATCTGGCGCGCCTGGGAGCACCTGCGGCTCGACCCGGCGACCGGAATGTCGGTCTGGTGGCGCGACCACGCGGACCCGCACATGATGGCGCTGCTGGACCCTGACGGCCCGTTCGCCGCCTGCCGCGGCCAGCACAGCGACTACCCGATCCCGCCGCTGCCGGTCAACGAGCCACCCGCCGGCCTCTTCTTCGACCAGCGTCAGCCGAACCTCCGCGGCATCTGACCCCCTGTACTCCGGTACGCCGTACAGGGGGCTCGGGTGATGCGGCTGTGTGGGTCAGGTGGGCTCGGGGAGGCCGAGGGTGGTGCCCAGGCGGGTCACTTGGTGATCCAGGTGCGCGGAGAACTGGGTGACGGTGTTTGTGAACTGGCCGAAGAGTTCGAGGCTCACCAGTCCGCAGAGCGACGAGAACGCCAGTAGGCCTCGGGCCAGCACCTCTGGCTTGAGGTCGCCCGGCAGACCGGGGCGGAGCCTGTCCAGCTCGCGGTGAAGCGCAGCCGTCATGGGCGGGTCGTCCGGCGCGGGCTCCAGGTCGGCATCGGCCAGCAACTGGAGCACGAGGAACGGCACCCGGCTCCCGGCGGCCGTGGTCCGCTCAGGAGGCGCGTGGTACCCAGGGACCGGGCTGCCGTAGAGCAGGGCCCACTCGGCCGGGTTCGCGACCGCCCAGCGGCGTACGGCTCGGCCTAGCGTGAGCCAGCGACGGCCCAGGTCTTCGCGGCGACAGCGGGCTTCCGCAGCCTCGACGGCGTCGCCGAACGCGGTGTAGGACTCCTCGATCAACAGCGTGAGCAACTCGTCCCGGCTCGGCACGTAGCGGTAGATCGCCGACGACACGAGCCCCAGTTCGCGAGCGATCGCGCGCAGCGACAGACCCGCGCTGCCCTCGGTGACGAGTTGCCCGTGCGCGATCCGGAGGACGTCTGCCATCGTCTGGCGGTGCTGGCGCTGCCGCGGGGTCTCCATCCCGGCATCATCCCGGCTGACCGGAGCGGCGGCAACTTTAGAGAGCAGTGCTCTTGCTTTTGGTCGACCGATCACGCACACTGGCAACAAGAGAGAGCGGTGCTCTCGAAAATCGGAGGAGTGGAACATGCACGAGATCTGGCGGTGGAGCAACCTGGGACTGGCCTTCGCGGTGGAGTTGGCCGGGCTCGGCATCTTCGCCTGGTGGGGTTGGCAGGCCGGCAACACCACGGTCGTGCGCCTGCTCCTGGCGATCGGCCTGCCGGTGGTCGCGGCCGTCCTCTGGGGCCTGTTCGCCGCCCCGACCGCGAACCACGGCGGCCCACTGGTCACCGCGATCATGAAGGTCGCCTTCTTCGGCCTGGCCGGTCTGGCTCTCTGGAGCCTGGACCACCGAATCCTCGGCATCGTCTTCGTCGTGGTCGTCGCCGCGAACCTGCTCGTCATCCACACCGGCAACCTGAGCCCCGACAGCCCTGCTGCCGAAGGCTCCACCGCCACCAGCGCGATCAGCCGCTGAGAACTGGCCGGCGCTGCTTGAGGTGTACTGCGCCCGGCACCGACGGCGCCGGGCGCGGGTCAGTCGCCGAGGCCGAAGTCGCGGAGTTCCTTGGTCTTGCGGCGGCGTTGCTGCTTGAGGTTCTTGCGGGCTCGCGGCGCCGCCTGCGGGGGATTGCGGACCGCCTCGGCCGCCGGTGGTTGCTCGGGGCGGCGCACCTCGGCTGCCTCGTTCCGCCGGTCGCGGGCCTCGGCGCCGTACGAGCTCGCGACCGCGTCGTCGTAGTTCGCGAGCCTGTCCTGGCGGTACGACGACGCCTGGAAACGGTCGGCCGCGGCGCGATCCGCGTCGGCCTGCGGGTCATCCCGGCCGGCGGCTCCGGCCCGTAGGTGGGCGGAGTGGGCCGCGTCGTTGCGCGCGAGTCGCCGCTCACCGGCCGCCTCGGCCCGGTAGTCGTTGCGGTTGCCCTCGGCAATATGGGCGAGCCGCATCGCCTCGGCGATCTCGGCGTCGGCCCGGTTCACGTCCTGCCGGTACCGCGCGTCCTGGAGCTCGCGTTCCTCGCGGGCGTCCTGCTCGATCTCCTCGCGGATGCGTTGCTGCTCGGCCTCATGGTCCTCGGCCGCCTCCTCGTCGTCCGACGTACCGGCCGCCAGGTCGGGGCTGTCCAGGTCGCCGCCGGCCTCCCACTCCTTGGCGCGGCGGTCCTCGCCGGCTGCCTCGGCGCCCGGCGCGAGCTCGTCCTCCCGCTTCCCGCGGTGGTCGGGCCCGAGCTCGACGGTCTGCTCGTCGTCCGTGTCAGCCATGCGGCTCCTTCCGTTCCCGCCCCCACGATGCCGCAAAACCAGGTCAGCCGCCCAGCCCTCCCCGGCGAGTCCAGATGTCGACTATTCGGCTCTCAGCGGGGAGTCCGGGGTCGAGTCAGCGGGTGGCGCCGGTGACCAGCCAGCCGTCGCCGCGTTCGCGGGTCATCAGCGTGAGCAGCCGCAGCAGCATGTAGCCGCCGAAGGCCCACCAGAGGGCGACCACGCCGCCATCGAACCACAGCACACTCAGCGCCATCGGCACGAACAGCACGAGCGCGATCACGCCGGCCACTGCCAGGTACCGCCCGTCGCCCGCGCCGATCAGTACTCCGTCCAGCACGAAGACGACGCCGTTGACCGGCTGCCAGATCGCGGCGACGAGCAGGATCGCGGCCAGCGTGTGCCGGACCTCCGGGTCGGAGGTGAACCACGGCACGTAGACATCCCGCAGACCCCAAAGCGCCAACCCGCCGACGAACCCCGAGACCAGACCCCACCACATCATCCGCCTGGTGATCGCCCGGGTGCCGGCGACGTCCCCGGCGCCGAGTGCGCGGCCGGTCAACGCCTGCGCCGCGATAGCGATCGCGTCCAGCGCCAGGGCGAGGAACGACCAGAGCGTGAAGGCGACCTGGTGCGCCGCGACGGACGTAGTGCCGAGGGAGGTCGCGACGTACGTGGTGAGCACGATCGCGATCCGCAAGGTCAGCGTGCGGATGACCAGGGGGATGCCGGCGTGGGCCGAGCCGAGGATGCCGGGCCGGTCCGGGCGGAGCTTGGCGCCGTCCCTGCGGGCGCCACGAACCACCACCCAGACCAGGGCGACGCCTGCGGCCGTCTGGGCCAGCGCAGTACCGAGGGCGGAGCCGGCGATGTCCAGGTCGAGCCCGTAGACCAGTACCAGGTTGAGCGCGATGTTCGCCAGGTTGGCGGAGATCGCCACCACCATGGGCGTCGTGGTGTCCTGCAACCCACGCAGTACTCCGGTCGCCGCCAGTAGGAGCAACATCGACGGGATGCCGAAACAGGAGATCCGCAGGTATGTCACGGCGTGGTCCGCCACGTCCGGCGACGGGTCGAACGCCCCGACGGTCGCCGGTGCGAGCAGGAGCCCGGCCACAGCCAGTACTACGCCCAGCAGCAGGGCGAGCCAGAGTCCGTCGATGCCCTGCGAGAGTGCTCCGCGGTGATCGCCCGCGCCGATCCGCCGGGCCACCGCGGAGGTGGTGCCGTACGCCAGGAACACGCAGACCCCGACGAGCGTCTGCAGGATCGTCCCGGCGACCCCGAGCGCAGCGAGTTGCGGCGTGCCGAGATGTCCGACGATTGCCGAGTCGGCCAGCAGCATGAGTGGCTCGGACACGAGGGCGAAGAACGCCGGCACCGCCAGGCGGAGGATCTCGCGGTCCTGCGCCCTGCCGGTGGGACGGTCGGCAGGTCGCTCGGCGGAAGGCTCGGCGGGCTCCGGTCGCTGGTCGCTCACGCGGAAGTTGTCCCCAGGGTGGGCCACGGCCTGTCGGCGGGGCGCCCGGACGACCTGGTGGTAATGGGCATGGGCCTCATTGTGCCTGGCCACGCCTGTGCACAGGCAACCGGACCTGTGGGTATCGAATCTTTTTCTTCTCCACAGTTGTGCGCAGACGAAACCGCAGGTCAGAGCAGGGTTGTGGAAGTCTACGAGCAGATATCCACAGGGATATACCCAACCTGTGCACACCCGTTCCCGGGGTTTCCCACAGCTCTTCCACAGGGGGTGTGGACGACCGGCTACCGGGGTTCGGGACAAGGGGCGTACGGTCGCGTGACTGACACCGTCCGCCCGCAGTCTCGGGGCGAGTCCGCCTGCGGATGCTGCCAGCGAAAGTGTCGGCGGGATTGGCTAGGATTCGAGCAGGTGTTCGAGTCGGGCCGGTTGGGTCGGGCCGGTTGGGTCGGGGCCGGCTCGAGTTGGCAGGTGCGGTGCAGGTGCGGTGCAGGTGCGGTGCAGGTGCAGGACGAGGAGGTCGGACGAGTGAGCGTTGCGGAGTTCCGCGGGGGCCAGGGCGGCGGGAACGAGGAACGCAACCCGGCGATGGGCTTCGACCGCACCCCACCGCAGGATCTGGCGGCCGAGCAGTGCGTGCTCGGCGCGATGATGCTCAGCAAGGACGCGATCGCCGACGTGATCGAGACGTTGCGCGGCACCGACTTCTACCGCCCGGCGCACGAGATCGTCTTCGACGCGGTCACCGACCTCTACGCCCGCGGTGAGCCGGCCGACGCGATCACCGTCGCGGCCGAGCTGACCAAGCGCGGCGAGATGGCCCGGATCGGCGGCGCGCCGTACGTGCACACCCTGGTCGCGTCAGTGCCCCTGGCGGCCAACGCCGGGTACTACGCGCACATCGTCCGCGAGAAGGCGATCCTGCGCCGCCTGGTCGAGGCCGGCACCAAGATCGTCCAGATCGGTTACGCCGGTGAGGGTGAGGTCGACGACGTCGTCGACCAGGCCCAGGCGGAGATCTACTCGGTCACCGAGAAGCGCACCACCGAGGACTACGCGCCGCTGAAGGACATCATGGAGGGCGCCCTCGACGAGATCGAGGCGATCGACTCCCGCGGCGACGCGATGGTCGGCGTACCGACCGGCTTCACCGACCTCGACGAACTGACCAACGGCCTGCACCCCGGCCAGATGATCATCATCGCGGCCCGCCCGGCGATGGGTAAAGCACTGGCGCTCGACACCCCGCTGGCGACGCCGACCGGTTGGACGACCATGGGCGAAGTCGCCGTGGGCGACCACCTGATCGGCGCAGACGGCCGACCGACGAAGGTCGTCGCCGCAACCGAGGTCATGCACGACCGCCCCTGCTACGAACTCACCTTCTCCGACGGCAGCACGCTCATCGCGGACGCTGAACACCAGTGGCGGACGGAGACCCGCGTCTCCCGCAAGTCCCGGTGGTCCGCCGAGAAGAACTACAACCGGTACCGGAACCAGACGCAGTTCGCCGAGATCAGGACCACTGCGGAGATCGCCGACACTCTTCACTGCCCCGGAAACGAGAAGCGGGTCAATCACTCGATCGACAATGCGACCGCACTCGCCTTGCCGCCGATCGAGCTCCCGCTGCCGCCGTATGCCCTGGGGGTCTGGCTCGGTGACGGGCATTCCGCCAGTGCGCGCTTCACCTCTGCCGACCCCGAGGTCGCGATGTTCATCGAGGCGACCGGTCTGGCGGTCCGTCAGCAGAGTTCCCTGAACTACTCGATGCAGTTTCCGAGGGAGGAGCGAGTACGGCGTACGTGCGTGGTCTGTGGGAGGACCTTCCTGCCGCGAACCAAGGAGGTTCGCACATGCGGCCAGAGCTGTGGAGGCAAGGCGCGCTTCGTCTCGGCGCCCGTGGCGGCTCCGACCTGCCCGGACTGTGGGAACTCGTACGCGGGCGGGCTCCGCTGCCAGTCTTGCCACGGGGACCATGGCACGGTGCAGGCAGTACTGCGGAAGATCGGAGTGCTCGGGAACAAGCACATTCCTGGTGAGTATCTGCGGGCATCGGAGGCCCAGCGACGGGAGCTGCTCGCGGGCCTCCTCGACACGGACGGCACCGTCAACCCGACCGGCAGTTGCCAGATCACACTGACCAACGAGCGGCTGGCGCTCGATGTCTATGAGCTGATCGTCAGCCTCGGCTACCAGTGCGGTCATCGGACCCGCCTGGTGGCCGGCAGGTCTCCCGAGTCATCGATCGGCCATGTCCTCACCTTCAGCACGGTGGACGACGTCTTCAAGCTGTCGCGGAAGATGATCACCCACAAGGAGCGGCGACCCGCGTCGACCGTCAGGATCGGCAATCGGCTGGTCAAGCAGGTCAAGCGGATCGGCAGCGTGCCAGTGCGGTGTGTCGAGGTGGCCAATGACGATCACCTGTATCTGGCCGGCAAGTCGATGATTCCGACCCACAACTCCACGCTCGGATTGGATTTCGCCCGGTCGGCTTCGATCAAGCACGGGTTGACGTCCTGCATTTTCTCGCTGGAGATGAGTCGTAACGAGATCACCATGCGGTTGCTCTCGGCTGAGGCGAAGGTGCCGCTGCACCACATGCGCAACGGCAAGATGACGGACGAGGACTGGGCCCGGCTGGCGCGCAAGATGGGCGAGGTGTCCGAGGCGCCGCTGTTCATCGACGACTCGCCGAACCTGACCATGATGGAGATCCGGGCCAAGGCGCGGCGGCTCAAGCAGCGCCACGACCTCAAGCTGATCGTGATCGACTACCTGCAGCTGATGACGTCGGGCAAGAAGGTCGAGTCCCGCCAGCTGGAGGTCTCCGAGTTCTCCCGTTCGATCAAGCTGCTGGCCAAGGAGCTGGAGATCCCGGTGATCGCGATCTGCCAGCTGAACCGAGGCTCCGAGCAACGCTCCGACAAGCGCCCGATGGCCTCCGACCTCCGCGAATCAGGCTGCCTGACCGCAGACACCCGGTTGATGAGAGCCGACACCGGCGCGGAGATCTCGCTCGGTGACCTGCTCGCGGCGGACGCCAAGGAGATTCCGGTCTGGTCGCTCGATGACCGGCTGAAGCTGGTGCCGCGCACGATGACGCACGTCTTCCCCAGTGGCGTGAAGGAGGTCTTCCGCCTGAAGCTCGCCTCCGGACGGGAGATCAAGGCAACGGCGAATCATCCCTTCCTCACCTACGACGGATGGAAGCCGCTGGGTGAGCTGGTGCCGGGTGACCGACTGGGCTCGCTCCGTCACGTGCCGCCGCCCTTGAACATCAAGCCGTGGGACGACGATGAGGTCACGCTGCTCGCGCACCTGCTCGGCGACGGTTCCTTCGTGAAGCGCCGGCCGATCCGCTACGCGAGCATCGACGAGGAGAACTTGTCGGCGGTCGCCTCGGCCGCGCAGCGCCGGTTCGGCATCACCCCGATCCGCGATGAGTACGCCGCCGCCCGCGTGATCACCCTGCGGCTGCCCGCGCCGTACCGGCTGGCTCGGGGCAAGCGAAACCCGATCGCAGCCTGGCTCGACACGCTGGGGTTGCTCGGTCTCCGCAGTCACGAGAAGTTCGTCCCCGAAGGTGTGTTCGGCCTTCCCAAAGAGCAGGTCGGCGCCTTCATCCGGCACCTCTGGGCGACGGACGGTTCGGTTCGCTGGGATGCCAAGACCGGCCAGGGGCGGATCTACTACGCCTCGACCAGCCGTCGGCTGGTCGACGATCTCGCCCGACTTCTGCTCCGCTACAACATCTTCAGCCGGATCAAGGTTGCGAAGAAGGCCGGCTACCGCGACTCGTACCACCTTCACCTCTACGGCGCGGAGAACCAGCTGCGGTTCTGTGACGAGATCGGCGTCCATGGCCTGCGTGGGTTGAAGGCTGTCGAGGTGGCGACGGCACTCCGCACGGTGCGTGCCAACACCAACCTCGACACGATTCCGAAGGAAGTCTGGTCGCAGGTGCGCACGGTGTTGAGCGAGCGCAACGTAACGCATCGGGAGTTTGCTGCCGCGATGGGTACCCAGTTCTCCGGGTCCACGCTGTGGAAGCACGCGCCCAGTCGCCAGCGCCTTGCCAAGGTTGCCGACGTGCTCGGAGACGCGGACCTCGAGGTGCTCGCCACCAACGACATCTTCTGGGACACGATCACCTCGATCGAGAGCCTTGGCGAGCAAGAGGTCTACGACGCCACCGTGATGGGTACCCACAACTTCGTCGCCGAAGGAGTTGCTGTCCATAACAGCCTCGAGCAGGATGCTGACGTCGTCATCCTGCTTCACCGCGAGGACGCCTACGAACGCGAGTCCACCCGCCCCGGCGAGGCCGACTTCATCGTCGCCAAGCACCGCAACGGCCCCACCGCCGACGTAGTCGTGGCCTTCCAGGGCCACTACTCCCGCTTCGTCGACATGGCCCACGACTCCTGAGCTTGCTTGGGTCAGTCGACCTTCCACCTCTGGGCTGAGATTGATTCTTGGGCTAGGAGGCGGAGGGTGGAGATGAGGGTCTCGCCGAGGATGGTGCCTATGACCACGGACTCGGCGATCTGGTCGGGGGTGGTTCGGTCGGCGCGGGAGGTGACGGCGGCTACCTCTAGTTCGGTGAACTTCTCTACGGCGTCGGCGTAGGAGTCGAGGAAGCCGGCCAGGTGGTCCTGGTCGAGGGTGCGGAAGGCCGCGACCGTTTCGATCAGGGTGGTGAGGGCGGGGGCGTCGGGGTCGATCGTCCAGCCGCGGGACCTAACCAGTTCGTCGACCTGAGCTGCTGCCTCGGCGCGGACTTCGGTGCTCGCGGTGAGTTGCGGCTGCGGGGTGATCGCCCGGTGGGCGCGGCCGATCTGGTCGTGCAGGGACAGGGAGTCCGAGTTGAGAGCCTCGATGATCCGCTTCACCCCGGCTACAGGCACCTCACCTAGATCCACCAGCGCCCGGATCAGCCGGAGCCGGTGTAGGTGCTGGTCGCCGTAGTCCGCCTGGTTCGGGCTGGTCAGCTCGCCGGCGGGGAGCAGGCCCTCGCGCAAGTAGTACTTGATCGTCGGCACTGGCACCCCCGACACCCGGCTCAACTCAGCGATCCGCATATCTCCCTTGCCTTTCCTCGACTCCTGATGGATAGTAGCAGTATCCATAGCGGATAGTGCGACTATCCATGACAGGAGGAAGCTGATGATCGTCGATGTCGTACTGGTGCTGGCGACGCTGGTGTTCCGAGCGCTGGGCGCGCTCGGGGTCCGGAGGTTCGCCAGTTGGCCGGTGAGTGCCGCGCACGGAATGGCGGTGATGCTGCTGCTCACCGCGAGCGCGCACTTCGTTCCCGCCTCGGTCACGGTGATGCCGAACCACGCGGACATGGTCCGGATCGTGCCGCCGTTCCTGCCGTTCGCGGACGCGCTGGTGTACCTGACCGGAGTGCTAGAACTGTTCGGGGCGCTCGGACTGGTGCTGACGGCAACGAGGTGGGCGGCCGGTCTGGGGCTCGCGGCGCTGTTCGTCACGTTGCTCCCGGCAAACATCTATGAGGCCGTCGCGGACATCTCGTTCGCCAACGGCGAGACGGCGACCCCGCTGTGGCAACGGATCCCCGAGCAACTGCTCTACATCGCGGTCGTGCTGTGGGCGGCCCGTTCAGCCGACAGTACGCCGACCCGCAGGCTGCTCGGCGCGGTCCGCCAGAAGCCGCAGCCCGAACTCGTCGACCACTGAACAACGACCAACCACAACCCCCAGCAACCGCAGTGAAGGAGCAACAACCATGGAGCTGAGCGAGGCCTCCCGGACCATCGCCGGAGCGATCCTGCTCACCATCGTCACGATCCAGTTCGGCGGCTGGTTCATGACGAAGATCGTCCGCGGTGACGTGCCGATGACCGACTTCCAGAAGTCGTTCGCGCGGGCCGGTCACGGACACGCCGGCGTGCTGGTCATCCTCAGCCTGGTCGGACTGCTCTACGTGGACTCGACCAGCCTGGACGGATTCTGGCTGTGGGTGGGCCGCCTGGGCATCCCGGTGGCGGCGATCGTGATGTCCGGCGGGTTCTTCGCCTCGTCGGCAGGCAAGGACCGCACCAAGCCGAACCAGTTCATCTGGGTCCTGTACCTCGGAGCGCTCTCCCTGGCCGCCGGCGTCCTGACCCTGGGCATCGGCCTCATCACCGCATGACCAGATCACCGCATGGCCAGATCACCGCATGGCCAGATCACCGTATGGCCAGGCCGAACACCATGATGACGGCACGGCGACTCAGGCAAGGGCCTGATCAACCCACGCCTGAAGGGCTCCCGGCTCCTTGGTGATGCCCCACCAGAGCAGGAAGCCGTCGTGCCGCAACTGGAAGCGTCCGCTCTCGTCGACCCCCACATTGACCTGGTGGAAGTCGACGAAAGGCATGAGCAGCGCCGCCGCGATCGCGACAGCAGGCCCGGCCTCCCCGTCGGCCGGGTTGGCGCTGACCAGGTCGAGCGCCAGGCGACCCGCCGCCGCGGCCGCCAGTACCGGGGCAGCTCCGCTCGGGACCTGCAGTTGGGTCACCCGCAGCCGCCCGACGAGGTCGGAGTCGACCACCTGGGTCAGGTGGTCCGCCGAGCCGAGGCCGATCCATCGCTTCGGCCGCTCGGTCGCCGTCACCAGGTCGACGATCGCCTCGGGGTCAGCGGACACCGACACTTCCGGGCGCCCTGCCTCATCCAGTACGCCGCGCACCGCGTCCGGCTCGTCCGTGAGCACCAGTGTCAGGTCCCGCGTAGCCCGCGCCGCCACGGTGAGCGCAGTACCGGGGCCGTCGACGGCGAGGATGATCGGCGTGTCCTGGAGGTCCTCGGGCCAGCCGCTTCCCGGCCGGAGCTGCTCAGCGCTGTAGCCGAGCGCAGTACCGGTGAAGAGGTCGCCAACGCTGCGCAGCGCCTCCCAGTCCTCCTGCAACTGCTCGGCCAGGCGCTTGCGGTCCGGCTGCTCCGAGTTCATCTGCTGTCCTCGCCGTCTGTTGCCGCCTCGCCCGAATTCTGTCCCACCACTCAAGCAGGAGTCGTACTGCGTACGTCGACCTGTGGGTATCCCGTCGCGCGGACCAGCTCCGCCGTCTCGTAGAACGAAGTCGGCCCGCTCTCCTCGTACCCCGAAAGATCCAGGCCATTGCCCCGGGCGCCCAGTGTGGCGTCGAGCGCGTCCCGCACCGACAGGGGAGTCGGCAGCCATGGCGCGACGGCGTTGAACCGGTGGAATCCGGGCTCGAACTCGAGCGCCCGCGCGATGATCGCGACCACGTCCTGCACCGCGACCGTGGCAAGACTCGTGAACGGCAGGTCGATCCCGCCGAGCGACTCGGGGGCAACCGGCGAAGTGCTCTCCGGTACGACGACGCCGAGCCGGAGGACCGTCATGGCGAGCTCGGGATCGAGGCGCTGGAAGTACACGCAGACCTCCTCCATCAGCGCCTTCGACAGCCCGTACGCATCGTGCGCGTCGCACGGGTGGTCGGCGGGGATCGGGAGTCGCCGCGGCAGAAACTCGGGCGACAGGCAACCGCTCGCCGCGATCGAGCTCGCGACCACGAACCGCCGCACCCCGCGATCCGCGAGGTAGCGCAGCAGCCGTCGGGTGCCGAGGACGTTCACCGCGAGCCCGGCCTCCTCGGTCGTTCCGCCGGTCTCCGCGGCGAGGTGAACCACCGCGTCGAGCTGATACGTATCCAGTTGCGCGAGGTCGGCCTCGGACCCGAAGTCCCCTTGGACAGCAATCCATGGGCCGGTCGATCGCCCTCGGGACAGAGTGATCACCTTGTGGGTGGTGGACAGGTGGCGGGCCAGGCGGGAGCCGACGAAGCCGGTCGCTCCGGTGATCAGGACGTGGTTCACAGCTGCCGTTTCATGGTCGGGAACGGATGGTCGGGGACAGATGGCTACTCCGCGTCGGACGCAGCCCGGGCAAGGTTGAGGCCGACGTCGCGAATCAGGCCGGCTGCTTCCGGCGATGCCTCCAGTGTGTACTCCGCGCCGAGCGCGGCGATCCCCGCGACGTACTGGATCAACAGCGCCGGCGCCTCCGTGCTCAACCGCACCACAGACGCCACCTCCCCGCTAGAACCGGTAGCGGGTTCGATCGTGCCAGGGATCGTTCCGAAGAAGCTGTCGCGCACAACCTCGGCCGGCAACTGCACCCGCATTACCGCCGTGTGCCGGTAGGACGCCGCGGCGAACGACTCCAGCAGGTACGACGCTGCGTCCGCCGCAGGGAGCTCCCGGGCGGAGAAGTGATGCCGCGTCGGCGCGATCCGCGAGATCCGGTCCACCCGGAAGGTCCGCCAGTCCGCCCGATCCGGGTCGTACGCGAGCAGGTACCACTGCCCGTGGATCGTCACCAGCCGATGCGGCTCCACCCGCCGGTCACTGCTCGCCCCGCGACGCCCCGAGTAGCTGAAGGCAACGATCTCCCGATCCCGGCAACAGGCGGCCAGTACGGCGAGTCCCGCGGCATCCACCTCAGGAATCCCATACCGGGTGATCACCTCGGCCGCGCCGACGGCAGCAACCGACGGCCGCAGCCGGGCAGGGAGCACCTGCTCCAACTTGGCCAGCGCACTCATCGAACTGTCCTGGAGCCCGGACACCCCACTGCCCGCGGCCCCGGCCAGCCCGACCGCCACGGCGACCGCCTCGTCATCGTCGAGCAACAGCGGCGGCACGTTCTTCCCCGCGGCCAGCCGATACCCGCCGGCCAACCCCGTCGTACCGGTCACCGGGTAGTCGAGGGACCGCAGCCGCTCGACGTCCCGGCGTACAGTGCGGTCGGTGACGCCGAGGCGCTCGGCCAGTTCGCGGCCGGACCACTCACGACGGCTCTGCAGCAACGACAGCAGCCGCAGCAGTCGTCCGGGCAGATCCTTGCGGGCACTCACGAGATCCAGACTCGCATATCTTCCGGACAAGATGTGTCCGCAAGAGCTCCTAACGTCGGAGCCATGACTACGAAGATCGAAGGACCGGTGTGGACGAAGGAGACCGACGGCTATGAGGAGGAGCGACTCGGCTTTCAGCGACTCGCACCGCACCAGCCGGAGCGCATCGTCGGCGCAACGACTCCGCAGGACGTTCGATCGGCAGTCCGCTATGCCCTGAAGCACGGGCTCAAGGTGGCAGCCCGAGCCAGCGGCCACGGTCACACCAGGCCGCTCGACGGCGGCCTGCTGATCACCACCGGCCGCTTGGACGCAGTGACCGTCGATCCGGAGAACCAGACGGCGTGGATCCAGGCGGGCGCGACCTGGAAGCAAGTGATCGACGCGACGACCCCGCACGGCCTAGCCCCGTTGTCCGGCAGCTTCCCTGGCGTCGGCGCAATCCCTTACACACTGGGCGGCGGCCTCGGCCTGATGGCCAGGCGCTTCGGCTTCGCCGCCGACCATGTACGCCGCATCGAGATCGTCACGCCAGACGGCGAACTCCGCAACGCCGAGGAAGACCCCGACCTGTTCTGGGCACTCCGCGGCGGTGGCGGCAACTTCGGCATCGTCACCGGCCTGGAGATCGACCTGTTCCCCGTCACCACTCTCTACGGCGGCAGCCTGTACTACGACCTGAACCAGGCGCCGGGCGTGCTCGACACCTGGCGCGAGTGGACCCGGACGGTTCCGGACGAGGTGACTTCAGCCGTGGCCGTGCTGGTGTTCCCCGACATCCCGCCGGTCCCCGAACCCCTCCGCGGCAAGCACGTCGCGCAACTCCAACTCAGCGTGCTCGGAGCAGGCCAGGAACTCGTCCAGACGTTGAGAGAGCTCGGCAAGCCGCTTCTCGACACCGTCGGCGAACTGCCCTACACCGAGTCGGGCAGGATCTTCGCCGAGCCCGAACGTCCCGACGCCTACCGCTCCCACAACGTGCTGCTGAACACCTTGGACGCCGAGGCACTCGCCACGATCCCGAAGCTGGCAGGCCCTTCCGCAGAAGCGATGTGCGTGATCGGGATCCGCCATCTCGGCGGCGCACTCGCTCAGCCGCCCGCCATTCCGAATGCCGTCAGCCACCGCGACGCGGCGTACTCGCTGACCGTCCTGTCACCAGGCAAGCGCGACGTGACCGCTCGGCACCAACGGATCCTCGAGCCCTGGACCGACCACGTGATCGGCCGGTTCCTCAACTTCAGCTTCGCCCCGCTCGACCAGGAGGAGACCCGAGCCGCCTTTGACCCGCCCACCTACGAACGACTCACCAAACTGAAGACCCACTACGACCCTCACCACCTACTCCAGCCGAACCACCCGGTTACAGGGCAGCAGTGACGTCGACCTCGACGAGTTGGCCGGGGAAGCCGAGTTGGGCTACGCCGAGCAGGGTGCTGGCCGAGGTGAAGGCGGGCGCGAGAGGGGAGGCGTTCAGTTGGGTCCAGACTGCGCTGAGCTGCTCGCGGACCGGGCTGGCGACGTAGATGACGGTCCGTACTACGTCAGCCGGCCTGGCGCCTGCCGACTCGAGGGCGACCAGGATGTTCTGGATCACCTGCTCTGTCTGGCCTTCGAGTCCACCGTCGGCCAGGTCGCCCGACTCCTTCAGCGGGCACTGGCCGGCCAGGAAGATCAGTTGGTCGGCGGTCACCTTGGTCACGTGGTGATAGCCGGGTGTCGCGTGCAGGGCCGGGGGATTGGTGCGCTCGATCGTCACACCCCGAGCAAACGCCACCCCCCGACCACCGTCAACGGCATTTCAGCCTTGGGCCGTCAGGCGGATGATGATGTCGTTGACATCGACCTCAGGTGGCCGCACACCTAGGAAGAGCTCTTGACCAACTGCCGGCAGGGGCTTGTCTTCCAGGAGGTGGCGGTGAAGGAAGGCGAGTTCGGCTTCGACGGCTTCCTGATGGGCGGTGAGGAAAGGTTCGTAGTGACCACCGGGCAGGCGGACCAACTCGCCGTGGGGTGCGCGCTGCGCGGCGATCGCGGCGGGCTCGGCGAGGGCTGACTTGTCCTGGTCGCAGACGAGCACCATCAGCGGCACCTGCACCCGAGATGCGAAGCGGCCGGGCCGATAGAGCGTGACCCTGAGCGCCGAGCGGGCGGCGACCTCCTGCTGCCAGTCCGAGTACTTGTTGTCCGGGTTGAGCGCCAGATCGCCGCCACTGATGGCGTCCGGCGTCGTGAGGAGCGCGACCGTGCCTGGCTGACCGACCAACGGCACGAGCAGCGGGCGGCGGCCGACCAGACTGCCGATTGCGTCGAGGATGCCTCGGGCCGTGAAGCGGAGCATCGCCAGTGGCTTCTGGTACCGGATCGCGTTCCGCGAAGCCGCCGGGCCGTCCGCGTTAGGCGTCTGCGCGATCGCCGCCGCGAGGTGCGGATTCCGCGCCGCGACCTGGAAGATGTAGCCGCCGGACAGGGAGAACGCCCAGACGGCGATCTTCGCCGGGTCCACCTCGGGCAACGTCGCCGCGAAGGCGATGGCGGCCTGCCAGTCCGCGAGTTGCTCGCGCACCCGGGCGACCTGGCGCGGCTGACCGCCGCTCTCGCCGAGATGCCGGTAGTCGAAGGCCAGCACGGAGAACCCGGCCTGGTGGAACCGCTCCGCGAACTTGTCGGTGCCGGGCTCCTTCGTGACCGCGAACCCGCCGGCCATCACCACACAACCACCGTTCGTCCCCGGGTAGTGCCAGGCGACGCACTCGACGTCCCCACTGACGAACCGAACCTTCTCGCGCATCCGCCCACCGATCCTCTGTCCGATTAGACCCCTGCCTAGAAGTGAACCACGCGGTTCGCAAACTGTCCATGCCCGTACGCCGGACCGCGCCGCCGCAGTACTACGAAACGCGGGCGGCGGCGCTCAGGGGGCGGCCTCTTCGCGGTCCAGGGCGCGAACGAGTGCGTTGAAGCCGGCCTGGATACCAGGACCGTCGCCGCTGGTCCGCCACTCGACCAGGAATCCCCGCAGGGTGCCGAGGATCATCTCCGCCACTTCGAGCTTCCGATCGTCGGGCCAGTGCTCGGGGCAGAGCGAGAAGAGCGACGGCAGGTACTGCTTCGAGGCGTTCCGGGCCAGCTCGGCGTACCGGGCGGGGTCGTACATGGCCAGCCCGATCGCCTGGTCGAGAACCCAGGACTCCTCGCCGATCAGGATCGGCCAGATCGCCTGGACCCGGGCGGCGAGCGTCGGGCCGGCCAGAGCTTCGGCAGCAGCCGCCATGCTTCTGCTGATCCGCCGCTCGCGCAGCTGCAGAACCGCCTGGGTGAGCAGATCCTCGGGTCCGTCGAAGTGGTAAAGCAGCACCTTGTGGGTCGTTCCGGCCGCACGTGCCGCGCGCCGGAGCGAGAAGTCGACCAGCCCGTTGACGCCGAGGTCGTCGGTCACCCGGTCGAGCAGTTCGCGGCGGCGGGCCTCGCCGCGCGCCGACCCTGCCGATCGCCGGTAGCCCGCTCGCTCGCCCATTCCCTGCTCAGAGACCTCCACTGCGCCAGTATCCGTGAGGTCGCCGACTACCCTCGGCTCGCGTCGAACCGGCTCGCGGACGCGTTGCTCTCTTCGCTGGCGGATCCCGGTACGCCGAAACGCCGCGCGGCGGTGGAGCCACCCGCGCCTGACCCGCAGGACGGGATCAAGCGAAGTGGCGGACGTAGCGCTTCTGCCAGGGGGTCTCGACGGCCTTCGGATCGTAGTTGCGGCGCACGAATTCCACTGCCTCGGCTGAGGGGACCCCGTCGAGCACGGCGAGGCAGGCGAGGGCGGTGCCGGTGCGACCCCGACCACCGCCGCAGGCGAGTTCCACCCGGTCGGTGTCGGCGCGTTCCAGCACTTCCACGAGGACCGCCCGCGCCTCGGCGTCGTCGGTCGGAAGGCGGAAGTCCGGCCAGCGGAGCCAGCGCGACGCCCAGCTGACCCCGGGCGGTTCCTTGCCCAGCAGGTAGACCCCGAAGGTCGGCGTCTGCCCGACGGGCAACGGGTTTCGCAGCCCACGTCCGCGGATCAGCCGCCCCGAGGGCAGCCGCACGATCCCAGGCTCACCGACCTCCCACATATGCGTCACCGGATCACCGTAGACGCACCACGGCCCCGGACGGAGAATCGTCCGGGGCCGGGTACGCAGTACGTGTCGAGCCTGGAGGCCGTACTGCGGGTCGTGCGTCGGCCGTTGTCAGGCGGTCAGGCGCTGCTCGGTGGAGGTGGAGAACAGGTGCAGCTTGTCGGGCTGCGGGGCGAGGTGGACCAGCGCGCCCTTCTCGGCGTGCATCCGGGTGCCGATCCTGGCGATGATCTGCTGGCCGGTGGTGTGCTCTGCGCTGCCGTAGAGGTACGCGTCGGAGCCGAGCTCCTCGATCACGGCGACCCGGACCGGCACACCCTCGTCGGCGAGGTGGAACGCCTCCGGGCGAATGCCCAGCATCAGCGTCTTGTCGTCGCCGGCCTTGGCGAGCAGCGAGCGCTCGATCGGGACCACGTAGTCGCCGATCTTCGCGCCGCCGTCGGTGATCTCGGCCTCGATCAGGTTCATCGCGGGGGAGCCCATGAAGCCGGCCACGAAGAGGTTCTGCGGGGCGTCGTAGAGGTTCAGCGGGGTGTCGACCTGCTGGAGCAGACCGTCCTTCAGCACGGCCACCCGGTCGCCCATCGTCATGGCCTCGATCTGGTCGTGCGTCACGTAGACCGTGGTGACGCCCAGGCGGTGCTGCAGCTCGGCGATCTGGGTGCGGGTCTGGACCCGCAGCTTGGCGTCGAGGTTCGACAGCGGCTCGTCCATCAGGAAGACCTGCGGGTCACGCACGATCGCGCGACCCATCGCGACACGCTGACGCTGACCACCCGAGAGGGCCTTCGGCTTGCGGTCGAGGTACTCCTCCAGGCCGAGCAGCTTGGCCGCCTCCTGGACGCGCTTGGCGCGCTCCTCCTTGTGGATGCCCTGCATCTTGAGGGCGAAGCCCATGTTGTCCGCGACCGACATGTGCGGGTAGAGGGCGTAGTTCTGGAACACCATCGCGATGTCGCGTTCTTTCGGCGGGCTGTTGGTGACGTCACGGTCGCCGATGTAGATCGAGCCCTCGTTGACCTCTTCCAGGCCGGCCAGCATCCGCAGCGCGGTGGACTTGCCGGAACCGGAGGGACCGACCAGGACCATGAACTCGCCGTCCTGGATGTCCAGGTCGAGCTTGTCGACGGCCGGGGCTTCAGTGCCCGGGTAGACCCGGGTAGCTCCCTTGAACGAGACAGTTGCCATGTCGCGCTTCCTTTCCTTCGCCGGCAGGAACGTGCCGGACGATCCGTTGCAAAGGCGCCCAGGATGGGTGTCTTACCGAGGGTGGATCCCTTTGGTGATGTATCAACAATGATTGCCGCCTCAGTATTCCCACCGCTGCCGGATCTCCCTACAAATAGGTGCTACCGGGGTGGATGGCGGCCGTCATCAGGTCGAGCAGGGCGGTGACCGCCCGGCTCGGGCGCCGGCCGCTGGGGGTGACCGCGGACAACGTCCAGCTGAGATCCGTGTCGGTGATCCGCAGCCGCGTCACGCCGGCCGCCTCGTCCTGGTCGAGCTCCGGTATGACGGCGACGCCCAGCCCGGCGCGCACGTAGTCCGGCACGGTGGTCAGGTCCGGCACCTCCACCTGCACCCGTCGCGGCAGACCGGCGTTGTCGAAGGCCCGGTCGACCGTGGTCCGGTTGCCGAATCCCCGCAGCATGTCCACGAATCGCTCGCCGGCCAGGTCCGCCAACCGGATCGCCCCTCTCCCCGCCAGCCGGTGGTTCGAGGGAACCAGGACGACGAACGGCACGGTCGCCAGTTCGCGCGTTTCGAGCCCGGGCAGGTCCGCGCGGTTCAAGCCGACCAGAGCGACGTCGAGCCGGCCGTGCCTGACGTCGTCGGCGAGTCCGCTGGAACCGGTCGGCGAGGTCGTCACCTGCACCTCGACGAGCGGGTAGCGCTGGTAGAAGGCGCCGAGCAGTTCGGCCAGATCGACGAGGCCGAGCCTCGTCATCGTGCCGATCCGGACGTTGCCGCGAAGTCCGGTGGAGGCCTCCTCGACCACCGCGCGAGCCCGATCGATGGCCTCCAGCGCGGCCTTCGCCTCGGGCAGCAGGGCCTGGCCGGCATCCGACAGGGTGACCCGTCGGGTGGATCGGTCGAACAGCGTGGTCTTCAGGTCCGCCTCCAGCGCGCGGATCGCGGCGGACACGGTGGACTGGACCGTGAAGAGCCGTTGCGCCGCGCGGGTGAAGCTCAACTCCTCGGCGACGGCGACGAAGTACTCCAGTTGTCTCGAGTCCACGACTGAATTATCGATCAGAGCGATAACACGATGCAAGAAGATTCGTTGGACTCGATAGATCCGGCGAGTGAGTCTAGAAGCATGACAACTCTCTCCGGCCCCCGTGCGCTCGACAAGGCGGGCTCGCCCGTGCGGTTCGCCCACAGCACAGGGTTCTGGATGATCGCCGCCGCGTTCCTGATCACGATGGCGTTCTCCACCGTCCCGACCCCGCTCTACGCCATCTACCAGCGCCGGGACGGGTTTCCGACGTTCATGATCACGGTCATCTTCGCCACCTACGCGGTCGGCGTGATGGCCAGCCTGTACCTCGCCGGCCACGTCAGCGACTGGCTCGGCCGTCGCCGGGTCGCACTGCTCGCGGTGCTCGCCGAGGCGCTGGCGGCGGCGATCTTCCTGGTCTGGCAGGACGTGCCCGGTCTGCTCCTCGCGCGATTCGTCTCCGGCGTCGGAGTCGGCGTATTGACCGCGACAGCGACCGCGCATCTGTCCGAGCTCCGGCAGATCGCCCGGCCTCGGGAGGACGGGAGCAGGTCGGCGTTGATCTCGAGCATGGTGAACCTCGGCGGTCTGGCGTTCGGCCCGCTCGTGGGTGGCCTGCTCGCGCAGTACGGGTCGGCGCCGTTGGATCGGCCGTACGAGTTGTTCCTGGTCCTGCTGCTGCTCAGCGCACTGGGGATCGCGCTCGTGCCGGAGACCGTGGAACGACGGGAGGAGCGTCCGGCGTACCGGCCGCAGCGGGTGGCACTGCCGGCCGACGCCAAGCCGCTGTTCTTCGCGACCGCGGCCGGGGCGTTCGCCGCCTTCGCGATCTTCGGGTTGTTCACCTCGCTGGCGCCGACGTTCCTGGCGGGCACCTTGCACCACACCTCGCGGCTGCTCGCCGGGGTGGTGACGTTCGTGGTGTTCATCGCGGGTGCGACCAGTCAGGTGGCGTTCGTGCGGCTGGCGAGGCAGCAGCAGTTGCGGCTCGGGCTCGCGTCCATGTCCGCCGGTCTGGTCGGGATCGCCGTCGGCGGGCTGATCCCCAGCCTGTGGTTGTTCGTGATCGGCGGGGTCGTCGCCGGCGCGGGTGTCGGTCTGGTCTTCCGGGGCGCCGTCGCGACCGCCGCGTCGCTGGCCGACCCGGGTTCGCGCGGCGAGGTGCTCGCCGCCCTCTTCCTGATCGCGTACGCCGGACTCGCGCTGCCGGTGCTCGCGATCGGCGTTGGGATCGCCGTGCTCCCGGAGCAGGTCGCGCTGCTGGTCTTCGCCGCCATCATCCTGGTCCTCGTCAACCTCGCCGGTCTCCGGATGCTCAAGGCCCAGCGGGCCTGACGCACGCCCAGGCGGTCGGCTAACGTGCGGGTCATGATCGAGACGGCGACTGTCAGGGTGGGAGATCTCGGCGCATATCTGGCCAGGCCGGAGGGTGTCGAGGGCGGGCCGGGGATGTTGTTGCTGCCGATGATCACCGGCATCGGCGAGCAGGTCCGCGACTGGGC
The DNA here is from genome assembly GCF_004342085.1 of Kribbella orskensis. Taxonomy (NCBI): domain Bacteria; kingdom Bacillati; phylum Actinomycetota; class Actinomycetes; order Propionibacteriales; family Kribbellaceae; genus Kribbella; species Kribbella orskensis. The sequence goes on from NZ_SLWM01000003.1 coordinate 475,220, forward strand.
GGACGAGCTCGCCGGCCGGGGGATCACCGCGCTGGTGTGGGACCCGTTCAAGGGCCGCAGCACCGACAACTCGACGCGGGAGGAGTTGTCAGGGCTGTTGCGCGAGATGAACGACGACACCGCTCTCGCCGAGCAGGTCGCGCTGCTGGACCACCTTCTGGGTGAACTCGGTTGTCAGCAGGCAGGCACGATGGGCTGGTGTCTGGGTGGACGGCTCGCTCTGTTGCTGGGGGCCAGGGAGCACCGGTTGGCGAACGTGATCGCGTACCACCCGACCGTGCCGTCCAAGCTCGCGCCGCAGCACTCGTACGACACGGTCGCCGAGGTGGGCGGGGTCACCGCCCCGGTGATGGTGCTCTACCCGAGCGCCGACACCATCGTGCCGGTGGCTGATTTCGAGGCGGTCCAGACTGCGCTGCAGGCGCGGTCGACCGGTGCCACGATCACGCACTTCTACCCGGGCGCGGATCACGGGTTCTCGGATCGCGGCCGCCACGACCAGGAGGTCAACGCCGAGGCGTTCAAGCTCTCCTGGCCGCAGGCGCTGGCCTTCATCGACGCCACGACCAGCTGAGGCTGCAGCATGAATCCAGCTAGGCGGCGGCGCGGCGGTGCGCGGTCGGGCTGGTGCCGCGGACGCGTTTGAAGGCGACGCTCAGAGCAAAGGCGTTCGCATAGCCGACGCGGCGCGCGATCGACTCGACCGTGTCCGTGGTCTCGCGCAACAGATCCGCGGCGACGGTGATCCGCCAGCCGGTGAGGTAGGCCATCGGCGCTTCCCCCACCAACCCGCTGAACCGCCGGGCCAGGCTGGCTCGTGACACCCCGGTGCGATCGGCCAGCTCGACAACGCTCCACGGGTACGCCGGGTCCTCGTGCAGCAGGCGCAAGGCCTGGCCCACGACCGGGTCGCTCTGCGCCTGGTACCACCCCGGGGCGTGCGATTCCGGCCGCGCGAACCAGGCCCGCAGCGTGGTGATCAGCGCCAGGTCGAGCCACCGGTCGAGTACGGACTGCTGGCCCGGCTCGTCCCGCTGGATCTCGCCGAGCACCATCTCCATCACCGGCCCGGCGACTTCGGCCGCCGGGACCACGAGCACCGGCGGGAGGGCCGCGAGCAACCGCCTGCCGACGTCGCCCTCGAGCTGGTAGGTGCCGCTGACAACCATCGCGGCGCCCTCGGGGCGACCGCCGAAGGTGCGGACCCCGAGCCGGGCGCTGTAGTCGATAGGTGCCCCGGGCAACGGTTCGCAGATGCCACCCGGGTGGATCCGCAACTGTGGCTGGGTGCCGGGCTCGTCGCCGACGACGTACGGCTCGGGGCCGACGATCACCGCGACGTCGCCCTCCTCCATCCGGACCGGCTGCAGCCCGGCGCGGGAGATCCACGCCGACCCGCGCACCAAGGTGGCCAGCGCCAGTTGCGCGGCGTCGCGGATGTCCAGCGCCCAGGGCGGATCCATGATCGTCAGGTTGAACACACCGCCCCGCGCCCGGGTGCCGGCGAGCAGATCGTCGAGGACGTCCATGGCGGTCAGCCTACCCCAGGCTGAGACGTACAGACATGGAATTGCGCCAGACAACCATGGTTTGTCTCATCCGTTCGCGATGGACTGAAGCCATGACAAACACACCGATTCTGATCCTGAGTGGTAAGGGCAAGACCGGACGCCGCGTCGTCGAGCAGCTCGACGCCCGGCAGATCCCGGTCCGGCTGGCCTCGCGTTCGAGCGAGCGGCCTTTCGACTGGTACGACGAGAACACCTGGTCCGGCACGGTCGCCGGCATCGACACGGCGTACCTGGCTCCGCCGGTCGGGCCCACCGGGCTTGCGCAGGCGGGCAAGTTCATCCAGCAGGCGGCGTCCGACGGACTGCGCCGGGTGGTTCTGCTGTCCGGCCGGGGTGTTGGCAGCCCGGGCCGCGAGTTCGCCGTCTACGAGAGCGGCCTCGAGTTGGAGCACGCGGTCAAGGACAGTGGCGCCGACTGGACCATCGTCCGGCCCGCGTGGTTCATGCAGGGGTTCAGCGAGGACTTCATGCTCGACTACGTGCAGGCCGGGGAGATCCGGTTGTCGGCCGGCGACGGCGCCGAGGCCTGGATCGACACGAACGACGTCGGCGACGTGATGGCCGCCGCGCTGCTCGACGAGCGGCACACCGGCGAGACCTACTCGCTGTCCGGGCCGCGCACGCTCACCATGGCCGAGGTGGCGGCCGAGCTCTCCACCGCGACCGGCCGGCCAATCACCTCGGTCGACCTCGAGCCGGAGCAGCACGTCGCCGAGATGGTCGAGTATGGCGTACCGCGGGAGGACGCGGAGTCCGTCCGCGACCTGTTCGCGGTGATCCGCAACCACCGCTCGGAGTACGTCTCGGAAGGAGTTCAGCAGATTCTCGGCCGGGCGCCGCGGGACTTCGCGGACTGGGCGCGGGAGACCGCGAAGACGGGAGTGTGGTCGGTATGAACCTCACCAAGATCCTCACCCTGGCCGCACTCGGTGGGGTGGGCCTGATGAGCGGGCTGCTCTTCGCCTTCGGCACCACGGTGATGAGCTCACTGGAGCGCATGCCACCCGGCCAGGGCGCGACCGCGATGAACCTCATCAACGTCAGGATCCAGAACCCGCTCTTCCTGTTGATCTTCCTCGGGACGGCGCTGATCTGCCTGGCGCTCGCGGTGCTGGCGTTCGTCCGGGACAGTCCCGGACGGTGGTGGCTGCTGGCCGGAGCGGCGCTCTACCTGGTCGGCGTGATCGTGCTCAGCTTCGCGGTCAACATCCCGCTGAACGACAAGCTGGCCGCGCTCGACCCGAACTCCGCCGAGGGAGCGGCCGAGTGGCTGAACTACCTGGCGAAGTGGAACCCGGCCAACAACGTCCGCGCGGTGGCCTGCCTGCTCGCGGTGATCGCCTTCGGTCTCGCGCTCAACGCCGGCTCGGGTAGCCAGACCAGCTCGGGTCCAGCTGAGCACCAGACGTCCTTGCAACATCCGCGGTACTGATCCGTCGCGCGATTGTGGTCTGAAGTCGACGAGGCGAGGGGCGGCGCGAACGATGGACCAGCAGGTGAGCCAACATCGATCGGTGAAGGTTCTGCGAAACTTGTGCGGCCGGTAGCGTTGGCGAGGTGATCACCATCGAGCGCGTCATCACCGTGGATCGGCCGGTCGAGGCGGTGTTCGGCTATCTGGCCGACTTCGAGACGACGACCGAGTGGGATCCCGGCACCGTGCGGACCGTCAGGGTCGAAGGCGACGGCGGCCCGGGGACGAAGTACCGGAACACCTCTTCCTTCGCGGGTCGTGAGACCGAGCTCGAGTACGTCGTGCAGCAGCTCGAGCCGGGCCGGATCTTCCAGCTGCGCGGGGAGAACAAGACCGTCACCGCGCTCGACACGATGACGTTCCGCGCGGCCGGTGGCGGGACCGAGGTGACGTATCGCGCCGAGTTCGAGTTCAAGGGCATGACCCGCCTGGCCCAGCCGCTGCTCAAGGGCCAGCTCAAGAAGCTCGGCGACGAGGCCGAGCAGGGCATGCACGACGCCCTCCAGAAGCTCTAGCGGTGCTTGAACGCCACACTCCAAGCGGCCAAGCACCGCTAGCGGACCCCCGGAGGGCGCGAAACCCCGCCCGCGCAGCCGCAGAGTGTGCTCTGCCCGTGCTGTGGGGGTTCGCCCATTGTCAGAGCAGTGGGGTAACCCCCAGAGGAGGCAGCGAACCCCCAGAGCACCAGCGAGATCCGACAAGCACTGGCCACCATCGACTGCCACGTCCGCAGCCGCATCGACCACGAACACCTCGCACAGGCCGCCTGAAACTCACGACAAACGCCACACTCCTAGCAGCCAAGCACCGCTAGCGCCGCAGCCTCAGGTTGCCGAGCGCAACATCGTCCGGATGCCGACGGTGAGCCCGAGGGCAACGGTGATCAGAGCGGCGAGCCAGCCCCACAGCACTGCCGTCGAGGCGACATCACCTGAGAACAGCGCACGCTCCGCGTTGACCAGGTAGGACAGCGGGTTGAACTTCGACGCGACCCGCATCCACTCCGGCCCGGTCTCCAGCGGCAGCAGCATCCCCGACAGGATCATCAGCGGGAACAGGAACGTCTGCTGCACCACCCAGAACATCCAGTCCTGCTTGCGTACCGCGATCGCCAGCGCGTAGCTGAACGAGCCCAGCCCGATCCCGAACACCGCCAGGAGTGCGAGCCCGAGGATCGCGCCGTCCAGGTGCAGGTCGAAGCCGAACGGCACCATCACCGCGATCACGATCACCGCCTGGCCGAGCAGCGGGACCATCTCCTTCAGCGCCCGCCCGACCAGCAGCGACGACCGGCTCAGCGGCGTCACCATCATCCGCTCGTGCGCCCCGGTCTGGAACTCGAAGAGCAGGTTCGCCCCGGTCGCCGAGGTGCCGAAAAGCGTCGTCATCACCAGGATCGCCGGCACGAACCACTGCCAGACGCCGCCGTCGAGCGACCCGCCCATCGACCCGGCCAGCAGCGGCCCGAACAGGCCGAGGAAGATCAGCGGCTGGATCATCCCGAAGAGCAACGAGAACGGGTCCCGCAGTACCGGCTTCAGCTCGCGGGTCATCACGATGCCGGTGTCGCGGAGCAGACTGCGCCGCCCGGCTTCCGGCGTACCGAGGTGCACGGAGGAAACGGTCAGGGTGGTCATGCTGCGGCCTTTCCGGTGGAGTCGGCCTCACGCAGGCTGCGGCCGGTGAGGTTGAGGAAGACGTCGTCCAGCGTCGGCCGGTGCACCTGCGCGGTCGCGACCGGTACGCCGGCGTGCTGGGCGGCGGTGATCAGCTCGGGCAACGCGGCCGGGCCGTCCACGACACACACGGTGACCCGGTCGCCCTCGGCCACCAGATCCTTCGCGCCGGGCAACTTGTCCGCCAGCCGGGCCAGCTCCTGCAGGTTGCCGGGGGCAACGGTCAGCTGGAGCAGGTCGCCGGCCAGCTTCGCCTTCAGGGCATCGGCGGTGTCGTCCGCGATCACCTCGCCGTGGTCCACCACGACCACCCGCTCGGCCATCGAGTCGGCCTCGTCCAGGTAGTGCGTGGTGAGCACGATCGTCATCGAGTACTGCTCGCGCATCCGCAGGATGTGATCCCACAGGTTCGCACGGTTCTGCGGGTCGAGGCCGGTCGACGGCTCGTCCAGGAAGAGCAGCCCGGGCGCGTGCACCAGGCCCATCGCGACATCCAGCCGTCGGCGCTGACCCCCGGACAGCTCGGACACCTTGCGGCGCGCGAGGTCCTTCAGCTCGAGCGACTCGAGTAGTTCCTCCGCGCGCTGGCGTGCCGCGCGCCGGTCGAGGCCGTAGATCACCCCCTGGCCGTACAACTCGTCGCTGACCCGCTGGGAGTGCCCGGCGCCGTTGCCCTGGCCGACGTAGCCGATCTGCCGGCGGACCTGGCCGGGCTCCGCGGCGACGTCGTACCCGGCGACCTTCGCGGTGCCGGAGGTCGGGCCGATCAGGGTGGTGAGCATCCGCAGCGTGGTGGTCTTGCCGGCGCCGTTGGGGCCGAGCACCGCGACGAGTTCGCCCGGTTCGACGTCCATGCTGATGCCGCGGACCGCGTGCACGGTCTCGGTGCGGCTCACCACGAAGTCCTTGGTGAGCTCTCGGGTGCTGATCACGGGTCGTCTCCTTCGTCGGGGTTCCTGGGGACGACATTTCCAGGAGTAGAGGACAGATTCTGGCCGTTACTCGTGGCAATCTGAAGGCATGTCCGAAACCTCGGCTCGACTTCTCTCGCTGCTGTCCCTACTCCAGGCGCGCCGCGACTGGCCGGGCGCGCTGCTGGCCGAACGGCTGGAAGTCAGCCCGCGCACGGTCCGCCGCGACGTGGACCGGCTGCGCGACCTCGGTTATCCGGTGCGCGCGACCAAGGGCCCCGACGGTGGCTACCGCCTCGACGCGGGCGCCGATCTGCCTCCGCTGCTGTTCGACGACGACCAGGCGATCGCGGTCGCCGTCGCGCTGCAGACCGCGACGACCACCGTGACCGGCATCGAGGAAGGTGCCCTGCGCGCGCTCGCCACGGTTCGCCAGGTGATGCCTGCGCGACTACGGCAACGGGTCGACGCCCTGCAGGTCACCACGGTCGACCGGTACGCCGGTTCGCGCCAGATCAAGGTCGACTCCGAGCACTTGATCGCGATCGGTACCGCGCTGCGCGCCCGCGAGGTACTGCCCTTCGACTACGAGTCCCCTGGAGCGTCAGAGGACGAGTGGGTGCCGCCGCGCCGGGTCGAGCCGCACCACCTGGTGACCTGGGGCGGCCGGTGGTACCTGGTCGGCTGGGACCTCGAGCGGGACGACTGGCGCACCTTCCGGGTGGACCGGATGTTGCCGAAGACGCCGACAGGGCCGCGCTTCACCCCGCGCGAACTCCCCGCGCCCGACGTCGCGACGTACATCTCGAGTCGTTTCCAGAGCCGGGACCAGTGGCCGTGCCGCGGTACGGCGATCCTGCAGGCGAAGGCCTCGGACATCGCCCGCTGGGCCGGCCGCGAGGCCCTCGTGGAAGAGGTCACCCCGACGTCCTGCCGCCTCACGCTGAACGGCTGGTCCTGGACCGGCCTGGCCGCCACCTTCGGCATGTTCGAAACCGATCTCGAATTCGTCGGCCCATCCGAACTGAAGGAGGCGGCCATCAGCCTGGCCGGCCGCTACACCTCCGCCGCGTCCTAGCGCCCGCCGCAAGCTGTGTGCCCAGGGTGCGGATCAACGGATGATGATGACCAGTTTGCCGAGTTTGTGGTTGCCGAAGTCGGTAACGGCCTGGTGTGCCTCGTCGAAGGTGTAGGTGCGGAAGACAGGGACTTGAAGGCTGCCGTTGGCCGTTGCCTCCAGCAACTTCGTGAGTTGCTCGCTGGTCGCGTCCGCCATCGCCGTCAGAACGGTGACGTCGTCGCGACCGGCCTGCTCCGGGGTCGCGCCCAGCGCTGACGCCAGACGTCCACCCGGCTGCAGAACCCCGGCCAACGTGGCGGGGTCGCCGGCCGCGTGGACGACTGCGGTCACGCCGTCCGGTGCCACTACCTGGACAGCGGCGCCGAGGTCAGCGGTGTAGTCGACGACCTCGTGCGCGCCCAGCCCGCGAACGAACTCGGCCGCTCCGGGACGAGCCGTACCGATCACCTTCGCCCCGGTCGCCGCGGCCAGCTGTACCGCGACAGCTCCGACACCGCCGGTCGCGCCGGACACCAGGACTGTGTCATCGGCTGTGAGCTTCAGGGCGTCGAGCAGAGCGGTCGCGGTGAGACCGACAAGGCCGAGCCCGGCCGCCTGGGCCGAGCTGACCGCTTCGGGGATCACGGCAGTCGTGCCGGCGTCGACCGTCGCGCTGTCGGCGATAGCACCCTTGCCCAGAGCCATCCCGGTGATCACCCCGGCCACCCGATCGCCGACCTGGACATTCGTCACACCATCGCCAACCGCCTGCACGAGGCCCGCGAAGTCGCGGCCCAGGGTGACCGGGAAGGTGTGCGGCATCAGATCCCACAGGTACCCCGCCGCCGTCGCCGCGTCGATCCCGTTCACCGATGCCGCCTCGACCGCGACCCGGACCTGACCCGCCTCGGGGATCTGGGCCGGTACTTCCTGGATCGCGGGCTTCTCGTCGCGTTCCGCAATCGCCAATGCGCGTGCCATCTGTAGCCACCTTCGAAGTCTTAACCGGGGACTGGTCCCTACTTAGTTCCGACGGTACCACCAATCGGGGAACACTCCCCACTTAGCCCCGTATGCTGGACCCCATGCCGACCGAGAACCTGCGGGCCGATGCCGAGCGCAACCGCCAGTTGCTGGTCGAAACCGCGCGGGCCGTCTTCGCCGAGCGCGGCCTCGACGCGCCCCTGGACGAGATCGCCCGTCGCGCGGGCGTTGGTAACGCCACCCTCTACCGCCGGTTCCCGGTCCGCCGGGACCTGATCGCGGCGGTCTTCCTTGACACCCTCCGGCAGGTCGTCGACGCCAGCGAACGCGCCCTGGCCGAGCCCGACCCGTGGAGCGCGTTCGCTGGACACCTGGTCTTCCTGGGCGAGCTCCAGGCGAGCAACCGCGCTCTCGCCGATCTGCTCACCGCGTCGATCGGTGGCAAGGGGGAGTTGGCCGAGCTCCGCGGGGTCGCATTCGACAACCTCAACCAGTTGATCGACAACGCCCGGGACGCGGGTGTCCTGCGCGCCGACTTCGGCCACGCGGACGTAGTACTGATCCTCATGGCGGGCGCCGGCCTGATCCAGCGAACGGCCGACGCCGCACCCACCGCCTGGCGGCGCCATCTCTCCTATGTCCTCGACGGTCTCCGCGCCGCGGGTGCCACCCCGGCCACACCCGCCCCCACAGACCGCCAGGTCCTAGCCGCAATGCGCACCCTCACCCGAACCAGCGGGTGCGCCTGACCGGCGGAGGTAGAGGACACAAGTTGTCCTCTTCCGCTGGAAGACTCGAGGCATGACGACGAAATCGAACAATCCCGGTGGTAAGGGCACTGTCACGCCGTACGTCTCCGTCCGGGGCGCCACAGCCTGGCTCGAGTTCGTGGAGAGCACGTTCGAGACGGAGAAGGCATTCCGGGTTTTCAACGAGGACGGGACGATCGGGCACGCGGAGGTCACGGTCGGCGACTCGGTACTGATGGCGTTCGACGCGCGGCCGGACTGGCCGGCTACACCGAGCTTGCTCAGTGTGTACGTCGACGACGTGGACGGGGTGCTGGCGCGGGCCCTGGAGGCGGGTGCGACGGTGGTGACCGAGCTGACCACGTCGAGAATCGTCGGCGATCGCGGCTGCCGGATCAAGGACCCGCAGGGCAACATCTGGTGGCTCCAGACCCACCTGTACGACGTCGATCCGGCGACGCTGCCCGAGTTGTTCGCGGATCCTGCCGAGGCGGCTGCGATGAAGGCGCTGCAGGACTCCTTCGACGCCGAGATGCGCAGTCGCCGCTAAGGTAAGCGACCGTCAGCCGCGGGCGGGGTGCTGAGGGAGGCTAGGCGAGGGGCGAGCAGGGGTCAGCCGGAGTCGAGCAGGTCAGCCGGAGTACAGGACCGGGTTCAGCGGGGACGAGATCGTCTCGCCGGCCGCGTTGCCTGGCAGCCACGCGGCCAGGTCGGCTTCCTGGAAGTTGTTGGCCGGCGGCGCGATCTCCATCGCCGCGTCCACGTAGATGATCGTCATCACCCGGCGCGGTACGTCGGTACCGTTCGGCGCCGCGTGGTGGAACGTCCAGCCGAGGTGGTAGCTCACCTCGCCCAGTTCGTACGGCTCGACGACCTCGGGGAACGACTGCTCGGCCAGCGCCTCCTGCAGCACCCGCTCGGACTCGTCACTGATCGGCAAGTCCCGCCCGTGCTCGAAGGTGTGACTCCCGGAGGCGAACGCCAGTGGCCCCATCTCCAGCGGTGTCTCCTGCAGCGGGATCCATACGGTCACACACCGATCCGTGGCGAACGGCCAGTAGTACTGGTCCGCGTGCCACGGCGTCACCCCGCCGCCGGACTCTTTGTAGAGCGCCTGATCGTGGTACAGCCGAACCGATCGGACGCCGAGTAGTTGCGCCGCGACCCGGGCCAGCCGCGGCGACGAGACGAACTCCAGCACCCGCTCGCTGTCCTGCCACAGGTTCATCACCTGCAGGAACGCCTTGCCGTAGGTGTCGCGCTCCTCCAGCGGCAGGTCTTGCGTGTTCAACTCGATCACCTTGCCGGTGATCTCCGGCTCGTACTGCGTGATGGTCTCCGGGCTGAGCACGTTCTTCAGCTTGACGAACCCGTGCTCGGCGAACCGCGCGATCGCGTAGCGGTCGAGGCTGTAGTTCGACTCGAGATCAGTCCGGGTCACCGTCATCCCAACAGGGTCCTGGGACCCTTAATCGTTGTAAAGATGAGCGATCAACTTTTCTGCCGCCGGTCCGGCCGACGGCGATGCCTGAGTCAGCCGGCGAAGCGGTCGATCGCGGCCAGCACGAGGTCGGAAACACTCGCGCTGCTGGCCCCGTGGCCGGCGTCCCCGACGATGTGCAACTCGGCGTCGGGCCAGGCCTGGGCCAGATGCCACGCGGTGTCCGGCGGGCTGCTGATGTCGAGCCGGCCGGTGATCAGTACTCCGGGGATGCCCGCCAGCTTCCCGGCGTCGCGGAGCAGTGCGCCGTCTTCCACCCAGGCCGCGTGTCCCCAGTAGTGCGAGACCAGCCGCGCGAAGCGGAGTCGCAGTACGGGGTCTTCGTAGCGCGGATCCGGCTGGTAACCGGAGTACGTGGCGACGTGGGTGTCCTCCCACTCACACCAGGCCCGGGCCGCCCGGTCGCGGACAGCCGGATCCGGGTCGTGCAGCAGGCGGGAGTAGGCCAGGGCCAGGTTCCCGTCCCGCTCGTTCTCCGGTACGACGTCGCGGAAGCGAGCCCACTCCTCGGGGAAGATGCGGCCCATGTCCCGGGTGATCCACTCGACCTCGCGGGGAGTCGTGCTCGTGACGCTGAACAGGACGATCTCGGAGACCGACGACGGGTGTTGCTCGGCGTACGCGAAGGCCAGCGTGGCTCCCCACGATGCCCCGAGGACGAGCCACTTCTCGATGCCGAGGTGCTCGCGCAACTGCTCGATGTCCGCGACCAGGTGCCAGGTGGTGTTGGTGCTGAGGTCCGCGTCCGGCTCGGCGGCGTCTGGCGTACTGCGCCCGCAGCCACGCTGGTCGAACAGCACCACCTTGTACTTCGCCGGGTCGAAGTAGCCGCGCCAGAACGGCCGGGCCCCGGAGCCGGGTCCACCGTGCAGCACGACCGCGGGCTTGCCGTCGGGGTTGCCGCACACCTCCCAGTAGACGAGCTGGCCGTCTCCGACGTCGAGCATGCCGTGGTCGTACGGTTCCGTGTCCGCCGGGTACATCGAAGGCCTCCGTCGTGTCAGATCTAACAGTGCTGTTAGATTACTACCATGGACGGCGCGATCGGCACCCAATTACGGCACGTGCTCGAGTTGCTCGACGGGGACGTGGCGAAGGTCTACCTGGACCTCGGCCTGCCGGAGTACCGGCCGCGCTTCTCGCCGATCGTCCGCACGATCGTTGCCGAGGGCCCGTTGTCGATCCGCGACCTGGCGACGGCGGTCGGCGTGACGCACTCGGCCGCGAGCCAGACGATCGCGCAGTTGCAGCGCGCCGGATTCGTGACCCTGCAACCCGGCTCGGACGCCCGGCAGCGGATCGTGCACCTCACCGACAAGACGCGCGAACTGCTGCCGACCATCGAGGCCGAGTGGAAGGCGACCACTGCCGCGATGGCCGAGCTGGACGGCGAACTGTCCGTGCCGCTCGGTCAGGTCCTGGCCGAGGTGGTTGCCGCGGTCTCGCGTCGGTCCTTCCAGGAACGGATCAGCTCACGCGGCGTCATGGAAAACCAGCCCCAGCGTGTGGCGGAGTCCTGACCGGACCGTGCTCACGCCGTGCCGCACCGGGGACGCGGACCAGCCGCGCGCGGACTTCACCGGGCGGTCGCGAGTGGTGAAGATCAGCCCGTGCCCCTGCGGCAAGGACGTGACCGTACCGCGGGACTGCGCGCGCGGCCGCTGCTCGACCAGGAGGAACTCGCCGCCGGCGTGATCCACGCTCGGCCGGTCCAGCCCGATCACCACCTGCAGCGGGAACACCAGGTCGCCGTACAGGTCGCGATGCAGTGCGTTCCAGTCGCCGGCCTGGTACTTGAGCAGGATCGGCGTCGGCTTGACCTGTCCCGCCTGGTGGCAGGCGTCGAGCCACTCATCGAGGGTGTCCGGCCAGGGCGCGGATCGCCCGAGTCGCGCGGCCCAGTCGCGCGCGATCGGCAGCAGGTGCGGATAGAACGCCTCCCTCAGTTCGGCGATCACCTCGGGCAGCGGGTGGTCGAAGTACCGGTACTGCCCCGAGCCGAACCGGTAGCGGGCCATGTCGATCGTGGAGCGGAACCGGTGCACTTCGTCGTACAGGCCGGAGATCTCGGTGCACTGCTCGGGCGTGAGCAGGGGTGGCGTGAGCGCGCAGCCGTGCTCGTCGAGTTCCGCGGTCAGCTTCTGCCAGTCGAAGTCCATACCTGTAGAACGGCCTGCGACCGGGACGTGTGAGTGCTCACAGCACCCCGGTGTAGGTCAGCGCGAACGTCCCACACGGGAACAGGAAGAGCGACGCGAGCACGACGACGCCCTTGAAGGTCATCCCCGGCCCGATCAACCGCCGGTACGCCGCGACGAGCACCGGCACCATCACGATCTCCAGCGCCAGCATGCTCCGCGGAATCACCGCATCGAGCGCGGCCAGTACGACGGACAGCCCGGCGGCCGCGATCCAGAACGCGAAGCCCAGCCGGTACGTCGTACTCGCGCCGAGGCGCACCGCGATCGTCCGGTAGCCCGCGGCACGATCCGCCTCGAGATCGGCGAGCGTGGTCGGCAGGTAGAGCCCGATCGCGGCCAACGTGCCCTGCAACGCCATCAGCCACGGGAAGTCGCTGAGGTCCGGGTTCACCGCGGCCCAGCCGGCCAGTGGGCCGAAGGTGCCCAGGGCAAGGGAATTCACGGCGACATCGAACCCGGCCCGGGTCTTGAGCCGCACCGGCGGCACGCTGTACGCCCAGCCGAGCACCAGGGCGAGCACGACACCGAGGGTGAACACGACGCCGACGAGCAGGCCCACTGCGATCGAGGCAATCCCGGCGGCGATCGCGAGCTGCTTGGCGCGTTTGAGCGTGACGCGGCCATCCAGGAGCGGTGACTTCGACTTCCGAGGATTCAGCAGGTCGCCCGGCAGGTCGTACGCGTCGTTGATCGCGAGCACCGCCAGCCAGAGCAGCGGACCCATGACCACGGCGCCGACCAGCAACCGCGGCCAGTCCTCGACGGCCGGCACCAACCGGTGCGTGGCCAGCAGAATCCCTACGTAATAAGGAACTACCGACACCACCCAGAACGCCGGGCGACCCACCGCCAGCACGTCCTTGATCCGCGCACCGGTCGAGCGTTTCGCCGGCGCCGCAACCCTCGGTCCCACCACTGTGGTCACGAGACCCACCCTGCTCCCGCACTGGTCCGGCGTCCTCCCTCCACCGGGTGAGTCGTCTCACTCGCAGGTCCCACCCAGCGTGGACTGTGGTCGAGAACACCCACCAGTTGGTGTTGCTGCGGCAGCCGCAGTCGCGGGCAGCCGCCGAACAGTATGCGAGAGATTCCGCCGCAGCCGCCAAAGCGGGGATCTAAGGGCACTAGGGTGCTTCTACACCGATGGAGGAGGCAGCAGTGTCTGGACGTCTGACGGATGAGGTCGTGCTGGTCACCGGCGCCGCTCGGGGCATCGGCCGCGCAGTAGCCGCCAAGGCCGCCGAGGAAGGCGCCGCGGTCGCGCTGCTCGACATACTGGCTGATGAGCTCGCCGGCACCACCGAGGAGATCAGGAAGACCGGCGCGACGGTGGCCGCCGCGGTCGGCGACATCACCGACGAGGACTCTGTCCGCCGATCCGTCGCCTCGCTGACCGAGGAACTCGGCAAGCCGATCACCGTGCTCGTCAACAACGCCGGCAAGAACGCCTACGCGGATGCCACTCAGATGACCGTCGAGGAGTGGGACAGCGTCTTCGACGTGGACCTGAAGGGCGCCTGGCTGATGGCGCGCCAGGTGCTGCCCGCGATGATCGCCGCCCGGCACGGCTCGATCGTCAACATCGCCTCGATCCACTCGAACCTGACCACGGCCGGCATGTTCCCGTACGCCGCGGCGAAGTCCGGCCTGGTCGGCATGACCCGCAGCCTCGCCCTCGACGTCGCCCCGCACGACGTCCGCGTCAACGCCGTCAGCCCCGGCTTCATCGGCACCGACCTGCTCGAGGAGTTCTTCGACACCATCCCCGGCGCCCGCGACTCCGCCCTCCAGGTCCACCCCCTCGGCCGCATCGGCACCCCCGAGAACGTCGCCGAAGTCGTCTGCTTCCTAGCCTCCGGCGCCGCCGCCTTCGTCACCGGCGCCAACTGGTCCGTAGACGGCGGCCTAGGCATCCGCTACGCCTGACCAGGTACTCCGCCCCACGCCGCTCCTCCGTCGCTATGCCTGACCAGGTACTCCGATCCCACGCCGCTCCTCAACAAGAGCGGGTGGCTCGCGGTTCCGAGCAGCCTCGGGTGAAGGTGGTCGCCAGGTCGGCCATCCGGGTGACGGGCACCTCCGCCCGGGAGTTCCTGGGCCAGAGTCACTCGTCAGCCGCGAAGGGCGGCGACTGTGCCAAGCAGGCCGAGGTGTTCGAGTGAGTTCAGGACGTCGTCCACAGTGCCCGGTGGGTTCTTCCAGGCATCGGCCATGCGCTGAACCTGGGCGTAGACAGCTTGCTGGTCGAGGTCGATGAGGTCGAGCAGGAACTCATCAGCACTCATTGCCTCGACGTTCCATTCGCCTAGCGCATCCGCCGGGAAGTCGTTCAGGTTCTCGGTGACGATCACCTGGGCGTTGGCTTTGATCGCCGCGGCCAGGACGTGTCTGTCGCCGGCATCGGGAAGCTTCAGGATCTCGATCAGGGGCTCGTAGCCGGTGACCAGCACGTTGCGGACGGCGCGGTTCATCAGCACCCGAGTCCGGTCGAGCTTGGCCGGGTCGAGATCGGGGCGGTTGGCCTTCAGATTGCGGAACGTCTCGTCGAGGATCTGCTCTGTCCACTTGGCCTGTACGAGATCAGCCTGCGCGACCCGGATGATGAGGTCCCGCAGGCTGTTCGGGTAAAGGACGTTCGCGTCGTATATGACGATGAATGCCACGTCAGTACAGGCCCATCTCCCGATTTAGCGCGGTCAGTTCGTCTGCCACCTCGCGGCGTTCCTGGTCGTCCTTGCGCAGGTAGTCGAGCAGCGAGTCGGCACGTACCCTGCGGTGCTTCCCGACCTTGCGGTACTCGATCTTCCCGTCGTCCAGGAGTCCGATCAGGTACGGCCGGGAGACGTTCAGCAGGTCGGCAGCCTGTTGGGTCGTCAGTTCGGCGTGGGTGGGAACTACGGAGACGGCCTGTCCGGCGGCCATGTGAGTGAGGATCCGGGCCAGCAGCTCGAGGGCGCCTCGCGGAACCACCAGGGTGTCGTCCGGGTCGTCTTCGACAACCAGACGGACATCGCGGTCGTCGTGATGGCTGGCCAGGTATCGCTGCACTCGCCTCACCGCGCCGGTGGCGGTCCTGATCGCGGAGGCATCCGGGCGTACGGATGACAGTTCTGCGGCACTCATGGAGTTACTCCTTCCGGCGATCCGCTGGGTGGTCGACCAGCGTTCGCCAAAAGCAGTATCCGCAATAAACGAAACAAACGCAACAGGTGTTCAATAGCCAACGTCGCCGGCGCACGAACCGCGTCTCGTTCAGCATGTGCGAGACCGTGGTCACCGACACCTGGGCGATCCGGGCAACGTCCGACATCTCGACCACGCCCCATTGCCACCCGGTACTGCGAACCGCGCGCGCCCACTCGGTGACGCTGAGCTGATACCGGCCGAGGATTGTGCGGGGTGTCCTAGAGTGGACGGCGTACCGGAGAGTTCTCCGGTGGAGCGTGCCGACGGTCCTGACGTCGGCCTCGATCGAACGAGGAGAAGTCGTGGCCGAGCAGCGGACGGTGCCTCTGCGTGCCGATGCCCTGCTGAACCGCGAGCGGATCCTCGCCGTCGCGTACCAGGCGTTCGCCGAGGACCCGAGGGTCTCGATGAACGCCGTCGCCAAGCTCGCCGGCGTCGGCGCGGGCACGCTGTACCGGCACTTCCCCACCCGCGAGGACCTCGTGCTCGCCGTGTACCAGCAGGAGGTCCAGTCGCTGGTGGAGGCCGTCGACGGCATCCTCGACGAGCACCCGCCGCTGGATGCGCTCCGCGTGTGGTTCCTGCGGCTGGCTGCCTTCGTGCGGGTCAAGCATGGTCTTGGCGAGGCGCTCCAGACGGCGACGGCGCAGGATGTCGTGAACTCGACCGCGGCGCCGGTGATGCAGGCCATCCGTACCCTCCTCCAGGCGTGCGAGGACGTCGGCGAGGTCCGCCCGGGCCTCGATCCCGCCGACGTCCTGCAGCTGATGGGCTTCCTCTGGACCGTTGCCCCCGGCAACGCAGGTGAGGAGCAGGCCGGACGCGTGCTCGAACTCGCGATCCGCGGCCTGAAGTAGCCGCCGGCAACAAAGCAACTGCTCTAACTACAGAGACGTCTCCAGTAGGTCCGGCCGGATGGCTGTCTCCGCTGAAGCGATGCCGTTGATCGCCTGAAGATCCTCAGCGCTCAGCTCGAGGTCCTGCGCGGCCAGATTCTCGCGAACGTGCGCCAGGCTCGTAGTACCGGGAACCGGCATCATCGCCGGCGACTGCGCCAGCAGCCAGGCGAGTGCGATCTGCGAACCGGTCGCTCCGTGCCGGGCGGCGATCGGCTCGATCACCCGACGGGAAGCGTCCGGGCCGGCTGTGTCAGTGGGTGCGCCGGGCGTGCTGAGCGACACCGGCTGCCAAGGGGAGAAGACAAGGCCGGCTTCGGTTGCCGCCTTGAGCAGTTCGGCCTCCTGCCGGGCGACGACGTTGTAGTGGGCGGTGACCGCGGCGATGTCGACGATCGCCTGGGCGGCGCGCAGTTGCTCCGGGGTCACGTTCGAGAGGCCGATGTGCTTGATCAGGCCCTGCTGCCGGAGCTCCGCCAGAGTACCGATCTGCTCCTCGAACGAGGCGTCCTGCGCCCACCCGGTGTGCAAGTAGTACAGGTCGATCTGCTCGACGCCGAGGCGCCGGGCGCTCAGGTGCGCGGACTGCCGCAGGTAGTTGGCGTTGCCGATCGGGCTGAGCGACGAGAGCTCACTGCCGCCGCGGACGAAGCCGCCCTTGGTCGCGATGACGAGCTGCTCGGGATACGGGTGCAGTGCCTCGCGGATGAGCAGCTCGTTGGTGTGCGGCCCGTAGGCGTCGGCCGTGTCGATCAGCGTCACACCGGCCTCGACAGCCTGCCGCAGCAGCCTGATCCCGCCCTCGTGGTCGGCGTACTCGCCCCAGAGGCCCTCGCCAGTGAGCCTCATGGCGCCGTAGCCGATCCGGCCGACCTCGAGGTCGCCGCCTAGTGTCAGTCGCGTTCTGGTGGGTGCCACAGTCCTGAGCCTTTCGTCGGATGGAGCGGTTAACCGGAGACGTCTCCACTTTAGCGGAGAGCTCTCCGGTTACCAACTCGGCTGAGACCGGCGACGGCCGAACCAGATCCAGCAGTTGGGCGCCTACAACTCGTCCGACCGCGGCGGGAGATGATTTCCGGGTGACTGGGATCGAGGTACGACGGGCCAAGCCGGATGACGCGGAGGCGCTTGTCAGGCTCAGGGGATTGATGCTTGCGGCGATGGGCCAGGACATCGGCGGTGCGGACGCACCATGGCGGGAGGCCGCGTTGCGGTTCTTCACCGAGCAGCTCGCCTCGCCGGAGACGTTCGCCGCGTTCGTCGTCGACGACCCGGAGATCGGCGTGGTCGCCGGCGCCGCAGGGAACTGCAACGTGCACCCGCCCGGCCCGAATGACCTCAGCACGACGCGCGGGCACCTGTACAACGTCAGCACCGAGCCTGCCTTCCGGCGTCGCGGCCTGGCTCGCGCCTGCGTCATCGCACTGCTCGACTGGTACCGCGACGAGACCGCCGTCGGCCAGGTCGAGCTCCACGCCACCGCGGAAGGCGACGGCCTGTACCGCGCGCTCGGTTTCGCCGACAGCAGCTACCCTGCCCAGCGCCTGAGGATCGTCCGCGCTTGAGCCCTCTCGAGAGCGAGCGAGCATGGAAGAGCGATTCATGGGTTCCGCGGGATCGGGCACCAGAGGTCGAGGCAGCAGGGGTCGTGAGATCCCGGACCGAGAAGGGGTTCTGCCTGATCAGGCAAGTAAGAGGTGAGGACGCCCTCAACGTGGGCGCGGTGTGAGGAGCTTGTCGATGCGAAAGATGAGGGTCGCCGCCCTGGGGATCGCGGCGGCGGTCGCCGCGGGAACTCTGTATCAGCTCCCCGCCAGCCCGTTCGCCCGCAACGGCTACCCGGAGCGCCCGGCTGCCAACACCTCAACCGGCCCATCCCAGAACGACCCAGGGGAAGCCGAGAACCAGGCCGCCAGCGATCCGGGCACCAAGGTCTCGCCCAAGACGAGCTCGGCGTCGGGCGGACCGGCCGAGCAGATCACCTACCCGCAGCAGGGGACAGTGCGCTACTCGGTGCTCCCCGGCA
Source organism: Kribbella orskensis (assembly GCF_004342085.1). Taxonomy (NCBI): domain Bacteria; kingdom Bacillati; phylum Actinomycetota; class Actinomycetes; order Propionibacteriales; family Kribbellaceae; genus Kribbella; species Kribbella orskensis. Next base: position 493,455 of record NZ_SLWM01000003.1, read on the forward strand.
ACCCGGCCGCGATCGGAAGGGCCGGCACCCTCCGCACCTTCCAGATCGCGATCGAGGGCGGCATCAAGGGCGTCGACCGCACCGCCTTCGCCAACTTCGTCCGGGCCACGTACGCCGCCCCGCAGGGCTGGGCCTCCGGTGGACTCTGGCGTTTCCGTCAGGTCGGTCCCGGCCAGGCGGCCGACTTCACCCTGATGCTCGTCACGCCGTCGACCCGCGACACCATCTGTGGCGGCGGCCCCGACCGGTACACGAGTTGCCGGATCGGCGATCGCGTCGTGCTGAACGTCGCCCGCTGGGCTCACGGTGTCCCGAACTACGGAGCACCGCTGCCGCAGTACCGGCAGTACATGATCAATCACGAGACCGGCCACCGGCTCGGCCGCGGGCACGAGCTGTGCCCTGCTGCGGGACAACCCGCGCCCGTGATGCAGCAGCAGACCCTTGGCCTGCACGGCTGCACCGCCTACGCGTGGCCGTATCTCGGCCACACTCGCTACAAGGGTCGCCTCGGGCAGTACGACGACCCGATCCCCAGCAGCTGACCGCTCATTCCTCGATGATCGAGAGCACGTTGCCCGCCGGGTCCTTGAACCAGGCGATCGGCGGTCCGCCGGCCCGGAAGACGCCCTGCTCGTCGTGGCCGTCGCCGTACCGCTCGAACGTGATCCCGCGGTCTGCCAGGCCCTTCGCGGCGGCCGCGATGTCGTCCACCGGGAAGTTCAGGATGGTGAACTCGGCCGGCACATGGTTGTCCTTCGGGTACACCAGCACCGGATTCCCGCCGGCGATCTGCAGCTGGAGCATCCCGTTGTCCTCGGTCACCTCGAGCCCCAGCGTCCCGGCGTAGAACTCCCTCGCCGCCGGGATGCCGTCCACCGAGAACCCGCTGAACGCCTTCGTCTCCTTGAACATCTCGTCCTCCTAGCGTCACGCACCATGCGGTGCCCTTCACCAGGTACGTCGACGCCACCCCCGTCCGCTTCGACATCACCCCGCCGGTACGGCGTAGGCGGGGATCAGCCGGTACGGCGTACTCAGGCGGTACGCCGTACGCGCGGTGGTCAGTTGTGCAGGATCGCTCGCGGGAGGGACTGGTCCGTCGTGGTGGCGGTGACGGTGGCCGACTCGAGGCCGTCGGCGACGGTGTGCAGCAGGCGGACCAGCTGGGCCGCGTCGGCCGGACCGAGGATGCCGGTGATCACGTCGAGGACGCGGACCGTCAGGCCGTCCAGCTGAGCCAGTCGCGCCTGGCCCACCCCGGTGACGGCGAGCTCCGGGGAGATGCGAACGAGGCCGAGCGCGGCGAGGTCGGCGATCGCGAGCTCGGCCTCGCCGGAGGTGGTGCCGATCTGCTCGGCGACGGCCTCGACCGTGCCCCGGCCGTTCGAGATCGCGCTCAGCACGAGAGCAGCGGGCATCTTCATGCCGACGGCGTCCTGGAGGCCGAGGATCAGTGGGTGTGCATGGCCGCGGACCCGCTCCACGGCGTCGAGCAAGCGGAGCGCGTCGCTGACGTCTCCGATCAGTTGTTCGGTCTGGACGGTGGCGATCCCCGTTGGCAGTACGACCCGTTCAGGAACAGCCAGAGCCCTCGGCCCAGCGTCTTCGATGGTCACGCCACCCAGCGTACGGAGCGGCGATGTCACACCCGGCGTGTCGTTCCTGAGGAAACCCTGTGAATTGGCTCTCCAGCGAGAACCGAACAAAGCTTCGAGCGGCGATGAGGAATGGATTCCACTTTCTGGACGATTGGCCAAATTCGGGCGTGACCTGACGTCCGCGTCGTCCGTTGGATCTGACGTGACGGTGAACACACGGCGCACCGGCACCGCGCTCGCTCCGCGCCTGAAGGCCGACCACCCCTCGAATTACCAGGAGGACCGTGTCGAGCCTGCCGCGGCGACTCCGACGTACCGGTCGTGAGCCGAAAGCCGGCTCGGAGGAGGAGACATCATGGACCGGCCCGTTCTGAACAGCATGTTGCTCGGCAGCACCGACCCCGACCGTCTCAAGACGTGGTACCGCGACGGCTTCCACGCAGAGACGGACGGCTACGGCAATCTCAACCTCGGTGGTTTCGGCCTGGTGATCGAGAAGCGCGACGACGTCGCCGGCCGTACCGCCGAACCAGGCCGGGTGGTGATCAACTTCGCCATCGACGACATCCAGGCGGCGGCCGCGCATCTGCGCACCCTCGACGTGGAGTGGCTGGTCGAGCCCGAGGATCGGGGCGTCGGCTGGTTCGCGACGATGATCGACCCGGACGGCAACTACGTCCAACTGATCCAGATGAAACCCGAGTACTACGCGAACGCTTGAAGATCAGGCGATCCCGCGAACCAGGCAACCCCCGCCCGCGCCGCCGCCATGCTCACCTGGCCCTGAGCCGGGCGGGGGGCCGTGCCCCCCTCGCCGCCCCGCTGTGGCTCCGGGCACTGACCGGGTCGGGGGAGGCGGGGCGGGGACCTCGCTCGTGCGAGCGAGGTCCTGGCCGGTCCGCTGAGTCAGACTGGTGGAGTGCTCGGACTGATCGATGGCTGGTTGGCGCGGCTGGGGATCCCCGGTCCGCGGCCGGTCGACCGCGCCATTGACGTGGGCCTGGTGCTCGCCGTCGCTGTCGCCACCTCGGTACCGTTCATCGGCGCCGCTCCGGGTAAGGTGACCGCCCTCGGTCTGCTCCTGAACCTCGCCACGGTGATCCCGCTGCTCTGGCGCCGGCGCGCTCCCTTCGCCGTGATGGTGATCGTCGGCGCGGCCGCCACCGCAGTCTCGGTGTACCACCGTCCCGGGCAGAACCTGCAGTACGCCGGGCTGCTGGCGATCTACACGGTCGCCAGTCTCGGCCGGAAACGGTGGCAGCGGCTCGGCGTACTCGTCGCCATCCTCGTCACCTTCCCGCCGGCCTCGTTGCTGCTGAAGCACAACGACCTCGACGAGTTCATGTTCACCCTGCTGCTTCCGCTGGCCGCGTTCCTACTGGGCTCTCTCGAGCGGACCCGGCGGGAGCATGCCGAGACCCTGCGCGAACGGACGGAGCAACTCGAACGCGAGCGCGTCGCCGAAGCTGCCCGCGCGGCGGCGGAGGAACGCGCCCGCGTCGCTCGCGACATGCACGACATCCTGGCGCACGCGGTCAGCCTGATGGTGGTGCAGGCCGAGGCCGGCCCGGTCGTCGTACGGCGTGATCCCGAGCGGGCGGAGCAGGCTTTCGAGGCGATCGCGGACGCCGGGCGGGACGCGATGACGCAACTCCGGCGGCTGCTCGGCGTGCTGAAAGCGGACGAACCACAGCGACTGCCGCAGCCGACCCTGGACGAACTGCCCGAGCTCGTCGGCGGGACCGCGTCGCTCGAGGTGACGGGTGTCCGGCGGCAGGTGCCGCCGGACACGGAGATCGCGGTGTACCGGATCGTCCAGGAGGCGCTCACGAACACCGTGAAGCACGCCCGCGCGCAGCACGTAACAGTACGGCTGGACTGGTCGGCCGACGAGCTGGAGGTCTCGGTGATCGACGACGGGCAGGGGCCACTGGCAACTGTTGCCGGAGGCCACGGACTGGTCGGCATCCGGGAGCGAGCGGTAGCTTGCGGCGGTACTGCGGAAGCCGGGCCGCGTCCGGGTGGTGGCTTCGAGGTTCGGGCCAGATTGCCTTGTCCAGAAGGAGTCCGATGATCCGGGTGGTACTTGCCGACGACCAGGAACTCGTCCGCAGCGGGTTCGCGATGATCCTCGAGGCGCAGCCCGACATCGAGGTGGTCGGCGAGGCTGGCGACGGCGCCGAGGCGGTCGAACTGGTGCGCGCCCACCGTCCCGAGGTTGCGCTGCTCGACGTCCGGATGCCGCGGATGGACGGACTCGCGGCGGCCCGTACGATCTGCGCCGGCACCGCGACGAAGGTGATCATGCTGACCACCTTCGACTCCGACGACTACGTGTACGACGCGTTGTACGCGGGAGCGAGCGGATTCCTGCTGAAGGACGTCCGCCGCGACGACCTCGTGCACGCCGTCCGGGTGGTCGCCGCGGGGGAGTCGCTGCTCGCGCCGAGCGTCACCCGCCGGTTGATCGCGGATCTCACCCGCAACCGCCCGCGCAGTGGTCCGGCGGCGAGCCTCGACGTGTTGACGTCGCGCGAGCGGGAGACGCTGGTCCTGCTCGGCCGCGGCCTCTCGAACGCTGAGATCGCCGCGGCCCTGACGGTGAGCGAGCACACGGTGAAGACGCACGTCAGCAACACCCTGGCCAAGCTGGGCCTCCGCGATCGGGTCCAGGCGGTGATCGCCGCCTACGAGACCGGCCTGATCACTCCCACGACCTAGTGTCGGCAGCAAGTTGGTCCTCGGCGGCGAGGTGCTGGCCGGGCCGGCTCACCAGCATGGTGACCATGACCAAGACCTTCGTTGCCGCACCGCTCCTTTTCATTGCCTATGGCATCATCCGGTGGATCGACGGCGCCGATGGCGACCACGGCCCCGGCCCCGCCTGGACCATCGGCCACCTGCTCTTCCTGACCGGCTTCATCCTGTACGCCGTGGCGCTGTTCGTCCTGCGCGGGTTGCTCGCCCGAGCGCGCGAGGTGAGCCTGGTCGCGCTCGTGGCCGGACTGATCGGCGTCGCCGCGTTCATCCGCGTGATCGTGATCGACCTGATCGCGGGATTCCGCGCCGACGACCACGCCGCCATGTCCGTGATCGGCGACGAGTACGACCGTTGGCCCGGCGACCTCGGCCTGTACGACACCCTCCACACGGTCGGCCCGCTGCTGTTCCTGGCCGGTCTGCTCACGCTGGCCGTGCTCCTCACCCGCGAACGCTGGCTACCGGTGTGGTCCCCGGTGCTCCTGCTGCTGGGGTTCATCACCATCACGATCAACCTCGACCTGATGCCCCTCGGCGGCGCCTTCCTCCTCGTCGCTCTGCTGCCACTCGATCTCGCGGACAGAAAAATCCGCGCCGGATCGAAGGCCGCTGGCTAGCCTGGCGGAATGGATTCGCGGGGAGCGATCGAGCAGTTCCGGATCGAGGTGCCACAGGAAGCGATCGACGATCTGCGCGAGCGGCTGGAGCGCGTCCGGTGGCCCCGAGCGCTCCCTTCGACCGGTTGGGAGCGTGGGGTGCCCGTCGACTACCTACACCGGGTTGTGGCTAGGTGGCTGGAGTATGAGTGGCGGAGCTGGGAGGAGCGGCTCAACGCGTTCCCGCAGTTCACCACCCGCATCGACAGCCAGACGATCCACTTCCTGCACGCGCGGTCGCCCGAACCCGGCGCGCTCCCGCTGATCCTGACGCACGGCTGGCCGGGCTCGGTCGCGGAGTTCCTCGACGTGCTCGGCCCGTTGACCGATCCCGCCTCCCACGGCGGTGACCCGGCCGATGCCTTCCACGTGGTCGCCCCATCCGTCCCGGGCCACGGCTTCTCCGTCCCACTGAAGGAACCCGGCTGGAACCACCAGCGGATCGCCCTGGCCTGGTCCACGCTGATGGCAGGCCTCGGCTACCCGCAGTACGGCGCTCAGGGTGGTGACACGGGGTCGGTGGTGTCGCCGCTGCTCGGGCGGATCGACCCGGACCACGTGGTCGGCGTACACCTCAATGGTGGGCTGGCCTTCCCCGCTGCGAGGCCCGGGGACTTCGACAACCTGAGCGAGCGCGACCAGGCCAAGCTCGCGGCAGCGGAGCACACCCGGGCCACCGGCACGGGGTACGCCGAACTGCAGTCGACCAAGCCGCAGACGGTCTCGTTCGGTCTGAGTGATTCACCTGTCGGGCAGCTCGCGTGGATCCTCGAGAAGTTTCACGAGTGGACCGATCCGGCTCGCCCGTTGCCGGAGGACGCGGTCTCGCTCGACCACCTGCTCACCGACGTGTCGATCTACTGGTTCACCAACACGAGCGCGACCTCGGCCAACCTGTATTACGAGAACCGCCACGCGCCTGCGGATCCGCCGCCCTCCACCGTGCCCACTGGAGTCGCCGTGTTCCCGACCGATCCCTCGATGCGGCACATCCTCGAGCGGGAGCACCACGTCACCCACTGGAGCGAGTTCGACAGAGGCGGCCACTTCGCCGCGCTGGAAGCCCCCGACCTCCTCGTCGACGACATCCGCGCCTTCTTCCGTCCGCTCCGCTGACCCTCAGCAGTACGAGCGGCACCCGCGATCGACCCCGTACGCCGTTCGGGCGCGCGCGACCGCCTGAACCGGCGACAACGTCTTGCCGTCGTGCCACGCGTTCAGGTAGCTCTGCGGCGGGACCGACCCGCGCCGGATCCACCACTTGCCCGCCGCTGTCGGCCAGCTGATCCCGAAATGCAGATGAGCCGGCGTTGCCCGAGCGCTCCCGGTCTTCCCCGTCAGCGCCAACGTCTGCCCGGCCCTGACTTGAAGGCCGGGCTTGATCCCCGGCGCGATCGCCGAGAGGTGCGACCCGTAGTACCGGACCCCATCGACCCCCACAATCGACACCGACAACCCGCCGCGATCCCGGCCCACATTCGTCTTCGGGTCCCACCCATCCACCCGAGTCACCTCGTCAACCCGCCCGTCCACAGGCGCCACGAACCGGCACCCCACCTTTGCGAAGATGTCCGAAGCCGGATAGTCATGATGACTCTGCGAAGCAGACGCCTTACATCCGCCGACGGGGAACACGTAGACGATCGGTCGCGTCCGGCTCGGCCGGGCGGTCGGAGGCGGCGTAGGCGTGACGACGTTCCTTGCCGTGGACGACTCGCCGGCAGAGGGCACGACACCCAGATCCCCGCCACGGGAGGTGTCGTCGTTGCGAGAGGCAAGGGCGACCACGACGCCGACCACCCCCACCAACACGGTCGCCAGCACCACCGCCCACACCTGCCGTCTCATCCGCGCCATTCAAACCGGGTCCGGCCACTGTGTCCATTCCCGCTCGCAGATGCGACATCGTCGCAGAACAAGGAAAGTGGGGCAGGAGGTGGCTTGTGAGGTTCATGTGGAGAACACCTTGCTGTCACTCGGAAAGGCGATGATCCCGGCGGTTTCCGCCATCCGAGAGGACGCACGATGGGACACTCGCACGCTCACCCGCACGACCATGAGCCCGATCACGAGCACGGCCAGGGTCACGGGCATGGGCACGGGCATGGACACGGTCACGACCACCATCACCCGAACACAGAGCTGGACGCGGCCACGGCGGCGGCGTTGGACGAGTCGATCCCGGACAGCGAGCTGTCGCCCACCGAGATGTCCCGCCGCGGGCTGCTCCGGTCCGCCGGCATCCTCGGGGGCACCGCCGCGCTCGCCGTCTCCGGCGCCCAGTTCGCGGCCGCGCACAAGCCGGAGAACTTCGTGTTCGAGCAGGGCAAGCGTCCCAACGTGTGGCTGGCTGGTGACCACCACATCCACACGCAAATGAGCTCCGACGGCATGTACCGGGTGATCGACCAGGCCCGGCACGCGGCCGCGTTCGGGCTCGACTGGCTCGTCATCACCGACCACGGCAGCGCCACCCACGCCCGGATCGGCGTCGACCTGGTGAACCCGCAGATCAAGGCGGCCCGGTCCGAGCTGACGGACACGCTGATCTTCCAGGGCCTGGAGTGGAACATCCCGGCCGCCGAGCACGGCACGGTCTTCGTCGCGCCGGGCAGCCGTGAGGTCGAAGTACTGAAGCAGTTCGAGAACAGCTACGACGGCAGCGTGAAGAACGCGGGCGCGAACACCCCGGTGAACGAGGCCCTCGCCGTGTCCGGCATCCAGTGGCTCGGCCAGCAGGTCGACCGCCGGCGGGTCCAGGACGCGCTGTTCCTCGCCAACCACCCGGCCCGCAACGGCATCGACAGCCCGCACGAGATCCGCAACTGGCGGGACGCCGACCCGCGGATCGCCGTCGGCTTCGAGGGCGCTCCCGGTCACCAGGCCGCGGGTCTGCCGAAGGGCATCGGCGCCGCGAGCGCCCGCGGCTTCTACGGCAACACGCCGGGCGCGAACTCCTTCCCCGGGTACCCGGCCGAGAGCTACCGCACCTGGGGCGGGTTCGACTGGATGACCGCGACCGTCGGCGGGCTGTGGGACAGCCTGCTCGCCGAGGGCAAGCCGTGGTGGATCAGCGCGAACTCCGACTCGCACGTGAACTGGAACGAGACCTCGCGCCGTCCGGACGGTTCGGACCAGGCGCAGTCCGACCGCGACGGCCGCTACATGGACCCGGTCTACGGCAACACCGTCAACCAGACCGCCGGAGACTTCTGGCCGGGCTTCTACAGCCGCACCCACGTCGGTGCGAGCCGGCGCGACTACCTGTCGGTGATGGAGGGCCTGCGCAACGGCCGGATGTGGGTCGACCACGGCGCGCTCGTCAAGGGCGTCGAGGTTGAGGTCCGGGAGTCCGGCCAGCGGTACGGCGAACCGTTGGGCGGCGCGCTGCACGTACGCCGGGGTCGCTCGGTCGAGCTGGTCGTGCGGATCACCGCGCAGACCATGCCGAACTGGGCGAACTTCGTGCCGACCCTGAACCGGGTGGACGCGATCCGCGGCTCGGTGAAGGGCACGGTCAGCGACCGGGACACCTTCAGGGCGCCCGACACCAAGGTCGTCCGGCAGTGGGACACCTCGGGCAAGCGCGGCACGTTCGAGCTGGTGCTGCCGCTCGGCAAGGCGGAGGAGCCGTTCTACGTGCGCGTCCGCGGTACCGACGGGAACCGCAGCCAGGCCGGCTACCTCGGTGCGGCGATCGACCCGAAGGGCCCGCAGCTCGACGTGGTCGGCGACGCGGACCCGTGGGCCGACCTGTGGTTCTACACGAACCCGATCTGGATTCTGCCGAAGCAGTGATCATCGCCGTCGACGCGGACAGCCGGGACACGCTCGAGGCCGAGCATCTCCTGCACCAACTGCTCGCCACCGTGTCCGGTCCGGTCGTCGCCTGCACCCACCTGGTGCCGGGTGGCGACCGGCCGCACCTCGCCGTCTCCATCTCCGGTTCGGACCTGGGTCCACTCGGCGGCGGGCTGGGCTCCGACCCGATCGCCGACAAGGTCGGCTCGGCAATCATCCGGGCCGGCGCGGCCGAACCAGTCGTCGCGGGCCCGAGCCAACTCGTCCGCGGCGCCTATGTCGCCGCCGTCGAAAGCGCACTCGGTACTGCGGGACGCCTGGTCAGGTTTCCCGGTCAGGAGCAGGCCCGGGGGATCCTGACCGCGGCCGAGCTCCGCGAACGCGGTGGCATCGACGAGGTGGAAGCCCTCGGCGGTCTCCCGGTCGAGGACGACACCGTGATCGACACGCTCGACTTCGTCCGCCCCATCCGCCGCAACGGCCGGGTGGTCCTCCTGGTCCAGCCGGCCGCCGGCGGCGTACTCATTCCGTTCGAGGTCGAGCACCAGCACAAGTGCTGCGTCGACCACTAGTGTCCCGTAAAGGGAGACAGCTCTCAGAAACCGCCTCCGAAGTCATTGAGCGAGAACTTGTCGCGCGAAGTTCCACAACGCAGGCACAGCTGGTGCCGCTGCCCCTCCTCGTTGCGCTCGGTTCTCCACCTGTGTAAGCCGAGAAGACACTGAAGTGGCTTCTTCATCTTCGGAAAGTAGGACGATCGGGGCGGCCGAAACAGACCTCAGCTCCGGATCTCCCACGCGTCCGAGTCGCGGAGTACGTCGGGTAGCGGGCCGATGACACCGAGCCGTTGAGTGCAGCGGGTCAGCGCTACGTACAGGTCCCGCAGTCCCCGGGGTGACTCGACCAGGATGCCCTCCGGGTCGACCACCAGCACCGAGTCGAACTCGAGTCCCTTGGCCCCGGCGACGGTCAGCACCGTGACATCTGCGAGGCCGCCGATCGCCTCCTGCACAATCTCCAGCCGATGCCGCGAGGTGATCACCCCGACCTGTCCGTGCTGCACCTCTGCACCGGCCGCCTTGCCCGCGTAGGCCGCCTGCTCCGCGGCCGGGACCTCCACGTGCCAAGGCTTCACGCCGGTGGACCGGACGGAGCGAGGCGGCTCAGCGGTCGGGTCGACCTCGCTCAGGACGTGCGCGGCCAGCTCCATCACCTCGGCCGGCGTCCGGTAGTTCAGCGTCAGCTCCGCGAGCCGCCAGCGGTCCCCGAACGTCGGCGCGAGTGCCTGCTCCCAGCTGGTACCGCCACCGGCCGCACCCGTCTGGGCGACGTCCCCGACCAGCGTCATCGAGCGCAGCGGGCAGCGCCGGGCGATCGCACGCCACGCCATCGGCGACAACTCCTGCGCCTCGTCCACGATCACGTGCCCGTAGGTCCAGCGGCGATCGACCGCGGCCCGCTCTGCCAGCGTTCGATCGTCCCCGGCCTCGTACCGCGCGGCGAGGGTTTCCGCGTCGAGGATGTCCTTGGCGCTGAGGATCTCCGCCTCGTCGTCCTCGTCGTAGTCCGTCGATCCCGAGCCCGACAACACGTCCAGGGACCCTTGGGCGTAAGCGATCGCCCGGGCTCGCTCCGCGCGTTCGCGGGCCCGGTCGCGCCCGTCGTCGCCGAGGAGCTCGGCCGCCTCGTCGAGCAGTGGGACATCGGCCTGGCTCCAGTCGTCGCCGTACCGGAGCAGGTGTTCGCGGTCCAGCGGGCTGAGTTGCGGAGCCGCCGACGCCAGCCGGTCCTCGTCGCCGTACAGGTCGACCAGCAGGTCCTCCGGAGTGAGCAGCGGCCAGAGGCGGTCGAGCAACGCCACGACGGCTGGCTCGGCCTCCACCTCGGCGCGTAGTTCCTGCAGGTCGTAGTCGTCGAGCAGGTTCTCGCCGCCGAGCGGGTCCTCACCGATGATGTCCGCGTACTGGCCGGTCAGCGCGTCGATGATGTCCTTCAGGAAGAACGGCCGGGCCTGGTTGTGCGTCAGCCGGCGGGCGCGAGCCCTGGCGCGGGCGTCCTCGAACAGCGACGGATCCAGCCGCAGTACGGTCCGGTCGACGGTGAGCTCGAGCGGCCCGGCCGGCACCCACTGCCGGTCGGCGACCGCGGTCTCGATAGCCTCGGCCATCACCGCGCGGCCCTTGACCTCGGACACCTCGGCCGGCTCGGGCCGGTTCGCGGTCAGGCCCGGGTAGAGCTCCGCGATGGTGACGAGCCGGACGCCGTCCTCGCCGAGCGACGGCAGCACCTGGCCGATGAACTTCAGGAACGTCGGATTGGGACCGACTACCAGGATTCCGCGTTTTTCGAGTTGCTCGCGATGTGTATACAAAAGGAAAGCCGCGCGATGCAGCGCGATTGCCGTCTTGCCGGTGCCGGGACCGCCCTGGACCACCAGCACCCCGGCCAGGTCCGAGCGGATGATCCGGTCCTGATCGGCCTGGATCGTCCGGACGATCGACTCCATCGTGCCGGTCCGCCGGGCCTCCAGCGCGTTCAGCAGCACCGCCTCGCCGACCACCCCGCCACCGGGCTGGGACGCGCCGTCCGCGGTCCGGTCCAGGTCGAGCTGCTCGTCCTGGACGTCGACCACCTGGCGGAGCCGGGTCTGGATGTGCCGGCGGCGCACGATGCCGTGATTCGCCACCGCTGTGGCGATGTAGAACGGCCTCGCCACCGGAGCCCGCCAGTCCACCAGGAGCGGCTCGTAGTCCTCGTCGTGCAGACCGATCCGGCCGATGTGCAGCACCTCGCCGGACTCGTCGTCCAGCCGGCCGAAGCACAGGCCCTCCTCGGCCGAGTTCAACCGCGACAGGCGCGCGTTGAGGTCGCGGATCCGGCCGTCACGCTGGTGCAGGGCCTGCGCGTTGCGGGTGCCGGCGATCTGCTCGTCGCCGCGGCGACTCTCCGTACGCTCCCGCTCACGGTCGAGCGCCGTATAGAAAGTCGTCAGGTAAACCTGTTCAGCCTCGACCGGATTCAGCAATTCTAACCCCTCGTGATAAACTATCCTTCGCAGGTTCCCAGAGCCGATTTCCTTCATTTCTCTGGTGGTAGCCACAAATCCTCGACTTTACCGCATTTCGCCCTTTGCTGCGCCCGTTCGAAAGGGCACCATCTGGTCATGAGGGTCCATCACATCGTCCCGCCGTACCTGCTCGAGCACCTCGAGCGGACCGCGGATGACCCGAACCTGCGCGCTCGCTACCGCCAGTCGCTGCAGCACGACGCCGTGTTCCGGGCCCGGCCTTCGGCGACTCAGCGCCAGGATGCCGCTCCTTTCCAGGATGAGGGGCCCACACAAGGGCCGCGACGAGTCGTCCACGATGCGGAGCACGGCACCTCGCTGCCTGGCACCGTGGTCCGCGCCGAGGGCGACCCCGCCACCACGGACCTGACGGTCAACCAGGCGTACGACGGGACGGGTGCGACCTGGGCCATGTTCCAGGAATGCTTCGGGCGCGACTCGATCGACGGCGCGGGCCTGCTGCTGAGCTCGACCGTGCACTTCGACCGGGGCTACGCGAACGCCTTCTGGGACGGCACGCAGATGGTCTTCGGCGACGGGGACGGCGAGATCTTCGGCGACTTCACCCGGTCCATCGACGTGACGGGCCACGAACTCACCCACGGCGTCACGCAGTACACGGCCGACCTCGCCTACGAGGGACAGTCGGGCGCGCTGAACGAGAGCATCTCCGACGTCTTCGGCTCGCTGGCCAAGCAGCACCACCGCGGCCAGAGTGCCGCCGACGCCGACTGGCTGATCGGCGCCGACATCTTCCGCCCGGGCGTCAGTGGCGTCGCGCTGCGCTCGCTGAAGGCGCCGGGCACGGCGTACGACGATCCGCGGCTGGGGCGGGATCCGCAGCCGGCCCACATGTCCGGGTACGTCGAGACCACCGCCGACCACGGCGGCGTCCACATCAACTCGGGCATCCCGAACCACGCCTTCTACCTGGTAGCGATGGCTCTCGGCGGCAACGCGTACGGGGACGCCGGCCGGATCTGGTACGACACCCTCACTTCCGGCGAGTTGTCGGAGACGGCTACCTTCATCGACTTCGCCCAGGCCACGCTCGCGGCCGCTGAGACTCTCTTCGGCGCTGACTCCCCGCAGGTCTCCGCTGTCAGCACGGCCTGGACCGAGGTAGGCGTCCTCCAGTCCGACAGCTCGGAGCCGTCCCAGCCATCGGAGCCGTCGGAGCCGGAAAGGTCGCAGCCGTCTGGGTCGGCGGAGTCTGTCGAGTTGATGCGGGCCGCGAAGACGGCCCTCTCCACGGGCACTCCGCCGCGGCCACCCCCGTTCATGCCTCCGACCCCTGACCAACCGGCCGAGCCCGCCGAGCCCGACCCGGCGACCGCGGACCCAGACACCCCTGCCAACCACTCCCACCCCGAGACATCCGCATCCGGATCGGACTAGACCGCGCACGTACGACGATCGCCCCGCCCACCACTGAACACCGACGGGCCGCTGGTTTGACCTCAAGTCTTGTTGAGGTACTACGGTCCGAAAAGTGACTGTTCATCCGCTGCGGCTGGTCCTGCTCGTCCGGAACTCCGAGGCGGGGAAGTTCGGCACGATCGTGGCCGACTGGTTCGGCCGGCAGGTGGAGCAACGCGACGACTTCAAGCTCGATCTGGTGGATCTCGAGCGGACTCCGTTGACCGAACTGCCCGCGCGGATCGACGAGGCCGACGCGATCGTCGCCGTCTGCCCCGAGTACAACCACGGCTACCCCGGCGACCTGAAGACCGCGATCGACGCCGTCCGCCGCCCGTGGTACGCCAAACCCGTCGCCTTCATCGTCTACGGCGGCCGCTCCGGGGGACTCCGCGCCGCCGAGCAACTCCGCCAGGTCTTCGGCGAGCTCCACGCCGTCACCATCCGCGAAACCCTCAGCTTCCACCAGCCCACGGACCCCTTCACCCCCGAGGGCACGCCGACCGACCCCACCACCCCGCAGGCGGCGACCACCCTCCTGGATCACCTGGCCTGGTGGGCCCGCCCCCTCCGCGAAGCCCGCACCACCACTCCCTATCCCGCCTGACCCGGCCCGCCCGCTGACCGGAATACAGGTCGGAGGAATAGGGGTTGGGGAGGGGTGGTTGGGTGTTAAACGTGAGTGTCGAAGGTATGCCGCTGTCCGTGCTCGACCTTTCGCCCGTGCCGACCGGGACGCGACCGTCCCAGGCGCTGCACGAGACCCTGGAGCTGGCGCGGACCGCCGAAGCCGCCGGGTACCAGCGGTACTGGCTCGCCGAGCACCACAACATCCCGAGCGTGGTCAGCTCCAGTCCTGAGGTGATGATCGCGGCCGTCGCCGGGGCGACCTCGACGATCCGGGTCGGCTCCGGCGGCATCATGCTGCCGAACCACTCGCCGCTGAAGGTCGCCGAGACATTCCGCGTGCTGGGCGGCCTCTACCCTGACCGGATCGACCTCGGCATCGGCCGAGCCCCCGGTACCGACCAACGCACCGCCCTGGCCCTCCGCCGCAGCCGCGAGGCGCTGGGCGCCGACGACTTCCCCGAGCAGTACACCGAACTGCGCGCGTACGCCGAAGGCTTCCCAGCGGGCCACCCGTTCGCGCCGATCTCCGCGCAGCCGGACGACGTACCGCTGCCGCCCGTGTGGATCCTCGGCTCCAGCGCGTACGGCGGCCAGGCGGCTGCGGCGCTCGGCACCGGCTTCGCGTACGCCGGCCACTTCGGCACCCTCGACCCGGCAGGCGTGATCCGCACCTACCGCGAGATGTTCCAGCCCTCGCCCGAGCAGTCCCAGCCGCACGCGATCCTCGCCCTGGCTGCGATCGTCGCCGAGACCGAGGAGCGCGCCCAGGCTCTCGCCCGAGCCAACGAACTCTCCATGCTCCGCCTCCGCTCAGGCCGTCCTGGTCCGCTCCCGTCTCCCGAGGAAGCCGCGGCCTACCCGTGGTCCGAAGGCGAACGAGCCGCTGTCGAGGAATGGTCGGGCCTGGTCTCAGTCGGCACCCCGGACGAGGTAGCAGCCGACCTGGCCCGCAGAGCGGAATCGGCCGGCGCCGACGAGCTCATCATCACCACCAACATCCACGACCCGGCCGAGCGCCGCGCCTCCTACACCCTCCTCGCCAGAGCCTGGAACTTGAAGCCCCGTTAGCCCTTGGCAAGTGAGCTGGTGGGCATTGACGCGGAAGCCATCGACCCCCGAGTTGCTCGTCTGACGCGTCAGGGGGTTGGGATGCCTCGGACGTGCTCGAAGATGAGGCTGGTTTCGGCGTGGCTGACCGCAGGATCTGCGGTGAGGTGGTCCAGGACGAACTCGCGGAGCGCGTCGGGAGAGGCCGCCGCCACGTGCAGCAGGTAGTCGTTGGCTCCGCTGACGTGGTAGAGCGCGAGGACGCCGGGCAGGCGGGGAGCCTGGTGGCGGAAGCGGTCGATCTCGTCGCGTGAGTGGGCGCCGATCCGGATCGCCACCATCGCCTGCAACGGCTGCCCGAGCGCCGCCAGATCCACGTCCGCGTGGAACCCGCGGATGACGCCGCGCTCGCGGAGCGCGCGGACCCTCGTCAGGCAGGTCGACGGCGCGATCCCGGTCGCCTCGGCCAGTGCGTTGTTCGGCATCCGGCCGTCGGCCGTCAGCAGCCGGACCAGCTCCTGATCGACCTCGTCGAGCGCAGCGGACACCGGCCGTGGGGCCGGTCCAGGCGTCCGACGATCCTTCGGCATGCCCCCACTGTAAATGTCATCCACAGAATCCACAGCGTGTGGACAAGTCTGTGGACGAATTTTCTTCGGAACTATTGCGCTCAATCTGCAGAAGATTCCATCCTCGCCTCACCCGAAGGAGGCGAAGATGACTCAGCCAGACACCCGCTCCGTGCACGCCGGCCGTGACGACCTCACCGCGCTCGGCGTCCACGTCCCGCCCATCGACCTCTCCACGACCTACCCGCTGCCCAGCGTGGCCGTCGGCGGCGCGTCGTACGACGCGTTGGCGCTCGGCAACGGCCCGGACGGCGGCAGCCTCGTCTACCAGCGGCTGTGGAATCCGAATGTCGCCCGCCTCGAGCAGGCGCTCGCCGAGCTCGAGCAGTGCGAGGGAGCCGTCGCCTTCGGCAGTGGCATGGCCGCCCTCACCACCTGCCTGCTGGCGACCGTTGCGGCGGGCCGCCCGCACGTGGTCGGCGTCCGCCCGCTGTACGGCGGCTCGGACCACCTGTTGTCCACAGGCCTCCTCGGTACGACGGTCACCTGGACCAGCCCGGGTGGCATCGCCGAGGCACTCCAGCCGGACACCGGACTGGTACTGGTGGAGACCCCCGCCAACCCGACGGTGGAACTCGTGGACATCGCCGAGGTGGTCCGCCTGGCCAACGGCGTACCAGTGCTTGTGGACAACACCTTCGCCACCCCGGTGCTCCAGCAGCCAAGGGCGCAGGGGGCCACGTTGGTCCTGCACTCGGCGACGAAGTACCTCGGTGGGCACGGCGACGTGATGGGAGGTTTGGTTGCTGCCGACACCGAGTGGACCGCTCGGCTCCGGCAGGTCCGCGCGCTCACCGGAGCACTCCTGCACCCGCTGGCGGCGTACGAGTTGCACCGCGGGCTCCAGACGCTACCGGTACGGGTACGCGCGCAGCAGGCCACGGCAGCCAAGGTGGCCGACTGGCTGAGCACCCACCCAGCTGTGGACAAGGTGTATTACCCCGGCCTCCCCGAGTGCGACCCACGCGGGCTGATCGGTCGGCAACAGGCAGGGCCGGGGGCAGTACTGGCCTTCACCACAGCAGGCGGGTATGACGCCGCCGCCCGGGTGGCCGCGTCGCTGCGGCTGATCACCCATGCGGTGTCACTGGGTGGGGTGGACACCTTGATCCAGCACCCGGCCGGGCTGACTCACCGGCTGGTCGGGGACGAGGCCAAGCCGCACGCAGGGCTGCTGCGGCTCAGCATCGGCCTCGAAGACCCGGACGACCTCACCGGCGATCTGGCTCAAGCATTCGCTCAGCAGTAGCCGGAGTACCTCACGCCGGAACGGGTGCAGGAGGACGCGTCAGCACCTCGTCGACGATCCCGTACTCCTGCGCCTGGTCCGGGGTGAACCAGCGATCCCGGTCGAAGTCCGTCTCGATCCGGTCCAGCGGCTGCCCGGTCCGGTCGGCGAGCAACCTGGCCAAGTCCTGCTTGGCCAGGATCATCTGCTCCGCCTGGGTCTTGATGTCGGTCGCGGTCCCACCCATGCCGCCGAGCGGCTGGTGCATCATGATCCGCGAGTGCGGCAGCGCGAACCGCTTGCCCGGCGTGCCGCAGGTCAGCAGCACCTGGCCCATCGAGGCGACCAGCCCCATCGCGTACGTCGCGACGTCGTTGCTGATGAAGTTCATCGTGTCGTAGATCGCCAGCCCGGCCGACACCGAGCCGCCGGGGGAGTTGATGTACAGCGAGATGTCCGCCTTGGGGTCCTCGGCGTTCAGCAGGATCAGCTGGGCACACAGGGCGTTCGCGTTCTCGTCCTTGATCTCTTCGCCGAGCACGACGATGCGCTGCCAGAGCAGGCGCTGGTAGATGTGGTTGTCGAGGGCATTCGGTGACGTGGTCTCGCTCATGTCTCCAGCGTGGGTGCCACGCGGCGGTATGGCCCGGGAATCTGCCCTTGGCAGATCTGCCCACCGCAGACCCGGGCGGGGTGGCACACTCGGTACAGGACATCGGACCGAGGAGGACCAGACGTGTTGCTACGCCAGGTGATCGGAAACGTCTTCCGCCGGCTGCGGCGCGAGCGGGGGATCACCCTGCGCGAGCTCGCCGAGCAGGCCCAGGTGTCGGTGCCCTACCTGTCCGAGATCGAGCGCGGCCGCAAGGAGCCCTCCTCGGAGATCCTGGCCGCGATCTGCCGGGCGCTGGACCTCGAGCTGTCCGACCTGCTCGCCGAGGTGCAGTTCGACCTCGCCACCGCCGTGCGGGCCACCGTGCCGCTGCGGCTGCAGACCTCGTCGATCCGGGTGGCCGAGTCGTCGCCGCAGCGCACCGTTTCGTCCCCTGGGGCGTACTCGACTTCCGCGCAGGCGTTCGCGCTGGTCGCCTAGGTAGTGCTCCGGTGGCTAGGTAGTGCTCTGGTACAGCAACCCGGCCGCTCGGTCGTGGCGCTGCTCAGCTTCGCCCGCTGACGTCCTGGCCTTCCACCAAGGCCTGCCCGACTACCGGCCCACGCCGCTTACCGCAGTACCGGCGTTGGCTGCCGAGCTCGGTGTCGGCCGCGTGCTGGTGAAGGACGAGTCGCAGCGGCTGGGTCTGCCGGCCTTCAAGGCGCTCGGCGCCTGGTGGGCCATCAACCGCACGTTGCAGGACCAACCGGACGTGACCCGACTCGTTACCGCGACCGATGGCAACCACGGTCGTGCAGTAGCCCGCATGGCCGCGATGCTCGGCCTTGAGTCGCACGTGTTCATCCCGTACTTCGTGAGCGCCCTCGCGATCGAGGCCATCCGCTCCGAGGGCGCCACCGTCACGATCATCGAGGACTCGTACGACGCTGCTGTGGTTGCTGCGGCCGAGGCAGCCACCGGTAGCGCTGTGCTGATCCAGGACTCGGCTTGGCCCGGCTATGAGGTCGTGCCGCAGCACATTGTCGACGGGTACTCGACCTTGTTCCGCGAGATCGACCTGCAGCCCGATCTGGTCGTAGTACCGATGGGTGTGGGGTCCCTGGCTCAAGCGGCTGTCACTCACTACCGCAGCGAGTCCCCTGCGCCGGCGGTTCTCGGGGTAGAGCCCGCACGGGCCGCTTGCATCACCAGTAGCCTGCTGGCCGGCGAGCCCGTCACGGTGGAGACCAGTACAACCGCCATGGCCGGTCTGAACTGCGGTACGCCGTCCAGCCTCGCCTGGCCCGTACTGCGAGCCGGGCTGGACGCATCCGTCACCGTGGAGGAGGGCGAGGCACTCCAGGCTGTGGAGGACCTCGGCGCCGCGGGGATCTCCTCGGGCGCGAGTGGAGCCGCCACGCTGGCCGGCGTACGAGTGGCGCGTGACAAGTTGCTGTTGACCGAAGCCAGCACCATCGTCCTGATCAGCACCGAGGCGGCGCCGCTCAACCCCCGGGATTGAGCACGGCGGTCAGGCGCTCAGTCGACACGCACGAGATCAGGCACCGCTCCTTCGCGTCACCCAGCAAGTCCGCGGTCCACCGGGTGAACCCGCCGTCGCCGAGATCGGCATCACCCAGGCCCACGCCGAGCGCAGTACCGAAGTAGTAGTTCGAGCCGTTGACCCGCTCCGCGTCCTCGGCGAACTCCACCTTGAGCGCGGGCCGCACGGTGTCGTCGATCCGCTCACTGACCGCGGACCGCGCGAACGTGGTGAAGGTCAGCCGCGCCTCATCACCCAGTACGTCGTGCCAGAAGCGCAGGTGGTCGACCAGCATCTCCGCCTCGACCCGTCCCGAACCGGTGTCCCGCGCGCTCGACACCAACGCGAACAACTGGAAGTGCGCGAACAGCCCTGGCCCGTCGACCGCTTGGGCGCGAACCACCCGCTGGCAGGCGGCGAGATCCACCCGGGTCTGACCGGCGCGTCGGCGTACGGCGGCTTCGATCGCGAGTTCGTTGGTCGGGTCGCTCGCGACCTCAGTACTGCGGATGGTGCTGACCACTCGGTTCTGGTCGATGGTCGCGACGGACGAGCAGGTGCCGAGCGGGGTGACCGGAGACAACTCGACGCCCGCGAAGCGCTGCGGCAGGCGTTCCCACAGCATCGCCTGCGTCTTCACGAGTGCTCGCGGATCCACTGTGGACGGCCGGACGAACCGGTCCTCCTGCCAGCGCCGCATGACTCGCGCGGGCGTGACGGCCGCGGCCCGGGCGCGGCTGACCTCCAGCAGGACCGTCTGCAGTTCCGACGGGCTCACTCCAGTGGTCAGACCCTCCCGAGCACCCTTCGGCAGCCTCCGCCAAACCCGCTCGCCAACGTCGCTCATTCCCCAACCCTGCCGGATCCTCCGTGGGTTGGCTTCCGAATTATCCGCCGGGGCTGGACGAGCAGGTGTCTGTACCTACTAGTATGTACGGCAGTCGAAGAGAGGGAGCAGGCCCGTGTACGCGATGCAGTACGAGATCACCTTGCCGGCGGACTACGACATGGGGATCATCCGACGGCGGGTGGAGACGTTGGGCGCGCGGACCGACGACTTCGAGGGGCTCGGGCTGAAGGCCTACCTGGTCCAGGACCAGGCGAACGGCGCGACCGTGAATCAGTACGCGCCCTTCTACCTGTGGAACGACACCGCCGGGATGAGCCGGTTCCTGTGGGGTGGTGGCTTCTTCAGTGGGATCTGCAAGTCGTTCGGGCGGCCGATTGTGCGGCACTGGACCGGGGTGGACACCCTGGCCGGGCCCGACATCGACCAGCCCGCGGTGGCCGCCACCAAGCACACGTTGATGCTGCCGCCCGACAACGATCCAGCCGAACCCGTCGCCGAGGCTGCCGATGTTCTGCGGAGCACGGCCGCGATGGCTGGCGTCCACAGCTCGGCGATCGCGGTGGACCCGACCCGGTGGGAACTGGTCCACTTCACCTTGTGGAGCGGCGAACCGGGCATCGTGCCGGGCACGCGGTACCAGGTGCTGCAGTTGTCCACACCCGGCACAAAAGAACTGTTCCGGCAGTGACTTCCCGGATACCTTCTTAGGCATGACGTACTCGAGCCCGCACCTTTGACCTCCTGACCGCCTAGCTGCTCCGAGCCCCCCGATCCACCGACCGGGAGGGCTGCGATGAGCGCCGTACCGCGAAGCCTGTCCGCCCGCATCGTCGCGTACGAGGCGCTGCAGGACTTCATCCCGCTGTATCCGCTGTACCAGTTGCTGTTCACGGATCACGGGCTGTCGGCGGCCGAGATCTCGACGCTGTTCATCATCTGGTCGACGACCGCGTTCCTCCTCGAGGTGCCCTCGGGCGCCTTGGCGGACACGTTCTCCCGCCGCAGACTGCTGATCCTCGGCTCGGTCCTCAGCGGACTGGGCTTCGCCAGCTGGATCGTCGTTCCGTCGTACACCGGGTTCGCGCTGGGCTTCGTCCTCTGGGGTGTCAGCTCCGCGCTGATCTCCGGCACCTTCGAAGCCCTCGTGTACGACGAGCTCGCCGCGCGCGAGGCCGCCGACAGGTATGCCGGGCTGCTCGGCCGGGCGAGGTCGGCCTCGCTGGTCCTCAACCTGGCGGCCACTCTGCTGGCAGCTCCGCTGTACGAACTCGGCGGTTACCCCCTGGTGGGTGCCGTCAGCTTGCTCAGTTGCCTGATGCAAGTAGTTGTAGCCCTGTCCCTGCCGGAGGCGGCGCGTGTCGCCACGGCTGACGAAACGGAGGAGGTGGAGCCTGGCGCCAGGCACGGGCCGCTGGGTCGGTACGCGCTGATGCTGCGCTCGGGTCTGGCCGAGGCGTCGACCAGCCGTACTGTCCGGAAGGCAGTTGCCCTGGTCGCGTTGCTGGGTGGATTCTTGGCCTTCGACGAGTACTTCCCCTTGCTGGCAAGGGATGTCGGGGCGTCGACGATGCTGGTGCCGTTGCTGATCGCCGGCACAGTGGCTGCCCAGGCGATCGGCGGTGCGCTCGCAGGTCCGGCGTACCGGAGGCGCTCGTCGTTCTTCGGGGTGGCGCTGGGGCTGGCTGCCGGGTTGCTGGCCTGGGGGTCGCTGAGCGGGACGGCGCAGGGCTTCGTGCCGATCGCAGTCGGCTACGGGGTGATGCAACTCGTCATCGTCGTGGCCGAGGCGCGGCTGCAGGACGCCATCCAGGGTCCTGCTCGGGCGACGGTGACGTCGGTGTCGGGGCTGTTCGCCGAGGTGTTCGCGGTGGCGGTCTACGCCGGGTTCGCGCTCGGGTCGGTCTGGCTCAGCCTGCCGATCCTGGTCGCGGGGCTGACCGTGCCCCTGCTGCTGACGGCGCTGATCACCCCGTTCACCCTGCCCCCGCCCGCAGTTCGTGCCAACGACGATGCCGACGATGTTCACCTGCCAGGCCCGACGCCGCGGGGCTCACACCCGGGGGGTCCCGGGCGTTGAATATTCGGTGCCGGCCGAACGGTGGGGCGCCTACGGTCGGAGGGTGATGATGACGGATCGGCGGCAAGGGTTGCTCGCTGCGGGAGCGGCAGGCGTCACGGTGGTGCTCTGGGCCTCGGCCTTCGTGGCGATCCGGCATGTGGGACACGAGTTCTCGGCGGGTGCGCTGTCGCTGGGGCGGTTGCTCGTCGGAAGTCTGCTGCTCGCGGCGTTTGTGTTCAGCCGGCCTCGGCGCTGGCCAGCCCGCGGTGACTGGAAGTTGCTGTTGGTCTGCGGGCTGTTGTGGTTCGGCGTCTACAACGTGGCGCTCAACGAGGCCGAGCAACGACTCGACGCAGGTACCGCCGCAATGCTGGTGAACATCGGCCCGCTGCTGATCGCGCTGCTCGCCGGTCTGCTGCTGGCCGAGGGATTCCCGCGGCAACTGGTGATCGGAAGCATCGCCGCGTTCGGTGGCGTCGTCCTGATCGGCACGTCCTCGTCCGAGGGCAAGGCCGAGACCTGGGGCGTGATCCTCTGCGTAGCGGCCGCCATCGCCTACGCCATCGGCGTCGTCGCCCAGAAGCCGCTGCTCGGACGCCTTCCGGCTCTGGAGGTGACCTGGCTGGCCTGCACGATCGGCGCCATCAGTTGCCTGCCCTTCGCCCCGGCCCTCGTCCGCGAGACGGCCGACGCCCGACCATCCACGATCTGGTGGGTCGTCTTCCTCGGCGCGTTCCCCACCGCCTTGGCGTTCACCACCTGGGCCTACGCCCTCGCCAGGACCAGTGCCGGGAAGATGGGCGCCACCACCTACCTGGTCCCACCCCTCACGATCTTCCTGGCCTGGCTCCTCCTGGACGAGGCTCCCGCCCCGCTCGCCTTCGCCGGCGGCGCGCTCTGCCTCCTCGGCGTCGCCATCTCCCGCCACAAGCCCAAGAACAAGACCCGTCAGGCCTCCACCCCATCGCCCGGCGAGACCGTCCCAGCCCCAGACTGACCGCGCGCCCCGCCGTACTCGGTCAGGTCTAGGTAGCGGTGAAGCCGTTGACCAGCGTGGTCAGGCCGGACTCGAATCCCTCGGTGAAGTCGTAGTGAAGGCCTTCTTCGCCGAGGGATTCGACCACCCGGCTCAGCGTCGGAGCCTTGCCCGGTGGAAGGTTCTGGACCCGGGTCAGCAGATCCGGGGCCAGGTCGAAGGTATCGGCGCGGACAGCCGCTTCCCCGAGGGAGAAGCCGTGGATGAAGTCGATCAGGGTGTTCACAGACTCGAAGATCTGGCGTGGCGAGAGTCCGGCGCGATCCAGCGCTCGGTAGAACGGCTCGACCGTGGTCACGACGACGTCGGAGACCGCGGATGTGTCGGAGAGGACCTGGAGCGCGAGGTTCGGGTGAGCACGAAGGGCGTTCCGATACGCGCGGGCGGCGCCCTTCAACTGGTCCTGCCAGGGGACAGCCTCGCCCGGGTCGGGTGAGTCGACCTCCGCGAAAACCAGTTCGGCCAGCCCGGCGAAGACCGCCGCCTTGTTCGGCAGATGGTGGTAGATCGACATCGGGTTCACGCCGAGCGTGGCGGCGAGCCGGCGCATCGTCATCGCGTCGATGCCCTCGTCGTCCACGATCCGCAGCGCCGCCTCGAGGATCGCCTGCCGGCTGAGCCGCTCCTCGCCCGACCGCGGCCGACCACTCCGCCCGGGACCAGCCTTGCCAGCATTAACCATACGTCGTATGGTACAGAAATCATACGTCGTATGGCTAGCTGGGCAGTCCGGGCGTTTCGAGGAGGGAGCAGGGCATGAGTGAGAAGCCGTTGACGGGGAAGGTGGCACTGGTCACCGGGGCGACCCGGGCGGCAGGGCGCGGGACTGCTGTTCAGCTGGGCGCCGCCGGGGCGACCGTCTACGTGACGGGGCGGACGACTCGCGCGCAGCAGTCGGAGATGAAACGGCCGGAGACGATCGAGGAGACCGCGGAACTGGTGGACGCGGCGGGCGGCCACGGCATCGCAGTACAGGCGGATCACACGGATCCTGAGCAGGTTCGTGCCCTCGTCGACCGGATCGAGGCCGAGCAGGGCGCGTTGCACATCCTGGTGAACGACATCTGGGGCCAGTCGGGCGAGCCGGACTGGAACAAGACGGTCTGGGAGTCGGACCTCGACAGCGGCCTGCGGTTGTTCCGGCTCGGCGTGGAGACGCACGCGATCACCAGCCACTTCGCGCTGCCGCTGCTGATCAAGTCGCCGGGCGGCCTCGTGGTGGAGATGACCGACGGAACCAACGACTACAACGCGACCAACTACCGCGTCTCCTTCTTCTACGACGTCGCCAAGGGCGCGGTGAGCCGGATGGCGTTCGCTCTGGCGCACGAGCTCGCACCGCACCAGGCAACCGCCGTCCTGCTGTCGCCCGGGTGGTTGCGGTCCGAGGCGATGCTCGACGGCTTCGGCGTCACCGAGGCGAACTGGCGGGACGCGACCAAGGCGATCCCGCACTTCGCGATCTCGGAGAGCCCGTCGTACGTCGGCCGCGCGGTCGCCGCCCTCGCCGCGGACCCCGAGGTCGCGCGCTGGAACGGCAAGTCAGTGTCGAGCGGTGAGCTGGCCAAGGTCTACGGGTTCACCGACCTCGACGGCAGCCAGCCCGACGCCTGGCGCTACATCGTCGAGGTCCAGGACCCCGGCAAGCCGGCCGACGCCACCGGCTACCGCTGAGCCAGCTCCGCTACCACTGCCAGCGTCAAAGCCGGTGGGTGCGGCAGACCTCGTCGCCCAGACCTGAACCCACCAGCGGTAGGGCGGAGCCATCGAGCGCGGTGTGTGGATGTGCAGCAGCGATCGGGATGCCAGTAGCGGCCGCCAGAGCCAGTACTTCGCGCCGAGAGGTCACGGCAACCACGGGGTCCCGCTCGTACACGTAGGTCAGCTCGGGCCACCGCGCCTGCGCCGGGTGCACCAGTACGTCCCCGCCGAGCACTGCCCGCTCAGTCACCACGCACTGATGCCCGGGCGTGTGCCCCGGCGTCGGCAACAGCCGGAGCCCGTCGTCCAGCAAGGTCTCACCGTCAACGGCCCGGAGTTGACCGGCGTCCGCGATCGGCTTGATCAACCGCTCGTACGTCGGCCCGCCGTGCGCGTGATCCAGCTCGGCCTGCTGCACCACGTACGTCGCGTTGCCAAAGCGCGGGTGCTCCCCGGCGGTGTTCCAGCCGGCGTGGTCGAGGTGGACGTGGGTGAGGATCACCGTGTCTATGTCCGCCTCGCGTACCCCGGCGGCCTCGAGGAGCTCGGGGAGTCGCCCGATCGTCCCCAGCCAGTTAGCCGCCTCCCCGCCGGCCGGGCCGATCCCGGTATCGACCAAGGTGGCGCCACGGTCGCTGGTCACCAGGTAGCTATGGAAATGCAGCCACCAGCCGCCGGTGGCATCCACGTTCCCCGGGAGGTTCGCCTCGGTCCACTGCTGGTGCTCAGGCGACCACCCGGGCAGCGCTGCCTCCACAGCCTCGGGAAACACCGCCACCGCATCGCACAACACCGACACGTCCACGCGAACCCCCTGACCGGCAAGCGGATACAGCTGATCTCACGCTAGATCAAGGCAGGAGCTTTCACGGGGGCAAGGGTCCGCGAAGGCGCGCCCACCTGGTGAGGGCAGTCAGGGCAGGATCATCCAGATGGCGAGGGTGGTCATGACGAGGGCGATGCCGGCGTCGAGGAACTGCCACGCGCGGGGCCGGGCGAAGACGGGTCCGAGCTTGCGGGCCAGGAACCCAAGCGCGAAGAACCACCCGAAGCTGGCGGCGACCGCGCCGACACCGTAGAGCCAGCGCCCGTCGGCGCCCCGCTGGTTCGCCAACGCTCCGAGCAGCACCACGGTGTCGAGGTAG
The DNA here is from genome assembly GCF_004342085.1 of Kribbella orskensis. Lineage (NCBI taxonomy): Bacteria > Bacillati > Actinomycetota > Actinomycetes > Propionibacteriales > Kribbellaceae > Kribbella > Kribbella orskensis. Next base: position 519,219 of record NZ_SLWM01000003.1, read on the forward strand.
ACGTGCGGGTTGAGATACGTGAACCCGAGACAGGTCAGTACGACGCTCCGCAATGCGGCCGGCGCGTGATCCGCCGGGCTCATCACGCCTGGGTTGATCGCCCGCCGCGCCGCGATCAGGGCGTACCCGAAGAGAAAGGCGGCACCGCCGTACTTCGCGATGCTCAGCGCGAGAGGACTGCTGGTCAGGAGTGCCCCGAGGCCGGCGATTCCGCCTGAGATCAGGAGAGCGTCGGAGAGGGCGCAGGTCAGCACCACCGGCAGGACGTGCTCGCGGCGCAGCCCCTGACGCAGTACGAAGGCGTTCTGCGCACCGATCGCGACGATCAGGGACAGCGACGTGGCAAAGCCGGCGAGTAGGGGCATGTCTCGACCGTAGGGTCGACCGGACAGGTATTCCAGCTAAAGATTCTTCATCACCATTAGCTGAGCTTCATCGACAACTAGACTCCGCAGTATGCAGATCGATGCAGCGCAACTGGACACCTTCGCGGCCGTGATCGACGAGGGCAGCTTCGACGCGGCCGCGCGGCGCCTGCGGGTCACCCCGTCCGCCGTCAGTCAGCGGATCAAGGCGCTGGAGAGTCACCTCGGACAGGTGTTGATCCAGCGGATCAAGCCGGCCCGGAGTACAGAGGCGGGGGAGGCGCTGCTCCGGCTCGCACGGCAGGTGTCGCTGTTGGAGTCCGAGGCGATCGCCGCGGTCAAGGGCAAGGCAGAGGGCCTGCGGCTGCCAATCGCGGTGAACGCGGACTCGCTGAACGGGTGGTTCCTGCCCGCGCTGCTCGCAGTACCCGCGGAGTTGGTGACCGCGTTCGACCTTCGTCAGGAGGATCAGGACCACTCGGCCGAACTGCTCCGGAACGGCACGGTGCTCGCCGCGGTGACGGCCGACCCGCGGCCCGTGCAGGGCTGCCGGGTCCAGGCGCTCGGGAAGATGCGCTACCTGTCGATCGCGAGCCCGGAGTTCGCCGAGCGCTGGTTTACCGGCCGGCCGCTCCCAGAGGCGCTCGCGGTGGCGCCGATGATGGTGTTCAACCCGAAGGACATGCTGCAACACCGGCTGATCCGCAAGGTCACTCGCCGCCGGCTCGACCCACCGGTGCACTCGATCCCGGCGCCGGGGCCGTTCGTCCGGGCTATCCGCCTCGGGCTTGGCTGGGGGATGATCGAGGAAGAGGTCGTCGAGGAGGACCTCGCCGCCGGCCGCCTGGTAGAGGTTGCCCAAGGCAAATATGTGGATGTGCCACTCTACTGGCAACACTGGAAACTCGACTCGGCTGTACTCACCGCCCTCACCACAGCGGTCCTCCAAGCGGCCCACACGGGCCTCCGGACCTCCTGAGATCCAGGCCGGAGATCGGCTGGGGAGATGGTGCTGATGCGGCTAGGGTCGGAGCATGAAGAAGGCTGTGTTCGTGGCGCTGGGGATCCTGCTCACGGTGGTCGGCGTCGTCTGGGCGCTGCAGGGACTTGGGTACATCGGCGGCAGCTCGATGACCGGGAGCTCCCTCTGGGCGATCGTCGGGCCGATCGTCGCCGCGTTCGGGGTATCCCTGATCTACGTCACCGTCCGAGGTCCGCAGAAGCGGTAGGCGGCAGTTCCTCCGGTTCCCAGCGCATGGCCATCGGGTTGTCGGGTGGGACCACGCCGGACGCCATGATCATGCCGCTGATCGGGCGGATCAGGCGGTCGAGCTCCGCGGCGGACTCGTCGCCGAAGGCTGACCAGCCCTGCTCGGCCAACCTGTCGGTGGTGTCCTCGACCTGCTGACGCAGCGCGCGACCCGCCTCGGTCAGTACTCCGTCCGCGTCGAGCAGACCCCGTGACCTGAGGTCGTCCTCTGCTTCGGCCCACTCCTCGTCGCTCCAGCGCCGGTTGACCTGGAACACCTGCTTGGACGGCCCACCTGCGGCAGAGATGGTGATACACGCCTGGCACGGGCTCAACTCCGCGCCGACCAACGCGGCGACATGCCCGTCACCTCGGGACTCCCGGAGGATGGTGGTCGCCTGCCACAAGACCAGGTGCGGCTCGTCGGGCCACTCCAGCGCCGCGTTGGCCGCGCCGAGAGCCCTGCCCGCTACCGGAGCCAGCTCGGCCGCCCGACGAGCCAGCTCAGCCGTACGGCGTACCGCAGTACTGGGGTCGGGCAGGAGACGGCGTACTGCGCTGTCGACCGCCCCGAGGCGAGCGGTGAGCAGTTGCTCGGGTGAGGCGTAGTTCCAGGCGTCGGGGATCGCGCGGGCGACCATCGACGGGTGGAAGTTGTAGAAGAGCGCGGCGACCACGTCCGGGCCTACGGCGCCGAGGGGAGCCGCCCGGCAGCCGAAGTAGCTCATCCAGCCGCCGCGCAGGCCAAGCGCGTCAGTGGCCTGTCTGGTATCGGGCGCGAAGTAGCTGATCGCGTGGTACGGCTCCAGGACTCGCCACATGCGCCGGGCGCGAGACTCGCTCATGAGCCGATCCAAGCAGACTTCCGCCCGTGGGGTGATCAGAGTGGGCGGTGCATGACGTGGAGGCCTACGTAGCCGTGGGTGGGGTGGTGGAAGGCTTCGGGGACGGTGCCGATGATCTGGAAGCCGAGGGCCTGCCAGAGCTTCACCGCCGTCTCGTTCGTCTCGACCACCGCGTTGAACTGGATCGAGCGGAAACACTCCCGGCCGGCCCAGTCGATCATGTCCTGGCAGAGAGCCCGGCCAACGCCCTTCCCACGAGCTGACGCGTCGACCATGAAGCTGGCACTCGCGACGTGCGCGCCGGGCCCCGGCCGGTTCGGGTACATGTTGGCGCTGCCCAGGATCGTGCCGTCGGCATCGACCGCGACGCTGGTCCGGGCCTGCGGCGAGTTCGACGGGGCCATCCAGAGCGACTCGGCCTGCTCCCTCGTCATCGACGGGTCGTAGGCGTAGGTCTCCAGGGCGGTGACGATCTGGTGGAAGAACGGCCAGATCGCCGGCCAGTCGGCGGCAGTCGCGTCTCGGATGTCCACAGCAGCCTTTCTCTTCAGCTCCACAGGGCGAGCAAGGGTTCTCGGTGTGCGAAGAGCATCACGCGCTGAGCGGTGGATGCCAACTGGATTCCGGGCGGCACAGCTAGGATCGCGGGGGATGACAAACACCGTTGTCCATGGGTTGCCGCGCTGGAGTCTGGCCGTGCCCCCGCTCGCTCTCGTCGTCCTGGTGCTGACCTGGGGCCGCGACCTCGGCGCAGTGCTGATCGTCCTCGTCTGCGTGGGTCTCGGCGCCGCGGTGATCGCCGCCGTCCACCACGCCGAGGTTGTCGCCCATCGCGTCGGCGAACCGTTCGGCACCCTGATCCTGGCGCTCGCGGTGACCGTGATCGAGGTCGCGCTGATCGTGACGCTGATGGCGTCCGGCGGGGACAAGGCGGCCTCGCTGGCCCGCGACACGGTCTTCGCCGCGGTGATGATCACCTGCAACGGGATCGTCGGACTCGCGCTGGTGGTCGGGTCGGTTCGGCACACAACGCAGCAGTTCCGGGTGCACGCGTCGGGGAGCGCGCTCGCCGTGATGACCGCGCTGGTGACGCTCAGCCTGGTGCTGCCGACCTTCACCACCAGTACTCCGGGGGCCACCTTCAGCCCGGCCCAGCTCGCCTTCGCCGGGGTGGCGTCGCTGACGATGTACGGCGTCTTCGTCTTCGTCCAGACCATCCGGCACCGCGACTACTTCCTCCCGGTGGTCGCCGAAGAGCCCGCAGCGGCTCGGGTCGGGACGGTCGCGGAGACTTCCGCTGGGGTGGGCCAAGTTGGCGCGGGAGCTGGGACCGGCTCGGAGGCCGTAGAGGTGCCGATCGCGGCCGATCTGGTTGATGACGAGGAGGACAGGGAGGTGCACGCGGCGGCGCCGACCGGGCGTGTCGCGCTGCTCAGTCTGGGCCTGCTGTTCCTGTGCCTGATCGCGGTCGTCGGCCTGGCGAAGACGGTCTCGCCGAAGCTCGAGGACGCAGTCGAGTCGGCTGGTGCTCCGGTGGCGGTGGTCGGCGTCGTCATCGCGTTGCTGGTGCTGCTCCCGGAAACAGTCGCCGCTGTCCGCGCCGCCTTGCGGAACAGGCTGCAGACGAGCCTGAACCTCGCACTCGGTTCGGCCCTGGCCAGCATCGGGCTGACGATCCCAGCGATCGCGGTCGCGTCCATCTGGCTCAGCGGCCCGCTGGTCCTTGGCCTCGGCGGCACGGAGATGGTCCTGTTCGCGCTGACGGTGATCGTCAGCATGCTGACGCTGGCGACCGGCCGCGCCACGCTGCTCCAGGGTGCCGTCCACCTGATGATCTTCAGCTCCTTCGTCTTCCTCGCGGTGAGCCCGTAGCGGCAGCCCCGACCGGCAGCCAGAGACTCGGCCGCGAGGAGAACGAACGGCTCAGAGGCCGGCGAGGTAGTCGACGACCTGCTGCTGGTGGTTGTGCTCGGCCCAGCCCTGCGGAGTGCTGTTGTACCCACAGTCGCGGATGGTCGGGTCGGCTCCGAGCTCGATCAGCTTCTTCACCGTCTCCAGATGCCCATGGAACGCCGCCTGGTGCAGCGGCGTGTTCATCCCGAGCACGTTCAGGTCGAACCCCAGTTCTTTCAACGGCTCCAGAGCCTCGGTCCGTCCGAGCTCGGCCGCCCGCAACGGAAGTAAGCGATTCCGCTGCACCGCCCGAGCCGCCAACTCGCGATCAGCCTCGAACGGCCTGCCCTGCATGACCGCGGCGTACAGCTCATGAACGTCGTCGAGCGGTGCCGCACCCTGTGCCCGCAGGAGTTCAGCGACCTCGGTGTGCCCGACCACGGCGGCCAGTTCGTACGCCCGATGACCACAGAAGATCGGGTGCTCGGTACCGCGGCCGTCCGGATCGGTGCCTTGGGCAAGCACTAGTTGCACCCGGTGGAGCAGGCCTGCCGAGGAGGCGAAGACCAGCTCGTCCTCCAGGAGCTGTCGTGGTGTGTGATGTACGGTCGCCAACCGCTCGTGCCACGGCCCGCCATCCCCGTTGCCGAGGCCGAACTCGAGCAACAGCTCCAAGTGGGCATCGTCGTACGGCGGCGGGCATCCCGGCCCGCAGTTGTACATCGTCTGGCTGTCGTTCGCATCGGCTCCCGCCTCGAGCAGCAGGCGAGCCAGCGCGAGCCGGCTCTGGTGCGGCGGCTGATCCCCCTCACCCCGGCCGAACGCACCCGTCAGCGCGGTGAACGGCGACGGCAATCCCTCCCAGAGGTACCCGGCATTCGGATCAGCACCATGAGCCAGCAGCATCCGGGCGATCTCCACCGGCGCCTCCGGCGTCACGTCGAGGCGCGAATAAGTCAAGTAGAGCAGGGGTTCCCACCGATACGGACCACCCTCACGATTGGCGAGCGCGCCGTCCCGGGCCAACTCCGCGCGAACCGCCGGTACGTCGCCGGCGACCACCATCGTGCAGATGTTGCTCAGGGCAACATCAGGGAACTCCGTCAGCAGCTCGCGCGCCGCGCTCCGGCGTACCGGGTCGTCCGAGCCGTACTGCAGGGTGGCGAGCCGGAGGAACTCGTCGGCCCGCCGGCCCGGGGTGTCCAAGGGACCGCCGATCGCCTGGCGGTGGGGATAACGGCTGTACTGCGTGATCAGGTCGAGGTGATGCGTGAGCCGCGACCAACTGGCGAACCCGTAGCTGCGGGCGATCACCAACTGGGCATCGGCCAGGTTGCTGACGGGGTGGAATTCGGCGGCGAGTGCGACAGCCGCGGGATCCTCGGCCCGGACCTGCTTGAGCAGAGTCTTGGCCTGCTTCTTCAGGTGCTCGAGGCTCGGGGGACTGGGGAGTTGACGGGTCGGCATGGCGACCTCCTCTCTACGTGCCCGCTGTCCGCGTCGTCGGGCGAGAAAGGAGGTGGCTGGTACCGCGCAAGCTCGAAACCAGGTGGGCTGAGCCCTTCCCGCGGACCGGTGGCACCCTGGACGCCTGACGCCGATCCTACGCCCGGGCCCGGCTCAGGTCTTCTCCATCCACCACTCGGTGAACTCGTGCGCGCGCCCGTTCCGGTCCAGCCGGATCACCCACAGGTTGCTGAACTCGCTCGGCGGGTCCGTCAGGTAGGTCGTCCAGCCGCGGACGAAGCCGACCCCGTCCCCGAAGCCGAGCACCTGGTAGTCGAAGGTCGTCTCCCCGGGTGCGTCCGCGACCTCGAGCCAGGCGTCCACGATCGCGTCCCGGCCGAGCACCGGCTCCTCGTCCGGCCGGCGGTAGAGGGCGGCGTCCTCGGTCCACAGCGCGGCGATGTCCGCCGGATCGTTCGTCTCCCAGGCAAGCCGGTACCGCGCGATCCACCGCTCCAGCACCTTCTCCCGCATCCCTCGCATCACTGCATCCTGCCGTCCCCCGAGCACAACCTCACGCGGGCGCGCGGGCCGGCCCGGGAGGGGGCCGCCGTGGATCGCGGTTATTCGCCGGTCAGGCCGTCGACCCGTTCGCGGAGCAGGTCGGCGTGGCCGTTGTGGCGGGCGTATTCCTCGACCATGTGGATGTAGAGCCAACGCAGCGAGTACTCCGCGTCGCCACGCGGTCGCTTGAACGTGTGGTCGAGGGAGTGGGCCGCGGCGAGTTCGTCCGACGTGCGGATCGCTGCCTTCAGGTCGGCGAGATCCTGCTCGACCCGAGCCGGGTCGACCAGATCGAAGTCGCCGTCCGGATGCTCGTCGGTCCACAACTCCAGCCGCAGCGGCCGCCCGGCGAGGCAAACCTGGAACCAGTACCGCTCGACCTCCGCGAGGTGCCGGATCAACCCCAGCAGGCTCATCGTCGACGGCTCAATGCTCGCCCGGACAAGTTGCTCGCCGGTCAACCCCGAGGTCTTCCACAACAGCGTGCCCCGGTGAAAGTCGAGAAATCCCTGCAGCAATTCACGCTCCCCACCCAGGTTGGGCGGATCCGTGCGGAAGGCGTCGGCTGTGCTCACGACCTGAACCGTACCTGCTGATCCTGTTGCTTGACATCAGTCGTCAAGTACTTGACGCTGTATGTCAAGCAGATGCGAGGGTGGTGGCCGATGGACGAGTTGACCCGGCAGTTGGTGGGGATCATCGAGCGCAGGCTGCTCGACCCGTTGGAGATCCTGGTCGACTCCGACCTCGCCGACCTTCGGCGGAAAGCCGAAGCCGCGGCTGGATCCTTCGCCGCCCGGCTGCTCGGCCCCGACGACCGGGACGCGGCCTGGGCTGCCGCGACCCTGATCGGCGCGCTGTATCCGGGCGACACCGCGTTCGACCCGCCCGCCGACTGGTGGCGTACTCCGCTGGGCCGCGCCGTGCTGCGCCGGGTCGGCCATCCCAGCGCGACGGCGGTCCCGTACGCGCTGGCCGGAGCGATGCTCGGCATCACCCGCCAGGGAGTTCACGACTTGGTTGTCAGAGGCAAGCTTTCCCGCGACCCCGACGGTGGGGTCACGGTGTCATCGGTCCGCGAACGAGAGTTGGGACGCTCATGATCGCCAGCTACGAGTACGGCGAGGCCGGCCCGCGGGTGTTCCTCCTGCATGGTGGCGGCGGGAACGCGGATCAGTGGCAGGAGTTCGCGAAACACCTCGACGGCTTCCGTCTGACGGCGGTCGACCTGCCCGGCCATGGGGGATCCAGTGACAGTTCCTGGCGATGGGACGAGGTGCTGGACGAGCTCGAAACCCTCGACCTCGGGAACCCGTTCGTGGTCGGGCATTCTCTGGGCGGGATGCTCGCCGTGCGCTGGGGAAAGCGCCACCCGGAATGCCCTGGTCTGGTGAATCTGGACGGCAACGGCTGGCCCTCGACGTACCCCGGGCTGGAGGACGTCGAGCCCGCGCGCGAGAAGCTGAACGAAGTCTTCAAGGCGCAAGCGGACGCGATGGCGGCGCCATTGGCGCCGGAGGTCGAGGAGATGCTCGTCACTCAGCAGCCGTACCTCCGGCGGAATCTGGTCCGCAGAAACGGACAGACCTTCCTCCGCCCGGAGTGCCCTGCCCTCGACGTAATCCGCGAAATGATCGCCGCCGAACGCACGACCGACCTGTATGACGGTCTGAGCTGCCCGGCGCTCGCCGTCGTCGCCACGAGGCTGTTCCCCGCCCAGGAACCCTTCGCCGACCTGTTCCGTGCCCAGCAGCGCGGCGTCGTCGAGAACCTGCGAGGCCGGGAAGAGCGGGACCCAGGCGGTTGCCGGGTGGTCGAGTTCGACGGGTCGCACGGGATGCTCTTCGAGGACCCGGCCGGAGTGGCGGCGCTGGTTCGGGAGTTCGTGACGGCGCACTGAGTTTGGATACTCTCCGCAGACGGTCCTGGGGTGACGTACACTATCTGTGACGGCCCGCCCAGTTCTGCCTCGGGCCGATTCAGTGCACACGCTGCGCTAGCAGTCGACCACCACGCGCCGCGGCCCACCGGGCTGCGCCGGGCAGGACGACCCCCGACTTTCTTGGAGTACTTCATGGCGGCTAGCCGCCCCGGTAACACCACGCCCACTTCCACCCCCTCTACCTCTCTTCCGCGCGCCCAGGGTGAGGCCCCGGCGCGCCCCCGCCGCCGTCGCCGGACCGGTGCCAGCGGCAACACCCAGAACGGGACCACCCAGAACGGGACCACCCAGAACGGAACCACGCTGAACGCCTCATCCACCACCGCATCCCCGCAAGGCACCGTCAACGGCTCACGCCGGCCGGCTGGTGACACCACCGCCCCGCAGAGCAGGCGTGCCCCGCGCACCCGCCGCGGCGGTAACCCGCGCGACGCCGACTCCCGCAGTACCGGCTCCCGCGGCGCCGACCGTGTGGTCGAGACGGTTGTGGAGAGCGACTCGTACGACGAGCTCGACGTGCCGGTGATCGACGACGACATGACGTTCGCCGAGCTCGGCGTACCGTCCGGACTGGTCAAGGCGCTCGCCTCGACCGGTGTGGTCAAGCCGTTCCCGATCCAGGCGGCGACGCTGCCGGACTCGCTGGCGGGCAAGGACGTGCTCGGTCGCGGCCGGACCGGTTCCGGCAAGACCTACGCGTTCGTGCTGCCGGTGCTCGCCCGGCTCGCGGCCAGCGGTACCAGGCGCCGGCCGAACCAGCCGCGGGCGCTGATCCTGGCGCCGACCCGTGAGCTCGCCACCCAGATCCAGGCGTCGATCACGCCGCTGACGGACGCGCTCGACCTGCGCACGATGACGATCTTCGGCGGCGTCGGCGCCGGTCCGCAGATCAGCGGCCTGCGCCGCGGCGTCGACATCGTCGTCGCCTGCCCCGGCCGGCTCGAGGACCACGTCAAGTCCGGGCACGCGAAGCTCGACGCGATCGAGATCACCGTGCTGGACGAGGCCGACCACATGGCCGACCTCGGCTTCCTGCCCGCCGTCCGGCGGATCCTGGAGGCGACCCCGGCGAACGCCCAGCGGCTGCTCTTCTCGGCCACCCTGGACGCAGGCGTCGACGTTCTGGTCAAGCGGTTCATGAAGTCGCCTGTCACGCACAGCGTCGACTCGGCCCAGTCGCCGGTGTCGAAGATGACGCACCACGTGCTGCACGTGCAGTCCGACACCCGGCTGCCGGTGCTGGTCGACCTGACCGCCGCACCGGGCCGCACGCTGGTCTTCACCCGCACGAAGTACGGCGCGAAGTCGCTCACGAAGAAGCTGATCGCACTCGGCGTACCGGCGGTGGAACTGCACGGCAACCTCTCGCAGGGCGCCCGCACCCGGAACCTCGAGGCCTTCTCCGACGGCTCGGCGAAGACGCTGGTGGCGACCGACATCGCGGCCCGCGGCATCCACGTCGACGACATCACGCTGGTCATCCACGCGGATCCGCCGATCGAGCACAAGGCCTACCTGCACCGCTCCGGCCGTACTGCGCGAGCCGGTGCCGAGGGGACCGTCATCACGCTGATGACGGACGACCAGGTCCGCGACGTACGGGACCTGACCCGCAAGGCCGGCATCTCCGCGAAGGTGACCAAGCTCCGCGTCGGCGACCCCCTGCTCGCGCAGTTGGCGCCGGGCGAGCGCGCCTTCGTCACCCCGCCGGTGAAGTCCGCGGTCGAGTCGGAGTCGGTACGCCGTACCGGTGCCGGCGGATCCTCGGACGGCCGGGGTCGCGGTGGTCGCCGCCGGCGCGCCGCGGGACCGGGCGCGCCGCGTGCGGCCGGCCAAGGTGCTCGCAACGGAGGCGGCCAGGGCGGTAAGTCGCGCGGCAACTCCCGCGGCGGCGCTTCCGCCCCGAAGAGCTACAGCACCACCACGCCGGGCGCGACCAGCCGCCCGGCCGGCGCAGCAGCTTTCTCCGCAGGCACCCGCGCAGGCCGCGGTCGCTAGACACTCGAAGCGACAGAAGGCCGGACTGACCCCAGGGTCGGTCCGGCCTTTCGCTTGTACTGAGGCAGGCCCGGTCAGGAACTCTCGCTCGGGGCCGGTCAGGTGGTCGACGGCTTGGCGAGCGATTCGGCCGAGTGCCTCGGAATCTGTCTTCGGTCGGTCGCGAAGACTTCGCGACCGCGGCTTTCGCGAACCCGGCCCGCGCCTTCGCGACCACCTGGAGAACATGAGTTGACCACCGAGACGACATTCTGTTGCCGGGGGCATCCGGGCGGTACGGTTCGCTGGTGAACACGATCGCGCAGATCTTCGTCGCCCTGGCCGGTGTCTTCCACCTTGCCGTCTTCGCTCTGGAGAGCCTGCTCTTCAAGAAGCCGAGCACCTACCAGCGCTTCCTGATCAAGACCGAGGCCGAGGCGGAGGCGGCCCGGCCCTGGGCGTTCAACCAGGGCTTCTACAACTTGTTCCTCGCGATCGGCGCGATCGGCGGGCTGATCGCCGGCGGCGACAAGGGCCACGCGATCGCGCTGTTCGCCTGCGCCTGCATGGCCGGCGCCGGCATCGTGCTGATCGCCTCGGACCGCCGCCTGGCCCGCTCGGCCGCGCTGCAGGCGGTCCCGCCGATCCTGGCCCTGGTCCTCGCCGCGGTGCTCTGACGCACCCCGATCCTCAAGTGCTCTTGAAGTGAAAAGGTTGACTTCAAGAGCACTTGATGTCCGAGGGTGCTGTGCATGACGACAACCGCTGACCCCTCGACCGGTGCCGCGGCACCAGCTCGGCCGCGCAGCGTGCTCGCGCCGGAGTACCGGGCACTGACGGTCGGGATGGTCGCGCTGATCACCCTGGTCGCGTTCGAGTCCCTCGCGGTCACCACCGCGATGCCGACCGTCGCGCAGTCGCTGGACGGGCTGTCCCTGTACGCGCTCGCGTTCGGCGGGCCGCTCGCGTCGAGCGTCGTCGCGATGGTCGTCTCGGGCACCTGGAGCGATCTGAAAGGCCCGGCCCGGCCGCTCTGGCACGGCACCGCCTGGTTCCTGGCCGGCCTGATCATCGCCGGTGTCGCGCCGACGATGGAGGTGCTCGTCGTCGGACGCATCATCCAGGGCTTCGGCGGCGGCCTCCTCACGGTCGCCCTGTACGTCGTCGTCGGCCACCTCTACCCGGCGGAACTCCGGCCGCGCATCTTCGCCGCGTTCGCCACCGGCTGGGTGGTCCCGTCCCTGGTCGGCCCCGCGATCGCCGGCCTGATCGTCGAGCACGCGAGCTGGCGGATCGTGTTCCTAGCAGTACCGGCGATGGCCATCCCGGCCGCGCTGGTAATGCGCCCCGGTCTGGCTCGTGCGGACGCCGGTACTCCGGAGCAGGAGCACAGGTCGCTCTGGGACCGGCGAGCCATGTGGGCGATCGCCGCGGCGGTAGGCGTCGGCTTGCTCCACTACGGCGGTCAGCAGCGCGGGATTCTCCAGCTCGCCTTGCTCGCCGTCGGTCTGGCCGGGGTGATCGCCTTCTCGCCGAAGTTGTTGCCCAAGGGGACCTTCACGATGTGCACCGGGCTCCCGGCTGTGGTCGCCCTCCGCGGCCTCGTTGCGGCCGCCGGATTCGGGGCCGAGGTGTTCCTCCCGCTGATGCTGACCCGCGAACGTGGACTCTCGCCCTCCTTCGCCGGGCTCGTGCTCACCGTCAGCGCGCTCACCTGGACCACCGCCTCGTGGTACCGGGGCCGGCCGCACCAGCCGTTCTCGCACGAGGTGTTCCTGCAGGCCGGGATGATCTCGATCGTGCTCGGCATCACGGCGGCGACCTTGACCCTGAACCCGCACGTGCCGGTGCTCGTCGGCATCCTCGGCTGGGGGCTCGCCGGTCTCGGCATGGGAACGGTGTTCCCGACCGTATCGGTGCTGATCCTGGAGTACTCGAGCCGCGAGGAGCAGGGCGCGAACAGCTCCGCGCTGCAGCTCAGCGACGCCCTGGCCACGGCCACGGTGCTCGCGGTCGGTGGTTCCCTGTTCGCCGCGATCGAACCGCACTCGGCGACCACCGCCTACCTGACCGCCTTCGGTCTCCCCGCCGTCCTCGCCCTGCTCGGCGTCTTCGCCGCCCGCCGTACCAAGCAGCAGGTCGGGTAGCGGGCTACTCCTTGGAGCCGGTGAACGCGATGCTGGCGCCGAGGCCGATGATCATCAGCCCGCCGGTGCCACCGACGAGTTCGAGGCGGCGGGGCGAGCGGGCGAACCACTCGCGGGCGGTCCCGGCGACCAGGGCCCACAGGCTGTCGGAACAGAGGGCGATGACGATGAAGATCAGCCCGAGCAGCAGGATCTGCAGCGACGCCGGAGCTGCGTTCTTGTCGACGAACTGCGGCAGGACCGCGGCGAAGAACACCGCCGTCTTCGCGTTCGTCACCCCGACCAGGAACCCCTGGCGCAGCGCCCGCCGGGCGTTCCCGGGCTTCACCTCGCTCTGCAGCGCCGCGACCAGCGACTTCCGGGTCCGGAACGCGTGCACCCCGAGATAGATCAGGTACACCGCTCCGGCCAGCTTGACCACGGTCAGAGCGATCGCGCTGGCAGCGATCAGCGCACCTAGCCCGAGCGCCACGGCGACAAGCATCACGGCCGCGCCGACGGTGTTCCCCACCATCGTCAACACCGCCTCGCGCCGCCCGACAGCCAGCGCCCGCCCCACGATGAACAACACGCTAGGCCCAGGAACCACGATGATCACGAACGAGGTGATCGCAAACGCGAGCAGATGATGACCGGAGGGCATCCCCTCACACTAGGGCCGCCCCGCCCGCGGCCGCAGGTGAATTCCGACACTCGCCAGGCTCCGGCATCTGGACGGGGCGCACTGGTGCGTTGACCGTGGGTGAAGCGGGCGGCTACCTTTCCAGGGACAACCTGCGGTGCCATGAGGGAAACCGGTGAGAGACCGGTACGGCCGCGCCACTGTGAGCGAGCTTGCTCGTGAGTCAGGACGCTCGGGCATCAGCAGCCTTTCGAAGGGGACGCGCACTTCCCCAGGAGGTACTCAATGTCTGCACCCACGCCTGCCCGATCGGTCGCCGTACCGGCCATCTCGCCGCGCCTGCTCCGTGTCGCCCTGCTCGCGGTCGGCCTGCTGCTGATGCTCGCCTACCTGGTCGCCTTCGACCAGGGCGCCGTCTCGCAGTCGGGCATGTACCTGCACGAGCTGATGCACGACGGGCGCCACCTGCTCGGCGTCCCCTGCCACTGAGTCCTGTCGCCACCTGATCGGAAAGACAGGATCGCCATGCGCACCTTCGGATCTGTTCTGGTGCGCGGACTCCTGGTGGGACTCTTCGCCGGCCTGCTGGCCGGAACCTTCGCGTACGTGATGGGCGAACCGCACATCGACTCCGCGATCGCCATCGAAGAGGCCGCCGGTGCCGCGCACACCCATGACGCGGATGGTCAGGCCGTCCCGGCCGAGGCCGACGAGGAGCCCCTCGTCAGCCGCACCGGCCAGCGGGCCGGCCTGTTCCTCGCCACCTCCCTGTACGGCGTGTCGCTCGGCGGCATCTTCGCTGTCGGCTTCGCCCTGTTCCGGCGCCGGCTGCGGACCGGCAGCGACTCGTACGCCGCGCTGGGGCTGGCCGCCGCGGGCTTCGTCGGGATCGTCCTCGTGCCGTTCCTCAAGTACCCGCCGAACCCGCCCGCTGTCGGTGATTCGGAGACGATCACCAAGCGGACCGTGACCTACCTGCTGACCCTGGTGATCGGCCTGCTCGCCGTCTGGGCCGGGGTCGCCGCCTCGCGCTGGGCCCAGCGGTTCGGCCCGGCGCAGTGGATCCGCCTCGCTGTCGGCGCGGCCGCCTTCCTTGCGACCGTGGTCGTGGCGTACCTGATCCTGCCGTCGATCAACGAGGTTCCGGGGTCGTTCCCCGCTACGCTGCTCTGGCAGTTCCGGCTCGCCTCGCTCGGGACGCAGTCGGTGCTCTGGCTGCTCCTCGGGCTCGGGTTCGCCGCGGTGATCGACCGTCGTACTCCGGTGTCCCAGTCCGAGGTGGTTGCAGCTTGACGAGTCTCACGTTGGTCGCCCATGCCCTGACCCCGGATCTGCGGGGCCTCGTCCTGGGTGGCGCGGCCGCTCCGGACACGTCGAGCGTCAAGGCGGCTCGTGAGCTCAGGATCAACGCGGCCGAGGTGTACTCCGGTCCGGAGCCGGCCGCCGTGCAGACAGCGGAAGCGCTCGGCCTGGTCGCGACCGTGGACAAAGCCTTGCGCGATCGCGAGTACGGCGACTGGAGTGGGCGAAGCCTCGAGGAGTTGCTCGCGACTTCACCCGAGCCTGTGGCCGCGTGGCTCGACCGGCCCCACACCGCGCCACCCGGCGGCGAGAGCGCGAACGACCTGATCACTCGAATCGCCGACTGGCTGGGCGACCTGGCCCAGCCCGAGGCGGAGCGCAGTACCGGGGTCCGGGACGTGGCGGCGGTCGTCCATCCGGCGGTGGTTCGAGCGGCGATCCTGTATGTGCTCGAAGCGCCGGCGGAGTCCCTCCGCCACGTCGACGTCCGGCCGCTGTCCGTGGTGCGCTTCAGCGAGTACGACGGTCGCTGGAGTCTGCTCGCGGGCAGCTGATCAGCTGTCCGAGACGGTGACTTGAGCGGCCAGGGGACGGCCGTCCGGGTCCGCGCGTCGTCGCTTCGTAGGTCACTTTCCGATAGATGGGACTTCCCGTCAGGGGGTTTCGGATGCCAAACTGCCGGGAGCCCGGTGTGAGGCCCGGGTGACCGACTGTGACGGGGAGTCGCGATGGCGGAGCTCGAGAAGTTGGTGCGGCGGGTGTGGAGGCTCCCGCCCGAGGCCGCGGCCCGAGAGGCGCGCGCGTTCTTTGACGCGCTGCCACCGGGCGCCGGCGTCGCCCTGGCCGACGGCCGGCCCGAGCTGGTCGGATCGCTCGACGGCGCACCCGCCGCGCTGCGCTACCGAGCTAACCACCTGCGCCTGCTCGCGGCCCGCGACCGCCTGCGGGCAGCGATCGACGCCGGTACTGCGACCGACCACGAGCGGCGGCGTCTTCAGACTGTGGACGAGTTGCTGACTCCGGTGTCAGGGATCGACGTGGATGCCTCCGGCAACGTTGTGAAGGTTCAGCGGCTGCGGCAGTTCCTGGTGGTCGAGCCCGAAGGGCAGGGCCGGGCCGTCGAGGTGCTCGGCGATCTCGATCGGGCGCGAAACATCGCGATCCTGGTACCCGGGATGGGCAACAACCTGGAGACCCTGCGCGACCAGGTGGACCGCGCGGATCTGATCCGGCGCGAGGCCGGGCCCGGGACGGCTTCCGTGCTCTGGCTCGACTATGACTCTCCACAAGGCGTTCGCGATGCGATGAGTAGTGTTCCCGCCCAGGAAGCTGGACCCGGGCTGCGGCGCTTCACCGCCGGGCTCGACACCGAGACGTTGCCCACGGCAAAGGTCACGCTGATCGGGCACAGCTACGGTAGCCACGTGGTGGGACAGGGACTGATCAACGGCGTGCGGGTCGACCGGGTCGTGCTGACCGGCAGCCCCGGCGTCGCGAAGTCGGTGAACGGCGCCGCCGAACTGGTGCCGTCCCAGACCAGGTTGTTCGTCGAACGGGCGCCAGGCGACTACGTCTCCTACACCGAGTGGCACGGCCCGGACCCGGCCACCTACCCAGACGCGACTCGGATGGCGACCCACGAACCGAGCGGCGGCGGGACCACGGTCCAGGGCCACAACGAGTACTACCGGCCGAACAGCGAGGCGCTCCGCAACGTCGGCCGGGTGGTCCGTGGCGACCTCGCACACATCACCACCACCGACACGAGCCGCTCGGCCGAGACCAAGCTCGCGCTCAGGCTGTCCTGGGGCGAGCCGCTGCACTCCGCTGCCGGCGCGGCGGCCAAGGTGTTCGACGGCATCGCCGCGCTCCGGAAGACCACGCCTGACCGTGCCGCGGCGTCCACCCCGGTGCCGCAGCAGGGAGCGCTCGAGCAGGGCACCCGCCCCGCGACGCACCCGGCCAGAACCGCCGCCGCGCACCCCGGACGGCCGGAAGGACCCCAGCGATGACGCTGACCGAGGCCCGCGACTTCCTCCGATCCGAACTCCTCGCCGTGGCGACGGCCGTAGTACCGGGTCAGAAGGCTGTGGTCACTGACGATCCAGGACCGATCAACCCAGGCGCCCTCTTCGACGGCCGCGGCCCGGCCACGGTCTGCAGCATCACCGTCGAAACAGGCGAGCCGACCGCGTCAGATCCGGCCTGGGCGGTTGCCGCAGCGGCGGCCGTCCTCCAAAGCCGAGGCTGGCGAGCGGAGGTAGAACCGGTCGAGGACACCCACCACCGCTTAGCCGCCTCACGCGACGGCTTCGAAATCACCGTCCACGCCTGGACCACCGACTGGCGCCTAACCTTCACCGGCGAAACGCCACCGCTCCCCGGCTCGGGGGAGTAAGAGGTCACCAGGGGTCGTCGATGCCTCGAGAGTCGTCCGCAGCCGGCTCGTGTGTCGCAGCCACCTTGGCCAGTGAGCGCCTAACTGCGACCGGCTCTGTGCACAGTGCCCCTGTGCACAGGTTGTCCTCATCCTGCCGCTTGACTGACCGGTGACGCGCGCGCCTGTGGACAACCTGACCGCTTCCGGCCAATCACGGGATCCCTTGTAAATAAGGGGTTCTCGGTTCGGAAACTGTCGGCGGGTGTGTCTACAGTCGTGGGTATGGAACTGGTGGAGATGCGCCCGGCGTACACGATGAGCGGCAGCGAAGCGCTGTCCGCTCTCGACGCCCTGCACATCGAAGCCGCGACGCGAGACACCTACCGTCTGGAACTCCTGGCCCGGCTCGAAGAAACCGGCTACGCCAAGGAACTCGGCGCCCGCGACACAACGCGCTTGCTGTCGATGCGCCACCGTCTGGACGCGGGCACCGTCCGCCGCGACCTCAAGCTGGCCACCAATCTCGCCAAGTACCAGGCCGTCACCGCCGCCCTGCCCGACCCGCACACCCCGACCATCCACGCCGCCCCGACCGCCGCGCCGGACACCAACGACCTGGCGCACCTCGACACGGGTCCTGATGACACTCGGCCGCACCTTCACCCTGCCCAGGCCGAGGCGATCGTCAGTGCGCTAGAGAGTGTCCGGAAGTCGGCCATGATCGCGGTCGAGGACTTGCAGACGGCCGAGGACCAGATGGTGAAGGCCGCCGAGTTCCTATCGCCGTTGGACCTAGGCAAACTCGGCCGGCAAGTCCGCGACCGCCTCGACACCGACGGCCCTGAACCCGCCGAGGACCAGGCGTACCGGCGCGAGTCGCTGTGGCTGCACAACGCCGACCACGGCATCAAGTTCGGCGGCTTCCTGGCCAACGAGAACGCCGAGGCGCTGAAGACGGCGATCCATGCCCTTGCGAAGCCGCACAAGACCGTCACCGGCGAACTCGACCCTCGCTCCCGCGACAAGCGCCAAGCGGACGCCCTGACCACCCTCATCACTCTCGCGGCCAACGCAAACGACGCCGACTCCGGCCATCGCAGCATCGCGATGACTGTCACGATCGACTACGCCGACCTCAAATCCAGGCTCACCACGGAGAGCGCCGACGGAATCGCTGTCGCAGAAGGAGTTGGAGGAGACGTGGGTGCGGGATCCACCGGCGACGGATTCGGTGAACTCGTCTACGGCGACAACCTGTCCGCGGCCGCCGTACGCCGCCTCGCCTGCGACGCGGGCATCATCCCGATCGTCCTGGGCTCCCGTTCCGAACCGCTCGACGTCGGCGCCGAACAGCGCTTCGTCACTCGCCCCATCCGCCGCGCCCTCAACAGACGCGACAAGGGCTGCGTCGTCTGCGGCGCACCCCCGATCCAGTGCGAGGCGCACCACCTCATCCACCGGGCCGACGGCGGCCCCACCGCGGTGACCAACCTGGTCCTCCTCTGCAAGGCCCACCACACAGACCTCCACAAGGGCCACTGGACGATCACCATCACCAACGGCACCGTCCACGTAGCCCGCCCATCGTGGGCCGAACCAACCCGCAGACACCTCCGCCGCCGCCCAACACCGCGCGGCCCAACAGCCGGCCACCCATCACCCGACGGCCCATCAGTCGACGGGTCGGTAGCGGACGGGTCGGTCGCTGATCGGCCACTACCAATACCCCAACCGCCACCCAACAGGACCGGGCCCACCCCAGGACCCATCCCCGACCACGTCGCTTCGCCCAGCCCTCCAGCGACGAGGCGCGATGAGCGACGGCCTGTGCCTGCGCTCGGTCGGGCGTGGCCCATGGACCGCGACATCCCATGGATCACGCCAGCGGAAGCCGCACTCCTGAGCCCCTGGGAAGACACAGCAAGCCCACGAGCGGGCTGAGCTGGGAAGCCCACGCGCAGGCTGGGGCAGTTCACGCGCAGGCTGAGCGGGGTGGTCCACGAGCGGGCTGAGTTGGGTAGCTCACGAGCAGGCTGATCGGGTGGCCCAGGGGCGGGCGGAGTGGGGTAGGTCAGGAGTTCGAAGGGTGGCCCAGCAGACGAGAGCCGACTGCCGCCACCCGCACATCGAACTGAACCAGCCGCGGCACCGGTCCACTGGGTGCCAAACCCCCAACGAACGTCTGATTCACGGGGAACCAGACTGCGGTGCTCCCTGCCACAGCTCCACAGGCTCAGCCCCGGCATGCACGACGTGCCCCGAGAAGCTGGCCGGCCGCACCCGGATCCAGGCTTGCGACTTGTCGCATCCACCTGGCCAATCACGATTCCACCGACCCACCGACCCACCGACCCGCCGACCCGCCGACCCGCCGACCCGGCTGGCTTATCGAGTCCACGCGGGCCGCTGCCGCTCGCTCGTCCGCCGTTCGCTCCTCGCCGCTCGCTCCTCGGCCGCTCCCACCCCTCGCCGGCTCTTGGGTACCCCCGTCCCCCGCTCGAGCACGATAGGTGGTTCGCCGCCTGGCAGCCGTCGAGGCGAGGTGCGCCTGTCCGCTCGGCCGGCTCGGCCGGGCGACTGGCCAACCCTGGCGGATGTGCCGTCACCAGGAGCGGGCATCCCCGAGGAGCAGGGAGTTCGTCCACTCGCGTTCGGGACCGCATGTGATCACCGAGCGGGCGACGGCGAAGCCCGCGACCCACGGGTGGGAGCTGCCGCGGAGTGAGTGGCGGAAGAGCGAGCGTGGTCGGCCGCGTGGGGTCGTCGTACCGGTTAGCTGTTTGCCTTGCGCTCTGCGGCGCTTTGTAGGACGCAGAACTCGTTGCCTTCGGGGTCGAGCATCACTACGAAGCCGGCGCCGGGCTTTGCTCCGGGTTCGAGTTTTTCGGTGGTGGTGCGGTCGTCGTGGATGGTGGCGCCGAGGGTGAGCAGCCACTCGACCTCGGCCTCGCGGGGGCCGTCTGGTTCCAGGTCCAGGTGGACGCGGTTCTTGACGGTCTTGCCGTCGGGGTTCTGCCAGAAGAGCAGCGTCATCGAGTCGGTGGTGACGGATGCGGCGGGGTCGCCCGGGAAGTCGTCGTCGGCGAGTTTGCCTTTGAGCACCTTGGCCCAGAAGGTCGCCAGGGTGTACGGGTCGTGGGTGTCGAACGTGACGGTGCGTACGGAGGAGGTCATACGGCAGACAGTGCCGCAGACCGCCCCCGTCCGCTACCGGATTTCAGGCCTTGCCGAGCGTCTGCTTCTGGCGCCCCAGGCCCTGGATCTCGCACTCGACGGTGTCTCCGGGCGACAGGTACGGGAAGCGGCCGGACAGCGCGACGCCCTCCGGGGTGCCGGTGTTGACGATGTCGCCTGGGTCGAGAGTCATGTACTGCGAGAGGTCGCGGACCAGGGCGGCGACCGAGAAGATCATGTCGCGGGTGTTGGAGTCCTGGCGCGGTTCGCCGTTCACCCAGGACTTGAGGTCCAGGTTCTGCGGGTCGTCGACCTCGTCGGCCGGGATCAGCGCGGGGCCGAGCGGGTTGAAGGTCTCGCAGCACTTGCCCTTCGACCACTGGCCGCCGGACACCTCGAGCTGGAAGGCGCGCTCGGAGACGTCATTGGCGACCGTGTACCCCGCGATGCAGGCCAGCGCCTCCTCGTCGGAGGACAGATACCGGGCGGTCTTGCCGATCACCACGGCCAGTTCCACCTCCCAGTCGGTCCGGGTCGAGCCCCGCGGCACCAGCACCTCGTCGTACGGGCCGACGACGGTGTTCGGGTGCTTGAAGAAGACGATCGGCTCCTTCGGCGGTTCGGCGCCGGACTCGGCCGCGTGGGCGGCGTAGTTCTGGCCGATGCAGACCACGGCGGCCGGCCTCGCGATCGGCGCGCCGACCCGGAGCCCTTCGGCCGACGCGACCGGCAGGGATCCGGCGTCGAGGGCGGCGCGGGCCCGGGCGATGCCGTCGGAGGCGAGGAAGGCGCCGTCGATGTCGGCGGTGACGGAGCTCAGGTCATAGACGGTGCCGTCGGTCGAGCGCAGGTACGGGCGCTCGTCACCGACCGCGCCGAGGCGCAGCAGTTCCACAGACTCTCCTAGCTAGACGGAAGTTCCTGGTCGAACACGGGACGCAACCGCGCCCGCGAGGCTTCGATGTGGGACCGCATCGCGGCGGCCGCCTCGACCGGGTCGGCCTTGCGGACCGCCGCCACGATCGCCTTGTGCTCGCGCAGGGCCTTCGTCGCGATCCCGCCGCCGTAGTACAGCCGGAACAGGTGCAGGTGGCAGTGGGTGCGGGCGAAGGACTGCCGGGCGGTCTCGTTGCCGGCCAGTTCCAGCACCAGGTCGTGGAACCGCTGGTCGTGCGCGGCCATCGCCTTGTAGCTGTCATAGTCCGGCCGGTCCGGGACGTCGGTGTAGCTGAGCATCTCGTTCTTGAGCCGGGTCAGGTCCTCCGGGGCGGTCCGCTCCGCGGCACGGCCGGCCGCCCAGGGTTCGATGTGCAGCCGGTACTCGAAGAGGTCCTCGAACTCGGCCCGGGTCAGCGTCGACGACACCCGGTAACCGCGCAGGGGCTCCTTGATCACCAGGCCGTCGGACTCCAGCCGGGCGAGGGACTCGCGAATGGGCGTTTGCGAGATGCCCAGTTCCCGGGTCAGGGCGTCGATGTTCAGCCGGGTCCCCGGCGCGACCACGCTGTCCATGATCAGGCCCTTGACCGTCTCGTAGACGTCGTCGCTCAGTACCTGTCGCTGGGGCAGGCGCGTGAGCTGCCCCGCCAGACCCACATGCGCATCAGTCACAGTAGCTCCTCCCGAAGCCTCATTCTGCCCGACCGACCGTCACAAGTGTGCACAGTCGTTACCGACACATGTCTTGACGCCATCAGTGTGAGGCGGCAGCATCAAGTACGCAATATCCTATAGGATCTCCGAGGAGACATCTCCATGGTCGCCCCATCGTCGCCCTACCCCAGGACCGCTGTCGGGTTGGCCGTCGTCGCGCTCGCCGCGACCGGCTGCATCACCAAGGACTCGAACGACACCGCGGGCGGTCCGGCGGACGATGACGCCTCCACCGGTACGTCGAACGGCCCGGTGGGCCTGAAAGGCGGCTCCAAGGTGGAGCTTGCCCAGATCCCGGGTGGGGTGATCGTCGACTCCGGCTCGTTCGTCGTCACCAAGGCCAACGTGGACACCCATGACACGGAGCGGAAGGCGAAGACGGTCGAGGTGCAGAAGGACTTCGCCTCCCAGTTCTCGTGCTCGTGACCGGCATGCAAGCGCACACGCAGGCCCAGCCGAACGCACGGACGGATACCCAGAGGGACATGCAGACCTTGCCTAAGACAACCATCAGCCGGGCCGAGGCCTTCCTCGTCGACCTCGAGGTGGAGACCGTCCGGACCGACGCCGTGCAGTCGTTCCTCAAGCAGGAGACGGTCCTCGTCGAGCTCGAGACCACCGACGGCTTCGTCGGCCTCGGCTACTCGTACACGATCGGCACCGGCGGTACGGCGGTGCTCGCGATGCTGCGGGACCACCTGCTGCCGCGCCTGGTCGGTGCGGACGCGCGCAACGTCGAGGGGATCTGGTTCGACCTGTTCGCCTCCACCCGGGCGACCACGGTCGGCGCGATCACCTCGCTCGCGCTGGCCTCCGTCGACACCGCGCTGTGGGACCTCCGCTGCCGTCGCGCCGGTGAGCCTCTTTGGCGTCTGGCCGGCGGCTTCCGCCGGAACGTGCCGCTGTACGACACCGAGGGCGGGTGGTTGCACCTGACCACCGACCAGCTCGTCGCCGGGGCGCTCGCCTCGCAGAAGGCCGGCTGGCCCGGGGTGAAGCTGAAGGTCGGCAAGCCCCGAGTGCACGAGGACCTCGAGCGGCTCAGCGCAGTCCGGGACGCAGTCGGCCCCGCGCTCGACATCATGGTGGACGCGAACCAGTCGATGACGTACGCCGAGGCGAAGCGCCGGGCCAGGGCCTTCGAGCCGCTGGACCTGAGCTGGTTCGAGGAGCCGCTCCCGGCCGACGACCTGACTGGGCATGTCCGCCTCGCGGAGTCCACCTCGATCCCGATCGCGGTCGGCGAGTCGATGTACTCCGTGTCGCAGTTCCGCGAGTACCTCGCGGCCGGTGCCGCCGGGATCGTCCAGGTCGACGTGGCCCGGATCGGCGGCATCACCCCGTGGCTGAAGGTGGCGCACCTGGCCGAGACCTTCAACCTCGAGGTCTGCCCGCACTTCCTGATGGAGCTGCACGTCAGCCTGACGGCCGCCGTACCGAACGGGCGGTACGTCGAGCACATCCCGCAGTTGCGGGCGATCACCACGGCTGAGATGGAGATTGTGGACGGCCACGCTGTCGCGCCGGACGAGCCCGGTCTCGGCATCGCCTGGGACCGCGACGCGATCGACGACCGGCGCGTTTCGTGATCCGGCTGATCCACGCGGGAAGGACGGCGGCGGCATGAACGGGCGGGTTGACGCGCATCACCACATCTGGGACCTGAGCGTCCGGGAGCAGAGCTGGATGGTCGGGCCGGCGATGGATCCGCTGCGGCGGAACTTCTCGATCGATGACCTCGCCCCGCTGGCGGCCGCGACGGACGTCACCGCCACCGTGATGGTGCAGACCGTCGGGGTGCCCGAGGAGACACCGGAGTTCCTGGCCGTTGCCGCTGACAACGAGCTGGTCGCTGGTGTGGTCGGCTGGGTGGACCTCAAGGCCGACGACGTCGCGGATGCCCTGGCCCGCTTGAAGGAGCGACCCGACGGCGAATGGCTGAAGGGGATCCGGCACCAGGTGCACGATGAGGAGGACCCGCGCTGGTTGTGCCGCTCCGACGTACGGGCTGGGCTTGCCGCGGTGGCTGAGGCTGGCCTGGTCTACGACCTGCTGACCAAGACGCCGCAGCTGCCGGCCGCGGTGGAGACGGTGCGGGCGCTGCCGGAGTTGTCGTTCGTGGTCGACCACATCTCCAAGCCGGTGGTCGGCGAGAGCCTGGAGCCGTGGGAAGCCGAACTACGCTCGCTCGCAGCGCTGCCGAACGTGTGCTGCAAGTTGTCGGGCATGGTGACCGAGGCGTCGTGGACCGACTGGAAGGTGTCGGACCTCCAGCCGTACGCGGACGTCGTGCTGGACGCGTTCGGCCCGGACCGGGTGATGTTCGGCTCGGACTGGCCCGTCTGCCTGCTGGCCGCTTCGTACAGCGAGGTCATGCAGGCGGGTGTCGACCTCACCTCAGGTCTCACCAGTACCGAACGCGACGCCGTCTTCGGTGACACCGCCCGCCGCGTCTACGACCTGACCTGATCACGGGAGGCGGATGAAGTCCCGGGTGGCCGTGGCGGTGATCGCGGCGAGGGCCGAGGCGTCCTGAGGGCGGCCGCCGGCGACGATCTCGAACAAGGTCTGCTGGGCGTCGTTGACGGAGACGAGTCGGTCGACGACCAGCCGCGGACCGCGGGTGGGATCCGTGTAGGTGTAGGTGAAGGTCGTGTGGTGGAAGACCACTCCGGTGAAGTTCGGGTTGGTCGCCTTGGTGGTGCCGTCCACGCGGGAGATGAGCCTGAAGTCGGCCGACGCGGTACTGGCCAAGGTGAGTTTGCGGTCGGTCAGCATCTTCACCGGGAGGTCCGAGGCATTGGCGTTCACCCGGAGGTTCCAGAGCTTGTTCGGGCTGCTGAACCGCACCTCGAAGGTGGAC
Source organism: Kribbella orskensis (assembly GCF_004342085.1). Lineage (NCBI taxonomy): Bacteria > Bacillati > Actinomycetota > Actinomycetes > Propionibacteriales > Kribbellaceae > Kribbella > Kribbella orskensis. Next base: position 543,641 of record NZ_SLWM01000003.1, read on the forward strand.
AGCTTGACCATCGACCAGGTCTTCGGCGCCAGGATGATGACACCGACCTCGGTGGCCGGATCTCCCCAGCCTCGATGTGCGTACTGCACCTGGGCCGGCGTCAGCGCGGGCACCGCCGGCGTCGGCCCGGCGCTCGGCTTGGAGTTGGGCCCGGTACTCGGCTCAGTGCTGGCGTTGCCGCCCGGCTCAGTGCCCGAGCCGGGGCTGGGCTCCGCGCTGGGATTGGTACTGGGGTTGGTGCTGGCGCCGGCGTTCGGGCCGGCTCCGGGGTGCTCGTTCGCGTCGGCTGAGTGTGAGCCGATCACTAATCCGGCGGTGACACCGCCGGCGAGGACGACGGCGGCGACTGCGCTGAGCGCGGCGGTACGACTGAGCTTCATCCGGCTTCCCTCAGGTCCTGACGGTCCTCTGACCGCACCCCTTCGACGCCTTCGCCGGGTCAGAAGTTCACTCGGTCGCGAACTCCACTCTGACCCCGAGCAGCCGCACCGGCCGGCGGAGCTCGAACTTCTCCAGCAGTACCAGGGCGGCCGCCGCGATCACCTCGGGATCCTGAGTGATCTCCGGCAGTTTGCGGCTCTTGATCGGGGTGAAGAACGAGGTGAACCGCACCTTGACGGCGATCCGCTGGATGCTGCGGCCGTCCGCGACCACCTCCCGCGTCACCGTCTCGGCGATCCGGCGCAACTCCCGCTCGATCTCCGCCCGCTCCACGAGGTCGGTGGCGAACGTCTCCTCGTGGCTGCGCGACACCGGCTCGCGCGGTACGTCGGTCACCTCGGTGTCGCCGAGTCCTCGTCCGAGCGCGAGGTACCAGGTGCCCATCTTCGGACCGAAGCGCTTCTTCAGTACGTCGAGGTCGGCGGCCGCGAGGTTCGCGACGGTGAACAGCCCGAGTTCGTTGAGGTTCTGCGACATCCGGCTGCCGATACCCCAGAGGTCGCGGACCGGACGGTGGTGCATCACCTCGGCCCAGTTCGCGGCGGTCAGCCGGTAGATCCCCTCGCCGGACCCCCTGTCGCGTTTCCCGAACCCGGTGGCCAGTTTGGCGCGCACCTTGTTGTCGCCGATCCCGATCGAGCAGGACAGCCCGGTCCGCTCCAGCACAGCCCGCCGCAGTTCCCGGGCCAACGCCTCCGGGTCGTCGGTCGAGGCGCCGACGAAGCACTCGTCCCAGCCCCACACCTCGACGATCACCGGGAACTCGCGCAGCGTGTCCATCACCTCGGTGGAAGCAGCGTCGTACGCCGCTGGGTCGGTCGGCAGGAAGACAGCGTCCGGGCAGCGTTTCGCGGCTGCCCGGAGCGGCATGCCCGAGTGCACGCCGAACTCGCGAGCCTCGTACGACGCGGTGGCGACCACCTGGCGGGCCTGGGTCGGGTCGCCCGAGCCGCCGACCACCACCGGGAGTCCCCGGAGTTCGGGATGACGCCGGATCTCGACCGCGGCGATGAACTGGTCCATGTCGACGTGCAGGATCCACCAGCTCATACCCCAGGGGTATCACAGACGGCAGAACAGGTCTTGGACCTCGACGCGTGACCGAAGGAGGCTTGAAACGACGAAAGGAATTGAGCATGAAGGTATTTCTGACCGGCGGTTCCGGCTACATCGGCCGGGCCACGATCGAATCACTGCGCCGGCACGGCCATGAGGTGACCGCGCTCGCCCGTAGCGACCGGGCGGTCGAAACGGTCACTGCGCTGGGCGCGAAGGCCGTCGTCGGCGACCTGACCGACCTCGACGTACTGCGGGCCGGCGCGTCCGCGGCGGACGGCGTGATCCACCTGGGCGCGGTGAACAGCCCGGAGGCGGCCACGATCGACCTGGCTGCGGCCGAGGCGATGCTCGACGGTCTCGGTGGTCGCGGACCGTACGTGCACACCGGTGGCGTCTGGGTCTACGGCGACACCGACGGGTTGATCGACGAAAGCGCGCCGACGAATCCACCGGCGATCACCGCCTGGAGACTCGACAACGAGGCCCGGGTGCTCGCCTCGGCGGCCGCCGGTTCGCGTCCCATCGTGGTGATGCCCGGACTCGTCTACGGGCGCTCGAACGGCCTGATAGAGGCGTCCTTCGTGGAGCCGGCCCGTACGGCGGGCGCGGTACGGGTGATCGGGGACGGGGCCAATCACACGACGCTGGTTCACGTGGACGACATCGCGGATCTCTACGTGCTCGCGTTGGAGGCGCCGGCCGGTGCGGTGTATCTCGGGGTTGCGCAGAACCTGCGGTTCGCGGACCTCGCGCCTGCGCTGGCTCAGGCTGCGGGCCACGCCGGCAAGAGAGTCGACCAGATCAGCCTGGAGCAGGCGCTCGAGCAGATGGGCCCGGTCGCGGACGCCTACGCTCTCGACCAGCAGATCAGCGGCGACCGGGCCCGCCGAGAACTCGGCTGGAACCCGGCCCACCTAGACGCCGCAGCCGACCTGGCCGCAGGACGCTAGCGCGGGCTCGCGGCTCCTCCGTCGCCGCCTCGCACCTGCGGTTCGACAAGAGACTGCGCTGGCTGGGGTGGCGAGTGTCAGAGGGGCTTGCGCATTTGCTGTGAGGTGACGCGATAGCCGAGGGAGTCGTACAGGGCGATCGCTGTGGTGTTGTTGCCGAAGACGTTCAGTTCGAGGTGTTCGAAGCCCCGGCGGCGGCACTCCTCCTCGCCGGCCAGCATGATCGAGCGGCCGTAGCCCTTGCCGCGCTGGTCCTCGTCCACCTCGATGCCGTAGATGAACGGGTTCTTCTTCTGGGTGCTGATCCACAGGTTGCCGACCGGCTCGCCCTGGTGGCACGCCATCCAGATCAGGTGGTGCTCGGTGTCCCGGCCGTCCGGGAGCAGTTTGGCTGTCTCCTGGCGGGCGATCTCGAGAGCGGTGACGGGGTCGAGCCCGCGGGACGGGCCGATCCCGGCGGCGAACGACGCGGCGGCCCGCTCGCTCCAGGCGGCGAACTCGTCCTCGGTCAGCGGGCGGAGGGTGACAGGCGGCGGTGCCTTCGGGCTGCTCACCCGTAGGAAGATACCGCCGCGGGCGGCTCGGTGGCACCCGGCCCAGGACCGCGCTGCGGTAGGCTCCGCGCGAGATAGTTGCCGCTGGCCACTGTCTGACGCGGGGCCGCCGCCGCGTCCGGGAGTCGCCGGCGATTCCAGGAGGAGCCGGCGGTTTCAGGTGCCGCATGCCGGCGTCACCATCAAGGTGCTGACGCGGGCCGGGACGTCGATGCGGATCCTGGTCTCCCGGTAGGAGGTTTATCGGCGGGTACTTTGACAGATGCCGCGGTTATGCAGACAGCCGTGCGGAACCAGACCACTCCGAGGTGTCTGTGATGGCTCACCTTCAACGGACCCGCCGATGAGGCGCAAGCCGCCCGCCGGGGCGGTCACCAAAGCGCCGGAGGGACTCCCGTCCCCGCTGCTCGAGAACTGGGAGTGGCAGGACGATGCCGCCTGCCGGGACGTGAATCCGGAACTGTTCTTCTCCGCCGAGTCCGAGCGGGGCATGCGCAAGCACGCCCGCGAGGTGCTGGCCAAGTCGCTCTGCGGCACCTGCCCGGTGAGACGGCAGTGCCGCGAGCACGCGGTCGTGGTCGGCGAGATGTACGGCGTCTGGGGCGGCACCACCGAGGAAGAGCGCGAACCCGCTCTCCACGGCCGCCGCCGCTGACCCCCTCAGCCCTGGGTTACTCGCCGGTTAACATGACGGCATGGAGCTGACTCTGGAGCTGGCCGAGAAGGTGCTCGCGTCGCAGCCGTTCAGCGTGCTGCTGGGGACCAGGGTGGTCGCCTTCGGTGACGGCGGAGCGGTCCTCGAGCTGAACGTCCGCGACGATCTCCGGCAGCAGAACGGTTACCTGCACGGGGGAGTCCTGGCCTACGCCGCCGACAACGCGATCACCTTCGCGGGCGGCACCGCGCTCGGGCCGGCGGTGCTGACCGGTGGATTCACGATCACCTACCTCCGGCCCGCCGCGGGCGCGGTACTGCGGGCCGAGGCCCGAGTGGCGCACGCCAGCAGCAGGCAGGCGACGTGCACCTGCGAGTTGTTCGTGCGGGACGAGCACGGCGACACCACGCTCTGCGCCATCGCGCAGGGCACGGTGATCGCCGTCCGTGCCTGACGTCGGCCTGAGTCTCAGTCGAACAGCTCGTCGAAGAACGACTTCTTCTTCTTGCGGTGCGGGTACTGCTGGTACTTGTCGCCGTCGTCGTAGCGGCGCTTGTCCTCGTACCGGCGGTCGTCGTACCGCTTCTCCTCGTACCGGGGACGGTCGTACTCCGGCTGGCGGGCGGGCTGGACCGGCTGAACCGGCTGGCCCGGCTGCGGCCCGTTGTAGGCGATCTCGGCGTCGACGAGCTTCTCCAGCTCGCCACGGTCCAGGAAGATGCCGCGGCACTCGGTGCACTGGTCGACAGTGACACCGCTGCGCTCGTACGTGCGCATCGAGCCTCGGCACTTGGGGCAGGTCAGGGTCTCCATTGAGACACTCTAGGTGGCGAAATCGCCGGAACCCCGGGAGTTCAGCGAACTCTCAGGGAAGGCTCAGGCGATCCAGCCCGGTCACGCCGAGCTCGACCAGATGCTCGCGGCCGGCCGGGGGAACGTACGGTTCCGGCCAGAAGTCGGTGATCCGGGCGATCAGCTCGCCGCGCAGCTCGAAGTACACGAGACCCACCAGCTCCTCGTCACCCACGGTGAAGTTCATCGACGCGGCGGCGGTGGCGCCGTCCGCGATCAGCCGGGTCACGGTGAGCCGCCAGTCGCCCGGATACTCCCGGTTGAAGGCGAGGTACTTCTCCCGGCCGGTGATCCGCTCGCCGGTCTGCGGCATCTCGTAGACCACGTCCTCGGTCACCAGCGCGCCGAAGTCGTCCCACTCGCGCTCGCTCATCGTCTCGAAGTACAGCCGGACCACGGCCCGGGTCTGCTCGGTGCCAGTCATGACGCGACCGTAGACCCCGCCGCCGACATCGGCTGATGAGAGGATGCACGAGCCGTTTCCGAATCCTGGGGAGAACGATGGCTGAGCAGTCCGCCGGTTTGCTGGCCCGGCGACGGGCCCGCGGTCTGTGGGTCAAGGGCGCCAAGCAGCTGGGCTTCGCGAAGACCGGCGAGGAGGCCGGTACGCCGGACAAGCCCGCCGCGCTGGACACCTTCACCCGGGCCCTCGAGCTGGATCCGGGGATGACGGACGCGTGGCTCGGCTTCCACGCGGCCGGTGGCGACCACGACACCGCGCTCGACAAGCTGGTGGCCGGACTGGGCCGGTTCGGCGAGGAGCGCGACCAGGACAAGCGCCGGCTGAACTCGACCTTCCAGGCCGGCTGGTGGTTCACCCACCAGCTGGAGACCACCGACCACGTCTGGCACGCGGAGGTCCTCCGCCTGCTCGCGGCGGGTGACATCGACAAGGCCGCGGAAGCCGCCGACAAGGTGATCGAGGGCACCCGGCGGCACTTCCTGCTCTCCAACGTGGCGATGCTGCGCAAGCAGTACGACGTGGCGATCCACGAGCTCCGCCAGGTCCCGCAGGACGGGCACCTCGGCGCCGAGGCGGTACTGCGGCTCGGCATGCTGCTCGCCACGGTCGAGCAGTGGAGCGAGGCGGAGACCCTGCTCCGGCAGGCCGCCGGCCAGCAGCTGAACAACCTCGTCCAGGTGGACGCGGAGTACTACCTGGGCTTCGTCTACCGCGGCACGAACCGCGAGGAGAACGCGCTCCGCCAGTTCGAGTGGGTCTACGAGCGGAACAACGCCCACCGGCAGGTCGCGGAGGCCCTCGCGGACTCCGACCTGCGGTTGGACACCCGCCCGGCGCCCCGCAGTACCGGGCCTGTCGCGCCCGTCATCAGGCGGGGCGCGCCGACCCAGCCGTCGCTGCACCGCCAGCCCGACTGGGGAGCGGTGCAGGGCATCCTCAACGAGCTCGACCGCAACGTCGGGATGGAGGACGTCAAGCGCCAGGTCTCCGCGGTCGCGGCCCAGGTGCGGGCCGGCCTGATGCGGGCCGAGCGCGGCCTGCCGACCGCCAAGCTCGGCGGCCACCTGATCTTCGCCGGACCGCCCGGCACCGGCAAGACCACCGTCGCCCGCGTCGTCGCCCGCTTGTACTGCGCGCTCGGCCTGCTCGCCGCGGACACGGTGATCGAGACCGACCGGTCCGGCCTGGTCGCCGAGTGGATCGGCCAGACCGCGGTGAAGACGAACGAGGTGGTCGACTCCGCGCTGGACGGCGTGCTGTTCATCGACGAGGCGTACGCGCTGCGCAAGAAGCGCACCGGCAACGACTTCGGCACCGAGGCGATCGACACGCTGCTGAAGCGGATGGAGGACGACCGCGACCGGCTGGTGGTGATCGTGGCCGGCTACTCCGAACCGATGGCCGAGTTCCTGGAGGCCAACCCCGGCCTCCGCAGCCGCTTCTCCAGCCGCATCGACTTCCCCCGCTACACCGCCGACCAGCTCCGCGAGATCGCCTACCGCCTGGTCCAGAACCGCGGGGACCACCTGACCGAGTCCGCCATGGCCAGCCTGACCGCCGTACTCGACCAGGTCTGCTCCAACGGCCGCATCGACGAACTGGGCAATGCCCGCTTCATCCGCACCGTGCTCGAAGCCGCCGCCAAACACCGGGACCTCCGCCTCTTCAACTCCCCGGGTATCCCCTCCGACGAAGCGCTGGTGACGCTGGACGCCTCCGACCTGAAGGCAGCCGTCGAGGAGATCCTGAGCTTCTGAGTCACCGGCTCGACACACTCGGCAACCAGGTCCGCGTCGACACCCCGGCTGCCATCGGTTGTTCAGGTTCTGTTTGCCGCAGGGCCGTCGGCCGGGGAGAGGATCAACTCGCTCCGACGGCCACCGCGGCGTCCGCTCGAGGAAACCCGCCGGAGACCACGAGCTCCGCGCGAACTCGCGTGTACCGAACCTCGGGCCGGCGTCCCCTGGACGTCGCCCACGAATGCCCCAAGGAGCATCCGCATGTCTCTCGCTCGTCGTTCCGTCCTCCGCGGTGCCGCCGGCGCCGGTGCCGCGGGCGTCGGCTTCGCTGCCGTCGGCGCTGTCCCGTCGCTCGCCGAGGCGACGCCCCGGCCGCAGCACCAGCCGTTTCCGTCGCACCGCCCGTTCCCGCCGCTGATGGACGACCCGAAGGGCCTGCTGGCGCTGCCGCCGGGCTTCAAGTACACGGTCGTCACCCACGCCGGCGAGACCAAGCTCAAGTCCGGTCAGCCGACCCCGAGCCTGCACGACGGCACCGCCGCCTTCGAAGACGGCCGGAACTACGTGCTGATCCAGAACCACGAGATCGGCGCCAACGACCCGCTGGGCGTGCCGCAGATCGCCGGCACCGTGTACGACGCGGGCGTCGGCTCGGCCGGCGGCTGCACGGTCATCTCGGTCGACCGGGACGGCCGCATCCGCGGCGAATGGGTCGGCATCTCCGGCACGCTCACCAACTGCGCCGGTGGCCCGACGCCGTGGGGCACCTGGATGACGTGTGAGGAGACCGAGTCCAAGGCCAACGGCACCACCCGGCTCAAGGACCACGGGTACGTCTTCGAGGTCTGGGCCGACGGTGAGACGGCGCACCCGGTCCCGCTCAAGGCGCTCGGCCGCTACGCCCACGAGGCCCTCGCGATCGACAAGTCGCGGACCCACATCTACCTGTCCGAGGACGCCTCGGGCCCCAACGGCCTGTTCTACCGGTGGTCCGGACCGCGTGGCTACAAGCTCAGCTCCAAGAGCTGGCAGGACCTCGCGGACGTCAACTTCGGCACCCTCGAGGCGATGGCCATCCTCGGAGACGACGGCAAGCCGATCCCGGACGTCGCCTACCTGACGTCGGCCCAGTTGCTGCGTCCGTTCCGGGTCGCCTGGGTGCCGGTGCCCGACCGTGACGCGGTCTCGGTCTCGGTCCGCAAGCAGCTCACCGACGACAAGGTCACCCGGGGCAAGAAGTTCGAGGGCGTCTACGGCACCGACGAGGGTGTCTACGTCGTCAACTCCTTCGCCGAGGGCGGTTCTTCGGACCTGCCGGCCGACGCGGTGCCGCACGACGGCATGGTGTGGTTCTACAACTACGAGGCCAAGACCATCCAGCTGGTCACCTACTTCCCGGAGAGTGCCGCCGCCGACCTGGGCGCCGAGGCGAAGTACAACGACTACAACTTCGACAGCCCGGACAACGTGACCGTCACCCCGTGGGGCTCGCTCGTCCTCGCCGAGGACGGCAACGCCAGCAGCCACGTGCTCAGCTCGACCCCGGGCGGCCCGACGTACGCGATCGCGCGCAACATGCTCAACGACTCCGAGTTCACCGGCCCGACCTTCTCCGCTGACGGGAAGGTGCTCTTCGTCAACATCCAGACCCCGGGCATCACCCTCGCCATCACCGGCCCCTGGCGCGACTACCTCGGCTGACGCCGTCCGTAGCTCCAACGACAAGCCAACGACAAGCCCCGTCCGGCGCGCGCTGCGCCGGACGGGGCTTTCGTTCGTCCTCGGTCTACTTGAACTTGGTGAGGAAGGTCTTGAGGATGGGCCCGGCGGCCTTGGCCCCGGAGGCGCCGCCTTCGACGATGACGGCGAAGGCCACGTCGCCGCGATAGCCGACCATCCAGCCGTTGGTGATGACCTTGCCCTTGGAGACCAGCTCCGCGGTACCGGTCTTCGCCGCGACCGCGCCGTTCGCGGCCAGCACGTGCGCGGTGCCGCCGGTGACCGTCGTCCGCATCATCGTGCGCAGCGCCGCGGTGGTTGCTGCGGGCAACGGTGAGGCGGCCGCGCCGGCCGGGTCCTTGCCGGGGACGAGGACGGGGTTCAGCGCAGCACCGTGCTGGACCGCGCCGGCCACCATCGCCATCTGCAGCGGGCTCGCCGTCACGGTGCCCTGGCCGATCATCGAGGCCGCCTCGGCGACGTCGTCCTTGGGCGCGGGCACCTCGCCGCCGTACGCCGGGATCGACAGCTTCAGGTCCTTCCCGAAGCCGAACATCGCGGCGGCCTTCGTCATCCCGTCAGCCGGCAGCCGGCCGTGCTGGGAGATGAAGGCGGTGTTGCAGGACTCGTTGAACGCCTTCTGCATGGAGCCGTTGCCGTACGCCGCGAGGCCGTCGTAGTTCTTGAAGGTCTTGCCGAACACGTTGATGGTGTTCGTGCACGGCAGCGCGGTGTTCGCGGTCTCCCCGCTGCCCATCAGCGCGGCCGAGGTGACGATCTTGAAGGTCGAGCCCGGCGCGTAGTGACCCTGGAAGGCGCGGTTGTAGTTCGTCGCGTCCGGCCCGTTGGCGGCGGCCAGCACCTGCCCGGTCGACGCCTGTACCGCGACCAGCGACGCCGGCAGCTTGCTCGTCGCCAGAGCGGCCTCGGCGGCGCGCTGCAGGTTCGCGTCGAGGCTGGTCTTCACCGGAACTCCGGCCTTGCCCTGCTGTGAGAAGACCGTCTTGATCGTCATCTTGGTCTTGCCGTCACGAAGGGTCACGGTGCCGCCCGGCGTGCCCGCGAGCTGCTGCTGGTACGCGTACTGCAGGCCCGTGGTACCGACCTGGTCCACGCTCGAGGCGGTCGGCCCCGCGTTCTTCAGGGTCTCCTCCGTGGCGGTCTTCATCGTGCCGATCACCGAACGCGCGAACGTCGAGGTCTCCGGCAGCGACTGGGTGCCGCCCATCGTCAGCACGCCGGGCAGCTTGCCCATCGCCGGGCGCAGCTTCTCCCACTCCTCGGCGCGGATCGTGATCGCGTCGACGAACTGCCCGGCCGGTGCGGCCACGGCGCGCGCCTTCAGCTTGGCGCCGTCGACGTCGAGATTCTTGGTGAAGGCCGCGTACGTCGCGGGGGTGGCCACGTTGCCCGAGGCGACTCCGACGATCACGACCGGGCGGTTCGCGGTCAGCGCGCGGCCGTTCCGGTCGAGGATGGAGGCCCGCGCGGGCAGGGCGCGAACCCGCTTCAGATAGTTCGCCTCGCCCAGCCCCGGGTAGATGGTGTCGCCGGAGGCCTTGATCTTCCAGGCGTCACCCGTCTTCACCGCTGTCGCGGTACTGGTCCACTTCATCGTGCCGATGCCGCGCAGTACGGCCTCGACGGCGAGTTCCTGCGTGCAGGTGCTGCCGTCGGTGCAGTTCGGCTCGTCCTGCGGTGTCACGGTGGCGGACTGGGCGACGAGCGCGGTGTCCACGCCGTCGAGCCGCGGTCCGAAGGTGGTCGGCGCGTCGGTCAGCGCCGCCGCCTCGTCCGGCTTGCCGTTCGGCGCCCAGGCCTTCACCCAGGCGGCGGCGAAGCTTTTCACCACTTCCGCGGACGCTTGCTTCTCGTTGTTCGGATCGGCTTTCCCTCCGCTGTCCGGCTTGCTGTCGGAACAACCAGCGGTGACAAGGACAGCACTCAGACAGACGATGGCAGCAGTTCGCTTCACGTTCTCAACTCTCGCACGGCGACGGGTACACACCTGGAACAGCCTTCGGCGTGTGGCTAGCCTGCCACGAGGGGAAAAATACTCAGTCGCGGCCGGCCCGGACACTGCTACGACGCGCGACGCGGTCGTGAAGTTGGCCCGAACCGCCGGATCCGGCGGTGATTGCCGAGGCGAATCCCCCTGATCTACAACGGGAATCGGCCGGTTCAGCCCCTCGAGGGTGCCCCGCCAGACCTGCCAGGGCACAACGGCCACGTTGAGGAGATCCCCCGCGGATCGCGTAACGGTTCCGTCACTGCTGGCGTATCCTGCACGATTGTGACCCGCCTAGCACTGCACAGCCGGCTGATCCCCGGCACCGAGGACGCCTACGAGGTCGAGCACGCCCGCGTCTGGCCCGAGCTGATCACCGTGATGAACCAGGCCGGCATCCACGACTGGACCATCTGGCGCAGCGGCCGCGACCTCTTCCACCTGGTCGAGTGCGACGACTACGAGGCGGCTGTCGCCCAACTCGCCAACGACCCGGTCGACCAACGCTGGCAACAACACATGAGCCAGTACGTCGAAAGCTTCGCCCAGAACCCCGACGGCCTCGCCGGCCAATCCCTGCGCCACGTCTGGACGATGTCCGAGCAAACCGGCTAGGCGAGCATCTCCCACACGAGCACTTCGGCTCCCTCCGGCCCGGCCGTGACGAGTTGCCCGTCGGAGGCGACCACCCGCGCCGCGTCCGCAGTACCGAGGTCCCCGGCGCCCTCCAGGGTGATGGTGCCTAGGGCAACGAAGAGATGCACGTACGGCGCTCGCGGCAACTGGATCGCCTGACCGGGGGACAGCCGCGCGGCGTACAGGCCGGCCTTTCGCTGGTTGATCCGGATGGCGGCGGTGGTCGCGTGTTTCGGCAGGCCGGAGGCGATCGGGACGAGCTCGCCCGCCGCGAGGCTGTCGTCGACCTCCGCCTGCTGGTACGTCGGGTCCAGGTCGACCTCGTCCGGCCGGACCCACATCTGCACATACCGGACGGGTTCGCCCGCGTCGTTCCGCTCGGAGTGCTGGATGCCGCTGCCCGCACTCATCCGCTGGGCGAGCCCGGGATACACGATGCCGCTGTGCCCCTCGGAATCCTGGTGTACGAGCGCCCCCCGCAGTACCCAGGTGACGATCTCGAGATCCTGATGCGGATGCGTGTCAAACCCGGTGCCCGGAGCAACCACCTCGTCATTGTGCACCATCAGCAACCCGAACCCGACGTTCGCCGGATCGTAGTACGGCCCGAACGAGAACGAATGCCGCGAGTCGAGCCACTCGTTCTGGGTACGGAAACGGTCGTCGGCCCGGCGGATGTCCACCCTCTAGTAGTACCTTGTCCCACGGCTGAGCCACTCGCCCGGGCCGTACGCGGAGTCGCGTGCACGTGTGCGCTGAGCCGCCGGGCCGCGCGGGTGTGTGGAGTCGCGTCCCCGAGTGTGGAATCGCCGAGGCGAGTGGGGCGTGTGGAGTGGCCGAGCCAGTTGGCCGGATGCGGAGCTGGCCCTCGTCCGCGGAATCGCCTGGTCGCAGGTGGAGTCGCTGGTTGTGGGGCGAGGTACAGGCCTAGTAGTAGCCCTTTTCTCCGTCGAGGAGTTCTCGGATGGTGTCCAGGTGGCCGATGTGGCGGGCGGTCTCTTCGAGCATGTGGAGGAGGATCCAGCGGAGGGTTGCTTGGGCTGAGCCGAAGTCGGGGTGTTTGCCGGTCTCGTCGAGGGAGTGGGCTGCGATGATCTCGTTGGACTGGGCGCATTGTTGCTCGAACTCGTCCAGGAGCTTCGCCAGCGGGGCGTCGTCCACCCTCATGTCGGCGTCTTCAGGCTCCTCCTGGAACTGCGGGTTCCCCTCGAAGGACTCGCCGAGGAAGAGAACGTTGAACCAGCAGTGCTCGGTCCAGCGCATGTGGGAGACGAGCCCGGCCATCGTCATCAACGGCGAGGTCGACAGCACCGAGCGGTGCTCGTCCGCCTCGGCGAGCCCTTCGCACTTGTACCGCACGAGCGCGCGCTGCATGTCCAGCCATCCGACCAGCTGGGTCCGTTCGTCGGCCACGAAGGGCGGGCGCTCACGCGAGATCGTCATACCGGCGGACGCTATCGCGGTCAGCTCCACCGCCGCATGGCAATTACCGGGCCCGGGCCTGCTGATTGTCGGGTTCCGGTGTGCGGGTGCATATTGGCAGAGGGGTTCCACCGGGGGCGGAGGTGTGTGGCCGGTGACGAGCGGGTCGACGGTGGTTGGCGGCGGGTAATGGACGGGGCGCGGAAGGCGCTGATCGTCGCGAACGACGAGTACGAGCACGACGGGCTCAAACAGCTGCGGGCACCGGCGGCGGATGCCGTGGCGCTGGCGGGGGTTCTCGGGGACGCGGAGATCGGCGCGTTCGAGGTGCAGGTGGTGCGGAACGAGTACGCGCACGTCATCGAGGGACGGATCGAGGACCTGTTCTCGGACGCCCGGTCCGGTGACGTTCTCCTGCTGCACTTCTCCTGTCACGGGCTGAAGAGTGAATCCGGGGAGTTGTTCTTTGCCGCCCGCAACACTCGGCCCAACCGGCTCGGCTCCACCTCGGTCTCGGCGGACTTCGTCCAGCGCTGCATGCGGGCCAGCCGGGCTCGCAGCATCGTGCTGCTGCTCGACTGTTGCTACGGCGGGGCCTTCGCCCGGGGTGTCGCCGTACGGGCAGCCGGGGACGTCAACGTGCTGGACAGTTTCACTGGCGAGCGGTTGGGCGGTGGACGGGGCCGGGCGGTGATCACGGCGTCCAGTGCGATGGAGTACGCCTTCGAGGGCGATCAGCTCGCCGATGACCACAGCCCGCGCCCATCGGTGTTCACGTCGGCTCTGGTGGAGGGTCTGACCACCGGGGACGCGGACCGCGATCAGGACGGCTGGGTCTCGCTCAACGAGCTCTACGACTACGTCTTCGATCGTGTCCGCGAACAGAATCCCCATCAGACGCCGAGCCGTGACGTGGAGATGCAGGGTGAGCTCTACCTGGCGCGACGCAGCCGGCCTGTGACCGCGCCGGCGGCGCTGCCACCCGAGCTCCAGCAAGTCATCGACCACCCACTCGCCGGCGTTCGCGCCGGCGCGGTCCAGGAACTCGCCCGGCTCCTGAACGGCGGCCATGCCGGCCAGGCGCTGGCCGCCAGAATCGCCCTCGAACACCTCGCCGACGACGACAGCCGCAACGTCGCGAGCGCGGCCAACGCAGCCCTCACCACGGCCGACACCACCGAACACCTCGCCGCCGACGACAGTCGCAACGTCGCAAGCGCGGCCACCGCAGCCCTCGCCACGGCCGACACCACCGAACCGCCGGAGACTGGCGTGTCGAGTCCAGTGCGGCCGGAGCCGCGTGTTGATCTCGAAGAGCTGCCGTCTGGTTCCGGTGGGGCAGGTGGGATCACCACTACGCCCACGGAGGCGACCTCTGGAGGTGGCGGACCCGGCCGCTGGGGGCTCGTGCGGTTGGGTCGCGGTCGTGGGCGCTGGGTTGCGGCCGGTCTTGCGGTTCTCGTGATCGCGAGCGTCGCACTCGTCGTACTGCGGCCGTGGTCGGCCGGATGCAGGTTCAGCGACGGGTTCGACGGCAGCGCGATCGATGGCGGCTGGGAGGAGGTGCGCATCGGCGATGGTGCCCTGAAGGTTGCCGACGGCTCGCTCGACATGTCGGCGCCCGACGGCTCGGACATCAACGAGGAGCTCCAGACCGCGCCGAAGCTACTGCACCCGCTGACCGGCGATTTCAAGCTCGAGAGTGACCTGACCGCCAATCCTCTGCAGCTGTTCCAGAGTGCCGGAGTGCTTCTGTGGAACAGCGCCGAGACCTATGTGCGGTTGGAGCGCAGCTACGGCGACGTCGGCGCGATCATCTTCGAGTACCGCCTCAACGGCGGCCCGCACACCAAGATCCACTCGCCCATGAGCACCGACCCGAAGGTGATCACCACGGACAAGACCCATGTGGTCCTGCAGTTGACCAAGACGTCCGCCTCGGTGGGCGCCCGCTGGCGCCCGGTCGAGGACTCCCAGTGGCGAGAACTGGGAACGGTCGACATGAAGCTCCCGAACACCACCAAGGGCGGCATCGCGGTCCTCAACAGGACCGGCTCGGCCAGCGCCTACAACGCGAAGTTCGACTACGCCCGCGCCACCTGCCTCTGACCAAACCGTCAAACGCCCAAGAAGGACGGACTGCGGCCAGCCATCTCCTGCGCCGTCAGCGCAGTCCGAATCAGGTGGGTCCCAAGGTCGGGAAGGGAGCTGCAGGGAGGCCGAGCTCGGTCATCCGTGCGGCATACCCGCGGTAGTGGCGTCGCGCCTCGCCGTGTCGGCCGGCCGTCTCGAGCGAGCGCACGATGCTCAGATGCGCGTCCTCGTCCCACGGGTCCTTGGCCAGGAGGTGCAGATAGTGGCCGATCGCGGCGTCGCCTTGTCTGGCCTCGACGGAGATCTCGGCGAGCGTGCGTACGACTGTGATGTACGTGGCGCGGGTCTGATCCCGCAGGTCGCTCGCCCAGTGCTCGTAGGTGTCTTCTTCGAGGAAGTCGCCGGCATACATGGCTGCCGCCTTGGTCAGCGCCGGAGCGCCTTCAGCCGGTCGGCCCTGCCGGACAAGAGTCAGACCGGATCCTGCGCAGGCGAGGAAGTCCTCGACGTCGACGGCGACCTGCTGCAGATCCAACCGCATCGCGTCCCTGTCCGCGGTGATGTAGTGGTCCGCGGCGTACCGCTTGTCGGGATCCAGGACGGCGCGCACCGTGGCGAGGGCGACCGACAGCCGGTTGGAGAGCTTTGCCGGATCCTCGTCGGGCCACAACTGCTCCATGAGTAGCTCCCGTGGTGTGGAGCGTCCCCGGCGAGCGACGAGGATCTTGAGCAACGTCCGCGCCTTCTTCGACTGCCAGGCTGTCGCCGGCACTGGGTGGCCGTCCCGAAAGACCCTGAAAACGCCCAGGCACCGCAGCGCGAGACCGAGTTCCACTTCGTGTGCCGATGGGGCGCCGTACGCGATCCTGCGCCCGAGCCGCTGAGCCCACCGAAGCACCGGTTGGGCGGCCAGCGCGATCACGGCGGTCGCGATGGCCACCAGGACCACGTTCGACCCAGTCCGATCACCCACGAGGGCTCCCACCCCGACGACCAGCGCGACATACACGAGGCCCGCGAACCCGGCGACGCCGGCAACGATCACGGTGCGGTCGATGACGACCTCGATCTGGTAGAGCCGGTAGCGCAGAATCGCGATCCCGATGGCGAGCGGAAGCGCCGCCAGTGGCACCAGGTAGCCCAGGGCGTAGATGGAGCTGGCAACTCCAAGAGTCTGAAGGACGTCTCCGAGCAGGAAGCCGCCGATCAGAAGGAACGCTGCATAGGCGAGCCAGCGCAACTGTTGGCGCTGCTCACCGTCGGCCTCTCGGAACCGCAGTCCGAACGAAAGCAGTGCCGCTCCCATGAGGAACGGCACCGCGGCCCTCGTTGACACGGCTCCCAGCACCGACAAGAAGTCTCTGGTTCCCGGGACTCCCAGGGGGTTGTCCAGCGACGACAGGGATCCGCCCATCGAACCCGGCCGAAAGGCCTGCGCGGCGAAGCTTGCCGTGGCGAGGACGAAGCCCACCACGACCACGGGACGCCAGCGCGCGGAGCGGAGGCGTCCGGTGGGGAAGATCATCAAGACGAGGGATGCAACCACCAGGATCGGTATCCAGGTCGCGTTTCCCGCCCAGGCCACCAGGGTGCCGCCACGCAGCCGACCCGGCTCCGCATACACGGCGTAGTGCGTGTAGCCGATGGAGAAGCAGACGAGCTGGAAGAGCAGTCCCTCGGTCAGCAACAGCCAGCCGATCGGATTGGACGATCTGCTGGAGGCGACGACCGCTCCGACCAGGGCGTAGGTCAGGACAACGGCGAAGAACAGCACCCCGGTCGTGCCCAGGTGCGGGCCGTCGGACGACGTGCCTGCTGCGCTCAGCCCGACGCCGACGGCGAAGAGCATCATCGCCACCGCGGACAGCGACCAGGCCAATGGCCCGGCGCGACCCATCATGACCGGATCCTCCGCCGACCAGGCCGGTCTCGCAAGCTCATCTGCCGCGCCTTAAGGCCACCCAAACGCTTCTCGGCAGGCTCTGGACGTTCCTTCAGCCAAGAAAGGTCGTTCCATGAACAAGCATCACCAAATGCCCGACCGTGGTCTCCTCCGAGTGGGTGCCGCCAGTGCAATCCTCGGCGTCGTCGCGGCGGTCGTCCAGTCTGCCGTCGACCCGTCGTACCCCGATGACCCGAGCGAAGCGATACTGCGAGCCTCGCAGAGCCACTTCCTGACGTTCTCCCGGGTCCTCGACATGACCGCCTTCCTGTTGCTGCTGGTCGGCGTCAGCGTGATCACCAGGGTGTTCTCGGCGGGGCGCGGCAGCGCCTGGGCCCGGGTCGCTCGAACACTGTTCGTCGTCTCAGCCGCAGCCGGCGCCACGGCGACGATGGTCGTCGGGTCCCTCCCGGAAATCGCCCGGTCGTGGGCCGAGGCCAACCCTGCGCTCAAGCCAGGCTATGTCGCGGTGTACGACGCTCTCGACGACGTGACTGGCGGGGTGTTCGCAGTGTCCTGGGCCGCGCTCGGCCTCTTCGGGATCGTCTATGCGGTCGCCCTTTCGAAGAGCGATCTGTTCTCCAAGACGCTGGCCGGCATCTCAGCGGCCAGCGGTGTGGCGCTGGTCAGCGCGATCGTGGTCGGCATCGGCTTCCAGGTTCCGGTCGCCTTCGTGCTGCTGGCCCTGGGCCTGGTGCTGTCCTACGTCGTGATCGTGGCCTCGAGCCTGAAGCTGCTGCGAATGTCGGGCGCACCGAAGGTGGACGCGAGTCACACCTCGAACGCGTCCAGCAGCCCAGCCCAGGTGGCGCCCTCGGTCTGATCATGCTGTCCGACGCGCGGGAAGCCTCGTTCCGGCCTGATCAAGGTCCGTTGAGACCCCCGATGAGACCCCTCGGCGGGGCAGCAGGTCTACCGCCCCGCCGATTCACGCTCAGGTAGAGCACAAACAAACGGGACTGCGGCCGCTCGGTGGGCGGCCGCAGTCCCTATCAGGAGGTGCTCCCCGGCGCAGGGTCGGGCCGGGGAGATCGTGGGTCAGCCGGTCGGGTTGCCGTTGTCGGAGCCGAGCTTGGCCTTGGCGGTCTGGGACTTGCCGTCCCGGGTGAAGGTGATGGTGACGTCATCGTCCGGGCGGTGCGAACGGACCGCGGCGACCAACGCGTCCCCGGACGCGATCGCCTTGCCGTCGATCGCGGTGACCATGTCACCGCTCTTCAGGCCGGCCTTGTCCGCCGCACCGCCGGACGTCACCTCGCCGAGGGTGGCTCCTTGCTGGAGCCCGTCGGTTGACTGCGCGTCGCCGACCGTGACGCCGAGCCTCGCATGAGTGGCCTTGCCCTTGGCCACCAGCTCGTCGATGATCGGCTTGGCCTGGTCGATCGGGATTGCGAAGCCCAGGCCGATGTTGCCGCCTTCGGATTGTCCCGATCCTCCGGCGGTCTTGATCGCGCTGTTGATCCCGACCACCTGGCCGGCGAGGTCGATCAGTGCGCCGCCGGAGTTCCCCGGGTTGATGGCGGCGTCTGTCTGGATTGCTGGGAAGACGGTCGTGCTGTCCTGCTCCTGGTCGCCCGAGGTGACCGGCCGGTTCAGCGCCGAGACGATGCCGCTCGTCACGGTCGCCTCCAGGCCGAACGGCGAACCGATCGCGACGACGCCCTGGCCGACGCCGAGGTCGCCGCTCTTGCCGAGCACGGCCGGCTTCAGGTCGCTGGCGGACGCCTTGATCACCGCGAGGTCGGTCAGCGGGTCCGTGCCGACGATGGTGGCCGGCACGGTGCGGCCGTCGTTCAGCATCACCGAGATCTTGCCGCCGTCGGTGCCCGAGGCGACCACGTGGTTGTTGGTGACGATCAGGCCGTCCTTGCTGATCACGATGCCGGAGCCGGTGGCCGCGCCCTGCGAGGTCATCACGCCGATCTTCACCACGCTCGGCAGCACCTTCGCGGCCGCGTTCTGCACCGAGCCGTCCGGTGCGGACACCGGCGCGGCCTGGCTGCCGTTGAGCGGCGCCGTCACCGACGGGCTGCTGGACGAGTCGTTGGTCGCCGAGTACACAGCCGCACTGCCCACACCGCCGGCAGCACCGACCAGCAGCGCGGTGGCTGCCACCAGCGCAAGCCCGCGCCGCTTGGGCTTCGGGTGCTCCGGCTGCGCCGCCTGAGGCGGCTGCGGGCCGAACGGCCAGTTCGGACCCGGCGGCGTCCCCTGATGCGCCCCGGCCGTCCCGAACTGCCCGCCCTGTTGGTAAGCACCTCCACCTGAGGGGTACGGACCCGGTCGCTGCTGTCCACCCTGCGGCGCGTACTGCTGCTGCGGGTGCTGTCCGTAGCCGGACATCGGCAGCTGCTGCGTGCGATCGGGTGAGCTCGAGCCGAACGACGGCGTCGCCCCCTGCTGGGGCTGGTTCCCGTACGTCGAACCCTGCGCCGGGGTGTCGTTCCCGGGCTGGTTCTGCGGCTGGTGCGGCTGGTTCTCGGTCATGACAACTAGCTTGGCTGCCGCACCTGAGAACCCCCTGAAGATCCCGTCAGAGCTGCCGAAGAACTCCATGAAGATCCCCTGAAGGACCTGTGAGCCCGTCCACACGACTCAGGCGCGGGAGCGCCCAGTACGGCGTACCGGGCGGGCGCTGCGGTGCTGCGGGGGAGGAAGGTGGGCTGGGAGATCTCGAAAATCTGTGCTCGCGGGGGTAGACATTCGTGGTCAGCAGGACTAGCGTTTTTCGTGTTGCAACGCAAGAAGTCAGAACGCCTCGAGAAAAGGAGTGGATGACATCATCAGGATCGCCTGCCTTGGCTGTACTTCGCCGGGCGGGTACCGCAGTCCCTTCGTGATTGGAAGGTGGTCCTCGGTTACGCATTCAGCGATCCCCGCTGGATCCGCCGGCAAGGGCGGATCGCGGAAGTAGATGCCGGCCACCGGGCCGGCAGATGGTGAAAATCCAAACCCAGGGCCCTGGTGCTTCAGCACCGGGGCCCTCGACCTGGAGGTTCGATCGACATGGAGGTTCGATGACCCCAGACCAGCAAGTGGAGCAGAAGGTGACAGATGCCGAGACGCCGACCACGAACTTCGACGACGAGGACTATCCCGCCTATACGATGGGCCGGGCCGCCGAGATGCTCGGCACCACAGCCGGTTTCCTGCGCAGCCTGGACGAGGCGAAGCTGATCACCCCGCAGCGCTCCGACGGCGGCCACCGCCGCTACTCGCGGTACCAGCTGCGCCTGGCCGCGCGCGCCCGCGAGCTCGTGGACAACGGCACCGCCCTGGACGCGGCCTGCCGGATCATCATCCTGGAAGACCAGCTGGCCGAGGCGCTCCGGATGAACGCCGAGCTCCGCGGCTCAGAAGACCAGAGCTGACCCCCGGTACGTCGTACCGGGGGTCCCGGCCGCCGCACACCGCCCCAGCTGCAGGGTCCTACGACGTCAGCGGGACTGAGTGGCGGCGTGGGGGAGCCAGAGGGTGAACTGAGCTCCACCAGTCGGGGCGTTGCGGGCGTAGATCATGCCGCCGTGCTGCTCGGCCGCGTGCTTCACGATCGCCAGGCCCAGCCCGGAACCCGGCCGGCTCCGCGCCTCGCTCGACCGGTAGAACCGCTCGAACACGTGCGGCAGGTCCGCGTCGGAGATCCCCGGCCCGCTGTCGGTGACGGTCAGCACGCCGTCCACCAGCCTGACGGTGACCCGCCCGACCGGTACGCCTTCCTCGCGATCGAGCCCCGGGTTGTCCGGCACGCTGTACTTCGCGGCGTTGTCGAGCAGGTTCGTCACCGCCCGGCCGAGCAACCGCTCGTCACCCCATACCGGGAACGGTGTCAGGTGCACGTCCCACTCCACCCCGGACGCGCGGCGCCGTACCTTGATCACGGCATCCTCGACCACGTTCGACAGCTCGATCAGCTCGGCGTTGCGCACCTGCGGGGTGTCGCGGGCGAGCTCGGTCAGGTCGCCGATCAGGGTGGTCAGCTCGTCCATCTGGGCGCGGACGTCGTCGAGCAGTTGCTCCCGGTCCTCCGGCCGGAGGCCGCCGCGCTTGTCCGCCTGGGCGAGCAGGTCCAGGTTGGTCCGGATACTCGTCAGCGGCGTCCGCAACTCGTGCCCGGCGTCGCCGACAAGTCTTCGCTGCCGATCCTGCGACCGGGCCAGGGCAGCCAGCATCGCGTTGAACGCCACTGCCAGCCGGGAGATCTCGTCCGACCCCGTCACCGGAATCGGCTTCAGCTCCTCGGTCCGCGCGATCCGCTCCGCCGCGCTCGTCAGCCTCGCCAGGGGCCGGAGCCCGTTCTGCGCGATCGCGTTACCGGCCAGCGCGGCACCGATGACACCGAGCAGGCCCACGGCCCACAACACGATGCCCAGGTTGTGCAAGGTCCGGTCGATCGGCTTCAAGGACTGCGCGACCACCAGCGCGGCGGGCTGGAGCTCGTCGGGTGCGCAGTTCCTCCGCTCCTGGCCCAACGGGCAGAACTGCGCCGGTACGGCGACCACGCGGTAGTGCGGGCCGTTCCGTACACCGACGGTCCGGATGCTCGCCTCGTCGACCTGGTCCCGCGCGACCTGGAGCTCGGTCGGCCCCATCGGCGGCAGTGTGCTGTCGGCGGCCCCGATCTGCTGGCCGTTGGCCAGGTAGACGCCGAGCAGGATGTCGCTCAGGCCGAGGGCTTCCGGCGGGATCTCCTGAAGGTTGGAGAGCCTGGTGAGGACGCCGCTGCTCGCGGCCTGGCTGGCGCGGTCGACGAGGCTGGCGTCGAGGTTGCGGTACATCTGCTGCCGCACCGTCACATAGGCCGAGATACTGACGAAGGCGACGGCCAGGCCGACGGCCACCGCCGCGAGCAGCGTGACGCGGGCGTGCAGGCTCAGCTTGTGCAGCTTCTCCTGCCACCAGTCCTGCGTCCGCGCCGCCGTCGCGGCGACCCGGCTCGTCCCGTTCCCGTTCTCATCGGCCTGAGGTTCAGGCCGACCACTGTCGGGACCACCACCCGGCTGTTCCGGCGGCGGACTGCTGGGGGCTGGAAATAGAGCTTCCGGACGCGGTTGCCCGGCGTACCGGTTGCGGGTCTCCGGGCCGATCTCGAGGGTTTCTTCGTCTGACTTGGTGCTGTACCGCGGGAAGTCGTCCGAGGGGGGCTGGCTGCTCACGGCGGGGTGTCTCTCAGTACGTAGCCGATGCCGCGGACGGTGTGGATCAGGCGGGGCAGGCCGTCGACCTCGGTCTTGCGGCGCAGGTAGCCGATGTAGACCTCGAGGGAGTTCGCCGTGGTCGGGAAGTCGTAGCCCCAGACCGCGTCCAGGATCACCGCGCGCTCGAGCACCCGGCGCGGGTTGCGGATCAGCAGTTCGAGCAGGGAGAACTCGGTCCGGGTCAGCGGGATCGGGGTCTGGCCGCGGTGCACCTCGTGCGCGTCCACGTCCACCACCAGGTCGGCGTACTGCAGGACCTCGCCGCGCTGCCCGCCCTCACCAGGCGTCGTACTGCGGCGGAGCAGCGCGCGCAGGCGGGCCAGCAACTCCTCCAGCGCGAACGGCTTCGTCAGGTAGTCGTCGCCACCGGCGTCCAGGCCGTCGACCCGGTCCGCCACGGCGTCGCGGGCGGTGAGCACCAGGATCGGCACGTTGTTGCCCGCGGCCCGCAAGGCCTTGGTGGTCTCCAGACCGTCCAGGCGCGGCATCATCACGTCCATCACGACCACGTCGGGGTCGACGTTGCCGATCACCGCGAGTGCCTCGGCGCCGTCGGAGGCCGTCACGACCTCGAAGTCGTTGAACTCCAGCGAACGGCGCAGCGAGTCCCGGACCGCCCGGTCGTCGTCCACCACCAGTACCCGCATCTCGCGCTCCCGCTCCGCCTGAGTCGTCCGAACCAACCATGAAGTGCCGCGTGTCGAGGTTATGCCGTCTGTTTGAGAATCGGCTGAGAACTCACTGATCACTCGCCCAGCGGGGTCGCGACGGCGTAGGTTTCCCGCGTGGACATCGTCGAATTCACGCCTGAGACAGAGCAGCTCACCTGGACCTTCGGCGGCGCCGCCCCGATCCGGCGGGTGAAACCCGGCACGGTGATGCGGCTGTGGACCGAGGACGCGTTCTGCGGCCGGCTCCGCAGTACCGAGGACCTCGCCAGCGCCTCCCTCAACATGCCGTTCGTCAACCCGCAGACGGGCCCGTTCTACGTCGAGGGCGCCGAGCCGGGGGACACCCTGGTGCTGCACTTCGTCGAGCTCACCCCGGCCCGCAGTTGGGGCGCGTCCGCAACGATCCCGTTCTTCGGCGGCCTGACCAGCACCGACCGTACTGCGACCCTGCAGGACCCGTTGCCGGAGCGGACCTGGATCTACGAGGTGGACACCGACAAGCAGACCGTCGGGTTCCGCGCCCAGGGGAGCGACCTGGAGCTCGCGCTGCCGATCGAGACGATGCTCGGCACGGTCGGCGTCGCCCCGGCAGCCGGCGAGGTCCGGTCATCGCTGGTACCGGACACCTTCGGCGGCAACATGGACACCCCCGAGATGAGGGCGGGCGCGACCTGCTTCCTCCGGGTCAACGTCGAGGGCGCGCTCTTCTCGGTCGGCGACGGGCACTACCGCCAGGGCGAGGGTGAGTCCTGCGGTACCGCGGTCGAGGGGTCCATGAACGTCGTCCTCATCGTCGAGCTGCTGAAGACCCCGGGTCCCGCCTGGCCGCGGATCGAGAACGACGACTACCTGGCCGTGGTCGGGTCGAGCCGGCCGTTGGAGGACGCGTGGCGGGCAGGCCAGGTCGACATGGTCGGCTGGCTCGGAGAGCTGCACGGCCTCGACAAGCTCGACGCCTACCAGTTGCTCAGCCAGATCAGCGAGGTCCCACTGGCGAACGTCGTCGACGCCAACTACAGCGTGGTCACCAAGGTCCCCAAGCGCCTGGTCCCCGCCTCGGAGGTCTACAGCGGCATCCACCGCCATCTCCGCGAGATCGCCGCGACGCTCTGAACCTCACCGTCACGCAGAGATGACGTCCTTGGCGAAGCGCTGCAGCGGTTCGTGGTCGTAGGCGACGCCGGGGATGTAGGCGATCACGTACTCGATGCCCACTTCCTCCAGCTGCTCGAGGTGTGCGCTGAGCTTCTTGGCGGTCACGATCGACGCCCGGCCGCCCGGCAATCCACCGCCGGCGCCGATCTCGGTGAACTCGTCGAGGCTGTAGCGGCCGCGGGCCTTCTCCGTGGCGGTGACCGGATCGGCCCCGGCCTCGATCGGGAAGACGTTGATGCTGGTCGACTTCATGATCTCGTCGTAGTCGCGGCCGACCACCTCGCAGTGCTCCCGCAGTACGGACAGCTTGTGCCGGATCGTCTCGACGTTCCCGGTGCCGAAGTTGCAGGCGTCCCCGTACTGCGCGACCAGGCGGAGGGTGACCTTCTCGCCGCCACCGCCGATCCACAGGGGCGGCTTGCGGCGCGGTTCCACGAACGGCTTGTCGACCGAGTGGTACTTGCCGTCGAAGACGACGTCCTCCTCGGTCCAGAGCCGGTGGATCAGCTCGACGGACTCCTTGAACGACCCCATCCGGTCCTTGAGGTCGGTCCAGGGATAGCCGTAGGCCTTCCACTCGTGGTCCGACCAGCCCGCGCCGAGTCCGGCGTACAGGCGTCCGTGGCTGGCGACGTCCACGGTGGCGGCGATCTTCGCGTAGAGGGCGGGGTTGCGGTAGCCGTTGCAGCCGACCATCTGGCCGATGTTCACCCGGCGGGTGTCGCGGGCCAGCGCAGCGGTCGCGGTCCAGGCCTCGAACACCGTCTCGCGGACGGGTTCGGGCACTGTGTGGAAGTGGTCGAACAGCCAGATCGAGTCCCACGGCCCGGCATCGGCCGCGCGGGCGACCGCCGTCATCGCCTCCCACTGCTCGACGGGATCCGCGATCTCGACCAGATCCATCCGCCAGCCCTGCGGCACGAATACTCCGAACCTCATCGCACTGCGCTCTCTTCCTTGGCTACTTGGCTTTGCTGTTCTTCCGTACTCCGGCCGCGGCGCCGGGAAATCGCCACGCCGGTCAGGCACAACGCGCCACCGGCGATCGCCAGCCCGGCCGGGGTCTCACCGAGGAACAGCCAGGCGAGCCCGATCGCGACCACCGGCACCAGGTACGTCGTGGCGCCCATCCGGCCGGCGCTGGTCCGCCGGAGAGCGAAGGCCCAGGTGGTGAAGCCGAGCGCAGTCGGGAAGGCGCCCAGGTAGACGACCCACCAGATCGCCGAGGCGTCGGCCGTGCGGAGTTCGCCGATCAGTGCGGGGGCGAACGGCAGGCAGACGACGGCGCCGATCGTGCAGGCGAGCCAGGTCACCTGGGCGGCGGGGAGTCTGCTCAGCAAGGGCTTCTGGGTCACCACGCCGACGGCGTACGAGATGGCTGCCGCCACGCAGAGCACGACACCCCAGGTCTCCGCGCGGCCGGTCGAGGTCGACGTACCGATCAGGAGGACGCCGCCGAAGGCGACGAGGCTGCCGATCACCAACTGCTTGGGGAAGCCTTCGCCGAGGGTCAGGCCGGCGAGCAAGGCGATCAGCAGCGGCGCGATGTGCACGAGCATCGCCGCGGTCCCGGCGTCGAGTCGACGCTCGGCTTCGTTCAGGGCGAGGTTGTAGACGCCGAACCAGAGCAGACCGCACGCCAGCAGAGGAGCCCAGTCGCGACGGCCCGGCCACTGTCGCCGGCCGGGCTGCTGTGGGCGCTGTCCGGCTTGCTGTGGACGGCGTCCGAGGAGAAGGAAAGCTCCAAGGAGCACGCTGCCGATCAGGAGGCGGGCCAGCGACAACGCGCCGGCCGAGAAGTCGCTGCCGACGTGCCGGATCGCCACGAAGGCGGAGGCCCAGAGAACCACCGTCACCGCGGCTGCCCCGGTCGCGAGCAGGCTCTTGGGTTCCATTGGAGTCGTCACTCTGGTTAGCCTAGAAATGGGTTCACTCGTTTCCCATGGCGAAATGACTTGGATGGGCGCATCATGCTTTCCGGAATGAACGCAGACTCAGCTGTCGGCCTTCAGAGTGAGAAACCGCTGCTGGACGAGCTCAACGTCCGGCTGCTGAGGGAACTGACGGACGACCCCCGGCTGCGGACGACCGAGCTGGCCAGGCGACTCGGGGTCTCCGCACCGACCGTTCGCGAGCGCGTCACACGGCTGGAGGAGTCCGGAGTGATCCGCGGCTACCGCCTGGACATCGACCCCGCCGCACTCGGGCTACCGGTCGCCGCCTGGGTGCGCCTACGCCCCGGTCCTGGTCAGATCCCCCGGATCATCGAATTGGCCGGCCGCACTCCGGAGGTGGTCGAGTGCCACCGCATCTCCGGCGAAGACTGCTTCCTGATGCGCGTCCAGGTTCACGCCATCTCCGGCCTGGAGGACGTCCTCGACAAGTTCCTGGTCCACGGCCAGACCACCAGTTCCTTCATCGTCTCCACCCCCATCGAACCCCGCCCGGGCCCCCTCCCACCCACTAGCCAAACCGCGGGGTGAACCCCCGACCAGCGTCGGGAGTGGTCTGCATCACTACGCTGGTGGCGACTTCAGCGACCTCCGGAAGGACCCTGACCCATGGCTGCCGACAAGCCTGTCCGCAGAGTTGCCCTGCTCACCGCCGGCGGGCTCGCGCCCTGCCTGTCGTCCGCCGTCGGCGGGCTGATCGAGCGCTACACCGAAGTGGCGCCCGACGTGGAGATCATCGCCTACCTGAACGGGTACCACGGTCTGCTCAGCGGCCGGCACCTCGACGTCACGCCCGAGGTGCGGGCGAAGGCCGGGCTGCTGCACAAGTTCGGCGGCAGCCCGATCGGCAACAGCCGGGTGAAGCTGACGAACACCGCCGACCTGGTCAAGCGCGGCCTGATCGCGGACGGGCAGAACGCCCTCCAGGTGGCGGCCGAGCGCCTCGTCGCGGACGGCGTCGACGTGCTGCACACCATCGGCGGCGACGACACCAACACCACGGCGGCCGACCTCGCGGCGTACCTGCACGAGCATGACTACGACCTGACCGTGGTGGGGCTGCCGAAGACCGTCGACAACGACGTGATCCCCATCCGGCAGAGCCTGGGTGCGTGGACGGCGGCCGAGCAGGGCGCGGTCTTCGCCCGCAACATCATCGCCGAGCACAGCTCGAACCCCCGGATGCTCGTCGTCCACGAGGTGATGGGCCGCAACTGCGGATGGTTGACCGCGGCAACGGCCCGGGAGTACCGCGGCTGGCTGACGGAGCAGGAGTGGAGCCCGGCCATCGGGCTGGACCCGAAGCGCTGGGACGTGCACGCGGTGTACGTGCCTGAGGCAACGATCGATCTGGACGCCGAGGCCGAGCGGCTGAAGGCCGTGATGGACGAGAACGACTGCGTCAACATCTTCCTGTCCGAGGGCGCGGGCGTGCCGTCGATCGTGGCCGAGATGGAGGCCCGCGGCGAGGAGGTCGGCCGGGACCCGTTCGGTCACGTGAAGCTGGACACGATCAACCCGGGCGCGTGGTTCGCCAAGCAGTTCGCCGAGCGGATCGGCGCGGAGAAGACGATGGTGCAGAAGAGCGGGTACTTCAGCCGCTCGGCCGCCGCGAACGACCGCGACCTGGCGCTGATCAAGGAGTGCACCGACTTCGCGGTGGACGCGGCCCTGCGCGGCGAGAGCGGCGTCGTCGGCCACGACGAGGAGCGGGGCGACGAACTCCGCGCCATCGAGTTCCCGAGAATCGCCGGCGGCAAGGAGTTCGACCCGGCCGTCGACTGGTTCACCGCCCTCCTCACGGAGATCGGCCAGGCCTGACCTCACCGGGCAGACAGAGGCCCCGAGCCCACCAAAGGGCTCGGGGCTTCCGCACGATCAATCCTTCAGTCGCCCGACCCATGCATCGGCGGCCTTCTCGATCTGGTCGAGCACGTCGTCGAACCCGCGATCATCCCCGTAGTACGGATCCGGTACGTCGGTCTCCGCGAACAGTTCCACCGGTACCGCGAGGTCGGCCCCGCCGCGCCGCCGCAGCGCCGAGAGGTGTCCGGAGTCCATCGCCAGCACGAGATCCCGTTCCGCGAACCAGCCGCCGTGGAACTCCTGCGCCCGGTGCGCGCTCCCGTCGTACCCACGCCTGGCCAGCGCGGCCGACGCCCGGTGATCCATCGGGTCGCCGACGTGCCACCCGCCGGTCCCCGAACTGGTCACCACGACGTCGTCGATCCCCGCGTCGGCGAGCTTCGCGCGCAGTACCACCTCGCCGATCGGTGACCGGCAGATGTTGCCCGTGCAGACCACCTCGACGTGCCTCACCGCTGGCCTCACCACCGGCTCACCCGATCTCGGCCTTGTCCGGCAGCACCAGGTTCAGCAGCATGCCGACGAGCGTGATCACCAGCGAGCCGAGCAGCGCCGCGACGAACCCGTCGACGTGGAACTGCACGTCGAGCTTCCCGGTGATCCACGAGGTCAGCAGCAGCATCAGGGCGTTGATCACGAAGATCAGCAACCCCAGCGTCAGGATGATGAACGGCAGCGACAGCAGCTTGGCGATCGGCTTCACCACCGCGTTCACGGCGCCGAAGATCGCGGCGACGATGAGCAGCGTCAGCACCCGGCGGCCGGTGGTCGCGCCCTGCAGCGTGATCCCGCCGACGAGCCAGCTCGCGGCGGCCAGCGCGACCGCGTTGGCCAGCAGCTTGATGATCAAATTCTTCATGCCGTCGATCCTGCCACCCCGGGGGTCAGAGTGTCGCCCAGCGCCCCCTTCTCCCAGGCGTCCCCGTTCCTGTGGACGACCTGCGTCAGCTTCGCCGAGAAGGTGAAGGCGGCCGGGGTGGCCGCGCTGGACCCGGACGCGCGCCTCCGAGGCCTGCGAGTGGGTTCACACATGTACGAGGTCACCGCCGCCGGCCTTTCGTAGTACAGGGAACCGACCGCCGGGCGGAACGCCCGGCGGCCAGGTGATGGTTGGAGTCAGGCCGGGAGGACTACCTCGCCGCCGGCGACCGTGGCGGGGGTGAGGTCGAAGTCGAGGGGGTTGGTGAGGCAGCGGGCCGAGCCGCCGCCTTTGTGGAACTCGGTGAGGTCCAGGACGACGACGCGCAGGCCGAGGCCGGTCAGGATCTCGCGCAGTCGTGGGGAGCAGGCGGGCATGATGATCGTCTCGTTCACCACCAGCGAGTTGCCGCTGAAGGCGAAGGCCTCCTCGTCGGTGAGCACGATCGGCTCCGGCACGATGCCGAACAGTTCGGCCTGGCTCGCCTCGTCGAAGGCCGGCGGGTAGACCATCGCGTGGGTGCTGTCGACCGGGCAGAACGGCAGGTCCAGGTGGTACATGCCCTCGTGCGCGATCCGCAGGCCGCGGACGCGGATGTTCCACTCGGTCGCGAGGTGCTTCAGCGCGTCCGCCTCGGTGCGCGGGCCGTAGCCCACCACCAGGCTGTCGCCGAACGCGAAGGCGTCGCCGGACTCGAAGTGCGGGCCGACCCCCTCGCCGCCGGTGCGGCTCAGCCGGAACCCGTGCCCGGTGAACCAGGCGGCGGCGCTGAGCGACTCCTTGCGGCGCGGCTCGAACCGCATGTGCGAGAGCATCGCGCGGCCGTCGGCGGCACCGAGGCCGAGGTTCATCGCGTAGACCATGTCGGGGGAGTCCTGGCGCTGAGCCAGTACTTCGACCTCACCGCCGGCGTCGACGATCGCCTGCCGCAGGGACTCCCACTGCTTCCTGGTCAGCTCGGGGTCGGGTTGGTCCTGGGTCGACATGTACGGATTGATCACGTAGTCGATCCGGAAGTGGTCCGGACGGACCATCAGATAACGGCGACCCCACCCCAGCGACTGACCCATGAACCACCTCTGAGACTCGGATCAGCATTGACTGATCCCCTGATTGTCCGACAATCAGTCAGTGTGCAGTCCAGCGCGGTCGCCGTCAACACGGCTTCGCTACTCGGTGGTGTGGATCGCTACTTCGACGTGTAGATGATGTCGAGGGTGTCCGGGTCGTAGCCGTGGCCCTCGATCCACTGCAGCGCCTTGGTCTTGCCCTCGGGCGAGAACACCTGGATCTTGAGCGAGATCGCCTCGGGGTTGTCCGGGTCGGATTTCGAGGCCTGGTACGTCGCCTTGAACCCCGGCCCGATGTACGGAAGTTCCCGCATCACCGGGTACTTCGCCTGCAGCCGCTTCTGGATCTCGTCGTACCGGCGGCCCGCCTCGGCCTCCGCCTCCAGCGCCTGCTCCGGGTTGTTCTGCACCCAGGTGCGCCCGGCCGGCCCGTTGGAGTAGAGGTACATCTTGACCTTGAGCGGGTCGCCGCCCTTCGCGGTCACCGTCTGGGTGTAGCTCTGGAAGCCGTCCCGCGACGCCGTCAGAGTGTGCTCGCCGGCCTTCACCTCGACCTCGCCGTTGGCCGCGATCTGCCGGCCGTCGAGCGTCAGGGTCAGATCGTTCGGGATCGACTGGACCGTCAGCTTCGACTGCGACCCGCCGCGGAAGACCAGGTAGCCGCCGATCACGACCACCAGGATGACAACCACGACCCCGCTGAGCAGCCAGAGCCGGGGGCTCTCCTCTTCCATCTGTCCTCTCCTCAGCTCTTCGGGGCGGGCGGGTTCTTCAGCCGGGCGGCGGCGAACTGCTGCCCGATCGAGTAGGTGTTGCCGGCCTGGGGCACGTGACCGTGCAGCGAGGCGCTGGCCGCGTTGTAGCCGTTGAACTCGCCGACGAACAGGTACGTGTGCCCCGGTCCGATCAGGATGTCACCGGGTCTCAGCTGATCCTCGGTGATGTCGTCGAACACGTCGTACTTGCCGGAGGTGCGCAGGTAGTTCTCCTGGACGCTGGTGGTTCGGGTCGGGTAGTCCGGGTCGGCTCCGCTCATCCGCATCACGGTCGCCACGAAGACGCCGCAGTCGGAGAACGGGTCGTCGCCGGTCGAACCGTTCCAGTCCGGCATGGCGCGCTGGTACTTCTCTGTGGCGTCGCCCTCGTCCTTGCCGTGACCGGGGGTGTCCCAGGCGAGCATCTTCGCGGTGGCGACGATGTCGCCGTTGCCCGCTCCACAGCCGCCGGCGGGGGCGTCTCCACCGCCGAAGGTCTCGAACACCTCGCGGGCGGTGTTCTTGCGCTCGGTGTAGCGCGGGTTGCTCAGGTCGTTCGAGCCGGCGAAACGCTCGAAGTACCGGCCGAAGGCGACGGCGGCGTCCTCGACCGACTGGGCCGCCTTGACCTGTTGTCCGGCCGGGCCCTCGGCCAGTGGGCCCTCGCCCTCGAGCTGTTTGCGGAGGAACTCCAGCTGCCACTCGAGCGACTCGACCTTCGCCTCGTCGTTGCTGGTGGCCTCCATCGACGGGTTGATCATCTTCCCCGCCGGCGTCCACTGGACGATGCCCCAGCCGAGCGAGCTGCCCCGCGCCTCGGACGGGTGGGTGAGCTGGCCCGGCGGGGTGTTCTGCAACCGGGCCGGCTCCACGCTCGACTCGTGGATCATGTTGCCGACGATGCCGGCCGCCTGCTCCTTGGAGTACCCGTTCGAGGCGAAGAAGTTGAACGCCTTCTCCTGGTTGTTGCCGCCGACCAGCGGGCCACCGCCGCACGAGCAGGTCGACGTCCCGGTCGTCGCATCCGCGCCGACCGAGTCGGTCGGGTCCTGCGGCTGCAGCGCACCGGTGCCGTTCTCGCCGGTGCGGACCCGCAGCTCGAAGTGCAGGTGGTCGCCGCCCAGACCCGGCGCGCCCTCGGTGCCGGTGCCCGACTTGCCGATCTCCTGGCCGCGGGTGACCTTGTCGCCGACGCTCACGCTCTTGGACTCGAAGAACTCGTACCAGGTCTCGACGGCGGCGTCCTGGTGGCGGATCTTGATCCAGTCGCCCTCGGTGGAGACGACGGTGCCCTCCTCGGCAGCCATCACTTTGCTGCCCTTGGCAACTTCGTAGTCGAGGCCGGTGTGCTTCTCCGGCCCGTCGTCGTCCCAGCCCTGGGCCGCCTCGTGCTTCTCCGTCGGCCAGCCGAACGCCGCGCCCTCGGTCCCGCCGGAGTTGCACTCCGCGGCGTTGCCGAGCGAGCCCATCGCCGTGAACAGCATCGCGATCACGATGATCAGCGGCAGCATGAGGAAGAAAGCGACGCCACCGATGATCGGCAGGGACTTGCCTTCACCCACGGCTTCCTCCTCCGGTCGGCGGCTCTCCCGCGGTGGGGGGAGAGGGCGGCCGCTGACGTCTCGGTACAGACTGCCCGAAAACCGGCTCATCACGTCGCTGGTTATCCACAGGGCGACCGGGGTGGTGGGGTGGCGAAGGCGTCAGGTTGCCGCTCACGCCGCGCGGCAACCGGGCCACGCGCGACAACGGACCCCGACTGAACGAGAATCTCCCCATGTACGAACGGCTGCGGGTGGACCGCTCGACCACGGTGGACCGGGTCGTGGACGCGCTCCGGGCCGCCCTCTTCGCGGGCGACCTCGAACCGGGCACGCCGTTGCGCGAGCAGCCGCTGGCCGAGGCGCTCGGCGTGGCGCGCAGTACCGTCCGCGAGGCGATGACGATGCTGGTCACCGAGGGACTCGCCGTCCGCGAGCCGAACAAGGGCGTCAGCGTCGCGATCCTGCACCCGGCCGCGGTGGCGGACATCTGCCGCGCGCGCTTCGTGCTCGAGTCGGCCGGCATCCGGGCCTGGTTCGACGCCGACGAGGTCGCCCGGGAGCGGGTCCGCGAGGCGATGCGCACCTTCGCCGCGACCGCCAAGGAGGGCGCCGACCCGGAGGCGATGACGGAGACGCACCTCGCGATCCACCGCAGCTTCGTCGCCCTGACCGGAAGCGAGCGGCTGACGGCGACCGCCGACTCCATCACCGGCGAGGCCAGGCTCGCGCTCGCCCGGGTCGACGCGCTCCGCCAGGACGCCAAGCAGCAGGTTGCCTCCCACCGCAAGCTCGTCCGCCTGCTCGAGAAGGGCGACCTGGACGAATGCGTCGAGGAACTCCGCCGCCACCTCGCCGGCGCCGAGGAGTCTCTCCTCGAAGCGATCGCCACCCCGCCGTCCTGATCCACGCGTGTGGTCAGCGTGGGCTGGGAAGGGTGGACGAATGGGCGGGTATCTGGCTGATTTGGTGGCTGGGTAACCCGCTCGGGTAGGGCCTGATGGACAAATTGTCCACCGCTGTTCGGCGGGGTTCTACGGTGGCGGGGGAAGGGCTAGCCTGCGGGCATGACCCCTGACGATGAGGTCCGCTTCCGTTCCGTGCTGGATGATGTCGCGGCTTACAAGCCGGGCAAACCCCCGGAGCGCACTGACGGCCGGCCGACGTACAAGTTGTCCAGCAACGAGAACCCGTACCCGCCGCTGCCCGGGGTACTGGCTGCCGCGACGGAGGCCGCGGGGAACATGAACCGCTACCCCGACATGGGCGCGCTCGACCTGCTCGAGGCGCTGTCCGAGCGGTTCGAGGTGCCGGTGGAGCACCTCGCGCTCGGTACCGGTTCGGTGGCCGTGCTCTACCACCTGCTGCAGGCGGCCTGCGCCGAAGGTGACGAGGTCGTCTACGCGTGGCGCTCGTTCGAGGCCTACCCGATCGCGGTCCAGTTGACCGGCGCGACCTCGGTACAGGTGCCCTTGACCGAGGACGCCCGGCACGACTTCAAGGCGATGGAAGCCGCCCTGACCGACCGGACCCGCGTCGTCCTCGTCTGTACGCCGAACAACCCGACCGGCCCGGTGGTACGCCGGGACGAGTTGCTGGCGTTCCTCGACGTCGTACCGCGCAACGTGCTCGTCGTCCTGGACGAGGCGTACCGCGAGTTCATCCGCGAGCCGGAGGCGATCGACGGCACCGAGGTCTACCGGGACCGGCCGAACGTGGTGGTGCTGCGGACCTTCTCGAAGGCGTACGGCCTGGCGGGCTTCCGGGTCGGCTACGCGATCGGGCATCCGCCGGTGATCGCGGCGATCCGCAAGTGCGCGCTGCCCTTCGGAGTCAGCGAGGTCGCCCAGGCGGCGGCGATCGCCTCGCTGCAGGCCGAGGAGGAGCTGCTCGCGCGGGTCGACGACCTGGTGACCGAGCGCACCCGCGTCCTCGGCGCACTCCGGGCGGCCGGCTGGGACGTCCCCGAGACCCACGCCAACTTCGTCTGGATGCCACTCGGCGAGGACACGGTCGCCTTCGCCGAAGCGGTCCAGGCCGAAGGAGTCTCCGTCCGCCCCTTCCCCGGCGACGGCGCCCGGGTAACCATCGGCGAACCCGAAGCCAACAACCTCTTCCTCGAAGTAGCCTGCGCCTGGCACCAGGGCCGCAACCCCGAGTAACCCACGCCGAGGAGCCCGCATCGACCCCGGGACCCGTCGTACCGGGCGCCGGATCACAGCCCGTCTACGCGCCGATGTTGGTGCGTGCGAGGGTGGGTAGATGGTTGCGGTGGAGGGAGTGCGCTGTGAGTGATCTGGTGTGGATCTCCGGGGCTTCCGGCGGGATCGGGGCTGCGTTGGCGGCGGGGGTGCCGTTTGCCGGGGCTCGGGTGATCGACCTGTCGCGGCGGGGTGGGACGGTCGAGCACTTCAAGGTGGATCTTGCTGACCCGGGTGAGTGGGCGCGGGTGGAGGAGCACTTCGCGGCTGAGGCGGCGGGCTTCCAGGGCGAGCGGATCGTCTTCGTGCACAACGCGGGGACGATCGTGCCGATCGGGCCGGCCGAGTCAGCGGACAGCGAGGCTTACACGCGGGCTGTGCTGCTGAACTCCGCGGCACCGCAGGTCCTCGGCCGGGCCTTCCTCCGAGCGACCGCCGGGCTCGACTGTGAGCGGCATCTGGTGATGCTGTCGTCCGGCGCCGCGAAGACGGCGTACCCGGGCTGGTCCCACTACAACGCCGGCAAGGCCGCGCTCGAGCACTGGGTCCGCACGGCCGGCGCCGAGCAGGCCCTCAAGTCCGAGTCCGGCGAGCGGGTTTGCCGGGTGATCGCGGTGGCGCCCGGAGTGGTCGACACGGCGATGCAGGACGACATCCGCGCAGTGGACGAGCAGGCGTTCCCGGCCGTCGAACGCTTCCGCGAACTCAAGCGCACCGGCACTCTCGTCACCCCCGAGCAAGCCGCCCGAGGCATCTGGTCCCTCCTCGACCGCCCCCTCGAGAACGGCGCAGTCCTGGACCTCCGCGACCTCCCCGCCTGAGCCCTACCGCGTGACCGGGCTCGGACCGGGTGCAGGAGAAACGGCACCGGGAAGGAGTGAGGCTTACTTCCCGATGCCGCCTCAAGGTGGTGCTACCGGTTCAATCGCCCCACCGAGGCGATTGGTCCGGTGTCCTGCATCACTGACCAGGGAGGGTCAGTTGTTCTGCGAGGAGTCCTGCTCGCAGGTCTTCAGCAGGTCGGTGCTGTTGCCGTCGTTGCCGATGCCCAGGATGCCGGACAGGTCGCTGATCGGCACGTTGCCGCCGACACCGTTCACCGGGACCTCGTTGTGGCAGACCTGGAACGGGCCCACGTTGTTGCGGCTGACCGACACCAGGCCGTCGTCGCCGACGCGGTACCACTTCGAGCCGTTGGCCTGCTTCGAGTCCTGCTCGCAGGTCTTGACGGCGGTCGCGCTGTTGCCGTCGTTGAACAGCCCAACGATGCCGACGATGTCCGTGACGGGCACGTTGCCGCCGACACCGTTCACCGGGACGAAGTTGTGGCAGGCCTGGAACGGGCCGACGTTGTTGCCGTCGATGGCAACGAGGCTGCCGTCGTCCTTGACCCAGGACCAGTGCTTGCCGCCCTGGCCGTAGCCCTTGCTGGCCAGCGAGGCGGCGTCAGCAAGGCCGCTGGTGGCCTTGGTGTCGTCGACCATGTTGGCGCTGACGACGGTGGCCAGGCCCAGCGTGGCAACGGTCGCCACAGCCGCTGCAGCGGCGATCTTGCGTGTTACCTGCATTATGCGAGGTTTCCTTTCGGGTTTGACGGATTCGTCTTAGTGGGTAACGACGCCTACTGGGGTGGGTTACAAATTTCTTCGGCACATTTTCCGATCGGGCAGGAATCCCGTGGCCGGCCATAATGATCAGGTGATGGGTTCGCTTCCATGGCAGGAACCTGTGCCTGACCAGGCAACTTGTCGCCGATCGGGCCTGTGGAGTTCGTTGCTATGAGCCCGTAACCGATCCACGACTTCGTCGTTGTCTGATCGCGGGTGAAGCACGGCTGCTGATTCGGTGGTCACATTTCGGCGGGCTCGGTGGCCGCCGGAATGGCATTACCTGATGACGCGGATTGTCACGCATCATTGCCGGAGTTTCGCGCGCCGTGCTTCTCGGGTCGCGGCGCCGGCCCGGCACACAGACCCGCTGCCGCGCGCATCGGCAGCGGTGGGACACCCGGGCGCCCCATGGGAGCCCGGGTTCTTCCCTTTCCCGGCCTGTGCGACTACTTCGAGGGCCGCGCGACTACGACCTACGGCGGCGTTCGGCGCTGACCACCAGGGCCACGCCGAGGACGACGACCGCGCCGCCGAGCAGGATCTCGGCGGTGACTCGCTCGTCGAGGATCAGCCAGCCGAGGAAGACGGCGACCACCGGGTTCACGTAGGCGTAGGTGCCGATCAGCGAGATCGGGGCGTTCGCCAGCAGGTAGGAGTAGGCGGAGTACGCGAGCAGCGAGCCGAAGGCGACCAGGTAGGCCAGCGCGATCCAGCCCTGAGTGTCGATCGCGCCGAGGTGGAGCCGCCCGGGCTCGCCCCGCAGTACGCCGATCAGGACCATCGCCGTACCGCCGATCGCCATCTCGTACAGGGTGGCCACCAGCGGGTCCTTCGGCAGACCGAGGCGCGGGGAGAAGCGCGAGCCGACCGCCCAGCTGATCGTGCCGAGCACCAGGATCGCGACCGACCACGGCTTCGCGCTGGTGTCGCCGCCGGACAGCGCGAGCAGAGCCGCGCCGCCGAACCCGATCAGTACTCCGAGCCAGGTCAGCGGGCGCGGGCGTTCACCGCCACCGACTCTGAGCAGCATCAGCCACAGCGGTACCGCGGCGATCAGCAGCGCGGCCAGTCCCGACGGCACGGTCTGTTCGGCGATCGCCACCGCTCCGTTGCCAAAGGCAAGCAAGAGCAGTCCGACCACACCGGCGCCGAGCAGTTCGCGGCGGCTGACCCGCAGCCGGCTGACGCCCGACCTCAGCGCCAGGAACCCGGCGAGCAGCAGCGCGGCGACCAGGAAGCGGGCGGCCATCCCGAGCATCGGCGGGATCTCGGCCTCGACCACCACCCGGATGGCCAGGTAGGTCGAACCCCACACGACGTAGACGACCGCCAGGGCGGACCAGATCATCGCGCTCGACGCGGGACGACTCCCGGCCTCGGGTACCACTGCTACCGGCGCGGCCGCCATCGATCATCCCCTCTGCGTCATGGGTGTAGCGCAAGAACGATGCTGACACTAACCTTCGCTCGACCACACCCACAAGCGGTTTCCGGCCAGCCCGGCGATCAGATCCCGCCACTGGGTTCCGCTGGGTTCATCTGAGCGTCAACCGGCGGCCATCGGACTCCGCGAACCTGTGCGCTGGCGCCGCGCCGATCGGGCCGGCCGCCTGTGAGGAGGAACGATGCGCATCGCCACCGCTCTGGTGACCGGCTTCGCCGCCACCGCCCTGGTCATCTCCCCGTCCGCCGCGACCCCGTTCGGGGCCGGAGCCCCGGCGTCCAGCGGCTCGCCGACAGCCAAGGGATCGGCAGACGGCCTGACCGACGTACGAGCGGTTGCGGAGACCGCGGCCAACTGGGATGACGAAGCAGGTGGGGACGCGAACGCGGACGACCCCGCGATCTGGGTGCACCCGACACGTCCGTCCGCGAGCGTCGTCCTCGGCACGCTGAAGAACGGTGGGCTGACCGTCTTCGACCTCAGCGGCAAGGAACTGCAGCACATCGCGACCCCGCCCGCGCCGGCCCCGGACACCGAGCCCGGCCGCTTCAACAACGTCGACCTCGTCACCGACGTGTACGTCGGGGGCCGCCGCCGCGACCTCGCCGTCGTCACCGACCGCGGCCTGGACAAGCTGCGCGTGTACTCCGTGGACCAGCGCGGCGCAGCCGCCGGCCGCAAGGTGCTCACCGACGTCACCAGCCCCGACGCGCCCCTGGTCTTCAGTAAGAACAGTGCGGAGGTCCAGGACCAGCGCACCGCCTACGGCCTCGCCGTACTGCGGGCCGGCGGCGAGCCGATCGTCGCGGTCACGCGCCGCAGCGAGAC
Source organism: Kribbella orskensis (assembly GCF_004342085.1). Classification (NCBI taxonomy): domain Bacteria; kingdom Bacillati; phylum Actinomycetota; class Actinomycetes; order Propionibacteriales; family Kribbellaceae; genus Kribbella; species Kribbella orskensis. The sequence goes on from NZ_SLWM01000003.1 coordinate 581,382, forward strand.
CCGGATCGGGCTGTTCCGCCTGGTCGCGGACCGCGCGGGCACGATCAGCTACCGCCCGATCCAGCAGCTCGACCTCCCGGCCTCCTTCAAGCTCTCGAACGGCAAGACCTGGACTCCGTGCGAGGACCCGGGCGACCGGCCGCAGTTCGAGGGCATGGTCTTCGACCAGACCACCAGCACCCTGTACGCCGCCCAGGAGGACATCGGCATCTGGCGGATCCCCCTGACCGGCCACTCGCTGAAGGCAGGCGAGCCGTCGCTCGTGGAGAAGGTGCGGGAGTTCGGGCAGCCCGCGGCGTACGACGAGGAGATCGAGGAGTGCGCCCCGACGGGTCCGGCCGGGCCCGACGCCGGGAAGCACCTCAGCGCGGACGCGGAAGGTCTCACCATCGCCTACCGCGGCGGCGCCAGGACTCTGTACGCGTCGAGCCAGGGCGACTCCACCTTCGCGGCCTACCGGATCGCGCCGAAGGGCCTGGAGTACCGGGCCGGGTTCCAGGTCGTGGACGGCAAGGCGGCGGACGGCGTACAGCACAGTGACGGCGCGGCGGTCACCACGCAGCCGCTCGGTTCTCGCTTCCCGCACGGTCTGCTCGCTGTACATGACGGTGAGAACACGCCCGGTGACGGTGACCGGGAGGGGACCAACTTCAAACTGGTACGGCTCGAGGACTTGCCCTGATCGGTACGCAGCTGTGACACATCTCGCACGAATCCCGTCGATGGCGTCACATCGGCGGGATTCAGGCGTGCGGCCAGGCGTCGACCTGACCACTGAGTGGACTGGTGTCTCAGCGCGAGACGCCACCCGGTACCGGCGTACAAGTCCGCGTCCAGACAGTTAGCGGATCAACCAACCGGCTGGGTACGGTGTCCGGCAAGATGGGCAGTGATACCAGTGAGGAGGTTCACTGCCGAGCGGTGTGCATCAACCTGGATCCACGCGGTCCTGCCTGCGAAGCCTCACCCGGCTGGCTGGGCCGGGACCCGTGCAACGTTGCGGTCGCGGCGATCCCGCGCTCGAACCCGAGGAGTGCATGTGAGTGAGTCGGTGCGGGGCATTGCCCCGGAAGTGTTCGCGCCCGTGGAGGCGCCCGTCAGTCCCACCCAGGCCTCCGAGGAGGTCGAGTTCGTCCAGCTGCTGACGCCCGAAGGTGAGCGCGTCGAGCACCCGGACTACTCGTTCGACCTCGACGACGAGGTGGTCAGGGGGTTCTACCGGGACATGACCCTGGTCCGCCGGATCGACACCGAGGCGACCGCCCTGCAGCGCCAGGGTGAGCTCGGCATCTGGGCCTCCCTGCTCGGCCAGGAAGCCGCGCAGATCGGCTCCGGCCGCGCGCTGAACAAGAAGGACATGGTCTTCCCGACCTACCGCGAGCACGGCGTCGCCTGGTGCCAGGGCGTCGACCCGCTCAACCTGCTCGGCCTGTTCCGCGGCGTCGACCAGGGCGCCTGGGACCCGCGCGACAACAACTTCCACCTCTACACGATCGTGATCGGCGCCCAGACGCTGCACGCGACCGGATACGCGATGGGCCAGCAGCGCGACCACGCAGTCGGCGACCCCGAGAATGGTGAGGCGACGATCGCGTACTTCGGCGACGGCGCCAGCAGCCAGGGTGACGTGAACGAGGCCTTCATCTACGCCTCCGTCTTCAACGCACCGGTGGTCTTCTTCTGCCAGAACAACCAGTGGGCCATCTCGGAGCCGATCGACCGGCAGACCCGGATCCCGCTGTACCAGCGCGCCGCCGGCTTCGGTTTCCCCGGCGTCCGCGTCGACGGCAACGACGTACTGGCGACCTACGCGGTCACCCAGCAGGCGCTGAAGCGGGCCCGCGAGGGCAGCGGCCCGACGCTGGTCGAGGCCTACACCTATCGGATGGGCGCCCACACCACCTCCGACGACCCGACGAAGTACCGGCTGTCGGAGGACCTGGAGTACTGGAAGCTCAAGGACCCGATCGAGCGGGTGAAGGCCTACCTGACCCGCTCCGCCGGTACCGACTCCGAGTTCTTCGACGCGGTCGACGCGGAGGCGGACGGGATCGCGGCCCGGCTGCGGGAGGGCTGCCTGTCCATGCCCGACCCGACGCTGACCGACTTCTTCGACCACGCGTACGTCGAGCAGACCCCGCAGCTGGCGGAGCAGAAGGCGCAGTACGCCGCCTACGCCGCCTCGTTCGAAGGGGAGAACTGAGATGGCGAAGATCAGCCTCGGCAAGGGCATCAACATGGGCCTGCGCGCGGCGATGGAGAACGACCCCAAGGTCCTGATCATGGGTGAGGACATCGGCAAGCTCGGCGGCGTCTTCCGGGTCACCGAGGGTCTGCAGAAGGACTTCGGCGAGGACCGGGTGATCGACACCCCGCTGGCCGAGTCCGGCATCATCGGCACCGCCGTCGGCCTCGCGCTGCGCGGCTACCGCCCGGTCTGCGAGATCCAGTTCGACGGGTTCGTCTTCCCGGCGTACGACCAGATCATCAACCAGGTCGCCAAGATGCACTACCGGTCGATGGGCAAGCTGAAGATGCCAATCGTGATCCGGATCCCGTTCGGCGGCGGCATCGGCGCGGTCGAGCACCACTCGGAGTCCCCGGAGACGCTGTTCGCGCACGTGGCCGGCCTCAAGGTGGTCGCCTGTGGCGACCCTGTCGACGCGTACTGGATGATCCAGCAGGCGATCGCCTCCGACGACCCGGTGGTGTTCTTCGAGCCGAAGCGCCGGTACCACGAGAAGGCGGAGCTGGACGAGAGCGCGGGCGCGACGTACCCGCTGTACAAGGCGAAGGTGGTCCGCGAGGGCACCGACGCCACGCTGTTCTGCTACGGCCCGATGGTGAAGACCTGTCTGCAGGCGGCCGAGGCCGCGCTCGAGGACGGCCGGAACCTGGAGGTCGTCGACCTGCGCACGATCGCGCCGCTCGACCTGGCGACGATCTTCGAGTCGGTGAAGAAGACCCGCCGCGCGGTCGTCGTGCACGAGGCGCCGCTGTCCCTCGGCACGGGCTCCGAGCTCGCCGCCCGGGTCACCGAGGAGTGCTTCTACCACCTGGAAGCGCCCGTACTGCGGGTCGCCGGGTTCGACACCCCCTACCCGCCCTCGCGGATGGAGGAGGAGTACCTGCCCGACCTGGACCGGGTGCTCGAAGGTGTCGACCGCGTGATGGAGTACTGATGGGCATTCAGCAGTTCCGCCTCCCCGACGTGGGAGAGGGCCTGGTCGAGGCAGAGATCGTCAGCTGGAAGGTCAAGGCCGGTGACACGGTCAAGCTGAACGACACGATCGTCGAGATCGAGACCGCCAAGTCGCTGGTCGAGCTGCCGGTGCCGTTCGCCGGCGTGGTCACCGAGCTTCTGGTACCCGAGGGCGAGACGGTCCCGGTCGGTACGCCGATCATCTCCGTGCAGACGGGTGAGGCCGCCCCGGGCGACCTGGCCCCGCCGGTCGGCGAGGGCACGGTCAACGAGGACATGATCCCGGTGATCCCCGACTCCGACGGCGAGGAGATCGAGGCCGGCAAGATCGGCGGCGCCGCCCCTGGCGGCCGTACGGCGGTCCTGGTCGGCTACGGCCCCAAGACCACCGAAGCCAAACGCCGCCCCCGCAAGGGCGCGGGCACACCGGCTCCCGCGGAGGCTGCTCCCGCACAGAGTCCGCCTGCACAGCCGGCGGAAGGCGCGCCCGCCAACGCTCCTGGAGCAACCGGCGCTGCGCCGGCGCACGCTCCGGCGGCCGCGGGCGCGGCGCAGTTCGCCCGCGAGGCTCTGGTTGCTGAAGGCAACGAGGCTGGTGGGTCCGTGCACGTGCTGGCGAAGCCGCCGGTGCGGAAGCTGGCCAAGGATCTGGGCATCGACCTGGCGTCGGTGACCGCGACCGGGCCGGGCGGGATCATCACCCGGGCCGACGTCGAAGGGCACGCGGCGGGTGCGGCCGGCTCGGCGCCGGCCGCGGCTCCCGCAGCTGTTGCAGCGCCGGTGGCTGCTCCGGTGGCGGGGCAGCTGGAGACCCGGATCCCGGTCAAGGGTGTGCAGAAGGTGATGGCCCAGGCGATGGTGAACAGTGCGTTCACCGCGCCGCACGTCACCGAGTGGATCACCGTCGACGTCAGCGCCACGATGGAACTCGTCGAGCGGCTGAAGAGCGACAAGGCGTTCCGCGATCTGCGCGTCTCGCCCCTGCTGATCGTGGCGAAGGCGGTCACGCTGGCGGCTCGCCGTACGCCGATCATCAACGCGGCGTGGGACGAGGCGGCCCAGGAGATCGTGCTCAAGCACTCGGTGAACCTCGGCATCGCCGCGGCCACCCCGCGCGGGCTGATCGTGCCGAACATCAAGGGCGCGGACGCGATGACGCTGCCCGAGCTGTGCGCCGCGCTGAACGACCTGGTCGCGGTGGCGCGGGAGGGCAAGACCCAGCCGGCCGACCAGGCGGGTGGGTCGTTCACGATCACCAACGTGGGCGTGTTCGGGGTCGACGCCGGGACGCCGATCATCAACCCGGGCGAGGCCGCGATCCTGGCCTTCGGGGCGGTCCGCAAGCAGCCGTGGGTGGTGGACGACGAGATCGTCCCGCGCTGGATCACCACGCTCGCGCTGTCCTTCGACCACCGCCTGATCGACGGCGAGAAGGGCTCCACCTTCCTCGCCGACGTCGCCGCGATCCTCGAGGACCCGGCCCGCGCACTGATGTTCTGAGCTGGACTGATGTTCTGAGCTGTACTCCGAGACCCCGGGTGGATCCATCCACCCGGGGTCTCGTCACGTCCGGCGCCGGCTAACTCAGTGGTGGCGAGGGACTCCGCCGGGAGAGGGTGGTGAGGTGGCGGTCTTGATAGCGGTGCTCGGGGCGGCTGTTCTGCACGCCGTGTGGAACGCGATGGCACACGGAGTACCCGACCGGCTGGCTGGGTTCGCGCTGCTCGGGCTGTCGTCGGGGTTGTGCGGGCTCGTCGCCGTAGCCGTGACCGGGCTGCCGCCAGCGAACACCTGGCCGTACATCATCGCCTCGGTGCTGATCCACCTGGCGTACTACGGCGGCCTGCTCGCGTCGTACCAGCTCGGGCAGTTCAGCCAGGTCTACCCGCTGGCCCGCGGTACGTCGCCCTGGGTGGTCGCCGTCATCGCCATCGTCGTGCTGCACCAGGCGCCCGTACCGCTGGAGCTCGCCGGAGTGCTGCTGATCTCGGCCGGGCTGATCGCGCTCGTGTTCATCGGCGGACGACCCTCGCGGCGGCAGTCACCCGCACTGCTGGCCGCCTTCGGGACCGGGCTCACCATCGCGGCGTACACGGTGGTCGACGGGGTCGCCGTCCACAAGCTCCCCCTGGCGACGTACATGGGCTGGGTCTTCATGCTGCAGGGGCTGATCGTGCCGCTCGCGGTGTTCTGCTGGCGCGGGCCCGGCTTCCTGACCCAGGAACGACGCCACGTCTACGCCGGACTCGGCGGCGGGCTGGTCTCGATGGTCGCGTACGGGCTGGTCCTGTGGGCGCAGCAGCGCGGGACCCTCGCGTCGATCGCGGCCCTGCGGGAGACGAGCATCATCTTCGGGGCGATCATCGGCGCGCTGTTCTTCGGCGAGCGGTTCGGCCCGAAACGCGCCATCGCCGCGGCCGTGGTGGTCGCCGGCATCGTGCTGATCAGCACCCAGTGAATGGGAGAGAGGAGACCCCGGGCGGAGATCCCACCGTCACCCTCGGCGACCGACGCACGCGGCTGCCAACGCACAGTGGCGGCGGCTTGATCTGTCACCGCAAGGCGGCGGCCTGGGCCTTGATGAAGTCGCTGGCGGAGCGCGGGGCGATGCCACGCTCTCGCAGCGGCGAGTCGTCCCAAGTGACCCGGATCAGATCCTGCGCGAGCCCGGCGCCGAACACCACGGACACCGCGTCGTTGGACCGCCTGAAAACCACCAGCCCGACCCGCGCCAACCAGCGAGCCAGATGCTGTCGCTTGATCGTCCGGCCGAGGGCCCGCTCGGCGACGTCAGCCGCCTCGTTGCGGCTGAGGGCCTCCGGACCGCCGACCTCGATCAGCGCCGGCGGGTCCGCCTCGACCGCGACGGCCGCGAGCAGGGCGGCCACGTCGTCCGTACTCACCCACCTCACCGGGTTCGTGCCCTTGCCGATGATCGACACCTTCCGCGCAGCCAGGTCGAAGCGCCCCAGGGGACCGAGGTGCACCTCCTGGAAGGCATCCGGCCGGACGATCACCGTCCGCATGGTCGAGGTGGCCAGCCGTCGCTCGACCGCGACTTTCGCGTGCTCCAACGGAGACCCTTGTCCCTTGCCGGCGCCGGCGTAGGAGACGTAGACGAACCGCTCGACCCCGGCCCGCTCGGCGGCGTCGACCAGTGCCGTCATCCCGTCCTCGTCGACCTCACGCATGGTCGGATGACGCGCTCCGGCGAGCCTGCGGGCGATCACCGTCGCGGTCGCGACCACCACAGTCACACCCGCGCAGGCACCCGGCAGACTGATCGGATCGGTGAGGTCTCCGCGCACGATCTCCACGCCGGCTGCCCGCAACCCGCTGTCATCGGTCTCGGCGCGGACCAGACACCGCACGACCTCGCCCCGCCCCTGCAGCAGCGCGACCACGCGTCCGCCCAGCTGCCCGGTCCCACCCACCACCAGAATCGCCATGCTGCCCACCCCCGGCAGCTTCAGAATGATCCCGCCCCACCAGCCCGTCAACGCACTCAGCTGTCCACAGCGGCCCACATCTGTGGACCGGCCTGTGGATAACTTCTTTGAGCCGGGAACAAACGAGCGCTCGAACTGTTGTGGCTAGGATAGATACAACAAGGATACGTACGGTACAGGTGAGGAGCGCGGTGGGTAGCGGGGTGGCCGATGGTGAATCGGCGAGTGTGGGGACGGCGGGAACAGCGCCGGAGAACGTGGGGCCGACGGGGTTCGAGCTGGGGGATGAGACGACCGAGATCGCTCGGATCGTCGCGGCGGCCGAGCCGGGGGTCGAGAAGATCCCGGCGGCGGAGCGCGTCTACGCCTATGTGAAGGCGGCGATCCTTGACCGGGTCTACCCGGGCGGCGAACTACTCACCGAAGGTGAGCTCGCCACAGCGGTAGGTGTCTCCCGTACTCCGGTCCGCGAGGCGCTGCTGCGGCTGGAAGAGTCCGGGCTGGTCAAGCTCTACCCGAAGAAGGGCGCGCTGGTGCAGCCGGTGCTGGCGCAGGAGGTCAACGACGTCCTGGAGGCGCGCGAGCTGATCGAGACGCACGCCGCCGCGAAGGTGTGGCCGCGCCGCAAGCAACTGGCCGCCACCCTCGAGCCGCTCGTGCAGGAGATGCGCAAGCACCGCCGGGCGGGCGACGCCAAGAGCTTCCTGGAGGCCGACCGGGCCTTCCACGAGGCGATCGTGGGTGCCGCCGGCAACGAGATCCTCGCCAAGCTCTACAACAGTCTGCGCGACCGGCAGGTCCGGATGGGCGTCCCCGGCATCGAAGTACAGCCGGCCCGGATGGAGCGCTCGATCGGCGCGCACCAGGAGATGATCGACGCGCTCGGTGGGAACAGCGCCAAGCGGTTCCGCGACCTCGTCATCGACCACATCCATGTCGCCGCGACGGATCTGCGGGGCATGCAGTGACCGAACTCCTCTTCCCCCTGGGCGGTCGTCGAGCCTGGGCGGTGTGGGCGACTGCTGTCTTCACCTACCTGGTCACCGTGCTGCACCGCGGCTCCATGAGCGTCGCCGGTCTGCAAGCGGCCGAGCGGTTCGACATCTCCGCCTCGGCGCTGGCGAGCTTCACCGTCGTGCAGTTGACCGTGTACGCCGCGATGCAGGTGCCCGTCGGCATCCTGCTGGACCGGTACGGCTCGAAGCGGCTGTTGATCGTGGCTTCGGTGCTGCTCTTCGCCGCGCAGTCCGCCTTCAGCCTGGTCGACTCCTACCCGGCAGCCCTCGCGGCCCGGGCGGTCCTCGGCGTCGGCGATGCCCTCGTCTTTATCAGCGTCCTGCGGGTGGTGATGTCCTGGTTCCCGGCCCTCCGGCAGCCCGTGATGTCACAGGCCACCGCCATGCTCGGCGGTGTCGGCGCGATCGTGTCGACCGTGCCGATGGCGGCGGCGTTCCACGCGTTCGGTTGGACGGGCACCTTCGCCGGCGCGAGCGTGCTCAGCCTGCTGACCGGCCTCGCCGTGATCTTCCTGCTCAAGGACAGCCCGTACGACGAACCGCTGCACCGCGCGAAGCACTCGCTCACCCACGTACGGCGGAACCTGCGGCGGGCGTGGAAGGAGCCGGGCACCCGGCTCGGGTTGTGGACGCACTTCACCACCAGCTTCGCTGGCGGCACGTTCGGTCTCCTCTGGGGCTACCCGTTCCTCGTAAAGGGGCAGGGCGTGACGACCGCGGCGGCGATGCTGATCCTGCCGGTGCTCGCCGGGCTCTTCTACGGCCCGCTGGTCGGCCGGTACGCGGCGCGCTTCCCGTTCTACCGCTCGTGGATCGTGCTGGCCGTGATCGGCGGATCCGCGTTCATGTGGACCGTCGTGCTGCTCTGGCCGGGCCGGGCTCCGATGCCGGTCCTGCTCCTGCTGATCGTCGTCCAGGCCGCCGGTGGCCCCGGGTCGATGCTCGGCCTGGACTACGCGCGGACCTTCAACCCGACGACCCGGTTCGGGGCGGCGAACGGGATGGTCAACACCGGTGGCTTCATCGCCATGCTGATCTGTATCGGCATGGTCGGCGTGCTGCTGGACGTCTCCTCCGGTGGCGCGGCGCAGACCCTCACCGACTTCAAGTGGGCGCTGACCTTCCAGTACGTGCTGTGGGCGATCGGCACCGTCCAGATCCTGCGGTACCGCCGCCGGGCCCGGGCGACGCTGGCCCGCTACAACCCGGAGATCTACGAAGCCCTCCGCGCCAACCAGATCGTGCCGCTCAAGGCCGACACCGCAGAGTTCGCAAAGGTGAGCTGAGACAGGCTGACAGCGCCTGGCACGGGCTCTCAGTCCAGTGCCAGGCCGGTGTCAGCGGTGAGGCGCACGGTAGTCCCAGTAACAGTCAGCTGGGAGGAACCGATGTCCACAACGAACCACCTCGCCATCCGGGCCGAGGGTCTGGTCAAGAAATATGGCAGCACCACCGCACTCGACGGCGTCGACCTGAGCGTGCCGACCGGCACCGTGCTCGGCGTGCTCGGACCGAACGGCGCCGGCAAGACCACCGCCGTCCGCATTCTCGGCACGCTGCTGCGCCCGGATGCCGGCCACGCGACCGTCGGCGGGTACGACGTGGTCCGCGAGGCGCCGCGGGTCCGCGAGATCATCGGTCTGACGGGGCAGTACGCGTCCGTCGACGAGGACATGTCCGGCCGCCGCAACCTGGTCATGATCGGCCGCCTGCTCGGCAACAACCGCGAGCAGGCCAAGGCCCGGGCGGACGAACTGCTCGAGCGGTTCGAACTGTCCGAAGCCGGCGACCGGATCGCCAAGACGTACTCCGGTGGCATGCGCCGGCGGCTCGACCTCGCCGCCAGCCTGGTCGGCAACCCGAGCATCCTGTACCTCGACGAGCCGACCACCGGGCTCGATCCCCATGCCCGCAACGGGGTCTGGGACACCGTGCGCAACCTGGTCCTCGACGGCACCACCGTGCTGCTGACCACGCAGTACCTGGAGGAGGCCGATGCGCTGGCCGACTCGATCATGGTCTTCGACAAGGGCAAGGTCGTCGCCTCCGGGCGTCCGGCCGAGCTGAAGGCGCAGGCCGGCAAGCAGTCGCTCGACGTCCGTCCGGCCGAGCCGGGCCACCTCGAGCGGGTTGCCGCGATCGTCTCCGAGTCTGTCGGCGTGCGGCCGACCGTCGACGTGGTCAACGCGCTCGTCAGCGTGCCGGTCACCGACGGGTCCTCGATGCCGGTGGTGGTCCGCCGGCTCGACGAGGCCGGGATCGCCGTCACCGAACTGTCTCTGCGGCTGCCGAGTCTGGACGAGGTCTTCCTCGCCCTGACCGGACACGCCGCCGAAGAAGAGAGCACCGCAGTACTGGAAGGAGCGGGCCGATGAGCACCGCGACGCTTGAAGCAGCACCCGCGCACGCGCCCCGCCGGAGCCGGCCGTTCGCCTGGGCCCAGCAGAGCCTGACCCTGGCCTGGCGCAACATCGTGCGGATCCGGCAGAACCCGGAAGCGCTGGCGGACGTGACGTTCCAGCCGATCATCTTCCTGGTGCTGTTCCTGTTCGTCTTCGGTGGCGCCGTCGCCAACGGCGGCACCTGGCACGACTACCTGCCCTACCTACTGCCGGGCCTGCTCGTGCAGACCGTGGTCTTCTCCACGATGGGCACCGGCGTGGCGCTGAACGACGACTTCGCGAAGGGAGTGTTCGACCGCTTCCGGAGTCTGCCGATCTCGCGGATCGCGCCGCTGGTCGGTGCCGTGCTCGGGGACGCGGTCCGGTACACGCTGTCGATCGTGATCCTGATGGGAACGGGCTTCGCGCTCGGCTTCCGGTTCGGCAACGGCGTCGGGAACGGGCTGCTGGCCTGCCTGATCGTGCTCGCCTTCGCGCTGTCCCTGTGCTGGATCTGGGTCTGGCTCGGCCTGAAGTTGAAGACCGCCCAGGGCGTGCAGGGCATCGCCTTCCTGGTGATGTTCCCGCTGACCTTCGGCAGCAACGTGTTCGTCCAGACCGACACCCTGCCCGGCTTCCTGCAGGCGTTCGTGAACGTGAACCCGGTGAAGTACCTGGTCGACACGATGCGCGGTCTGATGCTCGGCGGCGACGTGCAGAAGCCGCTGCTGATCACGCTGCCCTGGATGGTCGGACTGGTCGCGGTGTTCGCGCCGCTGGCGATCCGCGCCTACCGGCAGCGCACCTGAGCTACGCAACGACAGTGGGGCCGAGGAATCATCCTCGGCCCCCACTGTCGTTCGTTCAGCAGGTCGGAGGAGCCTTCAGACGTCGTCCAGCTCCCCGATCAGCTGTTGCCCTTGGCACTGAGTGAAAACCGCTCTTTTCACGGAAAACACGTCCGTGATGGCGAGTCGGCATGGCTAAGATGACAAGAGTTCAGGCACGGGGTATCGACAAGAGGTGCAATGAGCGAACCCTCCGTACGCCGCTATTCCGGACGCTCGGTCGACGAGTGGAAGGCGGCGCGACGGGAACGTCTGCTGGACGCCGCGCTGGAGCTCTTCGGGACCGAGGGCTACCCCACGACCTCGGTGGAACGCCTGTGTGCACAGGCGAAAGTGTCGACCCGGCACTTCTACCACGAGTTCCAGAACAAGGAAGCCGTGCTGCTCGCGGTGCATGCCCAGGTGATCGAGCTCGCGGTCCGCAGTACCGGCGAGGCGCTCAGACAGACTGCTGACGCGCACGTCGGAGAGCGGATCGGCGCGGCCGTCGAAGGCTACCTGCGGACCATCATGACGGACCTGCGCCGGGCCCGGATCTCGTTCGTCGAGGTGGTCGGCGCCAGTCCCGCGGTCGAGGAGCAGCGGATCGCCTTCCGCGAGCTGATCATCTCCAGCGTGGCCAAGATCGGCGAGGCCGCGGTCGCGCGGAACGAGATCGCGCCGAAGGACTTCCGCTTCCTCGGGCTCTGCTTCATCGGCGCGGTCAACACCGTCGTCTACGACTGGATGCTGGCCGACCCGCGGCCGCCGGAGAAGGAGGTCCAGACCGCACTCCGCAACCTGGCCGTCTCGCTGATGGTGAACTAGGCCTTGCCCGGGGGCGTCCGCAACGTCCCGCCCGGACCGGAGCCGAGTCGGACCGAGCCACCGGGCTGGGTCATCCCCGCCGCGGCCCGCGGGTCAGGCAGGTCGAGGCGTTTGCGGAGCTCGGCCGTCGCCTCGTCGCGGATCATCGCCGCGCCCTCGCCGTACAGGGTCTCGTACCGTTCGGTGCCGAGGCTCGCCCGCAACCGCTCGACCGTACGCCGGACGTCGGAGTCGGGCACGGTCCGCATGCCCCGCATCGCGGCGGCCAGTCCGAGGATGCGCGCGGCGACCTCGTCGCCTCCGGTCAGCGGCTCGACGTCGGCCACCGCCTCGACGATGCCCGAGGCAAGCGGCATGTCCTCGGTGCTGAGCGCGAGCTCGACCGCCTGCCTGCTGTAGTCGCGCGCCCGCTCCTGGTCGCCGCGGGCCACGCTGACCCGGCTGAGCTGGGAGAGCACCATGGCCTGCCCGTGCGGCGCAACCCGTTCGGCCTGCAGGTCGAGCATCGCGTAGGACTTCTCGGCCAGCTCCATCGCCTCGTCCAGCCGGCCGCTCCGCCGGGCAACCGCACTCAGCCCGATCATCGCGATCCCTTGCCCACCACGGCTTCCGGTCTCCTCGGCCAGTCGCAGCGAGCGGTGCAGGTCGTCCCGCGCGCCGTCGAGGTCACCGAGCTCGGCGCGGCTCAGAGCGCACTGGGCCAGCAGCTGGGACACCCCCTCGGTGGTGCCGAGCTCGCCGATCAGCCGCAACCCCTCGGTCAGCGACGCCAGCGCGCCTTCGTGGTCGCCGCTGTTGCTCTGGTAGCTGGCGAGGCCGCGCAGCGCCAGCGAGATCCCCCAGCGGTCGCCGATGGTGCGGAACCCGTCCAGCGCTACGGCCAGGTCTGCGGCCATCTGCTCGACGTCGCCCTCGTTCTCGCGGAACATCGCCGACATCATCACGGCCATGTACCGGGTCCACGGGTCGGGATGTTCGCGAGCCTCGTCCAGCTCACGAAACGAGCCGGCCCGGTCCCGGCGGACCGCGGCCCAGACGGCGTTGGTGAACCGGCCGACACCGGACTCGGCGACCCGGCGGTGCCGCCGGCTGAGCATCCGGACCGAGGCGAGCCCGCGGACCGCCTGGGCGAACGACGCCGACGGGTCCTCGCCGTTGGACAAGGTACCGAGCGAGTACAACATCAGCGTGGTCGCACGGTGCAGCGGATCGGACGGCCCGGGCACGGCCAGTGCCGCTTCGAACCAGCTGACCGCCTCCGCCGGCCGGCCACGCATGTTCCAGTACTCGCCGAGCACCGACACGAGTTTCAGCGCGGTCGCGGCGTCGCCGAGGTCGACCGACGACCGCAACGCGTCCAGCAGGTTCTCGTTGTCCGCGTCGAGCCTGGCGATCCACTGCAACTGCTCGCCGGTCCGCAGCTTGGGCCGTGCCTGCCGGAGCAGCCCGCCGAAGTACGCGGTGTGGGCCTCGCGGACCTGGTCGTACTCCCCGGAGGCGGCGAGCTGTTCGGCGCTGTACGCCTTCACGGTCTCGAGCATGCGGTAACGGACCGACCGGTCGTCGGCCGCTGCCTCGACGAGTGACTTGTCCACCAGGGAGGCCAGCACGCCGAGCACGGCCTCGGGTGGAAGTCCCGGGCCGCTGCAGATGCGTTCAGCGGCTTCGAGGGTCGCGCCGCCCGAGAAGAGCGAGAGCCGGCGGGCGACAGCCTGCTCGTCGGGATCGAGGAGCTCCCAGCTCCACTCCACGACCGCTCGCAGTGTCTGGTGTCGCGGCAGCGCGGTCCGGGAACCGCTGGTCAGCAAGCGGAAACGGTCTGTCAGCCGTTCGACGATCTGCTGCGGTGTGAGGGCCCGCAGACGGGCCGCGGCCAGCTCGATCGCCAGCGGCATGCCGTCGAGCCGACGGCAGATCTCGGCGATCGCCTGGCGGTTGTTGTCGGTGATCGCGAAGTCCGGCCGTACGGCGCGGGCGCGGTCCACGAACAGCTGCACCGAGGGATACGCGTCGTCGACGCTGTCCACCGGCGGCAGCCCGAGGGGACCGACCTGGTGCAGGTGCTCGCCCGGGATGCTCAGTGGCTCTCGGCTGGTGGTCAGCACTCGGAGCCGCGGGCAGGCGGCCAGCAACGAGTCGACGAGGTCGGCGACCTCCTGGACCAGGTGCTCGCAGTTGTCGAGCACGAGCAGCATGCGCCGGTCGGCGATCACCTCGACCAGCCGCTCGGTCGCCGCTCGCCGGGTCGGCAGCTTCGGGGCCAGGGTGGTCTGCAGGCTCTCGACGTACTCGCTCGCGCCCAGGGCGGTCAGCAGGGTCGGGGCGACATCGGCCGCGTCACCGAGTGGGGCCAGCTCGATGAACCAGATCCCGTCGCCGGTCTGGTCCACCAGCGTCCGCCCGGTCTCGGTCGCGAGCCTCGTCTTGCCGGCGCCACCCGGGCCGACCATGGTGACGAGCCGGGTGCCGTTGCCGAGCAGCCGGGTCAGCTCGGTCACGTCGTCCGCCCGGCCCACGAAACTGGTCATCGGCGCGCGCAGGTTGTTCCGCGGTACAGGCTCAGGAGCAGCCGGTACTACGGACGCCGTGGCGGCCGGATCGATCGAGTCACCGCGCAGTACCGCCACATGGAGCTCGCGCAGTCTGGTCCCAGGATCCGCGCCGAGCTCGTCGGCCAGGGTGGCCCGCACCCGCTCGTACGCCGCAAGGGCCTCGGCTTGGCGGCCATCGGCGTACAGGGCTCTGATCAGGAGTTCGTGCAGGCGTTCGCGGAGGGGATGGGCGACGCTGAGCCGCTCCAGCTCGGCGATCACGTCACGCGAGTGGCCGCTCGCCACGGCCGCCTCGGCGAGGTCCTCGCCGGCGCCGAGGCGCAGCTCGCTCAGCCGATCCGCCTCGATCGCGGCGAACGGGAGGTCCCGCAGATCGGCCAGGGCGTCGCCGCGCCAGAGCCGCTCGGCCTGGGTCAGGAGTGCCCGCGCCTGCGCCGGATCCGTGACGAGGACTTGCCGGCCCCGGCGTACCAGGTCCTCGAACTGCAGGGCGTCGACGGACTCCGGCGAGATGGTCAGCGTGTAGCCGGCCGGGCCGGACTGGACGGAGATGCTCGACTCGGTGGCGGGGAGGCCGGCCCGCAGGCGTGAAACCAGCGACTGCAGCGCGTTCGCGCTCGGCGCCTCGGTGCCCCAGAGACCGTCGACCAGGGTCTCGAGCCCGACCGGCCGGCCCGCGCTGAGGGCCAGTCGCGCCAGCAGTCCACGCAGCCGGACTCCGCGGACGTCCAGCGGAGAACCGTCGGCCGCCCACATCGCGAGTGGACCGAGCACCGCTATGCGCACCCCTCCAGCCTCCCACACGACCCCGTTCAAACCCCTGTCGTTTGTCACCTGCGGTGGTCCTCGGCATGGCTTACTGTCGGCTGGTGACCGAGATCTCCGCTCAGACCAGTTCCGCGCTCCGCCGGATCCTCGCCGAACGACAGACCAAGGGGCGGGTGCCCGGCATCGTCGGCGCCGTCGCCCGGGCCGGCGCGCTGGCCTGGTCCGACGGGGTGGGATCGGCCGACCTGGCCGCCCCCGGGGTGGCGCCGACCGCCGATACGCAGTACCTGATCGCCTCGCACAGCAAGACCTTCACCGCGGTCGCGATCATGGCGCTGCGCGACGAGGGCAAGCTCAGCCTGGACGACAGGATCGAGCAGTTCATCCCGGAGAGCAAACACGAGGGCATCACCATCCGGCAGATGCTCAGTCACATCAGCGGCATGCAGCGCGAACCCGTCGGCGACGTCTGGGACCAGATGACGTTCCCGGACCGCGGCGAACTCGTCAGCGGCTGGAACGGGGCCGAGCGGATCGGCAAGCCGCACCACCGGTTCCACTACTCGAACCTGGTCTACTCGATGCTCGGCGAGATCGTCGCCCGGCTCGACGGACGGTCGTGGTACGAGTCGATCCAGGCCCGGATCCTCCGGCCGCTGGAGCTGACCCGGACCACGGTCGGCATGGACGGCGGCCCCGCCGCCAAGGGGTACTACGTGCCGCCGTTCTCCGACGTACCGGTCGACGAGCCGCTGATCGACATCGGCGCGATGGACGCCTGCGGCGGCCTGGCCAGTACCGCGAACGACCTCGCCAAGTGGATGGTGTTCATCGCCGACCCGGTCGCGGAGGTGCTCTCCAAGGACACCGTCGAGGAGATGTGTCAGCCGCAGATCATGGCCGACGTGGACCGCTGGCAACTCGGCATCGGCCTCGGGTTCATGCTGTTCCGCCGCGGCGAACGGGTCTTCGTCGGCCACACCGGCGGCATGCCCGGCCACATCACCGGCAGCTTCGTGCACCGCCCGTCCGGCACCGCCGGCATCACGCTGATGAACACCACCTCGGCCCCCGACCCCGCCGCGATCGCCACCGATCTGCTGATCAAGGTCCTCGAGGACGACCCCGAACCGCCGACCGCCTGGACCCCCGGCACCGAGGTCCCCGCCGACCTGGCCGGCGTCCTGGGCACCTGGTTCTCCGAAGGCAGCCCGTTCGTCTTCTCGGTCGAGAACGGCACCCTCCAGGCCACCGCCCAGGGCGCCCCCGACTGGAAGCCGCCCGCCGTCTTCGAGAAGATCTCCGACGACGTCTACCGCACCATCTCCGGCCGCGAAACCGGCGAACTCCTCCGCATCACCCGAGACGCCACCAACACCCCGACCACCCTCCACTGGGCCACCTACCTCTGCACCCGAGCCCCCTTGGCCTTCGGCGAATGGCTCTGATCTGAAGTTGCCCGGGCCCTCACCCTTGGCTATGCATTCCCCCAGTTGCTTCGGTGGCTGGGCGCGAAGCCCCACTTCGGTGGGGCTTCTGCTTTTTCACCACCCCACCGGCTTCCTGATCGAGGCCCCCGAGGAGTCGGTGATCACGGCCGGAAACTGGCTCGCCCGCAGAACGCCGGCGCGGATCGGCTTGGCAAAGGACGGCCGGCACTGCATGAGTCGCTGGCTCGGCTTCGGCTGCGGATTCAGCAGTCCGACCACCAGGCCGAGTTCATGACAGACGATGCGAATCGGCTCAGTGAGATCCGAGCTGGACCTCGAAGTTCGGGAGCAGGAGCTCGCACATCGTCTCGAGATTCAGCCACTTGTACGGCTGGCCTTTGAGGCTGCCGTAGTACAGGTTGAAGCCGTCTACATACACGTTGATGCGCACCGGACGAACGCTACCGACTCACGGGCGATCTTCCAGGAGCCCTGTGGACAAAGGAGCTTCGAGCCCTCGAACTGTCCCGGGAAGGCCCAGTGGACAGAAAAAACGACCCCCTCACGGGGGCCGTTCCAGCCGGGGCACCGGCATCGGACGACTACCTTACGCGCCATCCGATGCCGGCAGGGATCAGCTGTCGTAGCTGGTCTGGCCGTCCAGGAGTTCTCGGATGATGTCGAGGTGGCCTAGGTGGCGGGCGGTTTCTTCGATCATGTGGCAGAGGATGTAGCGGGTCGAGGCTGCGCCTGTGTCGCGGAAGACTGCTTTCTCGACGTCGTCCAGGGAGACGGTGGCGATGATCTCGTTCGAGCGGGCGCATTCGGCGTCGTAGTCGTCCAGGAGTTGGGCGAGGGGGACGTCGTCGACGAACATCTCGGCGTCGGGGTGGCCGTCTTCGGTCCACGGGGTTTCGCCGTGATCCGGAGTGCCGAGCAGATTCTGGGTGAACCAGGAGTACTCCACCCAGCGCAGGTGGGAGACCAGCCCCGCCACTGTCATCAGCGGCGAGGTCGGCAGCACCTTGCGGTGGGCGTCGGTCTCACTGAGGCCTTCGCACTTCATCCGGACGAAGGACCTCTGCAGGTCCAGCCAACCGGTGAGTTGGGTCCGCTCGTCGGCGGTGAGTGGCAGGCGGCTCGTCACGAGACCTCCGGCGCGGGCAGGCGGTCGTAGCTGGTTTGGCCGTCCAGGAGTTCCCGGATGATGTCCAGGTGGCCCAGGTGGCGGGCGGTTTCTTCGATCATGTGGCAGAGAACGTAGCGGAGTGAGGCGGCCTCGCCGTTGGCGGCGTATGGGCCCTGCTCGACGGCGTCGAGGGAGAGGCCGGCGATGATCGCGTTCGAGCGGGCGCGCTCCTCGTCGTACTCGTCCAGGAGCTGGGCGAGGGGGACGTCGTCGACGAACATCTCCGCGTCGGGGTGGCCGCCCTCGGTCCACGGGGTCTGGCCGGTGTCGGGGGTGCCGAGCATGTTGAGGTGGAACCAGGAGTACTCGTTCCAGCGCAGGTGCGCCACCAGGCCCGCCATCGTCATCAGCGGTGAGGTGGACAGCGTCTTGCGGTGCGCGTCGGCCTCGCTGAGGCCTTCGCACTTCATCCGGACGAAGGACCTCTGCAGGTCCAGCCAGCCGGTCAGTTGGGTCCGCTCGTCAGAGGTCAGCGGCGGACGGTTCACTACGGTCATCACAGCTCCAGAGGTGGTACGGACGCCACCTGGTCAGCCGCGGGCGCGGCGGGCAGGCGGCACGACGGAAGAACTCGACATCGCGCTCACCTCCTCTCGCTCGACCAGAACCCTAGTGTCCCGACCGGAGCAACGCCTACTGCTTTAACAGGCGAGTCTTCACTTCGGTCTTCAGCACCTTGCCGACCTTCGAGCGGGGCAGGTCGTCCCAGACCTCCACCTGCTTCGGCGCCTTCACGCTGCCGAGCCGGCTCTTCACGTAGTTGCGGACCTCGGACTGGGTCACGGTCAGCCCGGGGTGGAGTTGCAGTACGGCGGTCACCCGCTCGCCCCACTTCTCGTCGGGGAGCCCGACGACCGCGCAGTCCCGGATCGCCGGGTACGTCATCAGCGCCTGCTCGACCTCGGCCGAGTACACGTTGAAGCCGCCGGTGATGATCATGTCTTTCGCCCGATCCACTATGTAGAGGTAGTTGTCGTCGTCGAGGAAGCCGATGTCACCGGTGTGGTGCCAGCCGTACTGCGCCGCGGCCGCGGTGGCCTCGGGATTCTGGTAGTAGCCGGCCATCACCAGGGAGCCGCGGACGACGATCTCGCCGCGTTCCCCGCGCGGCAGCAACCGCCCGTCGTCGGCCATGATCGCCACTTGCGTCAGCGGCGACGGCCGTCCGGCCGAGGCGAACCGATCGACCGCGGGCGACCCGTCCGGGTGGAAGTGGTCGGCCGGCGCCATCGTCGAGATCATCATCGGCGCCTCGCTCTGGCCGAAGAACTGCGCCATCACCGGCCCGATCCGCGTCAGCGCCTCTTCCAGCCGGGCCGCGGACATCGGTGCGGCGCCGTACCAGAAGCACTGCAGGGAGCTCAGATCCGTTGTGGGCAAGGAGGAATGCGCGAGCAGCATGTAGATCAGCGTCGGCGGCAGGAACGTGTGGGTGACGCGATGCCGCTCCACCAGCGCCAGGAAGTCGTCCAGATCCGGCACCGGCATGATCACGATCTCGCCGCCGAGCGTGAGCAGGGGGAAGCACAGCGCCCCGGCCGCATGGGTCAACGGGGCCAGCGCCAGGTACACCGGCCGGCCGGAGAACGGATAACTCATCAGCGTGATCGCCGACATCGTCTCGAGGTTCCGCCCGGTCAGCATCACGCCCTTCGGCCGCCCGGTGGTACCACCGGTGCCGAGCAGCAACGCGGTGTCGTCCAACGGCTCCCGCTCGAGAGGCTCAGCCGGTACTGCGTCCAGCCACTCCTCGAGACTGATTGCCTCAGGCAAGGAATCGTCCAGGCAGATCACAGTGGTCAGCTTGGGCAGGTCCGGGAGGATCTTCTCCACCAGCGGTAGGAAGGCCCGCTGAAAGATCAGGCAGGAGCAGTCGAAGGCGTCGAGCAGTTCGCGGTTCTCGGCCGCCTCGTTGCGCGGGTTCACCGGACACCAGATCGCGCCGGCCCGGGCGATCCCGAACACGCAGGCGAACGAGATCGGATTGTTCGCCGACAGGATCGCCACCTTGGCACCCGGCGCGATCCCCGACCGGGCGAGCGCCCGCGCCACCTGCCAGGAGAACTCCTGGACCTCGGCGTAGCTGAGCGACGTACCGTTCATCGTCAGGCAGGGCGCGTCGCTGCCCAGCGAGGCACCCTTGTCGAGATAGTCGAACAGCCGCACGGGGAACTCCAGGTGGTGCAGGTGCGAGGGAGCCTGGGGGGTGGTGGCGGCGCCCCCGCACCTGGTCTAGTGGTGAACGGTCAGGACAGGCTCGAGCACCAGCCCGAAGCTCCGCAGTACGCCGAGCAGTTCGCGGTGACCGAAGGCCTGGCAGGCCGAGGCGAGCCCCGCACGCCTCGGTGGCTGCTGCAGCAACGAGTACGCCGCGTACGCCTGCAGGGCGCCGGTCTGCTTGTAGTTGCTGTTGCCGTAGATCACGCAGTGCGCCCGGCCGAGCGGCCCGGAGGCGTGCACCGAATCGAGCGAGGTGTTGATCCGCGGGTTCTCCCGCGGCGGCATGCTCGCCTGGACCGAGGCGGCCACCTCGCCGAGCGCTGCATCCTGCTGCTCGACCGGGAGCGTCTTGATCTGCGTCTCCACCATCTTCACGGCGTCGACCACGCCCTGCATCACGGCCCGGTCGAACACCCCGCCGGCCACCTTCACGTTGGCCACCCGCGGGTCGTTCTTGAACCAGACCGGGTGACTCGTCCCGCCCCAGGGCAGCGCGAGGGCACTCGCGTGCTGGCCGGGCACGTTCACCTCGAAGGTGGTGAGCGGGTCCCACTTCACCAGTTCATTCTGCTCCAGATAGTGCCAGTCGGCCTTCAGGATGGTGAAGATCGTCTGGGTCGACGCGTACGTCGGGAACCCCTTCCAGAGCACCAGGATGTCGAGGGTGTCGAGGCCAGGAGTCTCCAGGCAGATGTTCGCGGCGATCTCGCCGGTGGTGTACATCTGCGCGACGCCGGGTGAGAGCAGCAGTCCTTCGGCGGTGAACTTGTCGCCCCACCTCGCCTGCGCGTCCAGGATCCAGTCCTGCTCGCCGGTGGTGTCCAGGTAGTGGCACCCTGCCGCGAGACTCGCCTCGACCACCTCGGGGCCGTACTTGATGAACGGCCCGACCATGTTGCTGACCACCTTCGCGCCGCGGAAGAGGTCGGTCAGCGCACTCACCTCGTGCTCGACCTCGACCACCTCGTGGTCGACGGTGTCGATCCCGGGCACCCGGTCGAGCACCTCCTGGACCCGCTTCTTGTCCCGCCCGGCGGCGATGAACGGGACGTTGAACTCGCGCAGGTACTCGCAGACCAGCCGCCCGGTGTACCCGGAGGCGCCGTACACGACGACGGGTTTGCTCATCTCACATCCCCATTCCGCCGTCGACCGGCAGACCCGCGCCGGTGATGAAGCGGGACGCGTCCGAAGCCAGGAAGACCACCGCGTCGGCGATGTCGGAGACCTCGCCGAGCCGGCCGAGCGGGGTCAGTCCGATGACGTCCCCGACGGCTGCCTCGACGGACGGCCAGAGCCCGAGGGTGACCATGTCCGCGGCGAGCTTCATACCCATCTCGGTCGGCACCAGGCCGGGGTACACACAGTTCACCCGTACGCCGTAGCCGAGCTTGCCGGACTCCATCGCGGCCACCCGGGTCAGCCGGTCCACCGCGGACTTGGTCGCGGAGTACCCCGAGATACCGGGGAAGGGGATCGTCGCGGCGACGCTGGAGATGTTGACCACCGAGCCACCAGTCCCGGCGGGTCCCTCCGGCCGCATCGCGCGGAACGCGTGCTTCAGCCCCAGCGCGGTACCGAGGACGTTGATCTCCAGCATCCTGCGGACGTCGGCCGGGTCGAGATCGACCACCAGGCCGGACAGTTCGACGCCGGCGTTGTTCACCAGGATGTCCAGGCCGCCGAGCTCGGAGATGGTCGCGGTGATCGCCGCTTCCCAGCCGGCGTCGTCGGTCACGTCGAGGGCCACGAAGGCCGCGGTCGCACCGGTGTCCTTGAGCGAGTCGGCGGTCTCCTTGCCGAGGTCCTCCTGGATGTCGGCGATGACCACGGCGGCGCCGGCCCTGGCCAGCGCTTCCGCCATCCCGGCCCCGAGCCCGCGCGCACCCCCTGTCACCAGGGCTTTTCGTCCGGTCAGGTCGTACCCGCTCATGAACTCTCCCCTTCGGCCGGCTGCTGGACCTACGCTGACCGCCCGATCTCCGGTGAGGTGCGGCGACCGGACGATGAGCACAGCGTTACGAAGTTCTTGACACTCGTCAAGAGTTTCTTGGACAACTGTCAAGAAATTCTGCGGACCGGGTTAAACTGCCGGAGAGCTATCCCTGGGAGGCTGACCGTGACCGAGGTGACGGACCGGATCTCGCGCCGGCAGGTGGACAAGTTCGCTGAGCGTCGTGCCCAGCTCGCCGCCTCCGCGCTGCGCACCCTGTCCGAGCTCGGCTATGCCCGGACGAGCCTGCGGGAGATCGCGCAGAACTCCGAGTTCTCGCACGGCGTGCTGCACTACTACTTCCGCGACAAGGTCGAGCTGATCACGTACTGCGTGAAGCTCTACAAGGCCGAGTGCGTCACCCGCTATGACCAGATCGTCGCGACGGCCCGGGCGGCCGACCAGCTGCGCACCGACTTCGCACAGGCACTGGCCACCACCTGTGACGAGGACGGCTCGATGCACCGCCTCTGGTACGACCTGCGCAACCAGGCCCTCTTCGAGGAGAAATTCCGCGAGGACGTGCTGGAGATCGACCAGACCCTCGAGCTGATGATCTGGCGCATCGTCAGCACCTACGGCGAGCTCAGCGGCACCCCGATCAACGTCTCCTCGTCAACCGCGTACGGCCTCCTCGACGGCCTCTTCCAGCAGGCCCTCCTCCGCAACCTGGCCCACCAGCCCAATGCCCTCACCGACCTCCGCGCGGGCGTAGAACAAACCCTCCCCAAACTCCTGATCCCATGAAGCCCTACTAACGGCGGCGGTCGTCGCGGATTCGTTTGGCCTTGCCCAGGGAGCGTTCGAGGGCGTGCGGGGGGAGGACCTCGACGGTGGCGGTGACGCCGACGCGGTCCTTGATCCGGCGGGACAGGGCTGAGGCGGCTGCGGCGTAGGAGGACGTGGGGAGGTCGGGGGCGGCTTCGACCTGGACGGTGAGTTCGTCGAGGCGGTTGGGGCGGCTGAGGACGCAGAGGTAGTGCGGGGTGAGGCCTTCGACCAGCAGGAGTTGTTCCTCGATCTGGGTGGGGAAGACGTTCACGCCGCGGACGATCATCATGTCGTCGGTGCGGCCGGTGATCTTCTCCATCCGGCGCATCCCCGGGCGGGCGGTGCCCGGCAGCAACCGGGTCAGGTCGCGGGTGCGGTAGCGCAGTACCGGGAAGGCTTCCTTGGTGAAGGTGGTGAAGACGAGTTCGCCGACCTCGCCGTCCGGCAGCACCTCGCCGGTGACCGGGTCGATGATCTCCGGGTAGAAGTGGTCCTCCCAGATGTGCAGGCCGTCCTTGGTCTCGACGCACTCCTGCGCGACGCCCGGCCCCATCACCTCGGACAGTCCGTAGATGTCGACGGCGTGCATCCCCGTCTTGCTCTCCACCTCAGCGCGCATCTGCTCGGTCCACGGCTCGGCGCCGAAGATGCCGACCCGCAGGGAGGTCTCCCGCGGATCCATGCCCCGGGCAACCATCTCGTCGACGATGGAGAGGAAGTACGACGGCGTCACCATGATGATCCGGGCGCCGAAGTCGCGGATCAGGTCGACCTGGCGTTCCGTCATCCCGCCCGATACCGGGACCACCGTGCAGCCGAGGCGTTCCGCGCCGTAGTGGGCGCCGAGTCCGCCGGTGAACAGCCCGTACCCGTACGCCACGTGGCACACGTCGCCCGCGCGACCACCGGCGGCGCGGATCGAGCGGGCGATCAGGTCGGCCCAGTTGTCGATGTCCCGGCGGGTGTAGCCGACCACCGTCGGGCGTCCCGTCGTACCGGAGGAGGCGTGCACGCGGATGACCTGCTCACGGGGGACGGCGAACATGCCGAAGGGGTAGTTGTCGCGCAGGTCCTGCTTGGTGGTGAACGGCAACCGGCTCAGGTCCGAGAAGTCCTGCAGGTCGCCCGGCGCGAACCCCACCTTGTCGAGCGCCGCGCGATAGTGCGGCACGTTCTCGTACGCCGCGCGCACCGTGGTCTGCAGGCCGGCCAGCTGCCGCGCCCTGAGTTCGTCGACCGACAGCCGTTCGCCGGCGTCGAGCAGGTCGTCAGGACACGCGTCGCCGAGGAATCGATCCGGCATGAGGGACCTCCGAGGATGGGTCAGGGGCGGGCCAGCAGGGTCGCGATGCCCTGGCCTACCCCGATGCACATGGTGGACAGCGCGTACCCGGCGTCGCGGTGGCGAAGCTCCAGGGCGGCGGTGAGAACGAGGCGGGCGCCGGACATGCCGAGGGGGTGACCCAGAGCGATGGCGCCGCCGTTCGGATTGACGTGCTCGGCGTCGTCGGCGAGGCCGAGCTCACGCAGTACTGCGAGGGATTGGGCCGCGAACGCCTCGTTCAGTTCGATCACGCCGACGTCGGCCAGGTCGACCCCGGTCCGGGCCAGCACCTTGCGGGTCGCCGGGACCGGGCCGATGCCCATGATGCGCGGAGGCACTCCGGCCGCCGCGGTGCCGACGATGCGGGCCAGCGGAGTGAGACCGAGTCGCTCGACGGCCTCGCCGCTCATCACGAGCAAGGCGGCCGCGCCGTCGTTCACCCCGGACGCGTTGCCGGCGGTGACGGTGCCCGGGTCGCGGAAGGGAGTCTTCAGGCCGGCCAGAGCCTCGAGCGAGGTCTCGCGTGGGTGTTCGTCGACGTCGACCACCGTGACGGCACCTCGCTTGCCGGGCACGGAAACCGGAACGATCTCCTCGGCCAGCCGACCGTTCGCGATCGCCTTGGCCGCGCGCTGCTGACTGCGCAGGGCGAACAGGTCCTGGTCCTCGCGGGACACGTTGAACTCGGTGGCGACGTTCTCCGCTGTCTCCGGCATCGAGTCGATCCCGTACTGCTTCTTCAGCACCGGGTTGACGAACCGCCAGCCGATCGTGGTGTCGAAGATCTCCGCCTGCCTCGAATAGGCAGAAGTCGCCTTGGGCATCACGAAGGGCGCCCGCGACATCGACTCGACGCCACCGGCCAGGACGATCTCGTTGTCTCCGGCGATGATCGAGCGAGCGGCCGAGGCCACCGCGTCCAGGCCGGAGCCGCAGAGCCGGTTGATCGTCGTACCCGGAACGCTGTCCGGCAACCCGGCCAGCAGCACGGCCATCCGGGCGACGTTGCGGTTGTCCTCGCCGGCCTGGTTCGCGCAGCCGAGGATCACGTCGTCGATGGTCGCCGGATCGAGCGAAGCCTGCCGCGCCAGCAGAGCCGAGACGGCGTGGGCCGCGAGGTCGTCCGGGCGGACCGCGGCCAGCGCGCCGCCGTACCGGCCGATCGGGGTGCGGACGCCGTCCACCAGGTAGGCCGTGCGGGTCATGACTCCTCCTTGACGATGCTGCCGGACAACTGACGGCTACGGCCGCGGAACTCGGCGATCACGTCGTCCCCACGCCGTACCGTCACGTCGTAGATCGCGTTCCGCCCGTACGACGTCCGCTCGCGGGCCTCGGCGACCAGCAGGTCGCCGCGCTGGGCTGGAGCGATGAAGACGATGTCGCAGGCCTGGGCGACGGTCACCTGGTTGCGGGAGTTGCAGGCGAAGGCGAACGCGGAGTCGGCCAGGGTGAAGACGAAGCCGCCATGGGCTATCCCGTGCCCGTTGACCATGTCGTCGCGAACCGGCATCTCCAGTACCGCCGTACCGGTACCGACCGAGACCAGCCGCATCCCCAGGCTCGCGCTGGCGGTGTCGTCCGCCCACATGGCGGCCGCCACCGTCGATGCCAGTTCGTCAGCCATGCGGCCCACCCTAGTTATGACCCAAGTTATGACACTGTAGTCGCGATATGGACAGAGACTGTAACATCGCCCATGTCGCCCGAAGTCCTAGGCTGAGTACACCCCGAGATCCAGGAGCGCGCCCGATGACGTCGACCACCGCAGCCGGCTGGCTGGAGACCCACCGCGAACGACTGGACGGAGCGCTCGAGGCGATCCGCAGCCGCGGCTACTACTCCGCCTACCCCGAGTCCCCGAGCCCGCGCGTGTACGGCGAGAACGCCGCCGCGGACGGGAAGGCCGCCTTCGAGGCGCACCGCGGTACGACGTACCCGGTCCAGACGCCGGGCGCGAACGGCACGGTCACCACCGAGCAGTCGCCGTACGGGGTGCCGCTGGACGTGCAGTACCCGCGGACCACCGAGAGCAGCCTGGACGAGCTCCTCGATGCGGCCCGGCGGGGTATGACGGACTGGCGCAACGCGGGCGTGGACGGCCGCGTCGGCGTCACCCTGGAGATCCTGGACCGGCTGCACAAGCGCATCTTCGAGCTCGCCAACGCGGTTCAGCACACCAGCGGCCAGGCCTTCGTGATGGCGTTCCAGGCGGGTGGCGCGCACGCGCTCGACCGGGCGCTCGAGGCGATCGCCTACGCGTCCGAGGAGATGAACCGCTACCCCACCACCGCGGTCTGGGAGAAGCCGGCCAAGGGCGACTCGATCCGGCTGCAGAAGAACTTCACCGTCGTCGGTCGCGGGGTCGCGCTGGTGATCGGCTGCAACACCTTCCCGACCTGGAACTCCTGGCCCGGCCTGTTCGCCTCGCTCGTCACCGGCAACGCCGTCATCGTGAAGCCGCACCCGCTCGCCGTACTGCCGCTGGCCCTGACCGTCGAGGTGTGCCGCGAGGTGCTCGCCGAGGCCGGCTTCGACCCGAACCTGGTGACGCTCGCCGCCGAGCGCCCGGGCGACGGCCTGGCCAAGCCGCTCGCGCTGCGGCCCGAGGTGAAGATCATCGACTTCACCGGCGGCAGCGAGTTCGGCCAGTGGCTGGAGCAGAACGCGACCCAGGCCGAGGTCTTCACCGAGAAGGCCGGCGTCAACGCGGTCATCATCGACTCGACCGACTCCTTCAAGGCGCTCTGCAACAACCTCGCCTTCACCCTCTCCCTGTACTCCGGCCAGATGTGCACCACCACGCAGAACCTCTTCGTCCCGGCGGACGGGATCGAGACGGACGAGGGCCACAAGTCCTTCGACGAGGTCGGCGCCGGCATCGCGAACTCGATCGGCAAGCTGCTCGGCGACGACGCCCGGGCGGTCGAACTGCTCGGCGGCATCGTCAACCCGGGCGTGATCACCCGCCTCGAGCTCGCCCCGGAGTACGGCGACGTGGTGCTGGAGTCGCGCGCGATCAAGCACCCGGCGTACGAGGACGCGGTGGTCCGCACCCCGCTGCTGGTCGCCATCGACGCCAAGGACGAGGAGGTCTACGGCCAGGAGTGCTTCGGCCCGGTCTCGTTCCTGGTCCGCACAGCCGGTACGGCGGAGTCGATCGACCTGTTCCGCCAGACGGTGGACGAGGGTGGTGCGATGACGGCCGGGGTCTACTCGACCGACGAGCAGACCCTGGAGCAGGTCCGGGACGCGGCGCTCGACGTCGGTGTCGCGCTGTCGGAGAACCTGACCGGCCAGGTCTTCGTGAACCAGTCGGCCGCCTTCAGCGACTTCCACGGCACGGGCGCCAACCCGGCCGCCAACGCCACCTACACCGATGGCGCGTATGTGGCCAGCCGCTTCCGGGTGATCCAGTCGCGTCGCCACGTTGCGTGACGGTCTCGTGGACTCGCGGGGTTGAAGTTGCTGGCTGCGCGTCGGTGAGCGGAGTCTGTCCGGGAGGTAGGGATTACTGCCTCTTCCGCCGACTCTGCAGGGAGCAACCGTGGCACAGACGTTGACCGAGGTTCTCGCGTACTACGACAGCTGGCTGGCGTTCAACCAGCGGTATCAGCGAATCCCCGGGGTCCAGGCGGCGGTGTTCGCCGATGACGGGATCGCCTACTCATCGGCGTACGGGCTGGCCGATGTGGAGCAGGGGGTCGCGCTGACCGAGCAGCACCTGTTCCGGATCGCCTCGCACTCCAAGACGTTCACCGCGACGGCCGTGCTGCAACTGGTCGAGCAGGGCAAGGTCCGGCTCGACGACAAGGCCGGCACGCACGTCACCGAGATCGTCGGCACGCCGGTGGGCGAGCGGACCGTGCGGGATCTGCTCAGCCACGCCGGCGGGGTCACCCGGGACAGCCCGGAGGCCGACTTCTGGCAGCTCGCGACGAGCTTCCCGGACCGGGAGCACCTGCTCGACGTACTGCTGCAGCCGGACTCCGCGGTGATCCCGGAGAACGACCGCTTCAAATACTCGAACATCGGCTACGGCCTGCTCGGCCTCATCATCGAGGCGGCCACCGGTATGTCGTACAACGCCTACGTGCAGAAGGAGGTCGTCGACAAGCTCGGGCTGACCGCGCTCGGTGCGGAGCTCGACCCGAACCGCAGCGCCGAGTACGCCGCCGGGTACAGCTCCTTCGCCTACGCCACCGAACGGGTGCCGATCGAGCACGTGGACACCCGGGCACTCGCAGCGGCGACCGGGTTCTACGGCAACGCGCGCGATCTCGTCACCTACTTCTCCGCGCATCTGTCCGGCGACGAGCGGTTGCTGACGGACGCGTCGAAGCGGCAGATGCAGCACCCGCTGTGGAAGACCGGCGAGGAGGACGGGCCGCGGTACGGGCTCGGGCTGCAGGTGTCGAAGGTCGGCAAACGGGAGGTGTTCGGGCACGGTGGCGGCTACCCGGGTCACATCACCCGGTCCCTGGTCGACGGCGAGCGGCGGATCGCGGTGTCGGTGCTGACGAACGCGATCGACGGTCCGGCGGCCCAGCTCGCCGAGGCGGTGCTCAAGCTGGTCGACCTGGCCGAGTCGGAGGATCGTGGCGAGGCTGCCGGCCTGGCCCGCTTCACCGGCCGCTACGCGAACCTGTGGAGCGTGAGCGATATCGCGCTGCTCGGCGGTCGCCTCTACGTGATCGACCCGACCTCGCCGGACCCGGCCGCGGAGCCGACGACGCTGGAGGCCGACGGCGACACTCTGCGCGTCACCGGCGGCAACGGCTACGGTTCGTACGGCGAGTCGTACCGGTTCACTTTCGACGCCGACGGGAAGGTCGAGTCGCTGCGCGGCTCGAGCGGCCTGATCAGCCACCCGCTCGACACCTTCACCCTGCCGGCACGGGTGACAGTCCAGAAGTGATTGCCTGAGGCACCTGTCCCGGCCCCGCACCACGGGGCCGGGACGGATTTCTCGGGGCGGCGTAGCGTTCGGGACATGACCATCCATGGTGAGCATCCGTTCCTGCCGCCGGAGTCGGAGCGCAGTCCGGTCCGCCGGCTCCGCGGCCGGCTGCCGTCCCCGGTCAGCCTCTGGACCACCGCGTACGACGGGAAGCGGGCCGGGCTGACGGTGTCGTCGATGCTCGTGGCCGACGGTGATCCCGGTTTCGTGATCGGGCTGATCGACCCGGACTCGGACCTGTGGGAAATATTGCGGGAGGCAAGGACCGCGGTGGTCAGCCTGCTCGGTGCGCCGCATCAGCAACTCGCGGACGCCTTCGGGTACGTCGCGCCCGCGCCGGGTGGGCCGTTCCGGATGATCGAGTGGGACGACACCGACTGGGGTCCGGCGCCTGTCGGGGTCAGCACCTGGGCCGGCTGCCGGCTGGTCGACCCGGATCCGCCGGAGGTCGGCTGGGCTCTGCAGGTCCAGCTGGAGATCGTCCAGGTGGAACTGGCTGCGGACGAGCTTGCTCCCCTCGTCCACCGCCGCGGTCGCTACACCGCTCTCTGAGCCGGGCCCGGGTCGCCACCGATGTGTGGAGGACCCTCCGGTTCGGCCGGAGATCCTCGTGCTTAGGGTGAGCCCATGCGAGCTACCACGATCCACGCTCCGTTCGACGTCCGGCTGAGCGAGGTCCCGGACCCGGTGATCAGCAAGCCCACGGACGCGATCATCAAGATCGTGGCGGGCTGCATCTGTGGCTCGGACCTCTGGCCGTACCGCGGCGAGAACAAGATCACCCCGGGCAGCCGGATCGGCCACGAGTACGTGGGGATCGTGCAGGAGGTCGGCGCGGAGGTGCGCACTGTCAAGCCGGGGGACTTCGTTGTCACCCCGTTCGTGGCGAGCGACGGAACCTGCCCGAACTGCCGGGCCGGGCTGCAGTCGGTCTGCCAGAACCTCGTCGGCATCGGCAGTGACGGCGCGGATGGCGGCCAGGGCGAGTACGCGAAGGTCCCGTGGGCCGACGGGACGCTCGTCGCCACCCCCGAAGTACCGGACGACTCGCTGGTGCCATCGCTGCTCACGTTGTCCGACGTGATGGGCACGGGTTGGCACGCCGCGCGGGCCGCCCGGGTGAAGCCCGGCGACACGGTCGTGGTGGTCGGCGACGGCGCGGTCGGCCTGTGCGGTGTGCTGGCTGCCTCCCGGATGGGCGCCGAGCGAGTGGTCGCGCTGTCCCGGCACGAGCCGCGGCAGAAGATTGCGAGCGAGTTCGGCGCCACGCAAATCATTGCCGAACGGGGTGACGAGGCAACGACCGCGGTACTGGAACTCACCGGCGGCGTGGGGGCGGACGCGGTACTGGAGTGCGTCGGCACGAACCAGTCGTTCGAGACCGCCTTCGCGGTGGCCCGGCCGGGGGCGACCGTCGGCTTCGTCGGCGTGCCGCACGGCGTCGAGGTGCCGATCCGCCGGATGTTCGGCCGGAACGTCGGTCTGGCCGGTGGCGTCGCCCCGGCGCGGGCTTACCTCCCGGACCTGATGGCGGACGTACTCTCAGGTGAGATCAACCCCGGGCTCGTCTTCGATCTGGAGTTGCCGTTGGACCAGGTGGCGGAGGGCTACCAGGCCATGCACGAGCGGCGCGCGATCAAGGTGCTGCTGCGTCCGTAGGTCGCGGTGGCCTCGTCGGACCAGTAGGTCAAGAGGTCTGCAGCGGCAGTATGTGTGCGCTCTCATACCAAATGTGCGCAAGGGATCACGTCTGCGCAACGCGCCTGCGCGGAGCGTTGACACCTGACCAGCCCCGTGCCCACAGTTGGGCCGTCAAGGGGGCATTCGTTGTCGGACAGCTCCATGAGCTGATCGGAGAGTGAACAAAATGCGTGGTGGTTGGAGCAGGACCTTCGCGGTGGTGGGTGCCGTGGGTCTTCTTGCGGTCAGTGCTTGCGGAAACAGCGATGACAGCAGCAGCGGGGACTCGGCTGCCAGCAAGGACGTCACCGTTTTCACCTGGTGGGCGGACGGTGGCGAGAAGGCCGGCCTGGACGGACTCGTCTCGGTCTTCGGCACCGAGTGCAAGGACTTCAAGTTCGTCAACTCCGCCGTCGCCGGTGGCGCCGGCTCGAACGCGAAGCAGGTGCTGGCGAACGACCTGGCCGCGGGCAAGCCGCCGGCGACGTTCCAGGCGCACGCCGGCGCCGAGCTGGGCGACTACATCAAGGCGGGTCAGGTCGACGACGTCAGCGGTCTCTACAAGGAGTTCGGTCTGGACAAGGCCTTCCCGCAGAGCCTGATCGACAACCTGACCGTCGACGGCAAGATCTACTCGATCCCGGCCAACGTGCACCGCGCGAACGTGGTGTGGGCCAACCCGGCCGTGCTGAAGAAGGCGAACCTCGACGGCGCCACCGCACCGGCGAACGTGGACGCGTGGATCGCGGACATGGACAAGCTGAAGGCCGCCGGCGTGAAGGCGCCGCTGGCCATCTCCAAGGGCTTCGCCCAGGAGATGCTGGTCGAGGCGGTGCTGCTGGCCGACCTCGGGCCGGACAAGTTCATCGGTTTGTGGAAGGGCGAGACCGACTGGGCAGGACCCGACGTGACGGCTGCGCTGGACAAGTACAAGAAACTGCTGTCCTACACCAACGCCGACCGCGAGGCGATCGACTGGCCGGACGCGCTGCAGTACGTGAACAAGGGTCAGGCCGGCTACACGCTGATGGGTGACTGGGTCGCCGCGCAGCAGCTGGCCGACAAGATCCCGGACACGGCCTACACCTACTGGCCGGCTCCGGGTACGGCGGGCAACTTCCAGTACCTGGCGGACTCCTTCACGCTGCCGACCAACGGGCAGGACCCGGAGGGCGCGAAGTGCTGGCTGAAGGTCACCGGCTCGGCCGACGGCCAGAAGGCGTTCAACACCAAGAAGGGCTCGATCCCGGCCCGCTCGGACGCGGTCCCGGCGGACTACCCGAAGTACCAGCAGACGGCGATGGCCGACTGGAAGAAGGACAAGATCGTTCCGTCCTGCGCGCACGGCGCCGCCTGCACGCTCGGCCAGAACAACGACATCCTGTCCGCGATCAGCCAGTTCAGCGGTAGCCAGAACGTAGCCCAACTGCAGACGGCGTTCGCCAATGCGATGAAGACGAGCTGATGCCGGCCGAGTTGCGGACAAGCGTCGGTTCGGAGGATTGAGCATGCACGGAAGAATCCGCACCTGGGGCCCGGGCGCACTGGTGCTGCTGCCGACGGTGCTGCTGCTCGGGTACTTCGTCTATGGGCTGATCGCCTGGACGTTCAACACCTCGCTGACCGACCGGCACACCGCCCGCAGGGGCGGCCCGGTCGACTACGTCGGGTTCGAGAACTACGCGAACCTGTTCGGTGAGGAGCGGTTCCTCAACTCGCTGAAGAACCTCGGCGTGCTCACGGTGTCGTTCATCGTGGGCACGCTGATCTTCGGCGTGATCTGGGCGTTGCTGCTGGAGAAGGGGGTCACCGGGGAAGGCGTGTTCCGGTCGGTCTTCCTGTTCCCGATGGCGATCTCGATGATCGCCTCCGGGGTGGTCTGGGGCTGGTTGCTGAACCCGTCCCAGGGTGACGACGCGCGCGGCCTGAACCGGCTGTTCTCGATCCTCCAGCTCAATTTCCTGGAGAACCCCTGGTGGACCGCGGGCAGTAGATGGACGACGATGATGGCCATCGCGCTACCCGCGGTCTGGCAGCTGTCGGGCTACATCATGGCGCTGTTCCTGGCCGGGTTCCGGGGCATCCCGCCGGAGCTACGGGAGGCGGCCCGGGTCGACGGCGCGAGCGAGTTCAAGCTGTACCGGCACGTGCTGTTCCCGCAGCTGTCGCCGATCGCCCTGTCGGCCCTGATCATCCTCGGCCACATGTCGCTGAAGCTGTTCGACCTGATCTACGCGATCACCGGGCCGAACCAGTTCCGCACCGAGGTGCCGTCGATCTACATGTGGAACACCTTGCTCCGCGGTGACATGGCCAAGGCGGCCGCGATCGCGATCGTGCTGCTCGCGGTGGTCGCCGTACTCGTCATCCCGTACGTCGCGTACACCGTCCGGCAGGAGAGTGAAGAATGACCGCCGTAGAGGCTGCGACCGGCCAGGCCGCCGCGGCGATCCGCCGGAAGCCGCAGCGTGGGGTCATCTCCGACGGCTCGACCCGTCGCAGCCGGACGGTCCGCTACCTCCTGCTGCTGCTCTTCCTGCTGTTCATCCTGACCCCGGTGTACGTCGTGGTGATCGGCAGCTTCAAGACGTCCAGCGACACCACCGCCGCCGCGCAGTGGTCGTTACCGGAGACCTGGACGCTGGAACCGTGGCGCAAGGCCTGGGACGTGCTGCAGCCCTACATGGTCCGCTCGCTGTCGCTGGCGATCCCGGCCGCGATCATCTCGTCGCTGATCGGGTCCGCGAACGGCTTCGTGCTGGCCCGCTGGCGGTTCCCCGGGGCGAACCTGGTGTTCGCCCTCATTTTGTTCGGCATGTTCATCCCGTACCAGGCGGTGATGCTGCCGCTGCGGACCACGTTCCAGGAGCTGGACGTGACCCGGGGCGTGCCGACCCTGATCATCGCGCACGTCATCTACGGCATCCCGATCTGCACGCTGATCTTCCGGAACTACTACGCCACCATCGTGCCGAACGAGATCATCGAGTCGGCCCGGGTGGACGGGGCCGGCCTGATCCAGACGTACCTGCGGATCATCCTGCCGATCTCCATCTCGGGCTTCGTGGTGACGCTGATCTGGCAGTTCACCTCGGTCTGGAACGACTTCCTGTTCGCGCTGTTCCTGACCCAGCAGAACAACGGCCCGGTCACGCTGGGCCTCGCGGCGCTGGCCGGCGGGCAGAAGGTCGACTACGCGGCCAGCATGGCGGGAGCCCTGATCACCTCGATCCCGACCCTGCTCGTCTACATCGTGCTGGGTCGCTGGTTCATCGGCGGCCTGATGGCAGGCGCCCTGAAGGGCTGATCTTGGGGTCCTGCCCCGGTACTACGGCCTGCGGCCCGTGGAACCGGTACCTCGTACCGGCGCCACGGGCCGCGCGCTTTCGCCACGGCGTGTCGAGGTGGTCATCCACAGGACGCGCGCACTGTCCTGCGGCAGGTGCCCGGTCGGCGGTAATCTCGCCAGAGTGACCAAGTCACGAGGCCGGGACGGACGCGGCAGCCACTTACGGCTGGTCGGCTCAGGTTCAGGCCCGAACCCAGGGCAGCCGCCGGCGGGTGTCTCGGGGCAGGACCTCGACACCACGCCGAGCGTCGCTGTCCTGGACACCTTGCAGGAGACGCTGCTGCTGGACCTCGCCGCGGCCCCACCAGCGCTACACCCGGTGATCGCCGAGGCCTCGGTGGCCCGCTCGGCCGCCCTGCTCGCGGACCAGCTCTGGCCGGCCGGGCAGCCCGACGAGATCGGTGAGGTGGAGCGGTTCTTCTGGGCGGACGCCGCCCGGGTGCTCGGCGAGCGGCGTGACCCGGATTCCTTTGTTCTGTTGACGAGTCTGGCCCGCACGGTCGGCCCGGCCGGGCGACTCCCGCTGCAGCGAGCCCACCTGTCCCGCGGCCGGACGCAGTACGACGTGCCTGACTGGGTGTCGCGGATCGCGGGGTTCCGGCTGACCAGCGCGATCGTCTCCGAGGACGTCACCGGTGACGGGCTGAGCGTGGTGCTCGACTACGACGACGATCAGCACCCGCACACCGTGGTGGTCTTCGTCGACAACAACCTGGGTGCGATCGCCAAGGACGTCTTCGTCGGGCCGCCGGTGGACCGGGTGGTCGAGGCGTACCAGCGGGGCGGCCGGGTGACCGTCCGGACGGTCCGCGCGGCGACCGCCGCCGGGATCATCCTGCAGGCGCTGGGCGAGACCCACGACCACGACGATCCGCCGGTCACCGAGGACTTCGAGTTCTTCTCCGGGCTGCTGGTGAATCGGCTGACGCAGCTCCCGGAGCGCCCGGTCCGGCCGCCGGTCAGGGCACAGCTGTCCGGCCGCCAGCGGGATCAGCTGGTGGACGAGTTCCTCGAATCGCCTTACGGGGTTGGCCTTCCCGACGATGCGACCGACATCGCGCGGCTGTGGATCGACCACGCGGTGGACCGGACGGTGGGCGGCCCGCTCCGCGTCAGCGCAGTACTGGTGGAGCTTTTCCTGTCCTACTGGCTGCCGCGCAAGGTGCTTGCCGACAGCACCTACTTCGCGGCGGTGCCGGTCGTGGTGAAGGCGTGGCTGCGGTTCGCCGGGGAGCGCACTGAGCTCGACCTGGACGCGATCGAGGAGGCCACCGACGCGGTGGACGTGTGGACCCCGGCCCTGGAGGCGGCCGCGCTGTCCGATCCGATCGGCTCGAAGTCGGGCGAACGCGTCTTCCTGGACGACACCAGCGCCGACCTCGAGGAGGCCTACCGCAGCCTGGCAGGCCTGGGAGCACCTCCGCGCCCGGACCTCCGCGGCCTCGACAAGTCCCTCGGGGCGACCCTGACGGTCCTCGCCCCGCACGCCTGGCTCCTGGCCGGCGAGACCCTCGGCTCGAACTACGCCGCCGAAGCCTTCGAGATCGCCGACAGCCTGGTCCGCGACGCCCCCGAACTCCTCGGCAAGGCGCGCCTCTCGACCTGGCCCCGAGCCATCGTCTGGCTTCTGGCCCACCGCCACCGCCTGGTAGGCCCCGGCGAACCCCTGACCCCCCAAACCCTCGCCGCCGACCTCTCCTCCTCCGCCCCGACCCTCCGAAAAACCGCCAAACTCCTCACCGACACCCTGATCCTCCCGCACTAGCTCTCTCCGGATGCCGGGCACCCGGCCGGGTGGTTGGGCGAGGGGCGGACAATGGGTTTCATGCATGTGCGCGCGCCGGAGCTCAAGGGTCGGGGATGGTTGAACACCGGAGGTAGGGAGCTGAGGCTTGCTGACTTCCGGGGGCGGTTTTTATTGATCGATTTCTGGACCTTTTGCTGTGTCAACTGTCTGCATGTGCTGGACGAGTTGCGGCCTCTGGAGGAGAAGTACGGGGACGCGCTGGTGATCGTCGGGGTGCATTCGCCGAAGTTCGCGCATGAGGGGGAGGAGGCGGCCGTCAAGGCGGCTGTCGAGCGGTATGAGGTGGGGCATCCGGTGCTGGACGACCCGGAGCTGGTCACCTGGGAGAACTACACGGCGCGGGCCTGGCCGACCCTGGTGCTCGTGGACCCGAACGGCTACATCGTCGCGCAGTACTCCGGGGAGGGGCACGAGCACGCGCTGGATGCCCAGTTGGCGGAACTGATCGCGGAGCACGAGAAGGCGGGCACTCTCACCCGCGGCAAGTCGCCGTACGTGGCGCCGACTCCCGAGCCGACGGATCTGCGCTTCCCGGCCAAGGCGGTGGCCCTGGGCGACGGGTTCCTGGTCGCCGACGCGGGCAACCACAGCGTGGTCGAGCTGGCGGCCGACGCGACCACCGTCCTCCGCAGGTTCGGCACCAGGCAGCGCGGCCTCCACGACGGTCCGGCCGACCAGGCGACCTTCTCCGAGCCGAACGGCCTGACCCTGCTCCCGGCCGAAGTGGCGGTGAAGGTCGGGTATGACGTGGTCGTCGCGGACACGGTCAACCACGCGCTGCGCGGGATCAACCTGACCACCAACGAGGTCCGCACGCTCGTCGGCACCGGCAAGCAGTGGATGGACGGCGACGGCACGGACGTCCTGAGCTCGCCGTGGGACGTCGCCTGGTGGCAGGACAAGGTGTGGATCGCCATGGCCGGCGTGCACCAGCTCTGGACGTTCGACCCGTTCACCAGGACCACCGAGGTCGCCGCGGGCACCACCAACGAAGGATTGCGGGACGGCGCCAAGGAGCAGGCCTGGTTCGCTCAGACCTCCGGGTTCGCGGTGGACGGCGACCGGCTCTGGCTCGCCGATTCCGAGATCTCCGCACTGCGCTGGGTCGACACCGAGGTCCACACGGCCGTCGGGACCGGGCTGTTCGACTTCGGCCTCCGCGACGGCAAGGCCGAGGAGGCGCTCCTCCAGCACCCGCTCGGCGTGACGCTCCTCCCGGACGGTTCGATCGCGATCGCCGACACCTACAACGGCGCCGTACGCCGCTACGACCCGCACAGCGGACTCGTCGAGACGATGGCGACGGGTCTCGCCGAGCCGAGCGGAGCTGTTGTCGTGGGCAACGAACTGCTGGTGGTCGAGTCGGCGGCGCACCGGCTGATCCGGATCCCGCTGGGCGCTTCGGCGAAGGCGGAGGAGTTCAGCACCCGGACGCAACGCCCGCCGATGGAGATCGAGGGCGGCGAGGTGACGCTGGATGTCGTGTTCACGCCGCCGCCGGGCCAGAAGCTGGACGACCGGTACGGGCCGTCCACCAGGCTGCTCGTCTCAGCGACCCCGGAGGGCTTGCTCAAGGAGGGCGCGGGTG
This sequence comes from Kribbella orskensis, assembly GCF_004342085.1. Classification (NCBI taxonomy): domain Bacteria; kingdom Bacillati; phylum Actinomycetota; class Actinomycetes; order Propionibacteriales; family Kribbellaceae; genus Kribbella; species Kribbella orskensis. The sequence continues at coordinate 618,716 of NZ_SLWM01000003.1, forward strand.
ATTCCACCGAGCTCACCCGGCGCTTGGTGATCGACGAACGTGTCGGCGACGGAGTGCTGCACGTCGCAGTACAGGCTGCTTCCTGTGACGACTCGGCCGAGGTGGAGTTCCCGGCCTGCCACATGCATCGGCAGGACTGGGGCGTGCCGGTCCGGGTCACCGCCGGGGCGCCCGATCGGCTCGAACTGGTGCTGTCCGGAGCGACTACTCCTTGATGTCGCGGTTGTGTTCCTCGACGACGCGGTACTCCTCCTCGACAGCCGGGTCGAGCGCGTCGTTCGGGACCCGCCGCTTCCGGTTGGTGATGTAGAAGGAGAGGGCGATCCCGGCGGCTCCGGCGAGCATCAGGATGTAACCGACCACGGTCAGGTCGACCGCGTCCCAGGAGTCGCGGACGGCGAACGCAAGGATGGCGCCCACCACCATCAGGAAGATCCCCACACCGATGCTCATGTCGAGCCCTCCTCGAGAAGTCACGGACACTTCGACGCTACGCCCGCCGGCCCCGGGGGTCCATCAACGACGCGTGTCGATCCGGCCCCGGGCCGGACGACCCGCAGCGCACTCTAGTGTCCCGTAAGCGTGCCCCGCGCCCTGCTCCAGGGTCGGACCGGCCAGTCGGAAGGTTCAGCGAGTGGCCAGTGTCACGTCGCCGCTGACCGTGCTCGCGTCGATGCTGTGGCTGCCGTCGGGCGCATTCCCGAGGCCGTTCTCGACGTCGCCGCTGCGAGTCTCGGTGTGGACCTTGTAGTCGCCGGCCGGCGCCTTCACCTCGACATCGCTGCTGGTGCCCTTGGCCCGGACGTCGTTCTGCTCGTCGAGCTCGAGCTGCAGGTCGCCAGAGGTGGTCTCGACGTTTACCGCACCGCCCTTGAGTCGAGTGGCGTCGATGTCGCCCGAGGTCGCCACGATGTCGAGCTTGCCGGTGAGCCGGTCGATCTCCACATCCCCTGAGGTGAGGTCGAGCTTCACGTCCCCGGTCACGTCGCGCAGTGAGATGTCCCCGGACCGGGAGCTGGCGTCGATCCCGCCGACGCCGGTGATCGAGAGGTCGCCGGTGCCGTTCTCGCCGGTCACCTTGGTCCCGCGGGGGACCGTGATGACGAAGTCCGCGGTGCACTGCCAGCCGCAGTCGCCGTCCAGTTTCAGCGTCTCGCCGTCCACCGAGTAGGTGTCGCCGTGCTTGATCAGCCAGTACTTGCGCTTCTCCTGGACAGTGGTCGTGTCGCCGTCGCCGACCTTGATGGTGATGTCCGCGTTCGGCGAGTCCAGCCGCACCGTGGAGATCTTGCTGTCGACCCTGTGCTCGCCGGACGATTCCCGGTCCCCGAAGGACCAGAACGCCAGTGCCGCCCCGGTCACCAGCAGCAGCGCCCCCACCTGCTTGGTGTCAGCCATCCCGACCCGCCCCATCTCATCCGCCCCGCGCCAACCTGTCGCTTGACAGTAGGTCCGTACGGCGGCAGCCCGGATCCGGCAAGACCCTCAGATCCGCCCTGACCCCGCGCTCAGGGTCAGCGGTGGTGGTCCCCACGGGTGACGGCGTTGGGCAGGTCGTCAGTGAGGACACCGAAGAACGTCCGGGCCCAGAGGTCGTCGTTGTGCCAGTAGGGCCCGTCCTCGCCCGGCAAAGAGGCCGGTGCCGTACCGCGTTTGAGCGCGCGCCGGCAGTCGGCGCAGAGCGGCAGGGTCAGCGTGGTGCCGTCGGCATCGACCTGCGTCGGACGACCGGAAGCCCTTCCGTGCAAGGGATTGAAGGCACAGAGCGGCTGTACTTCGACGGGCTTGCGCCCGGCCGCCAGAGCCTGGGCGATGTCGTACTCGCGGCGTCCTTGGTCCAGCAGCACCATCGCCCCGACCACGTCGACCAGGTCGCGCGAGGAGTCCAGCACCCGGCTCGCGGCATCGTGAGCGTCAAGTGCCAGCTGCTGATGCCGCAGGCCTTCGCCGGCGACCGTCGGCAGCGCGGCCAGGTCCGATCCGAGCGTGGTGAGCTCGGCCGAGGTCTCGCGGGTCAGCCGCCGACGTCGCTCGGCAGCCACCGTCGCCGCGACGTGCGGTGGAATGGTGAACGGCTTCTCCCGCCTCGGGGAACCGCTGTCGCCGGCGCCACCCGACCCGCGGCGGCGCAGCCCGATCCACAACCCCAGCGCCACCAGGCACGCAAGCACTGCCAACACGATGCCCAGGGCAATGACGCCGCCGGAACGATCGGAATGGTCATAGTTGGCAGGGCCGGTCCGCCGGTCCGTCTCCGGCCGCATCGCCGGCGGCAGAGCCGGCCCGGCCAGGAGCTCGTAGAAGCGCGTCAGCACCTCGGTCGGCCCGGCGTCGTACTCCGTGTCGTCGAGTGCCCGCTCCCGGGCCGGACTGAGCTTCTTCTGGTCGAGCTGCGGAACATCCAGTGTCTCGTACCAGGGGAACCGCCCGCCGCCCTCGACCACGACGTACAGGCCGGGATTGCGCATCGCGTCCATCACCAGGGTGAGGACGTTGCGCTCCTTGCCCTGGAAGCCGTCGCTCGGGGAGAGCGGCAGGATGATCGTGTAGACCGGGTACCCGAGCGCCTTGGCCTTCTCCCGCACACCCGCCCGCATCGTCTCCGGCAGCCCCGGCGCGTATGACGGGTCGACGTACAGCGGGTCCTTCGTCAGCGCGGTCGCGATCTCGCGCGCTCGTTCCGCGGGGGTCTGACTCGCACCCACCTCGGCTGCTCCGGCGGGTGCCGGGACCAACGTCAGCGGCAGCAGCAACGCGGCCGCCAGAATCAGGGCTTGCCGGGATCTCACTGCTGACCTCCACGTCGAGGGGCGACGAGTGCCGCCAGTCCGAGCACGATGGCGGCCAGGAGTGCGCCGCCCATCAGGCCGATCGTCATTCCGCCGATGCCGTTGCCGATCGCCTTGCCCACGGTGAACCGCTCCCGCTCGTAGGTGCGCTCCGGCGCCGTCGGCAGTTCGGCGGTCCTGGCCGGCTTGACCTTCACCCGGTCGTTGAGCTCGAGATCGTCCAGGTACTGCGAGAGTTGGTCGGTCAGAGCGGTCTTCGAGGACGCGAAGGTGTCGAAGGGCGCGCGGGCGCTGACCAGGTGCGCCACCCCGGTTGTGGCCGTCCCGTCCATCACGACGTAGATCCCGGGCGTGCCGTTGGTCACGGCGAGCCAGCCCGCGAGCCGCTCGGTGTCGTCCTTCTCCTGGAACCATGCGCCAGTCGGCAGAACCGCGACGAACACCGGCGCTGGTGCCGTCGCGGTCCGCTCGGCCAACTGCTGGTCCTGGGTGCCGACGTATTCGGCGTACAGCGGATCGACGTACACCGGCTTGGTCCTCCAGGCCGCGACGGCGGCCGTGACCCGTGGATCGGTGGGGAAGTCGACGGCCGACGCGGTGAGTCCGCCGCCGAGGAAGACGGCCAGGCCGGTCAGCAGGATCAGGGCGAGGCGCTTCATCACTTGTCCTCCTGACGGCCGACGCGCTCGGCGAGATCGTCCTCGAGCGAGCCGAAGCCGGTGGCGACCAGCGGCTGCTCCTTCGGGTCGAGCGTCCAGTACGGCACCGCCGACTGGTCCATCCCGAACAGCCCGGACTTCTTCCAGACCAGGAAGCCCCGCGGAGTCTCACCACGCTCCAGCAGCCTCGCGCAGTTCGGGCAGGCCGGTACTTCGGTCCCCTCGGACCAGGCGGCCTGGACGGTTCCCGGCTGGTGGGTCGGGTCGAAGAAGCACGGCGGCTGGACCGTCCCGTCACCCGCGACCTGCCAAGCCTGCCGAGCCAGTACGAACGCTCCAGCCGCTGCAGTCAGCTCTCCGGAGGGATCTCCGGCCGTTGCCGGCACGCTCTCGGAGGACCTCAGCGTGCGGGCCGCATCGAGCCGCCGAGCCGCGTCATCGCGCCGGTCGAGCAGGTCCAGACTGTTGTCTCTGGACGCCTTGATCCGGGACTCCAGTCCGCGCAGCGCCTTGTCGGCCTTGCTGATCCATCGATCGGCCTGCGTCCGGACGGCTGACACACTGACCGGCTCCCGCGGCGCGGCCACCTCCCCGGACTGCCCGGCCTTGCCCCTGCCGTTGCCCCGGCGGGCCTTGGCGTTCTGGCGGTCCTTCGCGGGACGCTTTCGCCGGCTGCGTACGGTCAGGAGGATCACGATGATCACCCCGAGCACCCCGCCGACGCCCATCCCGATGAAGGCGGACAGGTCTTCCTTGTCCGTGGTGGACCTGCCGGACCGGCCGGAGTAGGTGTCCTCGCGGAGGTCGCCCGCGGGAACCTCCGGCAGCGGGCGTCCGTAGTACGCCGTCGCGGCCTGCTGGATCGTCCGCACGATCCGCGGCGCCGGCCGGTCGGTCACGATGCGGTTGTCCTGCTCGTCGTCCAGTTGCACGCCGACGAGTTCGCGCCCCTTGAGCCCGCCCGGCCGGACCAGCTTCTCGGTGCCCGACCAGTAGTCGTTCGAGACCGTCCACACCAGGTACAGCCCCGGCTGGCCGAGACGCGCCTGAAGCAACGTCGGCAGCTCCGCCGGGAGCTCTCGGGTGGAGGGAACCCGCGGCAGCAGCGCGACGTACACGGGGAAGTCGACGGTGCGGCTCGCGGCCCGGATCCGGTCCAGCTCGGCCTTGGGAAAGGCGGGCCGCATCGAGCCGTGGATGTAGATGCGGTCGGTCTTCCAGGCGGCGGCGATCTGGTCCGGGAGTTCTGGCGGAGCGGCGGCGGCAGGGGTCGGCGAAAGGAAAGCCAGGACGGCGATCAGGGCGGCGCCGAGGCCGGCGAATCGGGCGGACATCGCAGTCAGGGTACGACGACCGGTTGGCGGGTTCACTTCTGGACTGACGCGAGCCTCCCCGGCCGGGTTCCGACAGAGCGCGGCCCTGGCTCGGACAGGGGAAGCCGGGCCAGGGACGCGGTGTCGCTCGGGTAGAAACGATTCCTGAATCCGATCAGCCCGGACAGGGCAGATCGGCGGGCAGCGCGGGGCAGATCGGGCGGATCAGAAGGCCGACTCGGGCAGGTCCATCACGTCGAGGTCGGTCATCTCCGCCTTGATCCGCTCGGCGCGCACGGTCGGCATGGTCGACCGGACGAACCACTGTGCGGCGGCGAGCTTGCCGGTGTAGAAGTTCTGGTCGGCCGGCGACAGGTCCCCGCCGAGCTTCTCCAGGGCGATCTCGGCCTGCCGCAGCATCAGCCAGGAGCAGACCACGTCACCGAGCACGTAGAGCAACCGGGACGTGTTCAGGCCCACCTTGTAGATGTTGCGCGGGTCGCCGTTCTCCGCCTGCGGGTTGCTCGCCATCAGCGCCTGGCTCATCACGCCGAGGATCTTCTGAGTGTCCCCGAGCCCCTTCGCGAGCAGTTCGCGCTCCTCCTTCAGCCGGCCATTGCCCGCCTCGGAGGCGACGAACGCCTGGATCTGCTCGACCAGGTGACCCAGCGCCTTGCCCTGGTCCTTGATGATCTTGCGGAAGAACAGGTCCTGGCCCTGGATCGCGGTGGTGCCCTCGTACAGGGTGTCGATCTTGGCGTCGCGGACGTACTGCTCGATCGGGTAGTCCTGCAGGAAGCCCGAACCGCCGAAGGTCTGCAGCGACTCGGTGCCGAGCAGCGTCCAGGACTTCTCCGAGCCGTAGCCCTTCACCAGCGGCAGCAGCAGGTCGTTGACGCGCTCCGCCTCCTCGTCGTGCTCACCCGCGTACCGCGCCTGCTCGGCCCGGTCCTGGTACGTCGCGGTGAAGAGCACCAGCGCGCGCAGCGCCTCCGAGTACGACTTCTGCGTCATCAGCGAGCGGCGTACGTCGGGGTGGTGGGTGATGGTGACTCGCGGCGCGGTCTTCGCGGCATTGGTCAGGTCGGCGCCCTGGACCCGCTCCTTCGCGTACTCCAGCGCGTTCAGGTAGCCGGTGGACAGCGTGGCGATGGCCTTGGTGCCGACCATCATCCGGGCGTACTCGATCACCTGGAACATCTGCGCGATGCCGTCGTGCACCTCGCCGAGCAGGTAGCCCTTGGCGGGGGTGTTCTCGCCGAAGGTGATCTCGCAGGTGGTGGAGACCTTGATGCCCATCTTCTTCTCGACGTTCGTGACGAAGGCGCCGTTGCGCTCCCCGGTCAGCTCGCCGGTCTCCAGGTCGAAGTCGAACTTCGGCACGATGAAGAGGCTGAGCCCCTTCGTGCCGGGGCCGCCGGCGCCGTCGATGCCCTGCGGGCGGGCCAGCACCAGGTGCACGATGTTCTCGGTCATATCGTGCTCGCCGGACGTGATGAACCGCTTGACGCCCTCGATGTGCCAGCTGCCGTCGTCCTGCAGGGTGGCCTTGGTGCGTCCGGCGCCGACGTCGGAGCCGGCGTCCGGCTCGGTCAGCACCATCGTGGCGCCCCAGCCGCGCTCGATCATGTGGTGCGCGATCTTCTTGTCCCGCTCGGTGCCGTTGCGCCACAGCACGTGCGCGAAGTTCGGGCCGGCGGCGTAGATGTGCACAGCCGGGTTCGAGCCCAGCACCATCTCGGCGGCGGCCCAGCGCAGCGACGGAGGCGTCGGCTGGCCACCGAGCTCCGGCGGCAGCTCGAGCTTGAACCACTCGGCGTCCATGTAGGCGTGGTAGCTCTTCTTGAACGACACCGGCATCCGGACCTCGTGCGTCGCCGGGTCGTAGACCGGCGGGTTCCGGTCCGCGTCCTCGAACGATTCGGCCAGCTCGTTCTTGGCGAGCCGGTCGATCTCGGACAGCACCTCACGCGCGGTGTCGACGTCCATGTCGGCATACGGGCCCTGGCCGAGCACCTCGCCGCGGCCCAGCACCTCGAGCAGGTTGAACTCGATGTCCCGCAGATTCGACCTGTAGTGGCTCACAAGGTTCCCCTACCTCTTCGCTACGCTTGTACTCACGAGTAACTTAAGTATATACCCACCAGTAACGACCACCAAGCGGATTCCCCTGTGACCTGATCGGGCAGGGTGGTCAGCGTGACTGTGAAGCTGGTTTACGAGACGCACTCGACGACCGTGGACAACGAGACGGGCATCGCCACCGGGTGGCTGCCGGGGGAGTTGTCCGCCGAGGGCCGACGCGAGTCGGTGCTGCTGGGCGAGCGCCGCCAGGACGTCGACGCGATCTTCAGTTCCGACCTGCTGCGCGCGGTGAAGACGGTCGAGATCGCGTTCGAGGGACAGGCGATCCCGCGGTTCCAGGACTGGCGACTGCGCGAGTGCGACTACGGCGAGCTCAACGGGGCGCCGGCCGAACTACTCGCGCCGCGGAGGCCGAAGGTCGACGTACCGTTCCCGGGCGGTCAGAGCTATCGGGACGTGCTCGGCCTCACTCAGTCGTTCCTCGCCGACATCAAGGGCCCGTACGACGGTCGCAAGGTGCTGGTGGTCGGGCATGGGGCGCAGCGGTGGGCCCTGCAGCATCTCCTCGGCGACGGGACTCCGCTGGAAGATCTCGTGGACGCGCCCTTCGCCTGGCAGCCGGGCTGGGAGTACGAGCTCTGAGGACTCCTCTTCTGTTTGGCCGGACCGGGTCCCGCGATGCTGGCGCAGATGTTCCCGACCAGAGCGCGCTACACCGGCCTCGGCCTGGCGTACTCGCTGTCGAACGCTGTCTTCTCCGGCTGCGCAGGCCTGATCATCACCGAACTGATCAAGCGGACCAAGAACGTCGACATCCCCGCTACTACGTGGCGGTGACGTGCGCGGTCAGCGTGGTCGCGTTGCTGACCCTGCGCGGCGACGACTACCAGCGCGAGTTGCGGGACTGACATGCGCGTCATCGGGCTGATGTCCGGCACCTCGTACGACGCGATCGACGCGGCGGCGGCGGATCTGCGGATCGAGGGCGACCGGATCATCCTCACTCCGCTGGGTCTGCTGAGCCGGGAGTATTCGGAGTCGTTGCGAGCTGAGCTGGCCAGTTCCTTGCCTCCGGCAGCCACCACGCTGGAGCAGGTGTGCCGGCTCGACACCGGGATCGGACAGGCCTTCGCGGGACTGGCGGAGCAGGCGGTCGAGCAACTCTGTGGTGGTCACGCGGATTTGATCGTGTCGCACGGGCAGACCGTCTTCCACTGGGTGGAGGAGGGGCAGGTCCACGGCACGCTGCAACTTGGCCAGCCCGCCTGGATCGCTGAGGCGACCGGTACGACGGTGGTCTCGGACCTGCGCTCCCGCGATGTCGCCGCGGGCGGTCAGGGAGCCCCGCTGGTCAGCATCTTCGACGTCCTCTGGCTCCGCGGCCGCTCCGGCACCCCGGTCGCCCTCAACCTGGGCGGTATAGCCAACATCACCGTCGTCCCGAGCTCGGAGCCGATCGCGTTCGATACGGGGCCGGCCAACGCGTTGATCGATGCGGTGGTGCGGGAGCTCACCGGTGGGCGGTCAACCTTTGACGCGGACGGTGTGATGGCCGGTCGTGGGCGGGTCCACCCCGAACTGCTCGAGCGGTTGCTGGCCGAGCCCTACTACGGCAGACCGGCACCGAAGAGCACCGGGAAGGAGCTATTCCACCTCGGCTACCTCGCGACGGCGATGACCGGGCTTCCCGAGATCGCCCCCGACGACCTGGTCGCCACCGTCACCGCGCTGACCGCCCGGACCGTGGCCGACGCCGTGCACGCGTACGGCGGTACCGAGGTGATCGCGGCCGGCGGTGGCATCCGGAACCCCGCGCTGATGCACCTGCTCGCCCAGGAGCTCCGCGGGATCCCGCTGCGAAGTACGGACGAGCTCGGCCTGCCTTCCGCGGCGAAGGAGGCGTACGCGTTCGCAGTACTGGGGTTTCTGACGGTGAACGGGCTGGCTGGGACGGTGCCGAGTTGTACCGGGGCGCGGCATGCGAGCGTGCTCGGGTCGATCACGCCCGGGCTCGGCGCGTTGCCGATCGCCGCGCCGCCCGAACGGGTCCCGGTCGCGCTGCACATCGAGTGAACCGGGCGGCGTGTGACGATCCAGCGTGATCAAGTCCGAGGAGATCCAGGTCGACGGCAGGGTCGCGCGGTGGTTTGCTACTCGTTGACCCAGGTAAGGATCAGGCGAGCGGAGTCCTCGGGAGTGCCGTCGCCGGCGACCGAACGGGGGACCAGCTTGCGGATCTGCGCGGCGTCGGCGATCGCCTCCTCGATCTGCTCGTCGGACCACCCGCGCTCGGACAACCTTTTACGGCGTACGGAGTCCGGGCAGTCGAGGTGCAGCCAGCGGCCTTCGGGCAGCTCCGTCGGCACCAGCGGCGAGAGCAGCAGCATCGGGGTGCCGGAGCGACGGACCAGCTCGGTGATCCGCAGCCACAGCGCGTTGTACGCGGGCCAGTTCGCGGCGGCGGACGAGTCGGCGATCTCGATGCCGAGCACCCGGCCCTCGGAATCGAGCAACTCGTCCATGTCCATCACGACCAGCTGCCCGGCGCGCAGCCGCAACAGCTCCGGGATCACCGTCGACTTGCCGGCCCCAGGCGCGCCGGTCACCACGAACAACCTCGTCACGCCCCCATTTTCACCGACCCCCCGACCTCCCGCAGCACGACCCGACCCTTCATTTCCATGCCCGCTCCCGGGCCCGGTGTGCGGGTTGACCTTCGAGTTGGTCGAGGATCGGGGGCATGACGGACGAGTTGCTGGCGATCAGCGCGTTTGCGCGGCGGGTGGGATTGACCCCGAGTGCGCTGCGGTTCTACGACGACTGCGGGCTGTTGCGGCCCGCAAAGGTGGACGACCAGAACGGCTACCGGTACTACGCGCCGGACCAGGAACCGCGAGCCGCCCTGCTCCGGGATCTGCGAGAGATCGACCTGCCGCTGGCCGAGGTACGGGTGGTGCTCGACGAGGGACCGGCCGCGGGTGCCGCGGTGGTGCGGGCGCATCTGCGGACGGTCGAGGGTAAGGCCGACGCCGCTCGCCGGGCCGCGGCGCGAATCCTCGCCTCGCTGCCGGCGGTTCCGTACGAGTGCGCGGTCACGCTGGGCGGCGCCGAGCTCGCCAGTGCGATCCGCCAGGTGGCGGCCGCCGCGGCGCCGACCGACGAGATCCCGGCCCTCGCCTGCGTCCTGATCGAGCTCGACGAGGACGAGGTCACCCTGGTGGCGACCGACCGCTACCGCCTGTCCGTCCGCAAGCTCCACCCGGTCGCCTTCACCGGCTACCCGCGGAACCTGCTCGTCACGGCGACCGAACTGACCGCCCTCGCCCGTTGGGTGGCAGCCGCGGCCGAGGTGCGGATCGAGACGGGCCCAGCCGGTACGACGTTCGCGGCCGACGGCGCCCCGCGCGAGGTGCCGGTGGTCGACGAGGAGTTCCCGGCGTACCAGTCGATCCTCGAGGGACTGGCGCCGCCGACCAGCCGGGTCGTCGTCGACCGGCTCAGGCTGCTCGACCTGCTGACCGGCGAAACCGTTGCCCTGAGCATCGACTCGGACCGGCTCACAGTGACGCCGAAGGGGGCGACGGCGCCGTCGGGAGGGCTCGAGGTGATCGCGTCGGGCGAGCCCCTCCGGATCGGGTTCACCGCCTCGCTGCTCGCGGCCGCGCTGACGGTGAGCGTCGGACCGGACGTACTGCTCGAGATCGGCCCCGTGGACCGGCCGGTCGTCGTGCGTTCAGCCGATCAGGGCACCTTCACCACTCTGGTGATGCCGGCCCTTCTCGACGGGTGAACCGGGGGCTACTACGGCTGGCTGGCAGGCGCGTCACTCTCGGCGTTCGGCGATACCGCGGTCTTCTTCGCCCTCGGTTGGGCGGCAGCCGGCCTCGGTCCGCACGTCGCCGGGCTGGTGCTGACCGGTTACACCCTCCTCGCGCCGTACTTCTGCTCGCCGGTGGCGTCCTGGGCGACCGCTGGGGTCCATGCCGCCTCCTGCTCACCTGCTACCTCCTCCTCGCCGCGGTCACCTTCTTCCTCGCCGGCGCAGTACACCTGATTGGCACTTCGGTGGCGCTACTCCTGCTGACCGCATCCACCATCGGCACCGTTTCGACGCCTTCACCTTGCTCATCGCCTTCGCCTGCCTCGCGTTCATCAAACTGCCGCGCGAGACCGCACTCGAGCCGGCCGCCGGATCCGTGGTGAAGGAAGCACTCGATGGCATCCGCCTGGCCTGGACAGACCCCGTACTGCGTCCGCTGCTGACCGTCGGTTTGATGGCGGCCTCCGTTCTCCCGGTGACTTCGTTGTGCGCGCCACTTCTGGCTCGCTCGAACGGCTGGGCTGCCTCGCAAGCAGGATTGGTGGTCGGGGCAACGGTCGCCGGTGGCCTGGTGGTGACGCTGTTGGTCGTCCGGGCTTGGCGCTTTCGCCCACCCCGGACGGACCGCTGCGGTCGGTTGCCTGGTCGCTGCCCCTGGAGTCACCGGTCCCTCGCTGGCGTCGTCCGCCTACCTAGCGGCACTGTTCGCGGCTGTCCAAGGCGTTGGCATCGGCATCTTCACCTCGCACCTGGCACCACTGTTCGTCGCGAGCACGCCACGGTCGCACCCGACCCGGCTGCAGTCGCTGCTGGCGCTCGCCCAGACCCTTCAGCTGATTGCCTCGACGAGCCTGCTCGGCCTGGTCGCCACAGCCGGCGTACAGCTCGCAGTACTGGCTTGCGCCGCCGGTACTGCGCTCGCCGGGGCGACGCTGCTGGCGATGCAGCGAGCCACGGCGGCAGTCGCCTGACGAGACGAGGAGTATCAGGACGGCGGCCCTCTGACGAGACAGGGAGTATCTTGAGGGATCGGAGTCGGTGGCGTCTCACTGTCGAGCGCCTGGAAGTCCCCGGTGTGACGAGGCGATGTCGATGTCGTTCCCACTGTTCCTGCAGTCGTCCGCTGAGCAGTCCGGTCCGATCCGGCTGCGGCCTGCGGATATCACCCTCAACGCACTGTTCGCCGAGTTGACCGAAGCCCGGTCCGCGAACCAGCTTGAGCGCGGAGCGCCTCGCCTGGGCACCGCCGGCGGGCGCCGCGCGGACCGCCTCCTGCAGAGTCTCGAGGCGTGCGCCGCTGCCCTCGAGGACCGCAACCTGCCGATCCCCCCGTCGTTGCGAGACGAACTCCGCCTCCGCCGAAGCCTCCACGCAACCAGCCGCACGTGAGTCCACTCTGGGTTGCGGCAAGGGGATAGCAGCAGGTCGATTTGGTCGCGGAGGAAATCGGCGCCGGCGGCGGCAGCGCCTCCTGCGGCGAGCTAGCCGCCGATGCGCCGCGGTCTGGCCACGATTTCGCCTCGATTACCCGCCACTGCACGCTCATGCGTTTCGCCCGCATCGCCCTGGCCTGCTGCTGGCCCTGGTGGGATTACTGGTCACTCTGGCCGGGGCCGTCGCCGCCTTCTGGCTGGTCGGCCCGACGCGGACGGGTCTCCCGGGGTGGCTGCCGGGTCACCTTCGGTGTCGAGCTCGACGGGGCGTTCCGGACCTGCCTGCTGGTCCTCGGGATCGGCCTGCTGCTGCTCGTCGTGGGCCTGGTGCTGGTGTTCTTCCGCCGCCGCAAGCAGCCCGCTCCGCCCTTGCCCGTAGTCGCCGCCGCGCCGGTGATGCCGTACAGCCCGCCGACGTACGAGAAGCAAGGCCAGATACGCCGGTACGCCGGGCTGGCGACGGGGGTCGTTCTGTTGCTGGCGGCAACTGGTTGTGTCGCGGTGCCGGAGAAGAACACCAGCCAGTCGCTCAGCCGGCCGGCGGTCACCCTGGCCGACGGGAAGGCCGTGGTCGAGCGGTACAACGAGGTCAACAACAAGGCGAACCAGGCGCGGGACGCCAAGCTCTCGGAGACGATCGAGGGCAACCCGACGCTCGCGCAGACCCGTGCGGGGTACCGGATCGACGGCAAGCTCGACGCGGCCGGCAAGAACAAGATCAAGCTGTTCACCTACACCAAACCGCGGATCGGTGCGCCCGAGTTCACCTCGTACCCAATGCGATTCGTCGTCAGCTCGGGCGTCTCCGACGACTCGGAGAGTCGGCAGCTCGGCGTCTGGCAGCGGCTGAACGCCGGTACTCCGTGGGTGCTGACGCACTCCGTCTACCCGTGTGCGGCGACGAAGCTGCCGTCGATGGAGGGGCTGTGGATAGGCGCGGGCGGTTCCTGAGACCCGGACCTCACCAACCTGCACTTACGTGATCGAGCTGAGGTCTGGCGGCCGGGGTGACCGAGCAGGAGACTCAGGGCCATGCGAGTGGGGGTTGTGGCCGCGGTTGTTGTGTTTGTCTCTGGCGGAGCGCTGCCAGGCTGCGCGGCAGAGCCGTCTGACGAATCCGTGTCCGTGACGGTGGATTCGCCTATACCGACTGCTCCGAAGGTGCCACGGACGACGTCGGCGCCGACGCCAACCAATTCACCATCTGCGAGGCCGAAGCGGACGCCGACGGTCGCGTTGACACCCGTGGTGACCCGCCGGCTGGTCATGGAGACAAGGAAGATTGCCTTCCGGAAGGTCACGCAGACGGATCCGTCGCTGGCCAAGGGACAGAAGGTTGTCACTGCCCATGGCGTCCCGGGCACGAAGCGCCTGACTTTCGAGCTGACCCTGACCGACGGCGTACAGACCGGCAAGCGGCTGGTGAGCCAGGTCGTCGTCCGGGCGCCGGTAGCACAGGTCACCTCGATCGGCACAAAGGTCGAGCCTCAACCCGCCGGGAATTGCGACCCCAACTACACCGGCGACTGTGTGCCCATCGCCAGCGACGTTGACTGTTCGAGCGGCACCGGCAATGGCCCGGCGTACGTCGACGGACCGGTCGAGGTGGTAGGTACAGATATCTACGGGCTGGACCGGGATAACGACGGCATTGGTTGCGAGGACTGAGTCCCCAGCGTGCCAGGGTGCTGCTGGGAGGTGTGACCGATGACTGAGGGCGGGCGTGCGGGCGATCTGGCTGCTGAGGGGGTGCCTGAGGCGGAGTTTCATCCGGGGATTGCGCAGCGGATGCCGCGCAAAGGGGTGGCCGGTGGGGCGTTGATCCGGAACGAGGACGGGTTGATCCTCTTTCTCGAGCCGACCTACAAGCCGACGCTCGACATTCCGGGTGGGATGGCGGAGCAGGACGAGTCGCCGCTCGAGGCCTGTCGTCGTGAGGTCCGGGAGGAGATCGGGCTGGAGCTGGAGATCGGTCCGTTGCTGGTGGTCGACTGGGTGCCGGCGATCGGGGTCTGGTTCGACGCGGTGAACTTCATCTTCGACGGCGGGGTCCTCGACCGCGAGCAGATCCAGCAGCTGCGGGTCGACCCGGTGGAGGCGCGCGGGAGTGAGTTCCTGACGCTCGAACAGGCGAGTACCCGGCTGCGGCCGTCCATGGCGCGTCGGCTCGCCGCCGCCCAGGAAGCGGTCAGCCGCGGCGCCACACAGTACGCGGAGTTCGGGCGTCTCTGAGGGTGGAAATTCGGTCGGCGCCGACGTGAGCCGGGGATATGTTACGAGCTGGAAGGAACCCGCTGTCGACAGGTAGAGGTGGCATGGCTGAGAACGCTCGCTTCCCGTTGGAGCCGACCCCGATCCATGTTTCCGACGCGACGCTGGACGACCTCCGGGCGCGGCTCGAGCTCACCCGGTGGCCCGACGACGTCGGGAACGACGACTGGTCCTACGGGGTCGGCCGGACCTACCTCCAGGAGCTCGCCGAGTACTGGCTCAACCAGTACGACTGGCGCAAGGCCGAGGCCGCGATCAACGCCTACGAGCACTACCAGGTGCACGTGGACGGCGTACCGGTTCACTTCCTGCGCAAGCCGGGGGTCGGTCCGGCGCCGACGCCGTTGATCCTCAGCCACGGGTGGCCGTGGACCTTCTGGCACTGGTCGAAGGTGATCGACCAGCTCGCCGACCCCGCCGCCTTCGGGGGCGATCCGGCCGACGCGTTCGACGTGATCGTGCCGTCGCTGCCGGGCTTCGGGTTCTCCACCCCGCTGCCGAAGAACCCGGACATGAACTTCTGGAAGGTGGCCGACCTCTGGCACACCTTGATGACCGAGACCCTCGGCTACTCGAAATACGCCGCTGCCGGGTGCGACATCGGCGCGCTGGTGACCGGTCAGCTCGGCCACAAGTACGCCGACGAGCTGCACGGCATCCACATCGGCTCGGGTCTGCGGCTCGACTTCTTCACCGGCGACCGGGCCTGGGACCTCAGCGGCGGCCGGCCGATCCCCGAAGGGCTGCCCGAGGCCGTGCATGCGCAGGTCGTCGCGCTCGATCGCCGGTTCGCCGTTCACCTGGCCGCGCACGTCCTCGACCCCAGCACGCTCTCCTTTGGACTGACCGACTCGCCCGTCGGCCTGCTCGCCTGGATCCTCGAGCGCTGGGAGCGATGGAGCGACGACCATGGCGACCTCGAGAGCGTCTTCAGCAAGGACGACCTGCTAACACACGCGATGATCTTCTGGGTCAACAACGCGATCAGTACGTCGATCCGGTACTACGCGAACGCCAACCGCTACCCGTGGACACCGTCGCACGAGCGCAAGCCGGTGATCGAGGCCCCGACCGGCATCACTTTCGTCGGTTACGAGAACCCGCCCGGCGTGACCACCGAGCAGCGCGTTGACAGCTGGCTCGCCCTGCGCGAGGGCTGGTACAACCACGTCAACCTCACCGCCCACGATGCCGGCGGCCACTTCATCCCCTGGGAAGTTCCCGACGCCTGGGTGGACGATCTGCGCCGTACCTTCCGCACCCGCCGCTGATCCGGGGAAGGAAAGAGGAGGTAAGCGGTTGCCGTAAGATAGTTCCGGCTGGTTGACTCCGGGCGTGAGGTTTTTCCCCTTCGCCCGGGAGTACCAGTGGACATCACCCGTCGCCGCCTGCTGTCTTTCGTCCCCGCCGCCGCTTTGCTGACCGCGGTCAACCCTGCGCCCGCGAGCGCCGTGCCTTTCGGAGCCACCGCGACCCGAGGAGCCAGCGCGACCCGAGCCGCCGGTACCTCGCAGTTGCTGGCGAATCTCGTCGGCATCTTCGCGGGCACGCCCGAGTCCAACCAACGGCCCGAGGTGAAGGCCAAGCTCGCGGCCCTCGACCAGACCGCCCGGACCTGGCTGTCCGCGATGGACCGGGCCCAGGCCGGAGAACTCTTCGCCGGTCTCCCCCTCGGCACGAGCGACCCGAACCTCAACGCGTCGTACCAGCACCTCTACGAGATCGCGCTGGCCACCCGGCGCCCGGGTCCGGCGTCGGACCTGCAGGGCAACGCGGCGATCCAGGCCAGGGTGATCGAGAAGCTGCGGTGGTTGCACGACAACTACTACGGCGACCAGTCGAAGGGGTACTACGGCAACTGGTTCACCTGGGAGATCGGCATCTCCACCCACGTCGGCAAGACCCTCGCGCTGCTCGACGCTCCTGCCGAGCTGATCAGCACGTACGTCGCGTCGATGGACGCGTACCTGCGCAACGGCAAGGACGGTGACGTCGACCTCGACTCCCGGTTCCACACCGGCGCGAACCTGTCCGACATCACCGCCAACCGGATCATCCAGGGCGCCCTGCTCGACGACGACGCGCGGATCCGCAAGGCGCTGCAGGACCAGTTCTCGGTCTTCGCCACCATCGACCCGTACAACCTGCAGCACGGTGTCACCGACGGGTACTACGCGGACGGCTCGTTCATCCAGCACGACTCGGTCGCGTACACCGGCTCGTACGGCAAGGGCCTGCTGACCAGAGTCGTCCAGACGGTGAAGACCCTCGACGGCACGGACTACGCGCAGTCCGGTGAGCTGGTGAAGGTGGTCCAGGGCTGGATCGAGGAAGGCTTCGCGCCGCTGATCTTCGAGGGCTGGATGACGGAGGTGGTCAAGGGGCGCGCGATCTCCCGGACCGCCACCGGGTACGACGATGTCGCCATCGTGGTCGAGGCGATCGTCGACCTCGCGGACTACGCGGAGCCGACGGATGCCGCGCGGCTGAAGCGCTACGTCAAGTTCACCGCGCGCCCGACGCTCAACCCGAACAGCTTCGTCTCGCCGGTCAGCATCACCCGTTTCGCCGCCATCACCGCCGACCCGGCGATCGTGCCGGCCGACCTCAATCCGGCAGCCAGCAGCGTCGCCTTCAACGCGATGGACCGGAACGTGCACCGCCGGCCCGGGTACGCGTTCGCCCTGTCGAGGAGCTCCGCCAGGATCAGCAAGTACGAGTACATGAGCGGCGAGAACCTGATGCCGTGGTTCCAGGGCGACGGGGCCTACTACCTCTACCTGAGCGGCCAGGACCAGACCCAGGCGTTCGGCGTCGACTACCTGACCACCGTGTCGCCGTACGCGCTGGCCGGAGTCACCGCGCCGGTGGAGCAGCGCAGTACGATCCCGCAGCTCTACGGCACGCCGTACTACGACAACCCGGGGCATCCGCTCAACTTCACCGCGTCGTCGGAGTCGCAGAACAAGTACGTCTACTTCCCGGTCGGCACCAACCAGTACTCCGGTGGCGCGACGCTCGGCCCGTACGGCGCGGCCGGGTGGATCCAGTCGAGCGATGTCGCGTACGCCGACCAGGACCTGCTCCCCGAGGACTTCGTCGTCTACCGCAACGCGGACGCCACCAAGTCCTGGTTCATGCTCGACGACGAGGTCGTCGTCCTCGCCGCCGGGATCGGCGACCAGGACCATCGCGCGGTGACCACCTCGATCGACGCACGCCTGGCGGCTCCGGCTGACCAGTTGACGATCAACGGAGTACTGCGGAACGGGCGCGCGTGGTCCGGCAGCGGCGACGCCGACCTCAGGTGGCTCCGCTACGCCAACACCACCGCGGCGACGTCCCTCGGCTACTACTTCCTCCAGCCCAGCAAGGTCACCGTCGGCATCGAACAGGTCACTCGCAGCCGCCGCGTGATCCGGACATCCAACCCGGACACTTCTGTCACCAAGCAGATCTTCTCCCTGAGCCACCAGGCCCCAGGCCGTACTGCGCTCGCGTACGCGCTGGTGCCGAATGCCACGGAGGCCAAGCTGCGGTCCTACCTCTACGGGCGGCTGCTGGTGCTGGCCAACTCCACGCGGGTGCAGGCGATCCGTCACAGTGGCCTGGACCTGATTGCCGTCAACACCTTCACCCCCGGGCATCACCAGGTCCTGGGGTTGAGCGTTGACGGACCGGCGTCGGTGATCACTCGGCGGAACGCGGATCGCACCACCTCCATCGCCGTCTCGGACCCGACGATGTCGCGGACCACGATCTCGGTGTTCGTGCTGGGCCGTCGGCTCACAACGGTGGCCGCTGATCCGGGAATCACCGTCACGCACACCCCGGCCGGGACGCGGTTGACGTTCACCACCCACCACCTGCACGGCGCATCGCTGACAGCCACATTCAGCGGGTAGCGAAGTCCGATGCTCCGGCAACGATTTCGCAGCGGAGGTCGTTTGACGGCGTTTCGGGCGGTCTGAGAGGGGCGGGGATAGGGGCCGATGGCACAGACCTCTGTCCCCGCAGGAGTTCCGCGTCGGATGTCAGCGTCGCCTGGCGAACACGGCGTCGACCTCGACGCGCGCGTCGGCGCTGAAGGCGTCCCTCGGTACGGCGATCGCACGTCGCGCCAGCAGGCTCTGGAACAGCCAGTAGTGGGCCGTCTCCCGCAGCGGCCGCAGGGACTCCCAGCGGTGCTGCGTCGAGACGCCGGCCAGGCTCACCGTCATCCCCTCGTCGGTTAGCTCGTACCCGATCTCTACCGTCTGCCCGCCGGCCGACAACCGCCGCCAGACACGCCGCAGCGACAGGGCGAAGTACGGCGGGGCGGCGACCAGGAACGCGACGAGCAGCCCTGCGCCAGCTGCCGGTGTGAGGAGCAGCACGCCGACCGCGATCAGGAGGGCGGCACCCCACAACTTCAAAATCCGCCCCTTGCCGGACGCCCACATCAGCTGCCGGTACGCGCGGTAGCCCAGCGTCGCACGGCCCTCGATGCGCATGTCGGTCTCCTCCCTTCTCCGTCTGCGGGTCGGTGCCGCGCCGTCGACGTCCCCGCTGACGCGGCATCATACGGGCACATGGCAGCACTGATGCGGGTTAGCAGCACGGGGAGGCACGGATCGGGCACACGCCGGAGCCGGATGCCGAGATGCCTGGCCCACGCGCTTTCCACGTCCTCGCAGGTGCGGGTGATGGTCTGTGCAGCGGTCTGGTCGGCGCGGGTGATCGCCAAGCCGTCGGGGTTGGCGACCCGCAGGTAGCTCAGGACCCACGGACAGCGGTAGCCGCGGGCCAGTGGCCATCCACTCCCCCGGGCCCCGGCGGATTCAGTGGCCCGGGTCGAGATCGATCCGGATCGTCAGCGGGTCGGTGCTCATCGCGTGCGAGGCGCTCAGACAAAGCCGGCAGCCCTACCGCGCGGTACTTCCGATCCGATCCGTTCATCTCCGACTCCCGAGAGGTCCGGGGTCCGATGGTAGTCACGGGGAACCTCGGTCGGCGCGCGCCCAACGTTCCAGCCGCGTCGCCGGCGCTAGGGCCGGAAGTGGCTAGCGTCATGCGGGCACCCGTCGCTCATGGCGACGAGCCGCCACGATAGGTATCGCGACACGTATGCGGCATTGATTCGGTTCAGCCAGCCGCCAGTGATCTTTGTCGCACCCTCCGGCTGGGCGCCTGCCGGCAAATTTACGTGCACCTGATACGGGCCGTGCACAAGCGGCGGCCGCAGATCCGGAAGGACAATCACCATGTCTCACAGCACAAGACGCCGCCTGGCCCGCGGCATCGGCGCCGCCCTCGTCGCGACGGCCGCTTCCGCCACCCTTGCCGTCGGCGCGGCAGGAGCGAGCACCCAGGTGACACCGCTCGCGGGGATCACCGTGCCGGGCGACCCGACCGCAGCACCCGCCACCCTCGTCGCGAGCCTGGAGGGCCGAAACGAAATCACAGGCGGCGATCCGGACGGGCGGGCGCTGGAACTCATCGGCATCGAGGGCAACACGCTCAGCTACTCGGTGTCCTGGCGCGGCATCAACACCCCGACCGAGGCAGCCATCCACGCCGCCGGTCGAGGAGTGGACGGGCCTGTCGTCGTACCTTTGTTCACCACGCCGAGCGGAAGGGGTAGCTTCGCCTCCGGCAGCGTCACTGTCACCGACCCGACGGTGCTTGACGCATTGCGCTCAGACCCGACCGGCTTCTACACGGACCTGCGCAACAACGACTTCCCGAACGGCGCCGTACGTGGCCAGTTGCACCTGCTCAGTCACGCGGTCAGCACGACCGGGGTGGCCGCACTGCAGGAGTCGGTGATCCAAGGCAGCCAGATCTACGCCTGCACCGTGCAACTCGACGGCTCGTTCGCCTTCACCCAGTACGGCGTCGAGGCGCGCCTCCTCGGCGGCATCCACCACACCTTCGTCCAGCCCGCCGCCGGCCCGCCGCAGTGGCAGGCAGCCGACGGCAGCGCTGTCACCGGCACCAGGGTCGTCACCAGGAACCCCAACGGTGCGGGCAACATCGCCGAACTGGACCTCGACGCCACCCAGATCGGCGACTCCTCCGGACTGCTGTCGAACGCCGTCGAGGTGCTTCGCCTCAACACAGTCGGCGGCGTCGCCCCGACCGGCCCCTGCGACCCGCAGGCCACACCGATCGTCAACGTCCCCTACCAGGCCGACTACGTGTTCATCAACGGCTAGCCACTTCGATCTGAAGAAGTCGCCACGTGCCGGCATCTGACGTGGCACCTGTTGATCGGCAGGATGGCCTCGACCCCTTGGGCCAGAAGGGATCGAGGCCCCCCTGCGGCCGAGGAGCCGGGCAACGACGAACCGGATTCCGACGACGGGAAGATCTTCGCGCCGCCACGTCGATGCGGCCCAAGCTGACTACCACTCAGAGCATGCAACGGGCCGTTCTCGTGGTGCCGCGGTCCTCGCCGTGATGGCGAGCGCACACGCTGGGCCCCGGGAATCAGTCCCAATCGGCTCAGGCGATCCATCGTTGAGGTCGCAGCGACAGCATCGCCGCGGCGGCAAAGGCGGCATCGTCCCATCCCGACGCGAAATCGGTACGCGAATAGCGCTGGTCCAATGCGACCAGGTCCTCCATCAGCGGAGGCCGGCGCACTGCGACCGATCCCGACACGCTGACGAAACTGCGGACAGGACCTTCCGTGACCTCGACGCACAATGTCGCCTGCCCGGTCCGTGCGACGTTGCGGGTCTTCACCGCGTCGGCGCCAACGAGAACTCGAATCTCGTCGTCAACGTAGAGGAAGTGCACCGGAACCGAATGAATCCAGCCGGCCTCGCTCAGCGACGAGAAGACGCCCACCAGCGGGCGCGAGAGCAGCGCAACGGACTCCTCCCGACTAAGCCGCCGCCGATTCTCGTCAACGAAGTCACCCGCCGATTCCGAACCTGACACCATCAGCTCCCCACCCGCTCGCACTCGCCGTGCTCCTGGCAACAGTACGTTCCGCTCCGTTCCTCCGGATCAGGGACGCGGCCTCCCTGCGTCGACTACACCGTCCACAACGCAGCCATCCTGGTCAGAGCCGACAAGCATCGACTGAGTTCAAGGGAAATGTGTTCGAATCTAACGCGGTGTGCGTGAGGGCAGCGACTTTTGCCAGCGAGACAAAAGCCGCGCTGGCTGACCCTGACTCACGGCTCCCATGCTCCGAGCATGGCGGCAATCGCTTCTAGATGGTGGCCTGGGGCCCGTTACGCAGCCGATGCCTTCGTCTTCACTGGCGCGAAGGGTGCACAGTTGCGTTTGTCAACGTTCCAGAGGAACCGGCGACGTGGAATCGCTGCCGCAGGGCTGACTGAAGAGGTCCATTTTCACGACCTGCGACACACCGGTAACACCTGGGCGGCGCAGACCGGTGCGATGCTCCGAGAGCTGATGGAGCGCAGGGGACACGCGAGCAGCAGAGCCGCGCTGATCTACATCCACACCAACGACGACCGCCACGAGAGCGTCGCTCAGAAGATGTCAGAGCTGATCGAGAAGGGGTTGCCAGAGGGGCCGAGCGAGGCGGACCCGGACGACCTCCCAGAGGCATCGGGCACGTAGCGGGCACGGGCCATCTACCAGGCCCCTGAGACGAGGAAACCCCAGGCCAGGGACCTGCCTCTGACCTGGGGTTCCAGTGGAGCGGGTGACGAGAATCGAACTCGCACTGTCAGCTTGGGAAATCAATCAAAGCGGGGCGGCGGTGATGCCAGACCGCGTTGCAGGGTACCTACGACGGGCTCCTTTTGACCTCTCTTGACCGCTGGAGATCGCACGAGCATCGCACGGTCGCGTCCTCAGGGCTGTCTCTAGCAAGCCGTGCAGGCTCGACAGACTCACATCCGGTCGAGCAGTTTCCGCGACTTGAAGCGAATCCGAGGCCGCATACTGATGCGTGTGACGGTACCTACCGAGTTTTGGGCAACGAGCGCTCAGACGATGCCTGTGCTTGCATTAGCGCTCGTTATCGAGGCCCGCACCATCATGTCGAAATGGGAACCAGGTCGCCTGCGCGCCTACAAGAAGCTCCAGGGCGTCCTCTGGGCCGTACCGTTGCTTGCCTTCGCGTTGGCTGAGGGTATCTGCTTCCGGGCCCTCGCGGGCGATCCAGTTCGCGACTTCTGGACGGTCATCATTCGGGTGGCGATCGTCTTCAGCATGGGCAGCATCATCATAAGTCCAGCGCTTGAATTCGTCGTGCGTTCGTATGCGCGTCCGATCGCACGAATGGCTGGACGCCTAGCGTGGTTAACGACTCCCGTCCGCAGGTATCTGTGGCGTCACGACCTCTCGGTTTCGAAGCGCAGGTGGAATCGGGCGTTGATCGAACTTGAGGCTGATCTCGGTGCTATCGAGGCGCGGCTTGCGAACATCGAAGCTTCCGTGGCGGAATGCGACGATCCCGACAGCGTGGACTCTGCTAGAGAGCTGCGCGAGGTTGAAGTCGTTAGGCAGAGTGACGCCTACACCTCGATTAAGCAGAGGATAGGGGCGGCACGTGCTGCGTACGACCGGTCGGAGGTTGACCGATTCACAGACTGGACGGACGAGCGTCTTCAGAAATTCGTCTCGACGCTTGAGCCTCAACTCGAGCGGATGTCCGCTGGACTGATTGACACCAGCGCTGCTGAGGAACCCAAACGCGCGTCCTGACTCCGGACGGTCGGAACTCCCCACCGCAGCCGCACAGCTTCGGCCCAGCGTCTTCCCGTCTGCCGTTCGGCCCCTCTGGCGTCTCCTGATAGGTCCTGACTGGGCTGAGCGGCAGGCGGGAAGACGCACCCCGACCCCCACCCAGATAGCCGGCCGATTCCGACCCGTCATCCCGAAGTCGCGAGGCCCCCGCCAGAGGCAAATGCTCATGGCTCTTGCTCGGTTGGCGTCGCACACCAGATCGTTCCTAGGTCGGGATCAAATCGTCGCGGATGTACGGTCCGCTGGGACACCTGGGACATCCGCATCAACCGCCCGTCCCGGGTGAACGCGCAGGTCAGGCGCACCGCTGGGACGCTGGGACACCTGGGACAGGAACGGGCCGACAGCCCCGCCGAAGCGCTCAGGATGACGACTCCCCGTGGCGTTGTCTAGAAGTGTCGTCGGATGGAGATACGCTCGCTTTCTTGCTAGACGAGCGTTAAAGGAGCGGTTGTGTCCAGCGGATTCCCGTTTACTAAGTACGAATTTCCGAGTCTCAAGCGGGGAGCGACAGTCGAGGTCACCCTGCAGGGAAACGGAGCAAACGTTCGACTTATGGACAGCAGCAACTTTAATGCCTATAAGGCGGGACGTGCGCACCGGTACGTCGGCGGTCTCATTCAGCGATCGCCTTACCGGATGTCGGTGCCGCGCGACGGCCGCTGGTTCGTGACTGTGGACATGATTGGGTTGCGAGGCACCACGCGATCCAGTGTCCGGATCATCCCTCCACCGCTGGCGCCGGCCAGGCAGGGCCTCTCGGGCGGCTCGCTCTCCGACATCCGGCACGAAGCGCCGCCGTCCGTTGAAGATGACGCCCAAGTCTGGGATGTCTTCGTCTCGCACGCTAGCGAAGATAAGGCTGCAGTAGCTCGTCCACTGACCGATGCACTCAAGCAACTTGACGTATCCGTTTGGCTTGATGACTTCGAGTTGCGCATCGGCGATAGCTTGCGCCGAAAGATTGACCGAGGGCTCGCGCGGAGCCGATTCGGGGTGGTGATCATTTCGCGCAGCTTCTTTGCAAAAGGCTGGCCGCAGTATGAGCTCGATGGGATCGTGAGCCGCTCGGTCTCTGGTCAGCAGACTCTTTTGCCGGTCTGGCACGAAATCACGAAAGCCGAGGTGATGGACCAATCGCCATCACTTGTCGATAAGATCGCGCGGAGCACATCCCAATACACGATCGATGAGATCGCCCGCGAGATTGCTGAGGTGATCCATTCAAATGGTGAGCCAGGCATTGATGAATGATTGCCAAATTTGGCGTGGCTAAATCTGGAATCGGGCGCATCTCGCATTTGAGCGTTCCCGTTGAGATGTGGCTGACCTCAGTTAAGCTCGCGTCATGAGATCGTTTCTATCTAGGGAGAGAATACGTGGCAAAGTCGGCATTCTTTAGTTTTTATTACCAGCGGGATAACTGGCGCGTGCAGCAGGTCATGAAAATGGGCGCTGTCGAAGGGCAGCCGCTTCTCAATTCTCAGGACTGGGAGACCGTCGAGAAGCAGGGGCCCAAGGCTGTTGAGAATTGGATAGAAAAGCAGATGAAGTACAAGAGTGCGGTGGTCGTCCTGGTCGGCGCTCAGACGGCGAAACGTCCATGGGTGAAGTATGAGATAACAAAGGCGTGGAATGAAAGGCGCCCTCTTGTTGGAATTCGCATCCATGGACTTGCTGACGTAAATAGTAAGACCGACTTCCTGGGGCCGAATCCTTTCAACGAGGTTGGTCTCCAAGGTGGGGGAACTGTGGGGAGCTATGTGACACTCCATGATCCGGTTGGATCTAATAGTCAGGCGGTCTACGCGTCCATCAAGAACAACATCGGCTCTTGGGTGGACAATGCATATAAGCGCTCCTGAAGTGCCGCCTGAAAAGGACTGCCCTTTCTGTGAGATTGTCGCACGCGATGATCCGGATGCGAGGGAACTCTTCCGCAATGCGCATGTCGTGGCATTCTTCCCGCTAGAGCCCGCCACTCTCGGGCATACATTGATTGTCCCGCGTGCTCATAAGCCTGACATCTGGACCCTTACGGCGGAAGATGCAGCGCATATTGCCGAAGCGACCTTGAAAGTTGCTCACGCCATTAGGAAAGTGATGCGCCCAGATGGGCTCAACGTCATCCAATCGAACGGTGAGGCTGCGACGCAAACAGTAATGCATTTGCATGTTCACGTTGTCCCTCGATGGAGCGGCGATTCGATAGGCCGAATTTGGCCACCAAGTAGCCCGTACACAGAGGAACAGAAAGACGATGCCTGGGAGTTGCTGAGGCAAGAATTTCGCGCAGCTACCTAGCGGTAGAGCTCGCCCTAATTAGTACGGCGACACCAACGAGTAGCAGTGGCAGATAAAATCCGAGTATCGACCATGATCGTAGAATGTGCGGCCAGGTGCAGTAGTGTTTATGTTTCGGATCGGCTCTGTCAACGTATGAGCTGGTTCTCATGAAATAGATGGCGACGCTCCCGGTGCAAGCATCCTCATAGAGCGCGCGGAACTTCCTCTCTTCGCGTAGGTATCTGGCATCGAGGGAAGCGAATAGGAGGATGGAAATAAGGCCGAGTAGAGCAATGGAGGGTGCATTCTTTGTCAGCGCATAGCCGAGTGTTGCCGTTGCGACCGTAAGCGACCATCCCTTTGCCGCCGCTGAGGCTCCCGACATCCGTGCAATTGTGTTGTGGATGAAGTCCAGGTGCTTTCGCTGGTCCTCGCTGAGGCTCGCAGGCTGGATAGGGACGGTCGCACTCACTTTAGGACTCCGTAGCTTGGTCGAAGCGGTCGAGAACCCACGACCACTTGAACGGTTTTGATAAGTGACCGCAAGTGACTCATCGGATACACCGCTGAGGTCAGAGAGATGGAATGTTTGGGAACTCGATGCCGCCGAGAGTGTGGTCGATGAGGTAGGCGGCGGGTTTCTTGGCCAGGCGGAGTTCGGCCGGCCTTTCGAAGAGGGCGCCGGACATGCGTACGGGGTCGGTGCGGGTTGTGAGGTACTGGAAACCACGGTCCAGGTAGTACTTGTGGAGACCGAAGTTGTCGCGCCAGCAGTCGAGGCGGAGCCAGAGTCCGCCTGCCATCTCGGTCCGGTAGCAGGACCAGTCCAGCAGGACGTCGCCTAAGCCGGTGCCTCGGTGGTCGGATCGGATGATGAATTTGTAGAGGTAGAGGGCAGGTGCCCGCATCTCTTCCTCGGTCCAGAAGGTGGGGTCGCCTGCGTCGAGGGACAGGCTGCCGATGATCTCGTTGTCCTCGGTCTCGACTACGAAGGTGCTACCGGCGCCGATCCAGCCCTTGACGACTCGTGCGCCGTACTCGCTCCTTGTCCATTGCTCGATGCCTGCTGACCTGAGCCAGTCCTCCGCATGCCGTCGAAGCCCGACCACTGCGTCTACGTCTTCCTCACCGGCCGCGCGCACGTGGTAGGTCGTCACCGAGCATCTCCGTTGGTTGGCAGGCGCCGTTCGGGGACGGGAAGGTCGTAGGTGATGACCTGGCGGTCACCGGCCCAGATGTGGATTAGGACGCGTACGCGCCGCCCGGTCTCATCTATGCCGATTCGCGCGTGCTGGCCGACTGCGGTGCCAGGGGACAGGGACATCAGTTCGGCCTCTTCGGCCGTTGGCATCCGGACCTCGATGTTGTCGATGAACCGAACCTGCCGGAAGCCCAGGGCGTAGTAGATGCCGCCTGGGAGGGTGGTGTCTTCCGGGCTCATCAGGGGCGCTCTGCCGTCGATGAGTTTGTAGGCGATGTCCGGTGGGGTCCACGTGTCCGCGATCATCGCGACCCGTTCGGGAATGTTCTCCTCGGGTCGGCTTACTAGCCGGAGGCGTCGACGGCGTACAGCTGGCGTGCCGGGCGCGTCGAGTTGAAGGAAGTCCGCGACCTGCGCTGGCGCCGGTAGCTCGGTCACGTCGACCACGATCTGCCGACCGGTCCACCCCGCCGCCTCGACTCCGGTAAGCCACTGGTCTTTGCCGTTGGCCGGGTCGTCGGTGTAGGCGCCGAGCTCGAACTTGGACATGTCGAAAGCGATCCGCATGCGCTGACTGACTACGCGCCCGCGGCTGCCGCCGAGATCTTCGATCAATCCCTCGTGCTCGAGGCGGCTCACCGCCGAACGAACGGTGTTGCGAGATAGGCCGGTCTGCTCCATGAGTTCCCGCTCTGACGGGAGCCGGTCACCCGCCTTCAGTTCCTGTCGATCGAGGCGGCTGCGGAGATCCTCGTAGAGGTTCTCCCATCGCGTCGGACTGTTCACCGGTAGCTCTCCTGTCTCTCTCCCCGTTGGACGGTACCAAGCAAATTTGGTTGGCACCAAGTGCTTGCGCTCGATCACTTTCTGTGGTTTGGTTCCATCCAAGACAGCTTGGTACCGACCAAACTGGCATGGATCAGACCAAGCACTACCTGGGGAGTGACTACTGATGCAGACAGTTCCGTTCGTGATCGTGATGGCCGGTTTCGTGTTCCTAGGCGTGAAGTGGGGCGGCTGGAACCTAGGCATCGTCGTGTTCTCGGTCGTCTTCGGCCTCTTCCTGGCTGCGACGCCGCTCGGCGTGGAGGCAGTGCAACAGATCACCACCTGGGGTAACGAGTTGTTCCCGAAGCTTCAGGCGTGGTCGGCATGACCGCGCTGGCCACCTGGCGCCTCGACCGGTTCTGCCGTGTCTGGCAGGACGCGGACGGCGCCTGGAAGTGGCGCTGCCGCCTGTGTGACCCGGACCCGGCGCCGTTCTCGGGCCGGACGTGGTCCCAGCCGCTGGCGAGCGCCGACGCCGACGAGCACATGCGCACTTGGCACACCAATGACCCGATTCACCTCACTGACTTTCGGAGGGCTGCGTAATGCCTGAGTTGCTGCCGAACCTTGACGGGTTCTTGTGGGATGACGTGCTGGACTCGCTCTACGCCCAGGCGCACAAGTTCTGGGAGGCGGACAAGCCGGAGGTTGCCGACGCGATCGCCGAGCTGGCCGACGCGCTGGCGGCTCACCCGCCGATCGCGCGCCTTCGGAGTGAGGCGTAATGGACGCCGCTACCGCAGTCGAGCATGCCGACGCTGCCTCCGAGGCGATCCGCGCGCTGAACCACATCACCCGCCCGGACGTCCCGGCACCGCTCGCCTATGACCTGCTGGGCCGCTTGTCCGAGGTCGGCTACCGCCTGGACCAGTTGTCCCGCCAGATCGGGGCGGGTCTGCTGCGCTCGCTGGCGCTGTACGACGTTTACGACGCGAACCGCGAACCGGAGATCAGTTACGCGATGGCGAACGAGGCGCTGATCGAGGCCGCCCGCCACGTCTACGCCGCGGGTGAGCGGTTCGCCGAGGCCCAGGCCGCGATCAGCGGACAGGGGCATAACGGCCGCCTGGACGAGAAGGAGAACTGATGACCACCGACGCCGAAGCCGCGGCGCACACGACGGTCACGGGGCCGAGCGTGTGGGAACGCCGAACGTTGCTGGCAGCCACCGTCATGGTGGTGACCGGTGTGGCCGGCATCGCGGCCGCGATCTCTTACGGGCACATGCACGACTGGGCATCGGCCAACGGCGAACCGTCCTGGCGGGCGTTGCTGTTCCCGCTGTCGGTCGACGGTCTGCTGATCGCTGCCTCTGCCGTCTTGCTGGCCGATTCCCGATCCGGGCGCAAGGCTGACTGGCTGGCCTGGACTCTGGTTGTGGTCGGGTCGCTGGTCTCGGTGACCGCGAACGTGGCGCACGACTGGGTAGCCCGGGCGGCCGAGATCGCGATTGCCGGGTGGCCGCCGCTGGCCCTGGTCGGCTCCTACGAACTGCTGATGCGGCTGCTGCGCCGCCTGCAAGCCCCGGCCGACACCGAGGTCACTGTCCCAGCCGTTGAATCTCCGGCCGAGCTCGGCGGTCCGGCGGAGCGGGACGAGCCGAGCTCGGCGAGCTCGACTCCGACCGAGCCGAGGCCGAGGAAGCGGGCAGCGAGCAAGCCGCGGTCCGGGGCGAAGTCGCGGCCGAGCCGGGAGCCGGAGGCGCGGCAGTGGTGGGAGCGGGAGCGGGCCGAGGGGCGGGAGCCGTCCGGCGCGGAGGTTGCCCGGGCGGTGGGAGTGGACGGAAGTCTCGGGCGCCGCTGGATGCGGGAGTGGCAGGCCGCCGCTCGCCCGGCCGAGGTAACCGGCGAGACCGACAACGACGTGACCGTGATGGATGAGGCGACCGGGAGGGCCGCGTAATGGCTGGATGGCTGAACAGGCGCCGGGACCGAGATGACGACGTCACGGCCCGGAGCGAGGTAACCGGGACGACGAGCGAGACCGTGAGCGGGACCGAGGAACGGGACGGGGGAGAGGTGCTGTTGTTCCGGTCCCGGGACGACGACACCGACCCGACCGGGACCGGTAGCGAGACCGTGGCCGGGAGTGGGCCGAGGGTGGTTCAGGTCCCGTCGACCGGGACCGAGGGGGAGGTTGTCGACGCCGAGCTCGTGGACGATGACGCGCCGGTTGTCCCGGTGAATCTGCCGGGCGAGTTGGCCGACTATGTGTCGCCATGGCAGCGCGACGTTCAGCGTCGCGCGGTGGTCCCGGTGTGGCTGCGGGACAAGACCGAGGCGAGGACCGCCGCCCTGTGGGCTGCGTCGTATGCGGGGCATCACGCCGCGTTCCACGCCGTCCGGCTTCCGCTGTACGGCGGGGTCCTGCTGGCCCGCTCTCCGCGTGGTGCGGGCCGAGTGATCGCGGCGACGGCGCGGTGGCTGACCGATGCCGAGGCAGCACCGCTGCGGCACGAGGCGGTACGGGTGACCGACGCGACCGAGTACATGCGCCTGGCGCGGTTGCGTTCGGAGCGGCAGCGCACGCGGCTGGCGCTATTCGCGACCGGGACTCTGGCTGCCGCTGGGACAGGACTGGCGCTGATGTTCGCGGGACCGGCGTGGCTGCCGGGACTGACAGTCGCGGGACTGGTCGCGCTGCTGGGCAAGATCGGCGCACCCGCCGACCGGCCGCTGACGGGACGCGCGGTGGTCACCCACAAGGTCCCGAAGCTGACCGACGACATGGTCATCCGTGCCTTGTCCGCGCTGGGCATTGCCGAGATCAACAAGGCGATCGCGAAGGGTGGGAACGGGATCTCGTTCCCGGCGCCGATCACGCGCGACGGTCCCGGTTTCCGGGCCGACGTGGATCTCCCGTACGGCGTGACCGCTGTCGACATCATCGAGCGCCGCGACCGGGTGGCATCGGGACTCCGCCGCCCGCTCGGGTGCGTATGGCCGGAACCGGCGCACGATCAGCATGCGGGACGGCTGGTGTTGTGGGTCGGGGACCGGGACATGTCCCAGGCCAAGCCCGCGCCGTGGCCGCTGGCGAAGAAGGGCACGGCTGACCTGTTCAAGCCGATCCCGTTCGGCACGGACCAGCGTGGCCGTCCCGCGACCGTCACGCTCATGTACGACAACGTCCTCATCGGCGCCATGCCGGGCGCCGGCAAGACGTTCGCGCTGCGCGGTCCGCTGCTGGCCGCCGCGCTCGACCCGCTGGTCAAGCTGTGGCTGTACGAGCTCAAGGGAACCGGTGACCTCGGTCCGCTGGAACCGGTCTGCGAGCGGTACTCGTCCGGCGCCGATGACGAGTCGGCCGAGGCTGCGCTGTTGGGGTTGCGGGCGCTGCGGGACGAGGTCAGGAAGCGCGCGGACATCATCAAGCGGCTGCCGCGTGATGTCTGCCCGGAGAACAAGGTCACGGCCGAACTCGCGAAACGGAACAAGGGTCTGCGGCCGATCGTGATGGCTATCGATGAGTGCCAGAACCTGTTCACCCACCCCGACCACGGTCCGGAGGCGGCCGAGCTCGCGACCGCGATCATCAAGCTGGGAAGGGCTCTCGGCGTGATCTTGCTGCTGGCCACCCAGCGCCCGGATGCCAAGTCGCTCCCGACCGGCGTCAGCGCGAACGTGGGGATCCGGTTCTGTCTGCGGGTCACCGGGCAGCTTGAAAACGACATGGTGCTCGGCACATCGGCCTACCGCAACGGCGTGCGCGCCACGACGCTTACGCCGAAGGACAAGGGCATCGGCTACCTGTCCGGCGCGTCTGACGATCCGCAGGTTGTGCGGACCTACTACGTCGACGGCCCGGCGTCCGAAGCTATCGTGACTCGCGCCCGCGCGCTGCGGGAAGCGGCAGGAACCCTTACAGGGCACGCGATCGGCGAACAAGTCGCCGATGAGACCCGCGCCGCGTCGGTGCTCGCCGATGTAGCCGCGGTGCTGGTGGCCGGTGAGGACAAGGTCTGGTCCGAAATCATCGTGACCCGGCTCGCTGGTCTGCGGCCGGATCAATACAAGGGCTGGGAGCCTGCCCAGCTGGCCGCCGCGCTCGCGCCGTACGGAGTCAAGACCGTGCAGGTGTGGGGCAAGGACGAAGAGACAGGAGTCGGCGCCAACCGGCGCGGCATCACCCGAGGAGACCTTGACCGCGCCATCGCCAAGCACCAGCCGAGGCCTGTCGATGCACCCCGCCCGGCGTCATCGACCAGCCCAAACGATTCGGCCGGCACTAGCCCAGAAGACGACAACGGCTAGCACCAAGGGCCGCTAGACCTAGCACCCCCGCTAGCGGCAAAAACCCGCTCTGACCTGCGAACAAGCGTTCTAGCGCCCGCCAGAACGCCAGACCCCGCCATGCCTCAGGAGGCCACCCATGACCCCCCTCATAGCTGCTAGCGCTAGCTCGACGTTCGGCCTGGTCGTCATCGCCGGAATGCTGCTAGTCGGCTACTTCCTCGCCTGCGCCGCGTACCCGTTCGGCAAGTGCCGCAAGTGTGACGGGCTCGGGCGCCACCACTCGCCCGGCCGGGCGCACTGGCGCGACTGCAAGCGCTGCGCGGGAACCGGAGCCCGGGTTCGGATCGGGCGCCGCGTCTACATGCGGCTGCGTGGCCACGAACGGACCGGACGATGAGCCCGGCCGCGCCGCTGGCTGACCAGCCGCGGGCAGTCCTGCACCCGGCCGCGTCGCGCTGGATCACCTTGTGGGACGGCCGCGAAGCCCTCGGCTGGGACCACCACGGCCTACCGGTGTTCCGGTTCCGCTGGGCACCATCCGGGCTCGCCACCCGCCGCCAGTTGCGAGCGCTGCGGCTGAGTCCGGGCAGGCAAGAACCCTACGCGTTGCTGGTCTGGCGCCACGGGCAGCGCTGGGCATGGCTCTCCGCCTCGACCTCGCCAAGCCATCCCGCGTCCCGTCGCCAGCCCAGTTGAACGCACTCGACAAAGCCATGATCGCCCGGCGCCGCTGCCACCAATGCAAGACCGTCGCCGACTACTGCATCCCAACCTCGGACGGCCGGTGCGTCGACTGCATGACAGCACCGACCTGGCAGACCGCCGCCTAGCCAGCCATCTCCCGCGAACGGAGCCATCCCCATGCCGGACAACCCGAAAGCCAGCCGTCGACTGCGACGCAAAGCCGCCCTCGCCGAATACCGCGCAGCGCTCAAAGACTTCCGCCGCTTCGACAGCGCCAACCAGACCGCTGCCTACCGCAAGGCCGCCGAACGGCTCGACACCGCCGAGCACCGACTGAACCAGTTGCGCCTCTTCTAACGGCCCGACAGCGCACCGCTAGCCGGTAGCCAGTCCCGTTCGAGCCGGGCGCGCGCACTCATGCCAACCCAACCCCGACACTCGCGAGGAGAACCGACGTGAACGACCTGCTGACCGCCGCCAGGACGGCCGCCGAACGCGGCTGGCACGTATTCCCGCTCATCCCCGATGGCAAGCGTCCCGCAGTCGAGGACTGGGAGAACCGGGCCACCATCGACCCCGCCCGGATCGAGCGGTGCTGGACGGCCGGACCCTACGGGGTCGGCATTGCCTGCGGACCCTCCCGCCTGGTTGTGGTCGACCTGGACCAGCCCAAGCCCGGACAATCCCCGCCCGAGGAATGGCGACGGCCGGGGATCACCTGTGGCGCGGACGTGCTCGCCGACCGCACCGAAGCTGCCGGACAGGCCTATCCCTGGAACACCCACACAGTCGTCACCGGCCGAGGCGGCGAGCACCTATACTTCACCGCCCCGACCGGGGCCGAACTGCGCAATACACAGGCTCGGCTCGGCTGGCTGATAGACACCCGCGCCTGCGGCGGTTACGTCGTCGGCGCCGGATCAACTGCCGCTGGACGCAGCTACCGGACCGCCCACGACATCACCCCGGCGCCGCTACCGGGATGGCTCGCAGAGGTTCTCAAGCCCGCTCCCGCGCCCGCTCCGATCACGGCGCCGATCCAGCTGGACGCCATGCGGCGATCGAGCTACCTGCACGCCGCGATCCGTGCCGAAACCGACCGCGTCAGGATGGCGGCTGAGGGTGAGCGCAACCTCGACCTCTACAAAGCCGCGGTCGCGCTCGGCCAGTTGGTTGCCGGAGGCTCGCTCTCCGAGCTCGACGTCCGCGCCATCCTCACCGGCGCCGCCGTGTCCCAGGTCGCGGCCGGTGCCTACACCGCGTGGGAAGCCGACAAGACCATCACGTCAGGTCTGCGGGCCGGGGCCAAGCGACCGAGGACGGTGGCCGCCTGATGCCCCTGGCCGAGTACCCCGATCACGACGGGCAGCCCTTGCAAATGGCTGACGTCATCTACCCGGACTGGCCGCCGCCCCTCGAGGTAGAACCGGAGCAGACCACCACGCGCCCGGCCAAGGTCGACCCGTTCGCCAAGGCTTGGACGGCCGACCGGCTGATGGCTGAGACGTTCGCGCCGCCGCGCTGGGCAGTACCCGGCCTGATCCCTGAAGGGCTGTCGCTGCTGGCCGGTGCACCGAAGGCCGGGAAGTCGTGGCTAGCACTGAATCTGGCGCTCGGCATTGCGGCTGGGACACCCGTCCTCGGAGAGGTCGACGTCGATCCCGGACAGGTGCTGTATCTCGCGCTGGAAGACACCCCGCGACGCCTGCAGAACCGCATGGGCAAGATCCTTGGCGATGCGCCGGCACCTGCCGGTCTGACCCTGTTGACCGAGTTCCCGACCTTGCCCGCAGGTGGCGCAGATGCGATCCGGGGCTGGCTCGACACCCGGCACGATGCCCGCCTGGTCGTCATCGACGTGTTCGCCAAGATGCGCGGCAACAGCGCGCCCGGCGTGAACCCGTATGACGCGGACTACGCCGCGATGGGCCGGGCAAAGAGCATCGCCGACCAGTACGGCATCGCGGTGATTCTCGTGCATCACCTGCGGAAGATGGCCGCCGACGACTTCACCGCGGAACTGTCCGGAACGAACGGAGTCGCGGGCGCGGCCGACACGATCATGGCCCTGAAGAGGCCGCGCGGCGAAGCCGACGGCGTACTCCACATCACCGGCCGCGACGTAGACGAAGCCGAACGCGCAATGCGTTTCCACCCCGACAACGGCACCTGGGAACTACTCGCCGGACCCGCCCTAGACCACATCGTCAGCGGCACCCGCGCCGCAGTCCTCGCCTACCTGCGCAAGGTCCCGGGCGCTAGCCCGAAAGAGATCTCCGACGCTCTTGGCGAGGACCGGGAGAGCGTCCGCAAGACCTGCACCCGTATGGCGGCCGACGACCAACTCCGGCGCACACCAGCTGGCCGCTACTACCCGCCAGAACGGACCGAGACACCCGGACTATGGCCTGCTGTCCCAGGTGTCCCACCGTCCCAGACCCCTACTTGACCAGCGCAAACACCTGGGACAGGCACACGGAGGACCTGTCCCAGGTGTCCCAGGAAGCCACTCACTCGCACATCAAGGGAGAGTAGAGATGAACTCGACGACAGCCGCAGCCGACAGATTGCTCACCGTGGCGGAAGCCGCCCAGCGCCTTGGCACCTGGGACACGGGAGGCGAGCGCTTCCCTCGGCGTCTCATCGCTCAGCGCCGAATTCGGTTTGTCCGGGTCGGACGGCTGGTAAGGATTCCAGAATCAGCCATAGCTGAGTACATCCAGTCCCAGACGGTTCAGCCCATCACCGTGACCCGTCGTATGCAGTCGGTGGCGTAGTGGCAGCCAAGAAGGGGATGAGACGTTTCGGCTCGATTCGGAAGCTGCCCTCAGGAAGGTTTCAGGCGAGCTACATCGACCCCACAGGCGTCCGGCAGACAGCCCCGACGACGTACCTGACTAGGGCCGAGGCGGGGGATTGGTTGACCGTAAAGGAGGCGGAGATCGTTCGGGGCGAATGGACCGACCCGGACATCGGCAGAGAGCCGTTCGGTCCATACGCCGAGCGCTGGATCAATCAGCGAGACCTTCGCCCACGCACTGCTGATCTCTACCGGTGGCTGTACGGCCGCTATCTAGCGAAGGGGTTCGGCATTGTCGATCTCGTCAAGATCACCCCGGCGATGATCAGGCAATGGCGGCGGGATCTGCTGGACGGAAGGCACCGCCCGTCTTGTTCCAGCCAGTGCTCTGACAGAGCACACTTGCCGGTTTCACCAACGATGGTCGCCAAGGCCTACCGGCTCATGCGGGCAGTCCTGATGACCGCTGTCGATGACGAGCTCATCAAGCGTAACCCTTGCCGCATCTCGGGGGCTGGAACAGAGAGGCCTGACGAGCGGCCGGTGCTGAGTCTGGAACAGGTCTACGCCCTGGCCGACCTGATGCCAGCCCGGCAACGAATGCTCATCATCGTCGCGACGTTCGCGAGCCTGCGGTACGGCGAGGTCACCGCGCTAGAGCGTCGAGACGTTGACTTTCAACGCGGCACCGTCCGAGTCCGGCAGGCATTCACCGAGGTGAGAGGACAAGGAATGGTGCTTGGACCGCCGAAGTCACGCGCCGGTCTCCGAACGGTCTCGATCCCCTCAGCGATCCTCCCGG
This sequence comes from Kribbella orskensis, assembly GCF_004342085.1. Lineage (NCBI taxonomy): Bacteria > Bacillati > Actinomycetota > Actinomycetes > Propionibacteriales > Kribbellaceae > Kribbella > Kribbella orskensis. Next base: position 654,637 of record NZ_SLWM01000003.1, read on the forward strand.
AGTTGGAAGAACACATGAAGAGGTACACCGGGCTGAGTCGTGATGCGCTCGTCTTCACAGGGCCGAAGGGAGCCGCGATCCGACGTGGCAACTTCAATCCGCTCGTTGACTGGCAGAAGGCGGTCACAACAATCGGGGCTGAGGGCATGCACTTCCACGACCTCCGCCATACCGGCAATACCCTCGCCGCGTCGTCGGCCAACAGCACCAAGGATCTGATGGCACGGATGGGGCACGACAGCATGAACGCGGCAATCATCTACCAGCACGCGACCGCCCAGGCCGACAAAGCGATCGCCGAGGGGCTGGACGCACGCCTGCGGGCCGCTCGGCCATCGGTGGAGCCGACCGAGGAGGACCCGGACGACGGCGCTGCAGGAGCGCTGGTCGGGGCTGGCTGATCGCACGGAGATCGCACGATTCGAAGATTGAATGAGCGAAGGGCGCCACCTCTGGATCAGAGGTGGCGCCCTTTTCGCAGGTCAGAGGCATGTTCAGACGTGGAGCGGGTGACGAGAATCGAACTCGCACTGTCAGCTTGGGAAGCTGATGTTCTGCCATTGAACTACACCCGCGAGCGCCGGCCGGAGCAGCGAACGAAGAGGATCATACCCGGTCATCGGTGCGGTTTGCACGGGGGGTGAGCGGGCAACTTTCGACAAAGGCACGCCGAGGACTGGGCATGCTGCTCATCTTCTGGCAGATTAGAACGCGTTGCCGGGGGCAACATTTGGACGCAACGTGAGGAAGCGGTCCTTGCCGGCACCGGACAAGATGGTTGCGGGGCAACTGAAAAGAAGGGGTGAATGGTGGCAACTGACACTAATGACGCGCTGGACAATCTGGAGAAGGAACTCGTCACCCTGGCGCGCCGGCTGCGTGGTCTGCAGCGGACGCTGTCCGACGAGGCCCACCCGGACCTGGAGCCCGCGCAGTACGCACTGCTGAACCACGTCGAGGAACTCGCACCGGTGCGGATGGCCGACCTGGTCGCGGCACTCGAGGTGGACAAGGGTCCGGTCAGCCGGGCCTGCGCTCGCCTGGAGGAAGAAGGTCTGCTGAAGCGGACCGCGGACAAGTCGGACGCCCGGGCCACCCTGCTGACGCTGACCGCCAACGGCAAGCGCAAGCTCGCCGCGGCCCGGAAGAAGCGGCACAAGGTGATCGAGGACCTGCTCAAGGACTGGTCGCCGGCCCAGGTGAAGACGTTCGCCACCCAGGTGTCGAAGTTCAACAAGCTGGCCGGCTGAGCCGTTGCCGACGGCCCGTAGCCGCTACGGCGTTCCGGAGAGCTGAGGGCTCCGGAGCAGGACATCAGCGGTGACGGGCCCGGCCCACGGCGGGCGGAGCGGCAGCACGCTGCGGTAAGTTGCGTTCGTGCTGCTCTCCGACCGTGACATCTTGGCCGAGCTCGACGCGAAGCGGGTCCAGCTGGACCCGTTCGATGCTGCGATGGTGCAGCCGTCGAGCGTTGACGTGCGGCTGGATCGATTCTTCCGGGTGTTCGAGAACCATCGCTACCCGCACATCGATCCGGCCCAGGAACAGCCCGACCTGACCCGGATGGTCGAACCGGAGGGCGAGGAGCCCTTCATCCTCCATCCCGGTGAGTTCGTGCTCGGCTCCACCTACGAGCTGGTGACGCTGCCCGACGACGTGGCGGCGCGGCTGGAGGGCAAGTCCTCGCTCGGCCGGCTCGGCCTGCTGACCCACTCCACCGCCGGCTTCATCGACCCGGGCTTCTCCGGGCACGTGACGCTGGAGCTGTCGAACGTGGCGACGCTGCCGATCAAGCTCTGGCCGGGGATGAAGATCGGCCAGCTCTGCTTCTTCCGGTTGTCCTCGCCCGCGCAGCACCCGTACGGCTCCGCGAAGTACGGCTCGCGGTACCAGGGGCAGCGCGGCCCGACGCCGTCGCGGTCGTACCTGAACTTCCACCGCAGCGACATCTGAACCAGCCGGACAGGCGAGAGGCCCCGGGCGGATCCGCCCGGGGCCTCTCGTCATGCCTGTCGATCAGCCGATCGCCTTCTGCACCACGAAGATCTTCTCGGTGCCCATCGGCGCCTTGCCGCCCGGGTCCAGCAGGTAGGTGCTGCCGTACTTCGAGACCATCTGCGGCGACTGCGGCTTGCCCCAGATCAGCGACGTGTCACCCCAGCCGCCCATGTTCTTGCCACCGAGCGTGGGTCCGTCGCTCGGCGAGTTGCCGTCCGACGGGCTGACCTCGGAGTCGCCGCCCTCAGACGGCGTGGTGCCATCCGAGGGGGTCGCACTGGGAGTTGGCGTCGGGACCGGCACGTCCTGGCCGGTCTTGGCGTCCATCACGACGGGCTGGTCGCCGGCCAGGCCGTAGACCGCGCCGTTGTAGACCGTGGTGACGTCGGGGACCACGCGGTTGGCCGACTCGGAGGTGTAGCCCCAGCTCTGCTTGCCGGTCGTCTCGTCGAACGCCAGGATCTCGTCCTTGCCCTGGCTGGCGTTGCCGTTGCAGACCAAGGCGGTCGCGTGGTCGGAGAAGCAGGTGTAGCCCTCGGAGCGGCTGGGGGTTTCAGCCCGCTTCGTCTCGACGATCGCGCCGGAGGCGATGTCGACGGAGTAGATGGACGACACGAAGTGCCCCAGGCCGCCCTCGACGAATCCGGTGCCGTGCAGGTAGGCGCGTCGGCCGCCGGTCCCGAGCGCCGACAGGTAGTTCTTCCCCGGCACGGGGGTGGCCTTCTTGACCGTGCCGGTGGCGCCGTCCACGGTGGCGATCGAGAGGCTCCGCTTGCCTTCGCCCTGCTGGCCCTTGGCCGCGATGACGACGCCGTTGAGCACTCCGGCGGCCTTGAGCGACGGGATCGCGGTGGCCTTCCTGGCCTTCGGGTCGGCGTAGACGCTGAGGTCCTCGATCTTCGCAGTGCCGTCCGGGGACGAGACCGTGAGTGCGATGACGACCTGTCCGGTCGCGGCGTCGTAGGCCTGGCTGAGGATCCTGCCGCCGCCGTTGCCGGGACCCAGCGCCGGGGTGAGGTCGAAGGCGATCGAGGTGATCACCTTGCCCTCGGCCGGATCGATCCACTGGAAGTTGATCTGACCGTGGGACTTCTGGGTGCCGCTGCCCTGCACGTCCTGGATGTAGGCGGTCGCGATGACCTCCTTGCCGTCCAGCTGGACGGCCATCGGCCCGGTGAAGTCTGTTGTCCTGGTGGTCTGGACCTCCTTCGCGAGCACCTGCCAGCTCGAACCAGCCAAGGTGCGGCCGGTGATGGCGGTGCGGTTCGCGTAGAGAGAGGTCTGGCCGACCATGCCGGCCCTGGCGGTGTCGACGGAGCTGTCCTCGGTCCTCGGCTCCGCGATCGCCGACAGCGCGGCGAAGGCCTTGGGCGGGTCGAAGGAGGCGAGCTCCGGTGCGGTCGGCGTCGGGGAGGCCGACCGGCCCCCGTCGTCCGGACCCGAGTCGGACACCTTGTCATCACCGCCGCTGCAGCCGGCCAGTAGAACGACCGCCGCGGTGACGGTGATCAACGGACGCAACATCGTTTTCTCTCCCCAGATCGACCAAGAGTGACGGCGAGGACACTAGCAGCGTCAGCGGGCCCTCACCGGCACAAGCCCCAGACGTTGCAACAAGCTGCAAAGTGCCTGCGTGGTCACGGTGTTCACCGGACGACCGAGAGACCGGTACGCCGGTGCCGCGGCTGGGGCTCGAGCCGGTCGGCCAGGCGACGCAGTACCGTCGCGAGCTCGTGCCGCGGACCACTCGGAGCGGAGGCCGCGCGACGGGTCGCGCGGTCCTCCTTGCGCAGTGCCCGCAGCTCGGCGGCACGGAGCTTCTCTTCTACCTGGTAGCGCGCGACCTCTTGGTGTTCGGTGATCATCGTCCTGCTCCCCTCACGTTGGTCCCCGTTGACGAATGTGGTGGTGCTGGTACCGCTGATGCGCTGGTGGTTCAGACCCGGACGACGGTGATGTCGCCGGAGACGGTGCGGGCCCGCAGCATCAGCGAGGGCTCGCCGTCGGCCGGCTTCTCGCCGGGCTCGAGGTCGCACCGGATCTGCCCGGTCACCGTCTTCAGGTCGAGGTAGGTCGGCAGTCCGTCCGGTACGCCGATCTGGACGTCGCCGCGGGCGGTCTCCGCCCGGACGCTCGGGCCCTCGGTCAGCTCGACCCGGACGTCGCCCGAGCCCGAGGTGACGACCGAGTGGTCCCGGATCCGCTCGATGGTGATGTCACCCGAGCCGACCTTGACGGTGGTCGGGCCGGCCGCGTCGCCGATCCGGACGTCACCGGATCCGGTGGTCACGCCGACCGAGTCGTTCGCCTCGCCGATGTCGATCGAGCCGGAGCCGGTGCTGGCCCGGACCGTGCCCACCGAGCTCCCGACCCGGATGTCGCCGCTGCCGGCGCTCGCTGCCAGGCTGCCCGCGATCTGCTCGACCCGGATGTCACCCGAGCCGGACGACAGCCGGGCCTCGCCCAGCGGCATCCGGGACGAGATGTCGCCCGAGCCGGTCTTGATCCGCGCGTCCAGGGTGGCCGGGGTCGCGATGTGGACCCGGACCTCGGGGCCGCGGCGGGCGAACTGCTTGGTCAGCTCGACCACCAGTTCACCGTTGGTCACCTTGAAGGTGACGTCCTCGGCGGAGCCGTTGATCACCTCGAGGGTCGCGGTGGTCTGCTCGCCGTCGGCGGGCACGATCTCCACCAGGCCGGCGCCGATCTCGATCCGGACCCGCTGGATGTCGTCGGTCAGTTCGGTGCCGATGAGGTCGCTCACTGCGCCCACCCCGTCACCCGCTGGCCGCGGCCGCCGCGGCCACGTCCGTTGCCACGGTCGCCGCGCTCGCCCCGACGGTCGCCGCGGTCACGGCGCTCACCGCGCTCGCCGCGGCGGGAGCCCTCGCCGAAGACGCCGTCCGGGCCGAAGGGTCCCTCGGGTCCGAAGACGCCGTCCTTGCCGAAGACGCCGTCGGGTCCGAGCGGACCTTCCGGGCCGAGCGGTCCTTCCGGGCCGAAGAAGCCACCCCGCGGAGCGCGCGGTGGCCGGGGCGGCCGGGGTCCGCGACCGCCGGTCAGGGCGGTCATCACGGTGCGCATCAGCCACGCGTTCGAGGAGATGCCCTCGGCGTTGGCGGCCTCGTCCACCTTGTTCTTCACCGACATAGGCAGCCGCAGCGTGATCCGCGCGGTCGGCTCGTCGGCATCCGGCGCGACGTCCTGCGCGGCCGGCTGGTCGTTGTCGTCGTCCAGATCGTCGTCATCGGCTCCGGTCAGCTGGCTCGGGGCCGGCGTGACCACGAACTCGGGACGGCCGCCGGCCATCCGGAGCTCGACCGATCCGGGGGACAGCTCGCGGCTGATCTCCCCGGCGGCGTCGGACAGGGCTGAGATGAGGGCCAGGCGGCCCGCGTCATCCAGCGTGGCGCCGAGGCGCTGGGCCACGGAGCGAGTTTGGTCGTCGGCCAACGCGGTGGCGTTCTCCACGCTACGGCGGACCGACTCGAGGTAGTGATCAAGTTCCATGACGCAATACTGACGTCATGGTGACGTCACTGTCAACCCCTTCTGATGTCATCGAGCCGCCAGGGTGGTGTCAGGGCAGAATGGGACCACGTCGAGGAGAGGGGAACCAGGTGTCCAGAGGAGTACTCGTCACGGGTGCGTCGCGAGGTGTCGGAGCCGAGGTGGCGAAAGCCTTCGCGGCAGCCGGGGATCGGGTCGTGCTGCACTGCCGGGGTGCGGTGGACAAGGCGCACGATGTACTGGCAGAACTACCAGGTGACGGGCACGCGGTGGTCTCCGGCGATCTCGGTGATCCGGCCGGAATCCCAGCCCTGGTTGAGGAATCGGCCGCCTTGCTCGGGCGGATCGACGTCCTGGTGAACAACGCCGCGCTGTTCGTGGACGACCCGGTGGCCGGGTCTCGGAGGATCGGCCACCCGCTGGCCGATACGTCGTACGACGCCTGGGTGGCAGCGTGGCGCCGGACCCTTTCGGTGAACCTGGAGGGCGCGGCGCACCTGACCTGGTGCGTGGCCCGGCAGATGCTCGAGGTGGAGCCGGCCGACGGCATCAGACGAGGTGCGATCGTCAACGTCGGGTCGCGCGGAGCCTACCGCGGTGAGCCCGACGTACCGGCGTACGGCGCCTCCAAGGCGGGGCTGCACGCTTTCGGGCAGTCCATGGCGGTATCGCTGGCGCCACATGACATCACCGTGACGTCAATCGCGCCCGGTTTCATCGCCACCGACATGGCCGCGCAGAGTCTTGACGGCCCGGCTGGTGATGCGGTCCGCGCTCAGAGCCCCTTCAACCGGGTGGCGACGCCCGAGGAGGTCGCCGCTGCCGTCCTCTGGCTCGCGTCCCCGCCGGCCGGCTGGTCCAGCGGCGCCGTGCTCGACTTCAACGGCGCCTCGTACCTGCGCTGAAACCACGACGTCCGGACAGGCGCGGGATTCCTCCCGGCCTGTCCGGACGTGAAACCGACGGGCGCCGGTCCGAGGCTATCGGCTCAGCGGCTGACGATCTTGCTGGCCGGGGGCGCCTTGATGGTGATCGGCTTGCCCCAGTCGGAGGCGTTCATGGTCATGCTGATGCCGGCCATCTTGAAGAAGATCTTGTACATCAAGTGGTCGGCGGAGCCCATCCAGACCGTGTAGACCAGGGTCTTCGGCATCCCGGCGACCATCTTCTGGCCCTTGGCCTTCAGTGCGGCGGCCATGTCGACCGTCACGGCGTACCGATCGACCTTGCGGCCGTCGAGCGTCTCGGTCTTGACGAACTTGGCGGCCTTCAGCCCGCTGTCGAACGACTCGAAGGTCTTGCTCGGGTCCATCTCCTGCAGCATCCCGCCCAGGCTGGCCGCCATCGGGTCGCTGGAGTCCTTCGGGTCGATCTTCAGGTACTTGCCGGCCGGCAGGTCCGGAGTCGACATGTACAGCATGTTCTTGACGACGATCATCTTGGCCTTGCCCCCGAAGGCAGCGCCGTTCATCTCCAGCTGCATCGCGACCGGGTTCATGGTCTGCTGACCGGTCACCGTCATGGTCTGACCGCCGGCGACCATCTTCATCGTCGTCCGGACCGAGTCCTTGCCGACCATCGACTTCTTCATCGCCGGCAGGAAGCTCGCGGTGTTCAGGTGCGCGACTGCCGGAGCCACCCGCTTCGGTGCCTGGCTCGGCGTGCTGACCGGCGTCGGCGTGGTGCCTGCGTTGACGGTGGCCGTCTTGTCCGAACCGCAGGCGGCGAGTCCGAGCATCAACGGAAGGGTGACGACCGTGGTCGCCACCCGAGAACTAAACCTCACTCTGTTTCCTCCCAGTGGATCAAGGCGTTGGATCCTACGGGCTGGAGTCCCTGCCTGGGAAGTTAATTACCACTTCGCGCCGGGACTTGGCCTGAGCTTTACCCGCGCTTCACCGAGGCGAGCAGAAGCTGCGCGACGTCGGCGACCTCGACCTCCTCGCGGGCCGATCCCTCCGCCTGCTTGGCGGTCAGGCCGTCGGACAGCATCACCCGGCAGAACGGGCAGCCGGTGGCGATCTTGTCCGCGCCGGTCTCGACCGCCTCGGTGGTCCGGTTCAGGTTGATCCGGGTGCCGACCTTCTCCTCCATCCACATCCGCGCGCCGCCCGCACCGCAGCAGAACGACTTCGTCTGGTTCCGCGGCATCTCGGCGAACTCCGCGCCCGGGATGATGTCGAGCAGCTCGCGCGGAGCGTCGTACACCTGGTTGTGGCGGCCGAGGTAGCACGGGTCGTGGTAGGTGATCTTCTGGCCGTTGAGCGCGCTGTCCGTCGGGGCGACCGGGGTCAGCTTGCCCTCGCGGACGAGGCGGTTCAGCAGCTGCGTGTGGTGGATGACGTCGAGCTCCACACCCAGCTGGGAGTACTCGTTCTTCAGCGTGTTGAAGCAGTGAGCGCAGGTGGAGACGACCTTCTTCGCGCCGGTCTCCTTGAACACCTCGGCGTTCTGCATCGCCAGCTGCTGGAAGACGAACTCGTTGCCGGCCCGCCGCGCCGGATCACCCGTGCAGGTCTCGCCATCACCCAGTACGGCGAACGAGACGCCCGCGATGTTCAGCAGCTCCGCCACGGCCTGGGTGGTCTTCTTGGCGCGGTCCTCGAAGGCACCCGCGCACCCGACCCAGAACAGGTACTCCACCTCGGCCAGTGTCTCGACATCGGTGCCGACCTGCTTGACCTCGAACGGCAGGCCCTTCGCCCAGTCCATCCGGCCGGACGGGTTCATGTTCCACGGGTTGCCCTTGTTCTCCAGGCCCTTGAAGAGCCCGTTCAGCTCGGACGGGAACGAGGACTCGATCAGCACCTGGTAGCGGCGCATGTCCATGATGGCGTCGACGTGCTCGATGTCGACCGGACACTGCTGCACGCAGGCGCCGCACGAAGTACAGGCCCAGAGTGCTTCCTCGTCGATCACGGCGACGTCAGGGGATCCGACCAGCGGGCGCTCCTGCTCGGCCTTCACCAGGTCCGGCAGCGACTGGCGCTCGTCGTCCGAGGAGGCCAGCAGGTACGGCGCCTTGGCGTACGCGTGCTCGCGCAGGTTCATCACGATCAGCTTCGGTGACAACGTCTTGTCGGTGTTCCAGGCCGGGCACTGCGACTGGCAGCGGCCGCACTCGGTGCAGGTGGTGAAGTCGAGCAGGCCCTTCCAGGTGAAGTCCTCGATCTTTCCGACCCCGAGCGCCGCGTCCTCGTCGAGCTCCTCGATGTTCTCGAAGTCGATCGGCGCGCCCTTGATCATGATCGGCTGCAGTGCGCCGAGGGCGGTGCCGCCGTCGGCCCGGCGCTTGAACCAGATGTTCGGCCAGGCGGTGAACCGGTGCCACGCGACGCCCATGGTGGCGTTCAGCGAGATGGTGATCATCCAGGCGAACGAGATCAGGATCTTGATCATCGCGACCAGGTAGACCGCGTTCTCCAGTGCCTGCTCGCTCAACCCGCCGAACAGCGAGGTGCCGATGAAGAACGTGGTGGGGAAGTGGAACTTGGAGCCGGCGCCGAGCTCGTACTCCAGCCCGCGCAGCAGCAGGATGCAGACCAGCACGCCGAGGATCGTGTACTCGACGTAATACGCCTGCCAGGCGCGGGAGCCGAAGAACCTGCTGTACCGGGCCTTCTCGCCCTTGGGCAGGTTCCGCAGCCGGATCGCGATCAGCCCGATGATGGAGATCAGCCCGGTCCAGGTGAGGAACTCGGTGACCCACTCGAAGACGAACCAGTGCCCGATCACAGGCAACGCGAAGTGCGCGTCGAACAGCTGCCCGAACGCCGTCACCAGGGTGAGGAACAGCCCGATGAAGCCGAACGCGACGAACCAGTGCAGCACGCCGATGTGGCTCCACTGCAGCATCCTGGTGTGACCGAGCGTCTCCTTGGCCAGCGTGGCGGTGCGCTGCCCCGGCTTGTCGGTCCGGCTGACCGGCTGGCCGAGCTTGATGACGGACACCATGTGCCCGATCGTCTTGCCGAACAGCGCGACGCCGACGGCGGCGATCGCGAGCGAGACGACGATGGCGAGGATCTGCATACCAGCGATGTTATTGGTTGGTTACCGGTGAGTCATGTCGGTGTCGGCCTCATCACGCCCGCGTGTTGCGTCTCACGTCCGCGCGCGGATCGGCTGAGGACCGGTTCCGCAGGAGCTGAAAGCCGGAGGGCCGGTCGAGCGGATGCTCGGCCGGCCCTCGCGGGTGGTGCTGGGTGTTACTTGGTGCCGTAGACCTGGATCTCGGTCATGTCGGTGAACTGGCAGCCACCGAACGCGCCGAGCGGGCAGTTGTTCGCGAAGTCCGGAACCTGCGGGCTCAGCATCACGAACCGGACGAACTTCACGCCGGCGGTGTTACCCGACGGGGTGAGCTCGGTGTACTTGCCGCGGTTGGCGGCGGTGAACTCACCCTCCTGGGCGGTCGCCCAGGTGGTGCCGTCGACCGAGGTCTCGATCCGGTACTTACCGGTCGAGGCGCTGCCCGGGTCGCCACAGGTGTTCGACGGGTCGACCGAGAACTTGGTGATGTTCACGGCGGCCGGCAACGCGATGTCGATGTTCTTCGGGATCATCACGTTGGTCGGGGTGCCGTTGTTGTCACCTGTCGTGCTGCCCCAGCCGGTGCCCTGGCTGGAGTCGATCGCGTAGTCCGGCCCACACTGCGGGGTGAAGTCCGGACCGGTGAAGTCCACCACCGAGCCGCCACCGGACGCTGCCGCCCAGTTGCGCCGCGGGGCGAAGTTCGCGGTGGTGCCGCCGGCCTTGACCGCCAGCGGTGCACCGAGCACCTCGTAGCCGACGCCGGAGACGACGAACTTGCCGTAGGTGCCGGGCAGGACTCCCGTGATCGTGTACTTGCCGTCGGCCGCGGTCACGGCGGAGTAGTCACCCGCGTAGCCGGAGGCGTGGCCGCCGATGAAGACGAGCGCGCCGGCCACCGGAGCACCGGTGTCCTTGTCGGTCACCGTGCCGGTGATCGTCGTGGTGGCGCCCTTCGGCGGGATGTGGAAGTCCTCGACCGGGTGCGAGTCGCCACCGTCGAGCACGCCCGCGAACCAGCCCATCCCGCGGTTGGCGAAGACCTGCCAGATGATGCCGGCGTTCTTGCCGCCGCTGGCGACCAGGTCTGCCTGCACGATCGCGTTGCGCATGTCGAGCATCGTCGGGTCGGCGGTGGACAGCTCCATCGCACGGGTGATGATGCTCATCGCGTAGCTACGGCCGAAGCGCTCACGCAGGTCCCACAGGGTCTGCGCCCAGACCTCACCGGAGGAGTGCACCTCCGGCGTACCGCCGATGGTCGGGAAGTCGCCGTAGGTGTAGCCGCCCTGCGAGCCGTCGAGGCCGATGCAGTTCGGGCTCACCGCCTTCACGCGGCAGTCGATCGCCTGGGTGCGGATCGTCGTGCCACCCGTCACGTACTTGCCCTCGAGGACCTCACCGGGAGCAGTGGTGTCCTTCTCCAGGTTGTGCGAGACGAGGTAGTCGAGCGCGTAGAAGTCGCTCCACGCCTCACCCATCGAGCCGGCCTGGATGCTGTTCAGCGTCGAGTTGCCGGTCGCGTCGACGACGAGGCGGTTCGACAGGCCGTGGGTGTACTCGTGGTACAGGATGTCGGCCGAGTTGCCGGAGCTGCTCGACACGGTGCCCTCGCCACCGAACAGGTACATCTGCATGGTCGGCGGGATGCCGTCCGGCGGGGTGGACATGTTCGCGTTGTTGATGTGGTTGCCGTCCGGGCCGCCGCCGGCGCCGGTTGCCGCGCCGTCGAGCGCGTTCAGCAGCACCGGGTCGCCACCCGCGGCGTCGAACGAGCCGGCCGCCGGGGTGAAGCTGATCGGAGGCTTGGCCAGCCAGTCGTGGAAGTTGCTGGCCAGGTAGAACGCGTTGGTGACGTCCTGGTTCATGTTCGTCTTCCAGGAGTCCGGCTTGGCCGGGTCCCAGGTGCAGACGAACGACGTCGAGCAGAGCCCACCGGCCTGGAAGGGGACCAGCTTGTACTCCGAGGTGGTCTTGGTGCCGGGCACCTTGACCGTCTCGTTGCCGCTCGGCTGGTTGTCGTCGTTGACGTCCGCGAACGCGGCCACCGAGGTGCCCTCGAGCAGCGTCTTCGCGGTCTTCGGCAGCCACTTGTTGTAGATCAGGTTCTCGGTGCGCTGCGTGCCGCCCTTGGGGGCACCCGGGTAGTTGTCCTGCACCAGGGCGTCGCCGTTGCCCTCGCTGACCAGGTCCTTGCGGTACAGCAGGCCGCCGGTCTGGGCGTCGATGACGTGGGTGTAGATCTTCGAGCCGCCGGCGTTGACATACGTCATCCAGCCCTTGCGCAGGCCGTTCGCGGTATAGAAGTACACCTGCTTGGCGAGGTCGCCGTTGCTCCACTTGGTGGTCACACCGGACTTCGTGGCCTTGGCGGAGACCAGCTTGCCCGAGATGTCCTCGGCGGCCGCAGTACGGGCCGCGTCGGCGCTGACGGCCGGGGCGGCCGAGCGGGCCTGTGCCTGCGAGACCAGCCCGGCGATCGGGGCGCCCTGCAGGGAGATGAGCTGACCGGCCTTGGTCACGTTCGCCTTCAGGCCGTTGCCGAACACCTCGATGCCGTCGACCTCCTGGACCCAGGAGATGTGGTGCGTGCCGAGGTCGTCGACGTAGTCCTTGCGCAGCTTGAGGGTGCCGAGGTCGGACTCCGAGAGCTTGAAGACCTCGGGGTGCGCCTTGACGTAGGCAAGCGCGAGGTCGGTCGCCTTCTTGGTGCTCTTCCCGGTGAGGAAGCCGTCCAGTTTGGTCACCTGGTCCGGCGTACCGGTGTTGGCGTCCACGGACACGACGCCCTGGGTACCGAGGGAGTCGCGGAACTTCTTCGAGGCCGCGGTCTCCCTGCCGACCACCTTCGCGGCGCGCGCGTAGGTCGATCGGGCATTCGGCGTCCGGGCGTCGTAGTTGCCCTTCCGCTCCTTCGACGAGATCGGATTGGTCGCCTCGCCCGGGCCCTTGGAGTCCGGGTTGGCGGTCGTGGCGGCGGTGGCACCGCCACCGGCCGCTACGGCGAGCAGGGTGGTGGCGGACACCGCAGCGACTGCCAGGAGCCCCCGCCCTTTGCCTGATACTTTCACTGCAACGCTCCATGAAGTTTGTCTTAGCGGACCGCCCTCCACGGTCCGTCCCGGGCCGACCCTAAGTCCCCGGGCCAGCCCGGGGAAGGGTTATCTGCGGAATCTGGCGGAAGCAAGGGTTGTCCTCTGTGCACGGCCTACCACTGCGAGCGACACGATAATGGTCGCACTGAGCAACGACCCGGCTGCGAGCAGCGTCGGCGCAGGCCGCTGTCCACGGGAGCGTTGTCTCCCCCGCGGGGAGTCGGTCTGGGCCTACCCTGAGTCGTCCCTGATTTCGATTTCCCGCCGATGCCGTGGAGGTCCCTGGTGCTGCGCTATCCGTTGATCCATCCGCCGTTGCTCGGGGCACTCGCGCGGGCCGGGCACGGGTCCGTCGTGCTGTTGGCCGATGGCAACTATCCGTATGCGACCGCGGTGTCGGCGACGGCCGAGACCGTCTGGCTGAACCTGCGGCCGGGCCAGATCCCGGTCGACGACGTGCTCGAAACGCTGCTCGGTGTGGTGCCGGTCGAGGCGGCCCGGGTGATGGCGACCGACACGGGGGAAGAGCCCGGCATCTACGAGCGGTTCCGCTCGCTGCTGCCGGACATTTCGCTGCAGCCGTTGGGCCGAGGGGACTTCTATGCCGTTGCCCGCGGTCCTGAGTTGGCCGTCGCCGTCGCCACCGGAGAACAGCGGCTCTACGCCAACATCCTGCTGACCCTCGGCGTCGTGCAGTAGGCCGTCGGTTTGACCGAACGCCCTTGACTCGGAGTACCAGGTCGCGGCGTACCTTCTGTATGAGGGCCTCATCGATGAGGGAATGGCCGTATTGCAAGGGATGTGGGACCGGTACGACGGGACGCGGCGCAACCCGTTCAACCCGAACGAGGGGCATAGCCACCTTCCGCGACTCCACCTGACCCTCGAATGCCACGCCGGCCACCTAGACGTCTATGCAGTCCACCTCGACGGCTCCGCGTTCCCGCTAGACGCCCAGGTAGTCATACCAAGCAAACCACTGGCGATACCCGCCCCCTGAACCTAACGTCCTCGGCATGGATCTGGTGGCCCGTGCCGAGGCACTGCAGGCGGAAGCGCTCGACGTACTTCGCCTGCTCGACCTGGAAGCGGCGTTCCCGACCTTCGGCCCACCCCAACTGGTCGGGAGCGCCCTCTCCGGCCTGATGAGCTACCGCGACCTGGACATCACCTTCACTGCTCCCGAGGCCACCGCTTCCGAAGTACTGGAAGGCATTGCCCGGATCGCCACCCGTCCCGGCCTCCTGGCCGCGGACTTCACCGACGAACGCGCCGACCGCCGCCCCACACCCCGCCTCACCGACGAACGGTTCTATGCCGTACTGCGCTACGAAGGCTCAGGCGACCTTTGGAAGGTGGACCTGACCATCTGGCTCCACGCTGTCGACCGCCCCCACGTCGCCGAGGCAGAGCGCCTCCGCACAGCAACCCCCGCCCAGAAACTCGCCATCCTCCGCCTCAAGAACACCCACCCCGACTACCCACACAAACTCGGTGGCACCGACATCTACGACGCCGTCCTCGACCACGGCGTCCGTACGGTCGACGACCTGACGGAGTACCTGGCCTCAGGTCCACTTTGACGGCCGGGAGAAGGAGCGGCCGCTGATCGGATCCACCACGGTGCGCGGCAGTTGAGCACCGGTCAGCTTGGACAAGCCGATGCTGAACGATGCAGGCATCAGGTTCCTCAACTCTGCTGAATAGCGCTTGGGAGGAAAGGCGGCGGCCATGAACATCGTGCTGTTCAGCAGCCGAGAAGTTCGGACCGCGGGGCTCAGGTCGCTGTCGGCGCTGATGATCAAGGCCGAGTCGGCCACGCCCCTGGCTGCATCGGCGACCATCGTCGTCGCGATACTGACGTCAGTCTCCTTCTCCTCATACTGGATCCAGGAGGCACCGCACGCGCGACATGACCGGGCCTTCTTCTGATATCGCCCCTGGGTGATCTCGACCAGTCCGGGGTTTCGGGCGACCAGGGCTCGCTGGTAGCGCGCCTGACGAGAGGCCGCCGGTGGATCGTCGAGGATCGGCGCGGTGAAGTACTTGACCTGAACCAGCGAACTCCGCGGTCTGAGCGATCGCGAGAGGTTGACCAGATCCAGCCACAGCAATCGTCGTCCAGATCGGTCCTTCAGCCCGTGGTACAGGTTGAAACCGTCCACGTAGACGATCAGTCGCTCAGGTGGATTCGGCCTGCTATTCGGGGGCATCGCATGACAATAGATGTCCACAGCCTGTTCTCGTTGGCTTGTGCGGATGGCCTGTGGATAGCTAGTGTGTGGGTACCACGCCATGGCCTGACGGCTGTGGTCCAACGGCCTCCCTCGGGAGGCCGTTTTTGTTTGTCCTGACCGAGTACCTGCGCAAGTGAAGAGTGCCGGCCGTCCGGCAACGCCACCGGACGGTCGGTACTCGCTGGGCACGCAGGACGGTCGTGACCGTTGGGGGCCGGTCGGGTCGCGTCCGCGTGAGCACTAGAGGAGACCCAGGTCGGCGGTCTCCTGGTCGCTGAAGAGGCGGGAGCGGATCAGGAAGCGGACGCCTTCGGGGGCCTCCACGGAGAAGCCGCTGCCGCGGCCCTTGACGACGTCGACGGTCAGGTGGGTGTGCTTCCAGTACTCGAACTGGTTCTTCGACATCCAGAACGCGACCGGCTTGTCCAGCCCGTCGACGGCCAGGTCGCCCAGGTGGATGTCCGCCGCGCCGGTCCTGAACTCGCCGTCGGGGTAGCACATCGGGGAGCTGCCGTCGCAGCACCCGCCGGACTGGTGGAACATCAGCGGGCCGTGCAGCTCGGTGAGGCGGCGGAGCAACTCCGCCGCCTCCTCCGTATACGAAACCCTGTCCACCATGGGCTTAGAAGAAGCCGTCCGGGGTCGGGCTGTAGCTGACCAGCAGGTTCTTGGTCTGCTGGTAGTGGTCGAGCATCATCTTGTGGTTCTCGCGCCCGATGCCCGAGTTCTTGTACCCACCGAAGGCCGCGTGCGCCGGGTACGCGTGGTAGCAGTTCGTCCAGACCCGGCCGGCCTGGATCTCGCGACCCGCCCGGTACGCCGTGTTGATGTCCCGCGACCAGACGCCCGCGCCGAGCCCGTACAGGGTGTCGTTGGCGATCTTCATCGCGTCCGCGTAGTCGTCGAACTTCGTCACCGAGACGACCGGGCCGAAGATCTCCTCCTGGAAGATCCGCATCTTGTTCTCGCCCTCGAAGATGGTCGGCTGGACGTAGTATCCGCCGCTCAGGTCGCCGCCGAGGTCGGCCTTCTCGCCGCCGGTGATCACCTTGGCGCCCTCGGCCTTGCCGATGTCGATGTAGGACAGGATCTTCTCGTACTGGTCGTTGCTGGCCTGCGCGCCCATCATCGTCTCGGTGTCGAGCGGGTTGCCCTGCTTGACCGCCTCGGTCCGGGCCTTCGCGTCGGTCAGGAACGAGTCGTAGATGCCGGCCTGGATCAGCGCGCGGGACGGACAGGTGCACACCTCGCCCTGGTTCAGCGCGAACATCGTGAAGCCCTCGAGCGCCTTGTTGTAGAAGTCGTCCTTGCTGGTCGCGACGTCGTCGAAGAAGATGTTCGGGCTCTTGCCGCCGAGCTCCAGCGTCACCGGGATGATGTTCTCCGACGCGTACTGCATGATGAGCCGGCCGGTCGTGGTCTCACCGGTGAACGCGACCTTGGCGACCCTGTTGCTAGAGGCAAGCGGTTTGCCGGCCTCGACGCCGAACCCGTTGACGATGTTCAGCACGCCCGGCGGGAGCAGGTCGCCGACCAGCTCCATCAGCACGTGGATCGAAGCGGGCGTCTGCTCGGCCGGCTTCAGCACCACGGCGTTCCCCGCCGCCAGTGCGGGCGCGAGTTTCCAGGTCGCCATCAGGATCGGGAAGTTCCACGGGATGATCTGCGCGACCACGCCGAGCGGTTCATGGAAGTGGTACGCGACCATGTCGTCGTCGACCTGCGAGATCGAGCCCTCCTGGGCCCGCAGCGCGCCGGCGAAGTACCGGAAGTGGTCGATCGCCAGCGGCATGTCGGCGGCCAGCGTCTCCCGGACGGCCTTGCCGTTGTCCCAGGTCTCGGCGACCGCGAGCAGTTCGAGGTTGTCCTCGATCCGGTCGGCGATCTTGTTCAGGATGTTCGCGCGCTCCGCCGCCGGCGTCCGGCCCCAGCCCGGCGCCGCCCCGTGGGCGGCGTCGAGCGCGAGCTCGACGTCGTCGGCGGTGCCCCGCGCGATCTCGGTGAAGTTCTCACCGGTCACGGGAGTCGGGTTCTCGAAATAGCCGCCCCTGGCCGGCGGCACCCACTCGCCGCCGATGTAGTGGTCGTAGCGCGACTTGAACTCGACCGGGCTGCCGTCCTGCCCGGGAGCTGCATAGATCGTCATTGATCCTCCAACGAAGGGGTTTGGCGGTTGGCCGCACCGTAGATCCCGCTACGTTGCATCGACGTTGCATCACTCTCCGCTCTTGAACGCGGGGCGGTTCCGGGTGAGGCTGAGACGTGGACGCAGCGCAGGAAGCGCGCCGGCTCAGTGAGCTGTACGACGAGGTGCTCGGCGAAGGCCCGGCATCTGCCATGCCACGCCCTCTTGTCGCGGAGTCCTGGCAACGGTCGCTCGCGGCTTCGGTCGACCCCGAGCTGGACGCGCCGCCGGTGGTCGTCTCGGCCGACCTGCTGGAGACCCTGCGGGAGAACCATCCGCTGCGCGCGGTCCTGCCGGTACTGCGGGAAACGCTGACCACGATCGCGGACGAGGCGTCCCACATCATGATCGTCACCGACGCCCAGGGTCTGATCCTGTGGCGCGAGGGTGCCGCCGACGTCCGCCGCCAGGCCGACCGGATCGCCCTGTCCGAAGGCGCCGTCTGGGCGGAGGACGCGATCGGAACCAACGGCATGGGTACTGCGCTCGCCGCCGACCAGCCCGTGCAGATCCACTCGGCCGAGCACCTGGTACGCCGGATCCACGCGTGGACCTGTGCCGCCGCCCCCGTGCACGACCCGGACACCGGCAAGCTGATCGGCGCTGTCGACGTCTCGGGGCCGTTGCGCACAGTCCACCCCGCGATGATGGCGCTGGTGACCGCGGCCGCTCAGCTGGCCGAGGGACAGCTCCGGGTCCGGATGGCCGCCGCCGACGAGCAGCTCCGCGCCCGCAACATGCGGCACCTGACCGCCCTCGGCGATGCCCCCGGCGCGCTGCTGACTCCGACCGGCCGGGTCCTCGCCGTTCAGCCGCTCGCCTGGCTGCCCGACCGCCTCGACATCTCCGGCGGCGCCGAGCGGATCGAGCTCGGCGACGGTCGCGAGGCTGTGGTCGAACAACTCGACGAGGGCTACCTGCTGCGCATCCCGGGCGCGGTACGCGGGCACCGCCGCTCGCTGCGGCTCAAACTGCTGGGCTCGGGTCAGCCGATCGCGGTCGTCGGCGGCCGGGAGATCGCCCTGACGCTGCGCCGCGCGGAAGTGCTCGCCCTGCTCCTGCTCCACCCGTCGGGTCTCACGGCTGAGCAGTTGATGCTCCAGTTGTACGGCGACGAGGGGAACCCGACCACGGTCCGTGCGGAGATGCACCGGCTGCGGAACCTGCTCGGCGTCGGCATCCTGGACACCAAGCCGTACCGGATCATCGCGGACGTGTCGGGCGACGTCACCGACGTACAGGCCGCCGTCCGCCGCGGAGAACTCCCCAAGGCGCTCGATCTGTACGCCGGACCGCTGCTCGGGCGGTCCGACGCGCCGGCGTTGCGAGCGGAGCGGGACGAGCTCGACGCGACGTTGCGCAGCGCAGTACTGGATTCCGGGGATACCGACCTGGTCTGGCGGTTCGCGCAGACGACCACCGGCGCCGAGGACCTGGAGGTCTTCGAGGCGCTGGAGCGGGCGTTGCCCAGCACCGATCACCGGCGCCCGGCGGTCACCGCCCGGCTGGACCGCCTCGCCCGCTGATCCCGCCCGCCCGCCCAGCAAGCTGTCCATCCAAATAATGGACTGTGGAATTTAAGTGCACTGAACTAGTCTAGTTTCGCGGGTGTGGCCGTCGTGGGTGACTCAGCGTCGTCGTCACGCCTTCGTTGGCGGGGCGGCGACCGAGCCGCGCTCGATCAGGGTCGGCTCGACGGTGGTCCGGCGAACCCGGCGGTTCGTGTCGACGGCCGAGGTGACCCGGGCGACGACGTCCGCCACCAGGTCGTCGAGCGGCCAGTGGAAGGTGGACAGCGGCGGCGTGAGCAGCTGCGACATCGGCTGGTCGTCGTACCCGAGCAGGGACAGGTCGTCCGGGATGCGGATGTCGAGCTCCCTGCAGGCGGCGTACACCCCGAAGGCCATCGAGTCGGCCAGCGCCAGGATGCCGGTCGGCCGCTGTTTCGACGTCAGCAGCTCGCGAGCCACCCCCGTCGCGCCGCTCAGATCGTGCGGGCACGGGATGATGCGGATCTTCAGCTTCAGCCCGGCCGCGATCCGCTGCGCGATCTCCTCCACGGGGCTCTCGATCTCGACCCGGCGGGACGGGCTCAGGACGGCGACGCTGCGATGACCCGCGTCGGCCAGCCGGCGGAGCGCCGTACTCACTCCGGAGTCGTTGTCGAAGAGGACCTCGGACTTCGCCTTCGCGGCCGGCAGCGCGTCGCCGATCGCGATCACCGGCGCCTGCTGGGCGATCTTGGCCCAGCTCTTGGCGGCCGGGTCGATCGGGATCACCACGATCGCGTCGGCCCGGTGGTCGACCAGGTGCTGGGCGAGCTGCAACTGCCGGTCGGCGTCGCCGGCGGAGTCGATGATCCACGCGTTCCGGTCCGGGGCGAGGAGCTCGCGGCCGAGCGCGGCGGCCAGGCGCTGCTGCCAGAGATCCTCGAGCGAGGCGCAGAGCACGCCGACCGAACCACTCCGGCCGGAGGCGAGGGCGCGGGCCACGGGGTCGGCCTGGTACCCGAGACGCTCGGCGGCTTCCTGCACCCGCTGCTGCGTC
The DNA here is from genome assembly GCF_004342085.1 of Kribbella orskensis. Lineage (NCBI taxonomy): Bacteria > Bacillati > Actinomycetota > Actinomycetes > Propionibacteriales > Kribbellaceae > Kribbella > Kribbella orskensis. The sequence continues at coordinate 674,241 of NZ_SLWM01000003.1, forward strand.
TCCGGCGTTCCTTGCAGACCTCGCAGCGCGTAGGAGACGGCTGCCATCGAGAGACCGGTCTCCGCTGCGATGTCCTTGAGGGTCGGCCTGCGGCCAGTTCCGGACATGTGATCGACCCTAGGCCACCCCGCCGACAAAAGCCTGCCGACAGGTCGGCGGTGCTGGGACACGGCTTGACAAACCAGCCTTTGAAGCGCTTCACTGCAAGTGGCGTGAAGCGCTTCAAAATCTTCCTCGTGACTAACCCCGAGGGACTCGGCGACCAGCGAGAGGACGGCCTGTGAACGGCGTGATCGACGTGCACCAGCACCTGTGGCCGGCCGAGTTCGTCGACCGCCTCGGGGCCCGGACCGAGCCGCCGTACCTGGACGGCTGGACCTTGCACACGGCCGGCGAAGCGCCGTACGAGGTGGACCCGGCGGCGCACGCTGTCGACAAGCGGCTGGCCCAGGAGCTGGGGGACGGGACAGCCCTGGTCGGGTTGTCGCTGTCGAGCCCTCTCGGGATCGAGCACCTCGGTGACCTGGCGTTGCTCGACGCGTGGCACACCGGCGCGGCCGCATTGCCCGAACCCTTCAAGGCCTGGGCGGCCGTCAATCTTCTCGAGCCGGACCTTGCCGGTCTGGAATCCGTTCTGGCCAAGGGATTCCTCGGTCTGCAGCTCCCGGCCCAGGTCGTCGGTACTCCGGCCGGCTGGGCTCAGCTGGGTGACCTCCTGACCCTTGCCGAGCGGGTGAACAAGCCGATCCTCGTCCACCCCGGTACGCCCGCGCCGCCGACCGAGGACCTGCCGGGCTGGTGGTGCCCGGTGGTCGACTACTCGCTCCAACTTCAAGCGGCCTGGTGGGCCTGGCACGCTTTCGGCGGCCGTACCGCGTTCCCGCGGCTGCGGCTCTGCTTCGTCGCCGCGGCCGGCCTGGCTCCGGTCCACCACGAGAGGCTGACCGCTCGCGGCGGCCGCCTCGGCACCATCGACCCCAACCTGTACGTCGACACCTCGAGCTACGGCCCGCAGGGGATCGACGCGGTCGCCCGGGTCCTCGGCATCGACCAGGTCGTGCACGGCACCGACCGGCCGTACGCCGAGACCGTCGACCTCCGTCAGGGCGACGCCGCCACCGCGGTGATCCGCCATGACAACCCGCACCGGCTGCTGTTCGGTGCCGCAGACCCTCGCCGCGCCCGCGGCGGGACAACCCCTCCCCGCGCCCGCGGTGAGGTATCCGACCACCTGCCGGTCCTGACCGGCAGCATCTCCGAGAGGGGAGTGCAGTGACTGCTCAGCCCGTTTCCGACGCACCCGTCGTTCCCGCGCGCCAGGCCAGCCGGCTCGTGGAGCTCAACGACTGTCTGTCGCTGGACAACCTTCCGGGACGTGATCTGGACCCCGCCGAGCTGGCCGAGCTCGCCGGCGGGATCGCCGCCCAGCCGCACCTGTGGGAGGACAAGGTCGCCTACAGCGACGAGGAGCGCGTCTTCGCCTCGCTGCACCGCGACGCCAACGTCGACGTCTGGCTGATCTGCTGGACCCCGGTCAACGACACCGGCTGGCACGATCACGATGTCTCCTCCGGCGCGGTCGCGGTCGCCCGCGGCAAGCTCGTCGAGCACAACCTCGCGATCGGCACCGAGTCGATCGAGACCGAGATCGAGGCGGGTGACGTCTACGGCTTCGGCCCCGACCACATCCACCGCGTCGTCGGACTCGACAAGGGCAGCGTCACCGTCCACGCCTACAGCCCGCCGCTGTGGCGCATGGGCCAGTACTCCGTCAAGGAAGGCGTCCTCCGCCGCGTCTCCGTCTCCTACGCCGACGAACTCCGCCCCCTGGACTAGTGCCCTGCGTCGAAGGGCACTAGCTCGTCCGGCCACGCGGCAGGCAGCGGATCTGCCCCGGGTTGCCCCGCGATCTGGCCTGCCGTCGGGCTGGACCGCTGATCAGACTCGGCTGGCATGACGACCCAGTTGGATATCGAGGCCCACTACACGACCCGGCACGACGAGGCGACTCGGCTGAGCTCGACCTTGAAGGGCCGGCTGGAACAAGCCCGGGTTCACGACCTGCTCACCCGCTACCTCCCCGAACCTCCCGCGGTGGTGGCGGATATCGGTGGCGGACCCGGAGTACATGCGAGCTGGTTGAAGGACCGCGGGTACGAGGTCGAGCTGCTCGATCCCGTGCAGCACCACGTGGAACAAGCCACGGCCGCAGGGATCACCGCAGTACAAGGGGATGCACGGCGGTTGCCGTGGGAGAACGAGTACTTCGACGCTGTGCTCCTGGCCGGTCCGATGTATCACCTGCCGGAGGCGGCGGATCGGCGGCTGGCGCTGCGCGAGGCGATCCGGGTGATCCGGCCCGGCGGGTTCATCGCGGTGGTCGCGATCAACCGGGCGGCGAACCTGATCGGGTCCATGCTCGCCAACACGTTGCTGCTGCGGCGCGGGATCGTGGCGGACATCCTGGAGACCGGGTTCAGCCCGGACAACGACCGGATGGCGGAGACGACGTACCACACGACCACGCAACTGCGGACGGAACTGACGAACGCCGGGCTGCGCTCCGTGACGGTGCACGGTCTGACCGGGCCAGGCGGCTGGCTGACGGTCGCGATCGACGCGCACTTCCGGGACGTGCCGTTGCCGGAGAGCCTGCGGGAGCCGGATCCGTTGAAGACGGCGCTGGAGTGCTCGCGGCTCGCCGATCGCTGCCCGGAGTTGACGCCGTCGAGTTCGCTGCTGTTCGCGGTCGGCCAGCGTGCTTGATGGCTGGATCCGGGGCGGCCCGGCTCGCAGGCTGCGTGAACGGGCCATCCGGTACGCCGTGAACGGGTGGCCCGTGGCGCCGCTGGTCGTGCCGCGCCTCGGACGATGTCCGTGCGGGAGGGGGTGCGTGGATCCGCATCTTGCCGGTGAGGCCGTGCGGGACGGAGCCCGGGCGGAGGTGGTGTGGCGGGAGCGGCCCTGGGAGATCGCCTTGCTGGCCGAGGGATTCGAGGTGCTCGACGTCCCACCGGAGTACGGCGCGCTGCTGAATCAGCAGTTGAAGGCCACCTGCCCGACGGCGATGGCCCCCGTCGGCCGGCGCTGGTGGTTCTTCCTCGTGCCGGGGTCGATGGAGCCGGAACGGGTCGCCCGCGCCGGCGGAGTGCTGCACTCCGCCTCGCCTGCTGCTGGACCGCGTGCTGCTGCTGGAGCGGGTACGGCGGTCGGGTGGGTGGCGGCGCCGGGGACGGTGCTGGAGTCGACCGGGCGGATTCGGTGGCTGGTGCATCCGTACCTGACCCGCTGGCAGCCGTACCAGCGGAGGGACGCTGTTGACCAGGTATTTCTCTGACTATAGTCAGACAATGGTCATCGCTGACGTCAGGAGATTCAACCGGACGGTCACGCAGCGGATCGGTGCGCTGAACGACGCCTACATGTCCCGGGACCGCCCGCTCGGGCAGGCGCGGGTGCTCTGGGAGATCGGGGCGGACGGGTGCGACCTCCGCTCGCTCCGGTCTCGGCTCGACCTCGACTCCGGCTACCTGAGCCGGCTGCTCCGCGCCCTCGAGAGCGACGGGCTGGTCGAGGTCGAGCAGAACGGCGACGACGGCCGGGTGCGCACGGCCCTGCTGACTCCCCAGGGTCTCGCCGAGCGGGCGGTGCTGGATCAGCGGTCCGACGAACTCGCCGCGTCGATCCTCCAGCCGTTGAGCGACAAGCAACAGACCCGGCTGGTCGCCGCGATGGGCGAGGTCGAGCGGCTGCTGATCGCCTCGACGGTCCAGGTCGCGATCGTCGACCCACGGCACCCGGATGCGCGGTTCTGTCTGCAGTCGTACTTCGACGAGCTGGGTGAGCGCTTCGAAGCCGGGTTCGACCACGCCCGGAGCATCTCCGCCGGCGTCGACGAACTCACCTTGCCCGCAGGCCTCCTGCTGGTCGCGACGCTGCACTCCGAGCCGGTCGGGTGCGGCGGCCTGAAGTTCCACGACGGCGAACCCACCGAGGTCAAACGGATGTGGGTGTCGCCGGCCGTGCGCGGTCTCGGCCTAGGTCGGCGTCTCCTCACCGAGTTGGAGAACCAAGCAGCCAACTACGGCTCCGCAGTACTCCGTCTGGAAACCAACAAGAACCTGACCGAGGCGATCTCCCTCTACCGCGCGGCCGGCTACCACGAGGTCCCCGCCTTCAATACCGAGCCCTACGCCCACCACTGGTTCGAGAAATCGCTCGCCTGAACCCCGGCAGCCCTCGCGCCGAAGTCTCAGGCACGCCTCCGTGGAGAGAGGCTGAGGATCCCCCTGGCATCCTCAGCCTCTCGATCCCCCGTGAGTCGTGGGTTACGGGTGGCGCAGGACGCCTACGAGGCCGTGGGTCTCGTTGTCGATACCCGCGGAGAACAGGAGGGCGTCGGTGCCGCCGGTGGTAGCCGTGCCCTGCAGGAGCGCCCACAGGCCGGGGATCACCAGAGTGCGGCCGGTGGCGCTGTTCTTGACCTGGCCGGAGATCTTCGAGGCGAAGCGGCCGTCTGACTTGGGCTCGATGACGTTGATGCGGCCGTCGCCGAAGTTGCCGACCAGGAGCGAACCCGCCTGCTTACCCCACGAAGCAGGAGCGATCGCCAGACCCCACGGCGCGTTCAGGGTGTCGCGGGAGGCGATCCGGGTGACGAACTTGCCGTCCACCGTGTACTCGTCGACGAAGCCGAGGCCCCGGCCGCTGGCGTTGCGGCCCGTCGCCGGGTCGACCTTGGCGTAGGCGACGAAGATCCGGCCGTTCAGCGTCTGCACGTTGAACGGGTTGAAGCCCTGGGGCAGGTGGAAGTCCCGGAACGCCCAGGACGGCTGCGCGACCTTCTGGAAGGTGCTGTTGAACACGTCGATCCGGCCCTGCGCGAAGTTCGCGGCGTACAACTGGTCGCCGTTCTTGGCGGTCGCGATGGCGAGGCCGGTGTAGGCCGCGCCGGGCACGGTCGCCTTGATCTCGGCGGCGCCGATCAGCGGGCTGACCGGCGGTCCCCAGGCGGCGATCTGGCCGGTCAGGGTGGCGAAGATGAAGCGGGCCGGCGCGCTGACGGTGCCGTTGCTGAGCACGAACCCGGTGCCGGGGTTGCTGACCTGGCCGGTCGGGGCCGGGACGGTCACGCGGATGGTCGGCACCTTGGTCGCGGTGGTCGCGCCCGGGGCCGAGGAGTAGAGGGTCGAGGACGAGGTGCCCTGGTTGGAGACCCAGAGCGGCGAGGTCGGGCTGAGCGAGAGGCCCCACGGGTTCACCAGGTCGGCGTCGAGCAGCGGCGCCTTGCCCGGCACGTCCGAGACCAGATTGACCTGCTGTACCGCGAGGTCGCGCGAGCCATCACCGTGAGAGTCGTGCGCGCTGGCGGTACTGGGCGCGACCAGTGCGAGCCCACCGAGAACGGCGGTCGCGACGGCGAGTGGCCGGCCCTTGGTACGGAAAAGCGACATGACACATTCCTGTCACTAGGAAGCTGAACAACCCCAACACGTGTGGCTGAAGCTGCCGGTTCAACCCTTTTCAAGGTATTCATGAGGACCGGATCACGACCCCGAGGGGAAACCGATGAACGCGCTCGCCATCCAGCCGCTCAACCCGCCGATCCTGCCGGCGGCGACGGGGAACTACACGCACGGTGTCCAGGTGAACGGAGCCGGGCGGCTGGTGTTCGTCAGCGGGCAGGTGCCATGGGCTGACGGGCAGGGCCAGATCCCGGCCGCGTTCGAGGACCAGTGCCGGATGGTCTGGCGCAACGTGCTCGCCGTCGCCGCCGGCTGAGCCTGTACTCCGGCCCGCGGGTCGCGCCCGGCGGGCAAGGCTGGTGTGGCCAGTGGTCGGGGAGTGGCTATGGATCGATGGGGGCGTGGTCACCTAGCGTCGGGCGTATGCGGATCAGGATCGTCGACGCGTTCACCGACCGGCCCTTCGCGGGCAACCCGGCGGCAGTCTGCCTGCTGGCAGCAGGTCCCTGGCCGGACGAAGCCTGGATGCAACAGGTGGCAGCGGAGATGAACCTCTCCGAGACCGCCTTCGCGCGCCCGCTCCCGGCCGGCGAGGACGCCGACTGGGACCTGCGCTGGTTCACCCCCGCGGTCGAGGCCCAGATGTGTGGCCACGCGACCCTCGCCACCACCCACGCGATGGCGGCCGACGGCCTGCTCGGCGGTAAGGTCCGCTTCAACAGCCGCAGCGGCATCCTGGTCGCCGAGGTCGGCGCGGACCAGGCGATCACACTCGACTTCCCCGTCTCGGTCCCGACGGCCATCGAACCGCCGGAAGGCCTGACCGCCGCGCTCGGAACCGAGCCGTCGGAGGTCCACCGCACCGATCCGCTCGGCGATCTGCTGGTGGTGGTCGAGGACGAGGCGACTGTCCGCTCCGCAACCCCGGACCTGGCTGCCCTGGTCGAGCTCACCCGAGCCAACGGCCTCCGCGGCACCATCCTGACCGCCCCGGCCACGGCCGCGGAGTACGACTTCGTCTCCCGGTTCTTCGCCCCGGCCCAAGGAATCCCCGAGGATCCGGTGACGGGCAGTGCCCACACCGGGCTGACGCCGTACTGGGCGAAGCGCCTCGGGCGGGATCGCCTGGTCGGATTCCAGGCGTCCACCCGAGGCGGCGTCGTGCACGTAGTACTGGCAGGTGAGCGGGTCTACCTCACCGGCCGCGCGGTCACCGTGCTGGACGGTGACCTCACCATCTAGGCCCAGGTCTCCGCGTGGGTGATCGCACCGTTCGGCGCGCTCAGCTCGGTCAGCACGTCCTCGGCATCCGCCTCGAGCGGCTCGAACGGATACTCCGGTACGACGTACGCGCGGGCTCCGGCGACCAGGTCCACCCCGGGCAGCTCGAACCACGCCTCGCCGACCTCGCGGCTGATCTCGTAGATGGCCTGCTCGGCCGACTCCACCGGCTCCCTCTCGCCGGACTCGTCCAGCTCGGCGGGGTGCCGCTCCTGGGCGGTCCGGCCGGCCTCGAGCAGGGCCTCCAGGTCGACCACGCGCAGGTCGAACCGCGACACCACGCTGATCACCTGGTCCTGCTCCTCGGGCTCTTCCTCGTCCTCTTCGTCCTCGAGCTCGTCGTCGAGCAGCAGCGGCGCGGTCCCGGTGTGCTCGAAGACGGCGTCGTTCCAGCCCTCGACGAGCTCCTCCAGCGCGGCGTTCTGCTCGTACAGGCCGGCCTGCTCCTCGTCGCCGGTCATCGCCAGCAGGGCCTCGGTGTGGGCCTGCAGGCGCTCCGCCAGCAGGCGGCTCGCCTCGGCCAGCGCCTTGCGCGACTCCTCGGAGAAGAACTGCTCCCCGGTGGTCGTGAGCTCCTGGTTGTCCACTTCAGTCACTGAGTTCGTCCCTAACTCTGGTGGGGGCCTCTGGTTGCCAGGCGTAAGTATGCGCACTCGGCTGCCGCAGACGAAGTCGTGTCCGGAAACAGGCGGGTTTATTCCCCGGCCGCCCGCTCGGGCCTCCCGTGTGAGAGAGCCGTGAGAGGTGTGTGAGTGGCTGTGAGAGGCCTGCGAGAAGGCTCCTGACCGGGCAGCCAGCGGTGTGCAGTGGCCGCATGACCACTTTTGTCGAGGGGTGGGGCCGGCCATGAAAGACGTGCTGTTCCTCGCCGTGACCATTGCCACGTTCGCGACCGTCTGGTTCGCACTGCGAGGGGTGGAGAAGCTGTGAGCACTGAGAACATCGCCGGCCTCGTGGTGGCCGCGGCTCTGGTCCTCTACCTGATCGCCGCCCTGATCTTCCCCGAGAGGTTCTGATGTCCGACACCGCAGCCGGTCTGCTTCAGATCGGCCTCCTGGTCGCGCTCCTGGCGGCCGTCTACCGCCCGCTGGGCGGTTACATGGCCCGGGTCTACACGTCCGAGAAGGACTCCCGGGTCGAACGAGGTACCTACAGACTCCTGGGGGTCGACTCCAAGGCAGACCAGACGTGGGCCGTCTACGCCCGCTCGATCATCGCCTTCTCGGCCATCAGCATGATCCTGCTCTATCTGATCCAGCGGCTCCAGTCCCACCTGCCGCTGTCCCTCGGTCTGCCCAACGTCGAACAAGGGCTGGCCTTCAACACCGCGGCGTCCTTCGTCGCGAACACCAACTGGCAGTCGTACTCGCCCGAGGTGACGATGGGCCACCTGGTCCAGTTCGCCGGCCTCGCGGTGCAGAACTTCCTGTCCGCCGCGGTCGGCATCACCGTCGCGGTCGCGCTGATCCGCGGCTTCTCCCGGTCCAGGACCGAACGGCTCGGCAACTTCTGGGTCGACCTGACCCGGACGGTGATCCGGGTCCTGCTGCCGATCGCGGTACTGGGCGGTCTGGTCCTGGTCGCGATGGGCGTGGTGCAGAACCTGTCGGGTGGTCATGAAGTGGCCTCCGTGGTCGGCCAGAGCCAGACGCTTCCCGGTGGTCCGGTCGCGAGCCAGGAAATCATCAAGGAACTGGGCAACAACGGCGGTGGCTTCTACAACGCCAACTCCGGGCACCCGTTCGAGAACCCCAACGGGTTGTCGAACCTGTTCGAGATCTTCCTGATGCTCGTGATCCCGGTGGCACTGACCCGCACCTTCGGCCTGATGGTGAAGGACAAGCGGCAGGGCTACGCGATCCTCGGCGTGATGGCCACCCTGTGGACCGCGTTCACCTTCGCCGCGACGATCTTCGAGGTCAACGGCGCCGGTACTGCGACCCGCGCGGCCGGGGCTGCGATGGAAGGCAAGGAGACGCGGTTCGGGGAGTGGGCGTCCACCCTTTTCACCTCGACCACGACAGGTACCTCGACAGGTGCCGTCAACGCCGCGCATGACTCGTACACCCCACTGGGCGGCGGTACCGCGCTGTTCCACATGATGCTGGGAGAAGTCACACCAGGCGGTGTCGGCGCCGGTCTGTACGGCATGCTGGTACTGGCCGTGCTGGCGGTCTTCGTGGCCGGCCTGATGGTCGGACGGACCCCGGAGTACCTGCGTAAGAAGATCACCGCGCGCGAGATGAAGCTGGTCTCGCTCTACATCCTGACGACTCCCAGCTTGATCCTGATCGGCAGCGCGGTCGCCATGGGGCTGGAGACGGCCCGGGCATCGATCTTCAACACCGGCAGTCCGCACGGGTTCTCTGAGGTGCTGTACGCCTTCACCTCGGCAGGTAACAACAACGGCAGCGCGTTCGGCGGTCTCAGCGCGAATGTTCCGTTCTACAACACCGCGCTGGGCCTCGTGATGCTGCTCAGCCGGTTCCTCCCGATCGTCCTCGTGCTGGCCCTGGCCGGCTCGTTCGCCCGGCAGCAGCCGGTTCCGGTGAACGAGGGCACGCTCCCCACCCACAAGGCCCTGTTCGTCACGATGCTCGTCGGCGTCGTGGTGATCGTCACCGGCCTGACCTACTTCCCCGCACTCACTCTCGGACCCCTCGCGGAGGGACTGTGACCACGCTGTTGAAGACCCCTGCGCCGACCCCGGCGCAGGCGGCGAAGAAAGCACCGTCGGGTCTGTTCGACCCGAAGATGCTGCTGACCTCCCTGCCGGACGCGCTGCGCAAGCTCGATCCGCGGGTGATGGTGAAGAACCCGGTGATGTTCGTGGTCGAGGTGGGAGCCGTCGCCTCGACGATCCTCGCCTTCACCGACTCCAGCGTGTTCGTCTGGTGGATCGTCGTCTGGCTCTGGCTGACCGTTGTCTTCGCCAACCTGGCCGAGGCAGTCGCCGAAGGGCGCGGCAAGGCCCAGGCCGACACGCTGCGCCGGGCGAAGACCGAAACCGCGGCTCGCAAGCTGTCCGCGGACCGCACCACCGAGCAGGAGGTACCGGCCGCGTCGCTGCAGCTCGGCGACCTCGTGGTGGTGGAGGCCGGTCAGGTCATCCCGGGCGACGGTGACGTCGTCGAGGGTGTCGCCAGCGTGGACGAGTCGGCGATCACGGGCGAGTCGGCTCCGGTGATCCGGGAGTCCGGCGGTGACCGGAGCGCGGTCACCGGCGGGACGAAGGTGCTGTCGGACCGGATCGTGGTGAGGATCACCACCCGGCCGGGGGAGAGTTTCATCGACCGGATGATCGCCCTCGTCGAGGGTGCGTCGCGGCAGAAGACGCCGAACGAGATCGCGCTGAACATCCTGCTGGCCAGCCTGACGATCGTGTTCTTGATGGCGACGGTGACCCTGCCGCCGTTCGCGGACTACGCGGGTGTCAACCTGAGCATCGTCGTGCTGGTCGCACTGTTGGTGTGTCTGATCCCGACGACGATCGGTGCGTTGTTGTCGGCGATCGGCATCGCGGGTATGGACCGGCTGGTGCAGCGCAACGTGCTGGCGATGTCGGGCCGCGCGGTCGAGGCGGCCGGCGACGTGAACACGCTGCTGCTGGACAAGACCGGCACGATCACGCTGGGCAACCGGCAGGCGTCGGAGTTCATCCCGCTGGCCGGGGTCACCGAGACCGAGCTGGCCGACGCGGCCCAGCTGTCGAGCCTGGCCGACGAGACCCCCGAGGGCCGTTCGATCGTCGTCCTGGCGAAGACGCAGTACGGGCTCAGGGAGCGCACCACGGGAGAGTTGCCGCACGCAACGTTCGTGCAGTTCACCGCGCAGACCCGGATGAGCGGGGTCGACGTCGACGACCGGCAGGTCCGCAAAGGTGCGGCCGGCGCCGTGAACGCCTGGATCAGCAGCCAGGGCGGCAAGGTCGACAACGCGCTCGGCGAGGTCGTCGACGGCATCTCCGCCTCCGGCGGCACGCCGCTGGTCGTTGCCGACAGCAAGGGCGGGGTGGCCCGGGCGCTCGGCGTCATCCACCTGAAGGATGTGGTCAAGGAAGGGATGCGGGAGCGGTTCGACCAGATGCGGGCGATGGGCATCCGGACGGTGATGATCACCGGTGACAACCAGTTGACCGCGAAGGCGATCGCCGAGGAGGCCGGGGTCGACGACTTCCTGGCCGAGGCGACGCCCGAGGACAAGATGGCGTTGATCAGGAAGGAGCAAGAAGGTGGCCGGCTGGTCGCGATGACCGGTGACGGCACCAACGACGCTCCGGCGCTGGCGCAGGCCGATGTCGGGGTGGCGATGAACAGCGGGACGTCGGCGGCGAAGGAGGCCGGCAACATGGTCGACCTCGACTCCAACCCGACCAAGCTGATCGAGATCGTGGAGATCGGTAAGCAGTTGCTGATCACCCGTGGTTCGCTGACCACGTTCTCGATCGCGAACGACGTGGCGAAGTACTTCGCGATCCTGCCGGCGTTGTTCGCGGCGGCCTATCCGGGCCTGGACAAGCTGAACATCATGCGGCTGGACTCGGCCGAGTCGGCGATCCTGTCCGCGGTGATCTTCAACGCGCTGGTGATCGTGGCCCTGGTGCCGCTGGCGCTGCGAGGAGTGCAGTACAAGCCGTCGTCGGCGTCGGCGATGTTGCGGCGCAACCTGTTGATCTACGGCGTCGGCGGGCTGATCAGCCCGTTCATCGGCATCAAACTCATCGATCTGCTGATCTCGCTCATCCCGGGCATCGGCTGAGAGGCATAGAAAGAAATGGCTAGCAGACTCCCCGCGACCTTCCGTCAATTCGGGGTGGCGACGCGGGCGCTCGCAGTGTTCACGATCGGGCTCGGTGTGATCTACCCGCTGGCGATGACCGGCGCCGCACAGGCCCTGTTCAACGACAACGCCAACGGCTCGATCGTCCAGGTCCACGGCAAGGACGTCGCGTCCGACCTGATCGGTCAGGCCTACACCAAGCAGGCGACCAAGGACGGCAAACCGGAGGTGGACGCGGACGGTGCGCCGGTGATGGTCGCCGACCCGCTGTGGTTCCAGACCCGGCCGTCAGCAGTCGACTACGACGCCATGGGCAGCGCGGCCTCGCAGCTCGGCCCGAACAACGCCGACCTGCTGGCGGCGGTCCAGGAGCGCCGCAAGGCCGTCGCCGACCTGGAAGGTGTGGACCCCGCGCAGGTGCCGCCGGACGCCGTCACAGCCAGTGGCAGCGGCCTCGACCCGCAGATCAGCCCGGCGTACGCCGCCCTGCAGGTCGACCGCGTCGCGCGCGAGCGGGGCCTGGAGGTCACCATGGTCAAGCAGTTGGTCAAGGACAACACCCAGGGCCGCACCTTCGGCTTCCTCGGGGAGCCACGGGTGAACGTGGTCACCTTGAACAACGATCTTGCCGCCCTGAAGTAGGCCCCGGCTGAGACGATGGATGTATGAGTAGCAGTGGTCGCGGGCACCTGAGGGTGTACTTGGGTGCCGCGCCCGGCGTCGGCAAGACCTACAAGATGCTGGGCGAGGGGCAGCGGCGGCGGGAGCGCGGTACGGACGTGGTGGTCGGTTTCGTCGAGACCCACGGCCGGGAACACACCGCCGCCATGCTCGACGGCCTCGAGGTGATTCCCCGGCGGATCCTCGACTACCGCGGGGCCAGCTTCACCGAGATGGACCTGGACGCGGTACTGGCCCGGCGGCCCGAGGTCGCGCTGGTCGACGAGCTCGCGCACACCAATGTGCCGGGCAGCCGGCACGCCAAGCGCTGGGAGGACATCGACGCGCTGTTGTCCGCCGGGATCGACGTGATCTCGGCGGTCAACATCCAGCACCTCGAGTCGATCAACGACGTTGTCGAGAAGATCACCGGCGTACCGCAGCAGGAGACCGTGCCGGACCGGGTGGTCCGGGCGGCGGACCAGATCGAGCTGGTCGACATGACCCCGGAGGCGCTGCGCCGCCGGATGGCGCACGGCAACGTCTACGCGGCGGACAAGGTCGATGCTGCCCTGGGCAACTACTTCCGGGTCGGCAACCTCTCCGCTCTGCGGGAACTCGCGCTGTTGTGGCTGGCGGACCGCGTCGACGCCGGGTTGCAGCAGTACCGTTCACAGCACGACATCGACTCCACCTGGGAGGCGCGCGAGCGGGTTGTCGTGGCGCTCACCGGCGGGCCCGAAGGCGAGACCCTGATCCGGCGTGCCGCCCGCATCGCCGCCCGTTCCTCCGGCGGGGATCTTCTCGCAGTCCACATCACCCGGTCCGACGGACTGACCGGGGCCAACCCCACCACGCTGGAACAGCAGCGCGACCTGGTCGAGAGCCTCGGTGGGACCTACCACCAGATCGTCGGCGACGACATCCCGGACGCCCTGCTGTCCTTCTCCCGCGCCGAGAACGCCACCCAGCTGGTGCTCGGCGGCAGCCGCCGGTCCTGGTTCTCCTCGCTGCTCGGCCCGGGGATCGGCGCCGGCACCATCCGCGAGTCCGGCGACATCGACGTCCACATCGTCACCCACTCGGAGATGGGGCGCGGCCGGCTGCCGCGCCTGCACGGCAGCCTGTCCCGCCGTCGGCAGGTGCTGGGGTTCGTGCTCGCGGTCGCGCTGCCGCCGGTGCTGGCGCTACTGCTCGGCCTCGGCGGCGACACGCTGAACCTGACCAGCAACGTGCTGGCGTTCCTGCTCGCGGTGGTGGTGGTCGCCCTGGTCGGCGGCCTCTGGCCCGCGATCCTGACCGCGGTCGCCGGCAGCCTGGTCCTGAACTACTTCTTCACCCCGCCCACACGTACCTTCACGATTGCCGAGGTCAACAATGCCCTCGCGCTGGGCATCTTCGTGCTGGTCGCGGGGCTGGTGAGCTCGGTCGTCGACCGGGCCGCCCGCAGGACCCGGCAGGCGGCCCGCTCAGCGGCCGAGTCGGAGACACTCGCGACCCTGGCAGGCACCGTGCTTCGAGGTGAGACTGGTTTGCCGGCACTGCTCGAGCGGGTTCGGGAGGCGTTCGGGATGACCAGCGCCTGTCTGATGGAACGCATCGACACCGACGAGCTGGTGGAGACCTGGCGCCCGCTCGCCTCGGCCGGTACTCCGACCTGCCGCCGCCCGGAGGACGGAGACGCCGAGATCCCGGGCCGGGAGGACCTGGTCCTGGTCCTGCAAGGGCGAACGCTGGCAGCGGACGAGCGCCGGCTGGTCGGCGCCTTCGCGGCGCACGCGGCCGCCCTGGTGGATCGGATGCGGCTGAGTGAGGCGGCGGCGGAGGCCAAGCCGCTGGCCGAGGCCGACAAGCTCCGTACGGCGCTGCTGCGTGCCGTCGGCCACGACCTACGGTCGCCACTGGCCTCGGCGAAGGCGTCCGTGACCAGCCTCCGCAGTGACGATGTGGAGTGGACCGAGGACGAGCGGGACGAACTGCTCGCGACAGCCGACGAGTCCCTCGATCGGCTGGCGCGCCTCGTCGACAACCTGCTCGACCTCAGCCGCCTGCAGGCCGGCGTCCTCCCGGTCTTCAACCGGCCGATGGCGCTCGACGAGATCCTGCCCGGGGCGCTGGCCGAGCTGGGTGACGACGCTGACCGGGTCAGGGTCGACATCCCGCACACCCTCCCCCTGGTCGACGCCGATCCGGCGCTGCTCGAACGCGTGATCGCGAACCTGCTGGCCAACGCGATCCGCTACTCGCCCCTGGGCCGTCCGCCGGTGGTCACGGGCAGTGCGCTCGGGGACGTGGTCGAGGTCCGCGTCATCGATCGCGGTCCGGGCATCCCGCCCGCCGAACGCGGCCGGGTCTTCGCCCCCTTCCAGCGGCTCGGGGACACCGACAACACGGTCGGGGTCGGCCTCGGCCTGGCGCTGGCCCGCGGTCTGGCCGAAGCGATGCACGGCACCGTGCAGCCGGAGGAGACACCCGGCGGCGGTCTGACCATGGTCGTCTCGATGCCGTCGGCAACCTTGCGGCCGGGAGACACCCCGGTGCCCGGCAGCCGGGAACGCTCCGAACCGGAGGTCAGGGGATGACCCGGATCCTGGTGGTCGACGACGAACCACAGATCGTGCGGGCCCTGCAGATCAACCTGAAGGCCCGGCGGTACGAAGTACACGTGGCCGGCAGCGGTACGGCGGCGCTCAAGGTGGCGGCGCAGTACCCGCCGGACCTGGTCATCCTCGACCTCGGGCTGCCGGACTTCGACGGTGTCGACGTGATCCGCGGGCTGCGCGGCTGGACCGAGGCGCCGATCCTGGTGCTGTCCGGGCGGACCGACAGCACGGACAAGGTGGAGGCGCTGGACGCCGGTGCGGACGACTACGTCACCAAGCCCTTCGGCATCGACGAGTTGCTGGCCCGGATGCGCGCCGTACTGCGCCGCAGCAACCTGGCCCAGGACCAGCCGGTGGTCACTGTCGGCGGTGCCCAGGTGGACCTGTCGGCGAAACGGGTGACACTGGACAGCGGGGAGGACGTTCGCCTGACGCCGACCGAATGGCACCTGCTGGAGGTGCTGATCCGGCACCCGGGCAAGCTGATGTCCCAGCGACAGCTGCTGACCGAGGTGTGGGGGCCGGGGTACGAGACGGCCAGCGGCAACCTGCGCTTCTACATGGGGCAGCTGCGGCGCAAGCTCGAGGCCGACCCGGCGCGACCCGTGCACCTGCTCACCGAGCCGGGCATGGGCTACCGCTTCGAGCCCTGACCACTGGAAGGGAGGCCGGCGTTGACGATCATCGACAATGCCGTCTACGTCGACGGGCACCGGGCCTGTGAGCCCGCCACCCTGGACGAGACCTACGAACTGCTGCGGGACCGGCACGGGATGGGGTGGATCGGCCTCTACCGGCCGGATCCGGTCGAGATGGAGTCCGTCGCCGACGAGTTCGGCTTCCACCGGCTGGCGGTCGACGACACCATCTCCGCGCACCAGCGCCCCAAGCTCGAACGCTACGGCGACGTGCTGTTCACCGTACTGCGGTCCGCCCGGTACCTGGACGACGTCGAGCGGGTCGAGTTCGGCGAGCTGCATGTCTTCACCGGCAAGGACTTCGTCGTCACCGTCCGGCACGCGGAGTCGCCCGATCTCGGTCTGGTCCGCAAACGCCTGGAGGAATCCCCCGAGCTGCTGAAGCTGGGCCCCGAGGCGGTGCTCTACGCGATCTTCGACCAGGTGGTGGACGAGTACCAGCCGGTGATCGACGGTCTGCAGGACGACATCGACCAGATCGAGGACCAGGTCTTCGGCGCCGATCCCGAGGTGTCCCGGCGGATCTACGAACTGCTCCGCGAAGTGGTCAAGTTCATGCGCGCGACCCAGCCGCTGTCCGGGATCATCGCCGATCTGCGGTCCGGTTTCGAGAAGTACGGGGTCGAGGAGGAACTGCAGCGGTACCTGCGCGACGTGGCCGACCACGTCGAGCGGGTCGTCGAGCAGGCGGCCGGCTTCAAGGTGCTGCTGATCAACCTGATCGGCGTGAACGCCACCCTGGTCGGACAGCGCCAGAACGAGGAGACGCAACGGCTGTCCGAGCTCAGCCTGCGGCAGAACGAGGAGGTCAAGCGGATCTCTTCCTGGGCGGCCATCCTGTTCGCCCCGACGCTGGTCGGCACCATCTACGGGATGAACTTCGTCCACATGCCCGAGCTGAACTGGCGGCTCGGCTATCCGTTCGCGGTGGTGCTGATGTTCCTGGTCAGCGTCGGCCTCTACACCATCTTCAAGAAGAAGGGCTGGCTCTAGTGCCGTGCGTCGGAGGGCACTAGCTCAGCCCTTGCTGACCGACACCAGGGTCGGCGCCACGTCCTGCTCCGGTTCGTCGTCGGGGACGCGGAACCGGAGCCGGCAGACCACCGCGTCGGTGTCCTTGCGGAGGGCATGTGCCAGCAGCGCGCCGCGGTTGTTCTGCAGGATCCGTTGCCACAGGTGCTCCGGCTCGACCTCCGGGATCAGCACGAACACCGTGGTGATCTCCAGATGGCGGACTCCGCCGGTGCTCGTCGTACAGGGCGACGAGGAGGACCTCCGGGTTCCACGCCTGCCAGTCGTCGAGCAGCTTGACGAACCCCGATGGTCTGAACCTGACCGGCCTGCTCCGCGCTTCCGGCACGATCGGCCCAGTCCGGCGCGCCTGCTCACAACATCCTCGTGGTCGCGACGGCAATACCAACACGGTCCTCACGGTCGCAAGGGCTGCTGCGGTTCAGGAGTTCTCCCGGATGTCTGATTCCTTCAAGACGAGTTGGGTGCGGAGACGGCAAGCTGAGCGCATGGACATCTTCAACGCTGGTCGTGACTTCGTACGCCAGGAAGGCCGGCTGGTCGAGCGCCGGCTGTTCGCCACGCTCTTCGAGGACGCCGATCCCGTCGGCGTGGTCGACGCGCTGCGCGGTTATCAGAACGCCGACGGCGGCTTCGGTCATGGGCTGGAGCCGGACAAGCGCTGCCCGGACAGCCTCCCCCTCGACGTCGAGGCTGCCTTCGACAACCTGCTCGCCGCCGGCGCCCGGGACGAGGACATGGTCCGCCGGGCGTGTGACTGGCTACAGACCGTCGCCACCCCGGAAGGCGCGGTCTCGCTCGCGTCCCCGGCGATCGAGGGATATCCGCGGGCCGAGCACGTGAGCGAGTGGACCTACGTGCCGGGTCTCAACCCGACCGCGGGACTGGTCGGCCGGCTCTACCGGCTCGGCTTCGAGCACCCATGGCGCGACGCTGCCGCCGCCTGGTGCACGAAGGCCCTGGCCGACGACGGATTCCCTGAGGACGCGCACGGGATGCACGAGGTGCTGGAGTTTCTCGAGCACACCGAGGTCGACGTCGCCAAGGTGAAGGAGTGGTTGCCGAAGCTGTCGTGGTACCGCGCCGACGCGGCCGACCCGTCGTACGGGGTGACGCCGTTGCACTTCGCGCCGACGCCGGACAGCTTCTGGCGGCAACTCTTCACTGACGCCCAGATCGAGGGCCACCTGGACCGGCTGGTCCAGGACCAGCAGCCCGACGGCGGCTGGGTGCTCACGTGGGAGCCGCCGGGTGCCGCGGCGACGCTCGAGTACCGCGGTGTCGTCACGGTCAGAGCTCTGCAGACTCTGCAGGCCTACGGCCGCCTGGGCTGACAGCCAGGTTGCTCGCATCCGCCTGAGCAGCTTGGCCGATACCGGTCAGACCTGACCGGCTGTCGCAGGGTTCGGACCGTTCGCCGATGACGGGGTTGCCTGGGTCGGCGACGCTGGGTGGGATCGAGGTGACACCCCGTATCCGCCCGATCGAAGGTGGTCTCATGCGTCGCATCAAACACTTCGCCGCCGCTCTGGCCCTGCTCCTCGTCCCGATCGCACCGGCCTCGGCTGTCACCCAGTCCGCGTTGTCCCCGGACTGGGTCGGCAGTTGGGCCGTCGCGGTCACCCCGCCTGGTACCTCCGGGATCTCGGCGACGGGAGTCACCGACACCACCCTGCGCCAGGTCGCCCACCTGTCCGTCGGTGGACCGGAGCTCCGGCTGAGGCTGTCCAACGCCTACGGCACCGCCCCGCTCGTCGTCGGCAAGGTGACCGTCACTCCTCGCGGCGACGACCTGGCCGGTACGCCGACGGTCGACCCGGCGCCGCTGGTCCCGGTCTCCTTCGGTGGTCGCACCGCCGTCACGATCCCGGTCGGCGCCGAGTGGATCAGCGACCCGGTCCGGATCACCGTGCCCGACGACACGGATCTGGTGATCAGCACCTACTTCCCGGGCACGACCGGCAAGTTGACCCAGCACCCGGCCGGGTACGCGACGGGCTTCTCCGCCGCGGGCGATCAGACCAGCGGCGGCGGGTCGGAGTACCAGGCGCTGCCGGGGATGGCGCGGTACATCATCGAGGGCGTTGACGTGAAGAGCCGGGTGGGTGGCTCGGTGGTGCTGTTCGGCGACTCGATCACGGACGGCGTGGTCTCCCCGATCGACCAGAACCTGCGATACCCGGACCAGTTGGCGGACCGCCTGCTCGCCGAGCCGGCATCCCGTGAGCTCGGCGTGCTGAACGCCGGGATCAGCGGCAACCGCCTGCTCAGCAACGCCGGTACTGCGGGAGACTCGGCGCTCGCGCGGTTCGACCGGGACGTGGCCGCACAGACCGGAGCGCGGACGGTGGTCCTGCTCGAAGGGATCAACGACATCGGCGGAAGCCTGGGTGCGACCGATCCGGCCGACCTGATCGCCGTGCACCGGCAGTTCATCCAGCGCGCACACCAGGCCGGGCTGAAGGTGATCGGCGCGACGCTGACCCCGTTCGAGGGCGCCGGGTACTACAGCGCCGAGGGTGAGGCGGACCGGCAGGCGCTGAACCAGTGGATCCGGACGTCGCGGGAGTACGACGGTGTCGTCGACTTCGACAAGGCCGTCCGTGATCCTGCCCAGCCGTCGAAGATGCTGCCCGCGTACGACGTGGGCGACCACCTGCACCCGAACGCGGACGGCTTCAAGGCGATGGCTGCGGCCTTCGACCTGAAGGCGTTGAGCCGCTGATCTCCTGGTCCTAGCCCGCTTCGGCGGGGTGCTCGACCTGGCGGTCGCCCCACTGCGTGAGCAGTCCGCGGGCGATCTCCAGGTCGTCCCGCAGCGATCGATCCTTCAGGTCACTCGGCAGCGCGGCCAGCGCATCAGCCAGCCAGGGTCCGATCGCGGCCGGCGCGAGCTGCTCCGGCTCCAGATCCGCCAGCCGGA
This sequence comes from Kribbella orskensis, assembly GCF_004342085.1. Lineage (NCBI taxonomy): Bacteria > Bacillati > Actinomycetota > Actinomycetes > Propionibacteriales > Kribbellaceae > Kribbella > Kribbella orskensis. The sequence continues at coordinate 693,682 of NZ_SLWM01000003.1, forward strand.
CAGCACGAACCGCCGTCACCAGCTCACACGCCAGCACGTCCCGCAACGCATCAAGCAACTGCGCAGTCAGTACTGCGGCCTGCGGCGCGAAGCTGGCGTGGTGCTCGGCTCCACGGGACAGGGTCGCCGTACCGAGGGTGGCGGGCTGTGCGGTCGAACGGACCGAGGCGAGCGCGTCGTGCGCGACGTACTCGATCATCATCACGCCCGAGCTGGCCTCCGCCCCGCTGGCCAGGAATCGGCTCAGGTGGGTGAAGTCCGGATCGACCAGGTTCGCGACGCGCGAGGTGGAGAGCGTAGCCACGCTGTGCAGGCTGAGTCGCAACGAGTCCAGCGCCAGCGCGATCGGCATCGCGTGCCAGTTTCCGTTGTGCAGCACGGTGTCCCCGGCGACCAGCGGGTTCTCCGCGGACGCGTTGATGTCGATCATCAGAGCGTTGCCCAGGGCATCGACATGGTCGACGGCCGGGCCGAGCACCTGGGCGAAAGCACGCAGGCCGAACGGGTCCTGTACCCGGGCCGGCGGGATCGGCAGCCCGTCGAGCAGCCCGCGCATCCGCCGGGCCACCCGGACCTGGCCCGGCTGCGGACGAGCCTCGTGCACGCGGACGTCGTACACCTCGGCATTGCCGCGGAGCGCGACGTGGGAGAGCCCGCCGACCAGCGGTACGACGTTGATGAGGGTGGCCGCTTCGACGTACGCGAGGCAGCACTCGGCCAGGGTGATCGCGTTGCTGGACAGCAGCGGGAGGGCGCTGGTGCCGTCGATGACGTCGCCCAGGGCGAGCCCGAGCTCGGCGAGTGCGCCGAGGTCGCCGGTCCCGATCGCGCCACCGCGATGCAGGTCGGGCAGGTCGTCATCGTTGAGCAGGGCAACGATCGCGTCGGCGACGTCCGGAGCGAGCCCGGACCCGCCGGAGGCGAGCTGGTTCACCCTGATCAGCAGCCCGAGCCGGACGACATCTCGCGGGTACGACGAGGTCCCGGTGGTCGAGTGGGACGCCAGCAGCCGGGCGCCGTGCTCCGGGTCGGACGTCAGCACATCCCGGTTGGCCCCGACCCCGGTGGTCCGCCCGTACACCGGCCGGTGCAACGCGATCTCGGCCACCGCGGCCGCCGAGTCCGCCATCCGCTTCCGCGCATCCTCAGCCAGCTGCACAGGCGTCCGCCGCTGCTCGAGCGACACCGCGTCCAACGGCGTCAGCCCCACCCCAGAAATCTCGATCGGCTCCACCCGCCCAGTGTGAGCCCCACCCCACCCGGCCGCCATGTACCTCCACCCCGCTGCTGTCTGAAATCCGAGACGCTCCCACCGCGACAATCCCGACCCGTCGAGCGGCCGAACGGTCACGGCGCGCCCCGGCGTCTCGCCTCGTCCACCAATTGCGGCCGAGGACACCAAGTGGAGACCTCGACCACCATGTCGGGCCCTCGAACACGAAACACCCTGTCCCCACCACCGACAACCTGTCCGAGGTCCCCAACCCCACCCCGCCAGCAACTCCACATCGACCCAAGCAGGTCCCGATAGCGGGTCGTTCGGCCGCTGGCGCCTTACAAGCCGCCAGCCATCGAACAGCCCGCCAGTGGACCCCGAAAGAGCCACACGCCGCCGACCAACCCGCCAGCCTGCCAACAAACCTGCCAGTGGACGAACAACCCGCCAGTGGTCGAACGACCCGCCAGCGCGAACCCTCGAATCGCCGCAACCACCACTCCTCGGGGCGAAACCCACCACCCCTAGGACCCGCTGCCGTACCGAAGGACAGGAAGTAGTCGCCGCGCACACAACCCCGGCTGCACCCCACGCCTGGAACCTCGGCGACCACCCAGGTATTACCTGTCCCTCGGTACACCCCGGCCCGAAAACATCACCCCGGACCCGGCTCAGACCCCTCCGCCGGATCCGCGTAGCTGCGTCCTTCCCTGGTCGGGGTGGGGTGAGTCAAGAGTCGAGCTTGCTCGATCCCGAAGGGACGCGAAGCGCTCTTGACGCACACCAGCACGACTAGAACACTCACGCAGCGGAGACCGCGAACCACCCGCGCCTATGCCTGCGCGAACGACTCGTCCGGCGTACCGGCGTACCGGCGGTCACCCCCGCGGCTGGTCATGTCTCGGGCGTGGCGCAGAGGTGTGATGGGGACAAAGCAAACGGCCCGCCGATCCCGTGAAGGGAGGATCGGCGGGCCGTTCTGAGTTTTATTTGGGGCGTCAGATCTTGCCGTAGCGCTTCTTGAACTTCTCGACGCGGCCCTGGGTGTCCATCACGCGCTGCTGGCCCGTGTAGAACGGGTGGCTGGCGGACGAGATCTCGACGTCGACGACCGGGTAGATGTTCCCGTCGTGCCACTCGGTGGTCTCGTTGCTCTCGCGCGTGGAGCCGGTCAGGAAGCTGAAGTTGCCGGACTTGTCCCTGAAGACGACCCGGCGGTAGTCGGGGTGAATGTCCTTCTTCATGCAGCGGTACTTCCTTCCAGGTAAGGGGCGAACGGGTCGGTCATCGTGCTGTCCCACTCATCCGCACGAATGACACAACCATCGAGCAGCCGCGCTAATTCCCGGACGTCCAGATCGATCCCGGTGATGGACAGGTACGACGCCCGGTCGCCGTGTTCGGGGTGCCACTCGAGCGCCGAACGGGCCTGGTGCGTCTGCCCGACCTCGGACCAGCGCTCCGCCGGCAGGTCCGCGAGCCACGGACCCAGGACGCCGAGCGCGATGTTCGTGCCGAAGCTGTCCCAGCCGAGCCGCGCGTGCGGCTGCGAGGCTAGCCAGACAGTGCCCTTGCCCCGGGCGGTCCCGGCGACCAGGTCCTCGAGCGCGTCGTACAGCCGCTCAGGGTGGAACGGTCTCGTGGACTGCCACACCAACGTCTCCACCCGGCCCTCCGATTGCAGCGGAGCGCTGATCGACCCGGGTTCGACCCACGTCTCAGCCGCATCCGGATCATGAAGCCGTACTCCGGACAGCTCGGCGGCCGTCTCGGTGGTCCGGACCAGAGCCTGCGGGTTCATCGCCTCCGCAAGGGCCCTCGCCACCTGCGCCTGCGCCCCTTCAGGCTCGTCGGCGTGGAGGATCACGGCATTGGCGTACTCGACCTGTCGGACCAGGACCTCGGCGATCGCCCGGCCGTCCTCGGGGGCGGTCGGAATACCGCGATCGTGGATCAGGTCCTCACTGGTGACGTCCTCGGTGAAGGTGGCCGTGTCGAGCACGGTGAGTACCGAAATCACCCGCAGGTCGTCACCGGCATCGCGGGCGATCTCCTCGGCCAGTGCCTGGGTGTCACCCGCGCCGGGGACCGACACGATCACCGAGCCGTACTTCCCGGTCGCGGCGATGCTGACCAGGAGGGGGACAAGGGAGCCTCGCATCGCGCAGGACACGCACGGGTGTCCCATCCGGATCACCTCGCGGTCGATCACGCCGGACGTGCTGCGCGCGATCCGCAGTACGGACCCGCCGGCCAGGCCGCTCACGTCGTACTCGACAAGCACTGCTGTGGCCGGCTCGGCGGTGTCGAGCAGGGTGGTCGCGACGGTGCCGCGGGAGGGCTCGTCGACGCCTGTCAGCAGGGTGATCGGCAGGTGGCTCGGCATGACACCTCTCGTCTTATTGAAAACGATAACCAATACAACGTACACTGCTGCCGAGCGGTTCCGGAAGGACGGCGGTCCGGAATACCCGACCGGGCGACTGGCGTTCACCGTACAGAGGTTCAACGGCACCACTGGGTGCCTGGAGGGAAGGTCTGATGGCCAAGCACAACGACGTCCGCCCGATCGTCAAGCTGCGGAGCACCGCGGGGACCGGTTTCACCTACGTGACCCGGAAGAACCGCCGGAACGACCCCGACCGGCTGACGATGCGCAAGTACGACCCGAAGGTCCGCCAGCACGTCGACTTCCGCGAAGAGCGGTAAAGCCGGCACGTGGCGAAGACCAGCAAGATCGTCAAGAACGACCAGCGCAAGCAGACAGTCGCCCTGTACGCCGAGCGCCGGGCGGAGCTGAAGCGGATCATCGCCGATCCGGCCACTCCGTTCGACGCCCGTGGCGAGGCGCAGCTGAAACTGCAGAAGCTGCCGCGGGACGCCAGCCCGATCAGGGTGCGCAACCGCGACGTGGCTGATGGCCGGCCGCGCGGGTACCTCCGCAAGGCAGGCATCTCCCGCGTCCGCTTCCGCACCATGGCCCACCGTGGGGAGCTCCCGGGGATCACCAAGTCTTCCTGGTGATGCGGGAATAGCTCCCCGGAGGAGCTGGTTACAGCAGATGTCGTCCAGTGCATGACCCCCGGGCCTCACACTTCGCCGCTACGAGCGGCCACTCGCCGAGAGGCGTCTGCTGGACGATGCGGTACTTGGATGGGTGGGAGCGGATCCTTCGCTCCCACCCATCTACCGTCTCTCCGTCACCCGGCTTGAGTCGTGGTGCATGATGGGGAGACGAGCTCGCGGAGACGTGAGTGACTGGTGTGGCGAGAGGGACTCCCGGGCCTCGATTTGTATCTTGGGCCCGAATGTCAGTAATGTTCTTCTTGTTGGAGCGAGTGCGGGACGCGAGAGCGGCCCGGTTGCTCCAAACTCCCTGAAGGTCCAAGGAGCTGAGACACGCCTCGAGCGGGTTTCAGTTACACAGACATGCAGGGGGACTGGGACAAAAGAAGCCGATTTGACCGGCTTCGGACAGAACAGTAAAGTTACGCAGGTTGCCCCGGAGTCCAGGCCGAAAGGCTGGGGATGCGGTGTGCGTCCGATTCTTGAGAACTCAACAGCGTGCCGAAAGTCAATGCCGAAATACAGCTTTAACCCCGTTCACGGCATTG